>NZ_CABPRY010000002.1:0-726864 GCF_902459625.1 Pandoraea cepalis
TGGGTCATCCTAGACTGAATACATAGGTCTAGTGAAGCGAACGCGGCGAACTGAAACATCTAAGTAGCTGCAGGAAAAGAAATCAACCGAGATTCCCAAAGTAGTGGCGAGCGAAATGGGACCAGCCTTCAAGATTTAGCACCGGTGTTATCAAAACGGAATGGAAAGTCCGGCCATAGTGGGTGATAGCCCCGTATGAGAAAACCCTGGTGTGGAACTAAGCTTGAGAAAAGTAGGGCGGGACACGTGAAATCCTGTCTGAAGATGGGGGGACCATCCTCCAAGGCTAAATACTCGTAATCGACCGATAGTGAACCAGTACCGTGAGGGAAAGGCGAAAAGAACCCCGGGAGGGGAGTGAAATAGATCCTGAAACCGCATGCATACAAACAGTAGGAGCCTCGCAAGGGGTGACTGCGTACCTTTTGTATAATGGGTCAGCGACTTACATTCAGTGGCAAGCTTAACCGAATAGGGAAGGCGTAGCGAAAGCGAGTCCGAATAGGGCGTTCAGTCGCTGGGTGTAGACCCGAAACCAAGTGATCTATCCATGGCCAGGTTGAAGGTGCGGTAACACGTACTGGAGGACCGAACCCACTAATGTTGAAAAATTAGGGGATGAGCTGTGGATAGGGGTGAAAGGCTAAACAAACTTGGAAATAGCTGGTTCTCTCCGAAAACTATTTAGGTAGTGCCTCGTGTATCACCTTCGGGGGTAGAGCACTGTCATGGTTGAAGGGTCCATTGCGGATTACTTCGCCATAGCAAACTCCGAATACCGAAGAGTGCAATCACGGGAGACAGACATCGGGTGCTAACGTCCGGTGTCAAGAGGGAAACAACCCAGACCGCCAGCTAAGGTCCCTAAATATTGCTAAGTGGGAAACGAAGTGGGAAGGCTAAAACAGTCAGGAGGTTGGCTTAGAAGCAGCCACCCTTTAAAGAAAGCGTAATAGCTCACTGATCGAGTCGTCCTGCGCGGAAGATGTAACGGGGCTAAGCAATATACCGAAGCTGCGGATGCGAGCTTGCTCGCATGGTAGGAGAGCGTTCTGTAAGCCTGTGAAGGTGTCTTGTGAAGGATGCTGGAGGTATCAGAAGTGCGAATGCTGACATGAGTAGCGATAAAGGGGGTGAAAGGCCCCCTCGCCGTAAGCCCAAGGTTTCCTACGCAACGTTCATCGGCGTAGGGTGAGTCGGCCCCTAAGGCGAGGCAGAGATGCGTAGCTGATGGGAAGCAGGTTAATATTCCTGCACCGTCGTATGATGCGATGGGGGGACGGATCGCGGAAGGTTGTCCGGGTGTTGGAAGTCCCGGTCCCTGCAGTGGAGAAGGCGCTTAGGCAAATCCGGGCGCGTAATTCAAGGCTGTGGGGCGAGTACCTTCGGGTACGAAGCAATTGGAAGTGGTTCCAAGAAAAGCCTCTAAGCTTCAGTCATACGAGACCGTACCGCAAACCGACACAGGTGGGCGAGATGAGTATTCTAAGGCGCTTGAGAGAACTCGGGAGAAGGAACTCGGCAAATTGGTACCGTAACTTCGGGATAAGGTACGCCCTTGTAGCTTGACTGGCCTGCGCCAGGAGGGTGAAAGGGTTGCAATAAACTGGTGGCTGCGACTGTTTAATAAAAACACAGCACTCTGCAAACACGAAAGTGGACGTATAGGGTGTGACGCCTGCCCGGTGCCGGAAGATTAAATGATGGGGTGCAAGCTCTTGATTGAAGTCCCGGTAAACGGCGGCCGTAACTATAACGGTCCTAAGGTAGCGAAATTCCTTGTCGGGTAAGTTCCGACCTGCACGAATGGCGTAACGATGGCCACACTGTCTCCTCCCGAGACTCAGCGAAGTTGAAGTGTTTGTGATGATGCAATCTACCCGCGGCTAGACGGAAAGACCCCATGAACCTTTACTGTAGCTTTGCATTGGACTTTGAACCGGTCTGTGTAGGATAGGTGGGAGGCTTTGAAGCAGGAACGCTAGTTTCTGTGGAGCCGTCCTTGAAATACCACCCTGGTTTGTTTGAGGTTCTAACCTAGGTCCGTAATCCGGATCGGGGACAGTGCATGGTAGGCAGTTTGACTGGGGCGGTCTCCTCCCAAAGTGTAACGGAGGAGTACGAAGGTACGCTAGGTACGGTCGGAAATCGTGCTGATAGTGCAATGGCAAAAGCGTGCTTAACTGCGAGACTGACAAGTCGAGCAGGTGCGAAAGCAGGTCATAGTGATCCGGTGGTTCTGTATGGAAGGGCCATCGCTCAACGGATAAAAGGTACTCTGGGGATAACAGGCTGATACCGCCCAAGAGTTCATATCGACGGCGGTGTTTGGCACCTCGATGTCGGCTCATCTCATCCTGGGGCTGTAGCCGGTCCCAAGGGTATGGCTGTTCGCCATTTAAAGAGGTACGTGAGCTGGGTTTAAAACGTCGTGAGACAGTTTGGTCCCTATCTGCCGTGGGCGTTGGAAGTTTGAAGGGGGCTGCTCCTAGTACGAGAGGACCGGAGTGGACGAACCTCTGGTGTACCGGTTGTCACGCCAGTGGCATCGCCGGGTAGCTATGTTCGGAAGAGATAACCGCTGAAAGCATCTAAGCGGGAAACTCGCCTTAAGATGAGACTTCCCTGGGAACTCGATTCCCCTTAAGGGTCGTTCAAGACCAGGACGTTGATAGGTCAGGTGTGGAAGCGCAGTAATGCGTTAAGCTAACTGATACTAATTGCCCGTGAGGCTTGATCCTATAACCAGTGTGTTTTCCTGGTGTGAGTGTCGTGCAATGTGCCGATACAACTCACAACCCAACCAACGTAGTACTACGCTTCTTCCGAATTGGTTTTGTTGAGCCCCGCTCAGCAGAACACACAAGTTATGCCTGATGACCATAGCGAGTTGGAACCACCCCTTCCCATCCCGAACAGGACCGTGAAACAACTCCACGCCGATGATAGTGCGGATACCCGTGTGAAAGTAGGTAATCGTCAGGCTCCCCTTAAAAACCCCTTGCTAACTCGTGTAGCAAGGGGTTTTTGCTTTTCTGGGAAATTCCGCCTGGATCGATATCCATTTCTCGCTTAGCATTTGGCCTCGGGGTTCGGGGAAGTTCGGGGAGCGAAACAGGTGGTCAATCAGGATCGAAGCAAGCGCCATGCAAGATGGCGTGCGGGAGCGGCATGGGTTGTAACCGCCGTGGTTATCTGGGGAATTGGTGGATGTACGTTGCCGGGACCCTCGTCGAAACATGCCTCGGCATTGTCTTCGCCGGTACAAAGCGATGACATTGCTCCCCTTTCCGCCGCTGTGAATCCCGACGGTTTGCCCCCGCACTGGGAGACGTATCTCGTCACCCGCAACAAACGGCCCACCCATTACGAACAAACGATCGATAGCCACGGCATCGCGGTGATTCGCGCCTCGGTCGACAAATCTGCGTCTGGCATCGCACAGACGCTCGACATCCCGGTGTACCCAGGCGCCAAGCTGACGTGGCGCTGGCGTGCGGATGCCATCCCCGCGAGTGCCGACATTCGCACGAAGGCATTCGACGACGCACCCGTACGTATCGCCCTTGCGTTCGATGGCGATCCCGCAAAACTCACCATGCAAGATCAACTTCATCGCGAATTGGCGCGTATGGTCAGCGGTCGCGACTTACCGTTTGCGACCCTGATGTACACCTGGGGCGATGATAAACTCTCGGTGGACGATATCGTCACCAATCCTTATACCGGTCGTATTCGCTCCCTCGTTGTCGAGCGCGGTGAGGAGCGCCTTGGAAGATGGCAGACGTATTCTCGCGATATCGCCAGGGATTACGAGAAAGCGTTTGGCGAACCTCCCGGGCGTCTGATCGGCATTGCAATCATGAGCGACGGCGACAATACTCGATCGAAATTCACCGCGTGGTACGGTGACATTCGTCTCGAAACGGAGGGTGTTCCCACGACAACGGCCGCGAAATAGCGCGATCTCGTTCGAATCAAAAGCGAAAAAGCCGGCAAGTATCACTTGTCGGCTTTTCTCATTGTTGCCTGACTCGCGGACCAATGCAGCTTACGGATTGCGTCCAAAATAGGTCTCGACCAGCTTGACCCAGTAAGTGCCGCCAAGCGGGAGCAGATCGTCGTTGAAATCATAACTGGCATTGTGCAGGTTGCACGGACCCAGGCCATGGCCGTTGTCCCGGTGCGTGCCATCGCCGTTTCCGATGAACACGTACGCGCCCGGCTTCTTCAGGAGCATGAACGAGAAGTCCTCCGCCCCCATCGTCGGTTCCACCTCGTCGTTGACGTTCTCGTTGCCGACTACCTCGCGCATCACATCGGCACACAGCGCCGCCATGCCCGGATCATTGATCGTCGGCGGGTAATTGCGAAGGAATTCAATTTCCGCTGAGCAGCCGAACCCCTTGGCCACGAATTCGGCAATCTCTCGCAGACGTGTCTCGATGAGATCCAGTACCTCGATCGAAAACGTGCGAACCGTGCCGCCCAACCATGCCACATCGGGAACCACGTTTGTGGCGTCACCCGCATGGATCTGCGTAATGGAGAGCACCGCGGCGTCGATCGGCCGCTTGTTGCGCGTGATGATGCTTTGCAACGCCTGCGCCACCTGAACGGCCGCAATCACCGGATCGATGCCGGCATTCGGAATACCCGCATGGGTTCCCTTGCCGCGAAGCGTGATCTTGAATTCGTTGCTCGAGGCCATCATGGGGCCGGGCGTCACTGCGAAGGTGCCAGTCGGTGCGCCCGGCCAGTTGTGCATGCCGAACACCGCCTGCATGGGGAAGCGCTCGAACAGTCCGTCCTTGATCATTTCACGCGCACCGCCGCCGCCTTCCTCGGCCGGCTGGAAAATCAGGTAGACGGTGCCGTCGAAATGGCGATGCGTCTGGAGATACTGCGCGGCGGCAAGCAGCATGGCCGTGTGACCATCGTGACCGCAGGCGTGCATCTTGCCTTCATGTTTTGATGCGTGGTCGAACGTATTGGCCTCACGAATCGGCAGCGCATCCATATCGGCGCGCAGACCGATCGCGCGGTCGCTGCTGCCTTGCTTGATGATGCCGACAACGCCGGTTTTGCCGAGTCCGCGATGAATGGGGATACCCCATTGGGTCAGCGTATCCGCCACCACGTCCGAAGTGCGCTTCTCTTCGAAGCACAGTTCGGGATGCGCGTGAATATCACGTCGGATGGTCTGGATTTCGCCGCGAGCGGCGTCGATTTCTGGAATGAGCTTCATGTTCGGGTTTCCTGCGGGGCGCAATAGTCCATCTTACCCCTAATGACCTGATCTGACACCTTGGTAGGAAACGTCCGAGCGCTGCATCGGATACGTCTGGAAAATGTCGCAAGTGACCGTGTCGCGGGGTTAGGCGGGGTGAACGTAATACAATGTCGTCAACGTCGCGCCGTTGGCGGTCGCGGCAATTTCGTAAAGAGAGGAGTCGTTTCATGACGACCAACACCCGCGTCGTTCGGGCCGCATGCCCGCATGACTGTCCCGATACGTGCGCCATGCACGTTACGGTGGAAAATGGCGTCGCTATCAAGGTCCAGGGCGATCCGGACCATCCGACGACCAAGGGCGTCTTGTGTACGAAAGTCTCTCGATACACTGAACGAACCTATCATCCGGATCGCTTGTTGCATCCGCTCAAGCGCGTCGGACCGAAGGGTAGCGGGCAATTCGTACCAGTCAGTTGGGATGAGGCGCTTGACGAGATCGCCTCGCGACTGGGGGCGATTGCGGCACGCGAGCCCGAAGCGATTCTCCCCTACAGCTATGCTGGCACGATGGGATTCGTCCAAGGCGAGTCGATGGCGGCAAGGTTCTTCAACAAGCTCGGCGCGTCCGATCTCGATCGCACGATCTGTGCGAGCGCAGGTGCTGCGGGCCTGCGATACACGTACGGTGCTGGCGTCGGCATGCACGTCGAACACTTTGTCGACAGCAAGCTGATTCTTATCTGGGGCAGCAATCCGATTACGTCGAGTGTGCATTTCTGGGCCATCGCGCAGGAGGCCAAGCGTCGCGGTGCGAAGTTGATCGCCATCGATCCCTATCGCTCGCTCACGGCGGAAAAATGCCATCAGCATATTGCCTTGCTGCCAGGCACGGACGCGGCGCTGGCATTGGGCATGATGCATGTCCTGATCGATGAGGATCTGGTTGATCACGAATACATTGCGCGACACACAGTGGGCTACGCGCAGCTCAAGGAGCGCGTACGACGCTACACGCCGGCCCGCGTCGCGGAAATTTGCGCTATCCCCGAAGACACAATCAGGACATTGGCGCGCGAGTATGCGAACGCGAAGCCTGCGGCGATCCGACTGAACTACGGCATGCAGCGAGCCAGAGGCGGCGGGCAGGCGACCCGCGCGGTCGCCTGCCTGCCGGCGCTGATTGGCGCGTGGCGCGATCCGGCGGGCGGGCTGCTGATGTCGGCGTCGGGTTACGCACCCGTTGATTCGGTGGCGCAGGCACGCCCCGATCTGCGGCCACATCAGGAAAAACCGGCCCGCGTGGTGAACATGAGCGCGATCGGTGATGCTCTTTGCCATCCGGGCGACGATTCGTTCGGGCCGAAGATCGAGGCGCTGGTGGTCTACAACAGCAATCCAGTGGCGGTGGCACCGGAGTCGGGCAAGGTGGCAGCGGGCTTCGCCCGGGAAGATCTCTTCACCGTGGTGTTGGAACATTTCCAGACCGATACCGCCGATTATGCGGACTTCGTGCTGCCGGCAACGACGCAGCTCGAGCATCTGGATATCCACAAGGCTTACGGCCATACCTATCTGCTGGCGAACAATCCGGCCATTGCGCCGCTCGGCGAAGCCAAGCCCAACTCGGAAATCTTTCGTCTGTTGGCGGGGCGCATGGGATGGCAGGAGACCTGTTTCTCCGATACCGACGATCAATTGGCCGCGCAATCCATTCGCTGGGACGATGCTCGCATGGCAGGGAGTGACTGGGAGACCCTCAAGCGTGATGGATGGATCCGATACGATCTGCCGGACGCGCCTTTTGCGAACGGGCAGTTCTACACGCCATCGGGCAAGTGTGAGTTTTATTCCGAGCGCATGTTGCAGGAAGGTTTCGATCCGCTACCCGACTGGGTGCCGCCGTACGAATCAGTGGCGAGCAATCCGGATCTGGCGGCACGCTATCCCCTGGCAATGATTTCACCGCCCGCCCGTCACTTCCTGAATTCGAGCTTCGTGAATGTCGATAGCCTGCGCGCCTCGGTGGGAGAGCCGACGCTCGATATTCATCCCTCAGATGCCGCGCCACGAGGCATTGAGAATGGTGGCGATGTGCGAATCTTCAACGATCGAGGCATCTTGAGCGCAAAGGCTCGGGTGACGGAGAAGGCGCGTGAAGGCGTCGTGGTGGGTCTGTCTATCTGGTGGAAGAAGCTCGCTCCGGACGGCAAGAATGCCAACGAGGTCACCAGCCAGCAGCTGACCGATCTGGGACGAGCGCCAACGTTCTACGATTGCCTGGTCGAAGTCGCGCCGGCATAAGGCCGGTCGTCACGCCTGCCGATGCCGAGCTGACGCCGAGGAGCCCGCGATGCGTAACCCTGCTGCGATGCTCACTCCGTTCCCGGTGTTCTCGGCATGCCGGCGTTCGATGTTTCGCGCCGCCGTGGGTTTAGGCGCCGGTTGGGCGGTACTGTTCGGTCTTGCCGGATGCGGCCAGGTCGGTTACTACGCGCAGTCGATTAACGGGCACTTCACCGTGTTGCATCAAGCGCAGCCGGTGTCCGATTTGCTTGCCGACCCATCGGTTGCCCCGCATTTGCGCACACGGTTGATAGACGCCGAGCAAATCCGAAGCTATGCCGTGTCCGCGCTCGGTGAGCCGGACAACGGAAGTTATCGCAGCTATGCGGACCTCAAGCGACCGTTCGTCGTCTACAACGTCTTCGCCGCGCCCGCGCTGTCGCTGAAGCTTCGCGAGTCCTGCCTGCTGGTCGTCGGATGCGTCGAGTATCGGGGCTATTACTCTCGCGAATCCGCCGAGGCTTATGCGGCCGAGTTGCACCGCGACGGCTGGGAGACGTTCGTCGCGGGGATTCCGGCGTATTCGACGCTGGGCTATTTCGACGATCCGCTGCTCAACACATTCATCTATCTTCCGCGGGCGGAAGTGGCTCGGATGATTTTCCATGAACTCGCGCATCAGATTCTATTTGTTCGAGGCGATACGGCATTCAACGAGTCTTTCGCCGTGACGGTGGAAACCGTGGGCGTCCGGCGCTGGCTCGCGGCGCACCCCGACGCGGCCATGGAATACGAGCGATACGACGCGCACCGACGCCAGTTCCGTCAATTGGTGGAGGGTTATCGCAAGCGCTTGGAAACCCTGTACGACGGCTCGGAAACGAACGCGCAGAAGATCGCGACCAAGGACGCGCTGTTCGCCAGCATGCGCGCTGACTACGAGCGGTTGAAGGCGTCCTGGGGGGGATACAAGGGGTTTGACCTTTGGTTTGCCTCGCACTTGAATAACGCCAAAATCGGATCGTTCGCGACGTATAACCAGTGGGTGCCGGCGTTCATGGCGATGCTGGCGGAAGAGCATGACGACCTGCCGGCCTTTTATGCCGCCGTCAAAACCTTATCGAAGCGGTCAGAGGCCGAGCGCATTGCAGCGCTCACCGCGCTAGACAGCACCCCGGCGGCCGCCGCAGCGCGCGACTTGCTCGACAAGCCGATGCAGGCGCGGCGATAGACTGTCTGAGGAATACCGCAGAATCCGGATCCGAGCATCAGAGCCCGGCGTTCGACGCTTGACGCTCGAAGGGCGACGGGCGAAGGGCTAGGGGCTAGGGGCTAGGGGCTAGGGGCTAGGGGCTAGGGGCTAGGGGCGAAGGGCGAAGGGCGAAGGGCGAGGTGCGACGCCGAGCCTTGAGCGTTAACGCGGCACAGGTCGAACGTTGGAGATCCCGGATCCATAGTGAACGTAGGTATCGCCGTTTCAAATGGAACACGGCGCCTCGCACCCCTCTCAGGCAATCACCGACTTCAGGTCGCCCAGCAGGGCATATAGTTGCTTCTGCCTGTCTTCCGACAGCTTTCCCAGGCGCTGCTCGATCCACTGTTCATGAGCACGAGCCATATCGGAGAACGCCTTCTTGCCGCGTGGCGTGAGCTTGATCAGAAAGGCGCGCCGGTCGTTGGCGACCGTCTGGCGCGTTACCCAGCCTTCCTTTTCCAACTGATCGGTAATGCCCGTGACGTTTCCGCCGGTGACCATCATCCGCTTGCTAAGCTCCCCCATCTTCAGCCCCTCGGGATGTCGGTCGAGTTGTGCGAGCAGATCGAAGCGAGGCAGCGTGCAATCGAAATCCTGGCGCAAACGCGAGCGGATATCCGTCTCGATCATATTGGCGCAGGTGAGGAGGCGCAGCCATAGCCGCAGGGCATCGTGCTCGCGATCGTGGGCTCGGGTTTCGAGATCGAGAGAGTCGGCATCGGCGAGGCTCATGGTGGGCAACGTAAAATTTACAGTATGGAAATTTTAGGTTTGAAATAAACCATCGGTCAAGCTGGGGTCGATACGAAGTTCTGGCGTACGCTATGCTGGCAAACGGCAAACGGCAAACGGCAAACGGCAAACGGCAAACGGCAAACGGCAAACGGCAAACGGCAAACGGCAAACGGCGGCAGCAGTTGCTTCTTCGCCAGCACCCATAAAAAAAGGGCACCCGAAGGTGCCCTTTCGTCAAAGCCTAAGTGACAGAAGCAGTCAGCTTAGAACTTGTGACGGATACCAGCCGTAACGGCGAACTGGTTCGTGCTTTGCGCGAAACCTTGGCCGTTCATCGACGCGCCGCCAGGAGCGTCGTTGTTGGCGTGTTGCCACAGACCAACCAGGTACGTGTCCGTGCGCTTCGACAGGAAGTAGTCGACGCCCAGGTTGACTTGGTGGTACTTCGGCGACAGGTCGGTCGTGCCCGATGCCAGCTTCGTCCAGGTGTACGTGTAAGCCAGGCCCAGTTGCAGAGCCGGGGTCAGCATGTACTTGCCGTTCAGTTCGACGTTGTCGAACTTCCAGCTGCCACCGCCGATGTAGTCATACTTGCTGTGGCTGTAGACCAGGCCAACCGTGGCCGGGCCGAAGGCGTACGAACCGCCTGCCGAAGCAATGTATGCCTTGTCGCTCGTGCCGCCAGCCGACATCGCAGTGTTCTGGTCGCCGCTCAGCAGCACGCCGCTCGAGTTGCTGCCCGGTGCGCCGAGGTACAAGTAGCCAGCGCCCAAGGTCAACGGACCGTTGGCGTAGCCCATACCAACCGACCATGCACGGTTGTTCGCGAAGCCCGTGCCCGTCGAACCGTTGTTAGCCGAGTTCGAGAAGCCGTACAGAGCGCCAGCGCTGAAGCCGTTGTAGTTGGCGGTCGTGTACTTGATCGAGTTGTTGACGCGGAACGAGTTGTTCAGGTTGTCGTTATCGAACGGGTGAGCGCCCGAATACGTTGCCCATTGGCTACCCGAAGCGAACGGGCCAACGAAGTCAACCACGGAGTCGTACTGACGACCGATCGACACCGTGCCAGCCGTTGCGCTGCTCAGGCCAACGTAAGCTTGACGACCGAACAGGCGACCGCCTTGAGCCGACATGCCGTTGTTGACGTTGAAGCCGCTTTCCAACACGAAGATCGCCTTCAGGCCGCCGCCCAGATCTTCAGCGCCCTTCAGGCCCCAACGCGAACCTTGCAGGTTGCCGCTGTTCAGCGAGATGTTCTTGGCGGTTTGCGCGGTGCCGGCAATGTTGCCGCCCGTCTTGTTCACGTACGTGAAGCCACCGTCGATGATACCGTACAGGGTCACGCTGCTTTGAGCGTGAGCAGCGCCAGCGAATGCGCCGAGCACACCCAGAGCGAGAAGCGACTTTTTCATTGAGTGATCTCCAAAGGATTGTGAGATTTGTTTAACAAGGTCACTAGTGATAACGTCCTTGCTAATCAACTTCGCGAGAAGTTGGACGTAATGTAACAAATTCACTGTGGGCGGCAAAGGAAAAGGCCCGTTTTGCGCGGGTTTGCGGCGTCCTTTGTTTCGTTTACGCAACAGCCCGCAAACCGGCGTCCAGCGGGGCTTTCGTGCCTTTGCGCCCGCGCAAGGCGCGCCGGACAAAGGCGCGTATCATCCGTGACGGACGTGATGCAATCGTCTGACGTCCCACATAGTGAAAAAACGAAGTGAGTTGAAAGTACGATGTTTTCCGACAGCCTGATCTCCGAACTTGACCGCGGCCTGCGAGCGATCGCCGGCGTTACGCAAGCCTCTCGCCCGACACCTGCTGCCGATGCTTCTCCCGCATCTATATCGGGTGACGCATCGATCGGCGACGACGCATTGACGCCGCAAGAGCGGCGCCATGTGGCGGGTCTCATGCGCGTGAATCACGTGGGGGAGGTTTGCGCGCAGGCGCTTTATCAGGCACAGAAGCTGGCGACAAAACGCCCGGAGCTGCGTTCCGCCTTCGAGCACGCCGGCAAGGAGGAAGAAGATCACCTCGCCTGGACGGCGCACCGTCTCTCGGAACTCGGCTCGCGCCCGAGCCTGCTCAACCCGCTTTGGTATGCCGGCGCGTTTGCCATTGGGTTTGTCGCAGGCAAGTGCGGCGACAGGGTTAGCCTGGGGTTCGTCTCGGAGACGGAGCGGCAGGTGGAGCACCATCTGGATAGCCATCTCGACGACTTGCCGTCGCATGACCTGCGCTCGCGCGCCATCGTCGACCAGATGCGACGCGACGAGATCGCGCACGGTCAGGCGGCGCGCGACGCCGGCGGGATTGAACTGCCCGCCCCCGTACAGCACGTAATGCGTGCTGCCGCGAAAGTCATGACGACGACGGCCTACTATATATAGAGCAGTTGGAATTGAGCACCCGAAATAGAGCACTTGAATAGAGCCCCTGAAGCGTTTCCTCGATTGACCCCTACCTCCCGTGTCGATCTTCCCCTCGTGTGGCGCGCGCCAACCGGCAGTTGCCGCGCTTTGGCTCGGCGTAAGTGCGCACTACTCGCTAGCGATAGTGCTGGCGGGCCTCCCGCGAGGCGGCATCTAAAGTTTGAGGTTCCACATTCACTATCGCAGTTATGTCTTTAATTTTCCTGACAAAATTCCGTTTTCCGGCTTTAGGAAAGTGAGCTAAGTCATTGTTCTGTCTGACAAATTCCCTCCGAAATTCCGGTGAAACGCTTGACCGCCCAAACACTCTCCTCTAAAGTGGGAAATAGTGTGAGAAAGTGTATTTTTGTGTGGTGTAGGGCACAAAATCTTTCTCTTTCGGCATGACGGGCAGGCGGACGAAACCTCACGGGAGCGCATGTGTTTCAGGGAGCCTCGGCACTTTCACTGGATGCGAAGGGACGGATGTCGATTCCGGCCCGGCATCGTGACGTGCTGCAAGGCGATGCGCAAGGCAAGGTGACGATCACCAAGCACCCCGACGGATGTCTGCTGCTGTTCCCGCGTCCCGAATGGGAAATCTTCCGCGGCAAGATCGCCGCACTGCCGATGGACGCGCACTGGTGGCGACGCATCTTCCTGGGCAACGCCGCCGACGTCGAGATGGATTCGGCGGGCCGTGTCCTGGTGGCGCCCGAGTTGCGCGCGGCCGCGGGCATGGACAAGGAAGTCATGCTGCTGGGCATGGGCAGTCACTTTGAACTCTGGGATGCCGCGACGTACGCCGCCAAGGAACAGGCAGCGATGGCGCAAGGCATGCCGGATGCATTGAAAAACTTCACTTTTTGACAGATCAGGTGGTCCGACGAGCATGACGCACGCGGTGGAAACGGTTATGCAGCACCGCACGGTCCTGCTTGAGGAGGCCGTGGATGCCTTGCTGTGGCGCGACGACGGCGTCTACGTCGACGGCACCTTCGGCCGCGGCGGGCACAGTCGCAGGCTTCTCGAGCGGCTGGGCGCCAAGGGGAGGCTGATCGCGTTCGACAAGGATCCCCAAGCGATCGCGGAGGCGGCAAAAATTGCCGATCCGCGATTTTCGATTGAACACGACAGCTTTGCGACGTTGCGCGAGGCGCTAGCCCGCCGCGGTATCGACAAGGTGTCGGGGGTGTTGCTGGATCTGGGCGTGTCGTCACCGCAGGTCGACGACCCCGCGCGCGGATTCAGTTTTCGTTTCGACGGCCCGCTCGACATGCGCATGGATCCCACGCGCGGTGAGTCGGCCGCCGATTGGCTGGCCCGGGCAACGCTGGAAGACATGACGGAGGTCATCAAGGACTATGGGGAAGAACGGTTTGCTTTTCAGATTGCAAAGGCGCTTGTTGCTCGCCGGGCAAACGCCGATCGCCTCGGTCCACTCGTCAGCACACGCGAGCTTGCCGAGATCGTGGCGGGCGCCGTCAAGACCCGTGAGAAGGGCAAGGACCCGGCAACACGCACCTTTCAGGCTCTACGGATTCACGTCAATCAAGAGCTTGCGGACTTGCAGATAGCCCTCGAGGTAGCAGCCGATGTCCTCGAAACGGGAGGCAGACTCGTGGCGATCAGCTTTCATTCGCTGGAAGACCGCATCGTGAAGCGCTTCATGCAAGCGCGCTCGAGTGCGCCGGTGGTGGATCGCCGCGTGCCCTTGCGCGCCCACGAAATTCCCGAGCCGCCGTTCAAGGCCAGCCGCAAGATCAAGCCGTCCGCCGCCGAGGTGGAGGCAAACCCGCGTTCGCGCTCGGCGATCATGCGGGTCATGGAGCGGGTGTCGCCATGAGCCGGCTCAATGCGCTTCTGCTCGTGTTGCTCATCGGCTGCGCGCTGTCGCTGATCAATGCCCAGTATCGGGCACGCGGTACGTTCGTCGAACTCAATCGCGAGCAGGCGCTCGAGCATCAATTGTTGCAGGACTGGGATCGCCTCCAGTACGAACAGAGCGCACAAAGCAAGAGCGCCCGCATCGAAAGCGTTGCGCGCAACGACCTGAAAATGCAGGCCGTCTCGCCCGGTCGCACGCAATATCTGTCCGCACCGGCCGGTAGCGCCGGCGCGATGGTCGACGTGCCGGTGCCGAGCGCGAGTGCCGCGTCCGCGCCCGAGAGCGGAGGCAAGCGATGAATCGCCGCAAGGACGCCAAGGCCAAGACCAAGGATGTGCAGTTCTCTGCCAGCCCGGTCCTGTCCGTGCGTCTGCCGATGTGGCGATCGAAGATGCTCGTCTTCGTGATATTCGGTGCGTTCGGATCGCTGGTCGCGCGCGCCTTCTGGATTCAGGGCCCGGGCAACGCCTTCTATCAGCGCCAGGGTGAGAGCCGTTACGAACGCACACTGGAGATGTCCGCCACGCGCGGAAAAGTGTTCGACCGTAACGGACAGGTGCTTGCCACCAGTCTGCCCGTCAAGGCCATCTGGGCCATTCCCGAAGACGTGCCCGACGATATCTCGACGCAACAGGTGCGCCAGCTCGCGCGTCTGCTCGAGATGGGCGAGCCGGATCTGCGCCGGAAGCTGAATCAGGAAAAGAGCTTCGTCTATGTGAAGCGCCAGGTGTTGCCGGACGTGGCCAAGCAGGTCGCCGATCTGGACATCCCGGGCGTGTACCAGCGCAAGGAATACAAGCGTTTCTATCCGGAAGGCGAGATCACGGCCCACGTGGTCGGCTTCACGAACGTGGAAGACATCGGGCAGGAAGGCGTCGAGTTGTCGATGCAGAAGGATCTGGCGGCCACGCCGGGAAGCCGTCGCGTCATCAAGGACCGTCTCGGCCGGGTGGTCGAAGGGGTCGACATCCTGGCGCAGCCGCGCGACGGCCATGACATCACGCTCTCGATCGACAGCAAGATCCAGTTCCTCGCCTACAGCGAACTGAAAGACGCCATCGAGCGCACGGGTGCGAAGGCCGGCAGCGCCGTGGTACTCGATGTACGCACGGGTGAAGTGCTGGCGCTCGCGAACCTGCCGACGTACAACCCCAACAACCGCACCAACCTGACCGGCGCGCAGTTGCGCAACCGGGTGATGACCGACACGTTCGAGCCGGGCTCGATCATGAAGCCGATCACCATCGCCGCTGCCCTCGAAAATGGGCACGTGACGCCGACGTCGACCGTCATGACGACCGGCCGGGCGAACTTCTTCGGGGCGAACATCACGGACACGCACGACTACGGTCTGCTTACCGTGGCGGGCGTCATCCAGAAGTCCAGCAACATCGGCACGGCCAAGATCGCGCTGCAGATGAGGCCGCAAGAAATGTGGGACATGTTCACGAGCGTCGGCCTCGGCCAAGCGCCGAAGATCGGTTTCCCCGGCGCGGTGGCGGGGCGTTTGCGTCCGGCCAAGAGCTGGCGTCCGATCGAGCAGGCGACGATGGGCTACGGCTATGGCCTGTCGGCGTCGCTGATTCAACTGGCGCGCGCCTATACCGTGTTCGCGCATGACGGCGAGCTGCTGCCGATCTCCATCTACAAGACAGATGGCAGCGTCGTGAAGGGCACGCCGGTGATTTCTCCCGCGACGGCCCGCGAAGTGCGCAAGATGCTGGAAATGGTGACGTCGCCCGGCGGTACCGCCACGCGGGCGCAAGTGATCGGCTATCGCGTCGGTGGCAAGACCGGCACGGCGTACAAGCAGTCGGGCAAGGGATACGACAAGAGCAAATATCGCGCGTCGTTCGTTGGCATGGCGCCGATGTCCGAGCCGCGCATCATCGTGGCCGTCACGCTCGACGAGCCGGGGCGCGGGTCGCACTACGGTGGCGTGGCCGCCGGTCCGGCGTTCGCGGCGATCGTGGGCGGCACGTTGCGCGCGTTGAATGTGGTGCCGGATTCGCCGGTCACGAAGCTCGTCGTGAGCGACAAGGTAGAGGAGAGCGAGCCATGGGCACCGTGACCCCGACGCCGCATAACCCCGCCACGCTCGCGCTCATCGCAGATGCCGCCGAGCGCGCCACGCTGACGCAGGCGTGGGACTGGCTGCGCCTGACAGTGCCGGCCGGTGCGGCGCTGCAGGCCGACAGCCGTCGCGTGACGTCGGGTGATGTTTTCGTCGCGTACGCCGTCAAAGGCGCCGACAGCCGCGGTTTCATCGCCGACGCCGTGGAGCGCGGCGCTGCCGCAGTGCTTTGGCAGAGCGATGACTTCACCTGGCCGGCGTCGCTGGCCAGCCTCGCGAACGTGCCGGCGTTCGGCGTGCCGCGACTTGACTGGCTGGCGGGCCCGCTGGCGGCGCTCTGGTGCGGTGAGCCGAGCGTTGGCATGACGACGCTGGGCGTAACCGGCACGAACGGCAAGACATCGTGCAGCCAGTGGATCGCGCAACTGTTGTCGAAAGCGGGCAAGCGCAGCGCGGTGATCGGCACGCTGGGCAGCGGTTTTCCCGGGCATCTGACGGTGACCGGATTCACCACGCCCGATGCGGTCCAGTTGCAACGCAGCCTGAGCGACCTGCGGGCGCAGGGTGCGGCGGCGGTCGCGATGGAAGTGTCGTCGCACGGTCTCCACCAGGGACGCGTGAACGGCGTGGCCTTCGACATCGCTGTCTTTACCAATCTGACGCAAGACCATCTCGATTACCACGGCACGATGGCCGAGTACGAGGCGGCGAAGACACGTCTGTTCGACTGGCCGGGCCTCAAGGCGGCCGTCATCAATCGCGACGATGCGATGGGGCAACGCCTGCTCGCGCGTCTGGCCGGGAAGACGCCGGTCTATGAATACGGCCTGCATGGCGACGCGAAGTCGGCGCATGGCAACGTTGTGCTGCGCGCCGAGGATATCCGCGCGACCACTGCAGGTACGCGCTTCACGCTGTATCTCGGCGATCACAGTCAGCAGATCACCGTGCCGCTCATCGGCGAATTCAATGTGAGCAACGCGCTCGCCGTGCTGGGTGCGGCGCTCGCCGCCGGGGTGCCGCAAGACGCCGCCATTGCCGGGCTCGCCGCACTCACCCCCGTGTCCGGGCGTATGGAGCAAATCGGACAGCCGGGGCAGCCGCTGGTCGTCATCGACTACGCGCACACCCCCGACGCACTCGACAAGACGCTCGACGCGTTGCGGCCGGTCGCTTCGGCGCGTGGCGGCAAGCTCGTCTGTGTGTTCGGCTGCGGTGGTGACCGCGATACGGGCAAGCGTCCGCAAATGGGCGCAGTGGCGGAGCGCCTGGCCGACGCCGTCGTGCTCACGAGCGACAACCCGCGCACGGAAGTGCCGGCCGACATCATGGCGCAAATCGCCGCGGGCCTTGCGCACCCGGACGCGGCACGCTGTATCGAAGACCGGGCGAGCGCGATTCTGCAGGCCGTGCGCGGTGCGCAAGGCGCCGATGTCGTGCTCATCGCCGGCAAGGGACACGAAAGTACGCAGGAAATCATGGGTAAGAAACGGCCGTTCTCCGATCAGGAGCATGCACGTCTGGCACTCGCCGCGCGTGCGACCACCGTGCGCGGAGGTGGCGAATGACGATGATGTGGCGATTGAGCGATGCCCAGGCCGCCGTGCGCGATTCGCGCGTGACGGGCGCACCAGCGACCGCCTTTGCGCGCATCGTGACCGACAGCCGCTCGGTGCAGCCGGGCGATCTGTTCGTGGCGATCCAGGGCGAGCGCTTCGACGCGCACGACTTCCTGGCCGACGTGGCGCGTGCAGGGGCGGCCGCCGTGGTCGCGTCGCGCGTGCCGGAGGGGTTCGCGACGCCGGCGCTCATCGTGCCCGACACGCGCATCGCGCTGGGCGAGCTGGCGGCCGCGTGGCGCCGCCGCTTTGCGATTCCCGTGGTCGCCGTCACCGGCAGTAACGGCAAGACGACCGTCAAGGAAATGATCTCGGCGATCTTCGCCGAGGCGGTGGGGGCCGAGGCGCGTCTGGCGACTGCCGGCAACCTGAACAACGACATTGGCCTGCCGCTCACGCTGTTCCGTCTGAAGGACAGCGACAAGCTGGCGGTGCTGGAACTGGGCATGAATCACCCCGGCGAAACGGCGTATCTCGCGGCGATTGCACAACCGACGGTGGCCGTCATCAACAACGCGCAGCGAGAACATCAAGAGTTCATGGTGAGCGTGGCCGCTGTCGCCGAAGAGCATTCAGCCGTGCTGGCAGCGCTGTCCCACGACGGGGTTGCCGTATTCCCGGCGGAGAGCGAATTTGCGCCGATGTGGCGCGAGATCGCAGGCAAGCGCCGTGTACTCGACTTCGCGCTAGATGGCCGCGCCGCTGTCACGGGACGCTACGACGTCGCCACGCGCGTACTACGTGTGGCGTCGCCGGCCGGTGAGTTCTCGCTCGCATTGCCGCTGCTCGGCGAGCACAACGCGCGTAACGCGTTGGCTGCGATTGCCTGTGCGTTGGGGGCGCATGTCGACATTGGCTCGATCGTGCGGGCACTCGAAGGGTTTTCCGCCGTCAAAGGCCGTCTCCAGGTGTCAACGCTCTCCAAGGGGCCGCTCGCGGGTGTCACATTGATCGATGACACCTATAATGCGAACCCCGATTCGGTCCGCGCCGCGATCGACGTTCTGGCGCAGACGCCGGCCCCACGGGTGCTGGTGCTCGGCGACATGGGCGAAGTCGGCGACAACGGACCGGCGTTTCACCGCGAGGTGGGCGAGTACGCCGCCCAGCGCGGTATCGATCGTTTGCTCGCGATGGGCGAGCAAACGACAGCCAGTGTCGCGGCCTTCGGCGACGGCGGCGAGCATTTTTCCGACGTGACGGATGTGGCGCCGCTCGTGGCCGAGCTGAATGCCACGTTGAGCGCGCCGGCCACGATATTGGTCAAGGGAAGCCGCTTCATGCGGATGGAGCGCGTGCTTGAGCAGTTGCGCGCGACGAGTGAAAGCGGGGGCGGCAACGCCCCTGCCAAGTGATAAAGGATTGATGGAATGTTGCTGACGTTGGCGCAATGGCTGCAAGCGGATGCGAGCTATTTGCGCGTGTTCAACTACCTGACGTTTCGGGCCGTGATGGCAAGCCTCACGGCGCTGGTGATCGGGCTCGCGTTCGGGCCGATGGTCATCCGCAAGCTCGCCGAAATGAAGGTGGGCCAGGCGGTGCGTACCGATGGCCCGCAGACTCACCTGGTGAAGTCGGGCACGCCCACGATGGGCGGGGTGCTGATTCTCATCGGCATCACGGTCGCCACGCTGCTGTGGGCGGACCTGAGCAACCGCTTCATCTGGATCGTACTGACCGTTACGCTGGGCTTCGGCATCATCGGCTGGATCGACGATTACCGGAAGGTCGTCTACAAGGACCCGCGCGGCATGTCGTCGCGCGAGAAGTACTTCTGGCAGTCGATCATTGGCCTGTTTGCCGCGATCTATCTGGCGTTCTCTGTGTCGGAGACGAGCAACCTGAAGGTCTTCGAGCTGTTCATCAGTTGGGTGCGTAACGGCTTCCCGCTCGATCTGCCCCCGAAGGCCGACTTCATCGTGCCGTTCTTCAAGACGATGAGCTACCCGCTGGGCGTGTTCGGTTTCATCGCGCTCACGTACTTCGTCATCGTCGGCTCGTCCAACGCAGTGAACCTGACCGACGGTCTCGACGGTCTCGTCATCATGCCGGTCGTGTTGGTCGGCGCGGCCCTCGGCGTGTTCGCGTATGTGATGGGTAACGTCGTGTACTCGAAATACCTGCTGTTCCCGCACATTCCGGGCGCGGGCGAATTGCTCGTGTTCTGTTCGGCGATGTCGGGCGCGGGGCTTGCGTTCCTCTGGTTCAACACACACCCGGCCCAGGTGTTCATGGGCGACGTGGGGGCCCTGGCGCTCGGCGGCGCGCTCGGCACGGTGGCCGTGATCGTACGTCAGGAAGTCGTGCTCTTTGTGATGGGGGGCGTGTTCGTGGTGGAAACGTTGTCGGTGATGCTGCAGGTGACCTGGTTCAAGTACACGAAACGGCGCTTCGGAGAAGGACGACGCATCTTCAAGATGGCGCCGCTGCACCACCACTTCGAATTGTCCGGATGGAAGGAAACGCAGGTGGTGGTTCGCTTCTGGATCATCACGCTGATGCTGGTGCTGATCGGTCTGTCGACGCTGAAGCTGCGCTGACGAGGCCCGGGGCCCGCGAATCGGCGACCTTGTGAAATGACAATGTCGCCTTTTCGCAAAGCAGGACTCAAGGTAAGGCCGCTCGCGCCGATAGCGGAATATCGGCGACGTTGAGGTGACGCATTCGTCGGTGGTTTGAATCGATAAAAGGGAAAGAGCGACGTGTTCGGCGAGAAGTTTGGTGAATCCTGGCAACCGCGTGTCCTGATCCTGGGTCTGGGAGAGTCCGGCCTGGCGATGGCACGTTGGTGCGCGCGTTACGGCTGCCGTGTGCGGGCGGCCGACACGCGCTTTGCGTCGTCGGAGACACCGCCGAATGTTCTCGCCTTGCGTGCCGACGCCGCGCAGGCCGAATTCGTCGGCGGTGCATTCGGGGCCCAGGTCGACACGTTGCTCGCCGACATCGAACTGATCGGTATCAGCCCAGGCCTGTCGCCGCTCGCCGCCGATGTGGCGGCGCTGCTGACGGTGGCGGCCGAGCGGGGCATTCCCGTGTGGGGCGAGATCGAATTCTTCGCGCAGGCGCTGCGCCACATGCACGCGACGAGCGGCTACGCGCCCAAGGTGCTGGCCATTACCGGCACGAACGGCAAGACGACGACCACGAGTCTGACGGGGTTGCTGTGCCGTCGCGCCGGCAAGCGCACGGCGGTCGCGGGCAATATCAGTCCGACCGCGCTCGACCGTCTGAGCGAATGTATCGCCGACGCCACGTTGCCCGATGTCTGGGTGCTTGAACTTTCCAGCTTTCAGCTCGAGGCCACGCATTCCCTCGCGCCCGATGCGGCCGCGATTCTCAATATCACGCAGGACCATCTGGACTGGCATGGCGATATGGACGCCTATGCCAAGGCCAAGGCGCGCATTTTCGGCCCGCAGACCGTTCGCGTGCTCAACCGCGACGATGCGCGCGTGATGAGTTTCGCCACGCCCGAGGCCAATGTCGTGACCTTCGGCACCGGCAAGCCCGAGGCTGTCGGCGACTTCGGCCTGGAGATGGAGGGCGGGATGTCGTGGCTGGTCGAGGGCTTCTCGCGCGACGACGCCCCGCCGGCGCCGAAGCGCCGCAAGGCCGGCGCCGTGGAGGCGACGCTCGAGGTGATCGGCAAACGCCTCATGCCCGCCGACGCGCTGCGCATCCGCGGTCAGCACAATGCCGCCAACGCGCTGGCGGCGCTCGCGCTCACGCGCGCCATCGACCTGCCGATGGCCAAGCTCTTGCACGGCTTGCGCGAATACCCGGGCGAGCCGCATCGTGTGCAGCTCGTCGGCGCGATCAACGAAGTCGAGTATTACGACGACAGCAAGGGCACCAACGTGGGCGCGACGGTCGCGGCCATCAACGGCCTGCAGAAGACGTTGCTCCTGATCGTCGGCGGCGACGGCAAGGGGCAGGACTTCTCGCCGCTGGCCAACCCTGTGGCGCATCACGCGCGCGCCGTGTTGCTGATCGGCCGCGACGCGCCGCGGCTGCGCGAAGCGCTGGCCGACACGGGTGTCGATCTGATCGATGCCCCGACGCTCGAAGCCGCCACGCGAGACGCTGCGAAGCTGGCCCAGCCGGGCGACGCGGTGCTGCTCTCGCCGGCCTGCGCGAGCTTCGACATGTTCCGCAACTACGAGCATCGCGCGCAAGTGTTTCGCGACACCGTGGTTGATCTGGCCGCCGACGCGGGGGTGATGCTATGAACCGTATCAAGTCGTTCTTCAGCAAGAAGCGTCAGGCCGGCTTTGCCGGGGCAGGTACGGCGGCCGCCGCTCCGGGCGCCGCGACCCATGCCGCGAGCCGTACGCTCGGCAGCATCAAGCCGACCCGCTCGCGCATGCTCGAATACGATCACGCGCTCGTCTGGGTGGTGATTTCGCTGCTGTCGCTGGGGCTGGTGATGGTGTATTCGGCATCGGTCGCGCTGCCGGACTCGCCGAAGTACAGCGGATACACGACGTACCACTTTCTCGTGCGTCACATCGTCTCGCTGACGATCGGACTGGTCGCGGCCCTCATTACGCTGCGCATTCCGGTCAAGACACTCGACAAGCTCGCGCCCAAAGTCTTTCTGCTGGCGCTGATGTTGCTCGTGATCGTGCTGATCCCGCACCTGGGCAAGGGCGTGAACGGCTCGAAGCGCTGGATTCCATTCGGGGTGCTCAATCTGCAGCCGTCGGAAATCATGAAGCTCGCGGTCACGCTGTACGCCGCGAACTACACCGTTCGCAAGCAGGAATTCATGCAGAGCTTCCGCAAGGGCTTCTTGCCGATGGGCATCGCCGTTGTGTTCGTCGGTATGTTGCTGCTGCTCGAGCCGGACATGGGCGCCTTCATGGTGGTCGCGGCCATCGCGATGGGGGTGCTGTTCCTCGGCGGCGTGAACGGTCGCCTGTTCGGCGGGCTGGCGCTCACGGCCGTGGGCACGTTCGCCATGCTGATCTGGTTGTCGCCGTGGCGTCGCGAGCGGATTTTCGCGTATCTCGATCCGTGGCGCGAGGACTACGCGCTCGGCAAGGCGTATCAGCTTACACACTCGCTCATCGCGTTCGGACGCGGTGAATGGACGGGCGTGGGGCTGGGCGGGAGCATCGAGAAACTGCACTACCTGCCCGAAGCGCACACCGACTTCATCCTCGCGGTGATCGGCGAAGAGTTCGGCTTCGTGGGCGTGCTGGTCGTCATCCTGCTCTTTTACTGGATGGTGCGCCGCGCGTTCGAGATCGGGCGTCAGGCACTGGCGCTCGAACGCACGTTCGCCGGCTTGCTCGCGAAGGGCGTGGGCGTGTGGCTCGCTTCGCAGACCTTCATCAACATGGGCGTGAATCTGGGCTTGCTGCCGACCAAGGGCCTCACGCTGCCGCTGGTCAGCTACGGCGGCTCGGGCATCTTGCTCAACTGTGTGGCCGTGGCGATTCTGCTGCGGGTCGATTACGAGAACCGCGTGCTGATGCGGGGAGGGAAAGTATGACCGAGCGCGCCACCGCGATGCCGGCACCGGAAACGAAGACGCGCACGCTGCTGGTGATGGCCGGCGGCACGGGCGGTCACGTCTTCCCGGGGCTCGCGGTCGCCAATTTCCTGCGTGTGCAGGGGTGGCGCGTGGTGTGGCTTGGGAATGCGGCAGGCATGGAAGCGACGCTCGTGCCGAAGTACGACATTCCGATGGCGTTCGTGAAGTTCGGCGGCTTGCGCGGTAAGGGCCCGATGACCAAGCTGCTGCTTCCGCTCAATCTGCTGCGCGCGTTCTGGCAGAGCCTGCGCGCGATCCGCCGCGTCAAGCCGAACGTGGTGCTCGGGATGGGCGGCTACATCACGTTCCCGGCGGGCATGATGGCGTCGCTGCTGGGGCGTCCGCTCGTGCTGCACGAGCAGAATTCGGTGGCCGGCATGGCGAACAAGGTCCTTGCGCGCGTGGCCGACAAGGTGCTGCTCGCGTTCCCCGACACCATCGCCGGGGGCGAATGGGTCGGCAATCCGATCCGTGCCGACTTCGACGAGATGGTGCCGCCGGCCGAGCGCTACCGCGCGCGCACCGGGCCGCTGCGTATTCTGGTGGTGGGCGGCAGTCTCGGCGCGACGGTGCTCAACGAAATCGTGCCCAAGGCGCTGGCGAAGCTGGCGCGCGACGCGCGTCCGCAAGTCACGCACCAGGCGGGCGTTAAACATATTCAGACGCTGCAGGCCAATTACGCGGCAGCGGGCGTAACGGTCGATGCGGTGCCGTTCATCGATGACATGGTCGCGGCCTATGCGGCGGCGGATCTGGTGATCTGTCGGGCAGGGGCGATGACGGTGGCCGAAGTCGCGGCAGCGGGCGTGGCGGCGTTGTTCGTGCCGTTCCCCCATGCGGTCGACGACCATCAGACAACCAATGCGCGTTTCCTCGCCGACAAGGGCGCGGCGACGCTGATCGACCAGCGCGAGCTGTCGGTCGAGACCCTGGCCGAGTGGCTGCGCCGTCAGACGCGCGAATCGCTGCTCGCGATGGGAGAGAAAGCCAGGGCGCTCGCCAAGCCGGACGCCACCGAACAAGTGGCGCGCGTGTGCGCGGCTCTGGCCAAGGATTGAAATGAAACACATCGTCAAACACATTCACTTCGTCGGCATTGGCGGCTCGGGCATGAGCGGCATTGCCGAGGTGTTGCTCAACCTGGGGTATCAGGTGAGCGGCTCCGATCTCGGCGACAACGCGGTGACGCAGCGCCTCGTCAGTCTTGGCGCGCGCGTCGCCCGCGGCCACGCGGCCGAGCACATCGAAGGGGCGGACGCCATCGTCGTGTCCACCGCCATCACGGCGGACAATCCGGAGGTGCTCGCCGGGCGTGCCCGCCAGATCCCCATCGTGCCGCGCGCGCTGATGCTCGCCGAACTCATGCGCCTGAAGCAGGGCATCGCCATCGCCGGCACGCACGGCAAGACAACCACGACGAGTCTCGTGGCGAGCGTGCTTGCGCAGGGCGGGCTCGATCCGACGTTCGTGATTGGCGGCCGACTGAACAGCGCCGGCGCGAACGCCAAGCTCGGCACGGGCGACTTCATCGTGGTCGAGGCCGACGAATCGGACGCCTCGTTCCTGAACCTGAATCCGGTCATCGAGGTCATCACGAACATCGATGCCGATCACATGGACACCTACGGACACGACTTCGCCCGTCTGAAGCAGTCGTTCGTGGCGTTCACGCAGCGCCTGCCGTTCTATGGCATCGCCGTGCTGTGCGTGGACGATTCGAACGTGCGCGAGATCCTGCCGTTCGTCTCCAAGCCGATCGTGCGTTACGGCCTGTCGGAAGACGCACAGGTGCGCGCCATCGATGTGCGTGCGGACGCCGGCCAGATGCGCTTCACCGTGCTGCGCCGGTTCGGTGCCGGTGCCGCACCACTCGACATCACACTGAACCTGCCGGGCGAGCACAACGTGCGCAACGCGCTGGCGGCGATTGCGATCGCGACCGAACTTGAAGTGCCGGACGCTGCAATCCAGCAAGCGCTGGCCGAATTCAACGGCGTGGGCCGGCGCTTCCAGCGCTACGGCGACATCGCGCTGCCGAAGTCGAGCGGCGGCGGCACGTTCACGTTGATCGACGACTACGGACATCACCCGGTCGAGATGGCGGCAACGCTCGCGGCCGCCCGCGGCGCGTTCCCGGGACGTCGCATCGTGCTGGCCTTCCAGCCCCATCGATACACGCGTACGCGCGATTGCTTCGAAGACTTCGTGAAGGTGCTGTCCGACGCTGACGCCGTGGTACTCGGCGAAGTTTATTCGGCCGGTGAGGCGCCCATCGTGGCGGCCGACGGTCGCGCACTGTCGCGTGCCCTGCGCGTGGCGGGCAAGGTAGAGCCGGTTTTCGTGGAAGACGTTGCGCAATTGCCCGACGCCGTTCTGCAAGTCGCCCGTGCGGGCGACGTCGTTATCACCATGGGTGCCGGCTCCATCGGCGCGGTGCCCGGCAAGTTGCAAGTTCAGCAAGGAGTTTGAAGTGAGTGCTTTCGATCCGAAACGTTTCGGCAAGGTGGGCGTCCTGATGGGCGGGCGCTCGGCCGAGCGTCAGATCTCGCTGATTTCGGGCAATGGCGTGCTCGAAGCCCTGCGCTCGCGCGGGGTGAATGCGCATGCGTTCGATACCGGCATGCACGACCTCGCGGCGCTCGCCGCGCAGAAGTTCGACCGGGTGTTCATCGCGCTGCATGGCCGCTATGGCGAAGACGGCACGCTGCAAGGCGTGCTCGAGCATCTGGGGGTTCCGTACACCGGCAGCGGCGTGTTGGCCTCCGCGCTGGCGATGGACAAGGAGATGACCAAACGCGTGTGGATCAACGAAGGGTTGCCGACGCCGCGCTTCGCGATGCTGAGCGCCGACAGCGACTTCGATGCCGTGGCCCGCGATCTCGGCCTGCCGCTTATCGTCAAGCCGTCGCGTGAAGGCTCGACGATTGGCCTGACAAAGGTCACCGAGGCGTCGCAACTGAAGGCGGCCTTCGAGAAGGCCGTCGCCCTGGATCCGGACGTCCTCGCCGAAGAGTTCATCGATGGCGACGAACTGACCGTGCCGGTGCTTGGCGTGGGCACGAAGGGCGCGGCGGCCGCGCGTGCGCTGCCGGTGATCCGCATTGTGGCGCCAGACGCGAACTACGACTACCAGAACAAGTATTTCAAGGACGACACGCGCTACGAATGCCCGCCGCCGCTATCGGTGTCGTTGCAGGAGGAGGTGCAGCGCCTGGTGCTGCGCGCCTATCTCGTGCTGGGCTGTCGCGGTTGGGCGCGCGCCGACGTGATGCTGCGCAAGCGTGACAACAAGCCGTTCCTGCTGGAGATCAATACCTCGCCGGGCATGACAGGCCATTCGCTGGTGCCGATGTCGGCACGAGCGGCGGGGCTGTCGTACGAAGACCTGGTTGTCGAAATCCTGGCCACCGCGACGCTCGATCTGCATCCGAACGCGCAGTGGAAACCCGAGTAAAACCTTGAACGCGTTGAAGAACGCCCCGATACGGAAAGCAAATCGCCATGTGGCAAAACGTACGCCTGCTCAACGCCATCGCGAGTGCGCTCGTCGCACTCGTCGTGCTGGCGGCGCTCGCTGCGGGCGGCCATTGGCTGATTCAGCGGCCGATCTTCACGCTGACGGCGGTGCAGATCGATGGGGACGTGTCTCACATCAACGGTCCGACCTTGCGCGCGAATGCCGTCTCGCGCCTGAAGGGCAATTTTTTCACGATCGATCTGGACGCCACGCGAGCGGCGTTCGAGGCCGTGCCGTGGGTGCGCCATGCAAGCGTGCGACGTGTGTGGCCGAACCAGCTCTCGGTCACGATCGAGGAATACAAGCCGCTGGCCACGTGGAACGACGGCCGTCTGGTGAGTGTGGACGGCGAGCTGTTCGCGGCGAATCTGGCCGAAGCCGAGGACGACGGCAAGCTGCCCGAGTTCGCCGGCCCGCCGGGCAGCGAAAAGGATGTGACGGCGCGGTACTACGACTTCGTGAGGTGGTTCGCGCCGCTGAAATTGAAACCCGAAGCGGTCACGCTGTCGAATCGTTACGCATGGAGCGTACGGCTCTCCGGGGGAGTGCAACTGGCGCTGGGACGAGAGCGTACCGCCGAGTCCCTCGCCACACGCAGCAGGCGTTTCGTACAAGCGTATCCGCAGGTAGCGGCGCGCTGGGGAAATCAGATCGAGTACGCCGATCTGCGTTACCCGAACGGTTTTGCCGTGCGTGCCGCGGGCATGCGTTTCTTGAGCGAAGAACAGGCCAAGAAGCTTGCCACGGCACCGGTGCAAAAGCGGGATTCGCAAAAGCCGGCAGTTGCGCAACCTGCCGCGCGGCAGAAGCGAAGCCAGTGAGACTTCAGGACTTACACACGCTATGAGCAAAGATTACAAGGATCTGTTGGTCGCCCTCGATATCGGCACGTCGAAAGTCGTGGCGGTGGTGGCCGAACTGCGCCCTGAAGGCCGCTATGAAGTGATTGGCCTCGGCCAGAGCGAATCGCGCGGGCTGAAAAAAGGTGTCGTGGTGAACATTGAGGCCACGGTGCAGTCCATTCAGCGTGCACTCGAAGAAGCCGAGCTGATGGCCGACTGCAAGATCACCAACGTGTTCACGGGCATTGCCGGTAGTCACATTCGCAGCTTCAATTCGAGCGGCATGGTGGCGATCAAGGACAAGGAGGTGACGCAGGCCGACGTGGCGCGCGTCATCGAGACGGCCAAGGCGATCAACATCCCGACTGACCAACAGGTGCTGCATATCCTCACGCAGGAATTCATCATCGACGGTCAGGAAGACGTGCGCGAGCCGATCGGCATGAGCGGCATCCGCCTTGAAGTGAAGGTGCACATCGTGACCGGCGCCGTCTCGGCGGCGCAGAACATTGTGAAGTGCGTGCGCCGGTGCGGCCTCGAAGTGAACGACCTGATTCTGCAACCGCTCGCGTCGAGCATTTCGGTGCTCACGGAAGACGAGAAGGAACTGGGCGTGGTGCTGATCGACATCGGCGGCGGCACGACCGATATCGCGATCTTCAGCGAAGGCGCGATTCGGCACACGGCCGTGATTCCGATCGCGGGCGATCAGATCACGAGCGACATCGCGATGGCGGTGCGCACGCCGACGCCGGATGCGGAAGACATCAAGATTCAGCACGGCATCGCCAAGCAGTCGCTGGCCGATCCGGACGAAATGATTGAAGTGCCGGGGCTGGGCGAACGCGGTCCGCGCACGCTCTCGCGTCAGGCGCTGGCGGCGGTGATCGAGCCGCGCGTCGAAGAACTGTTCTCGCTGGTGCAGCAGGTGGTGCGCGAGTCGGGGTACGAAGAACTGCTGTCCTCGGGCATCGTGCTCACCGGCGGCGCGGCGATGATGCCGGGCATGGTCGAGCTGGGCGAGGACATCTTCCTCAAGCCGGTGCGCATTGGCGTGCCGGAGTATGCGGGCGGCCTGGCCGACGTGGTGCGCAGCCCGCGCTACGCGACCGCGATGGGGCTGCTGCTCGAAGGACGTTCCCAACGCATGCGCGGGCGCAAGGTCGCGGTGCAGTCGGGGCAGGCGAATCAGGTCTGGTCGCGCATGCGCGACTGGTTCTTCAGCAATTTTTAATGGTGTTTTTTGAGGGGTGTGGATTCGGTGTTGAAAACACGCTTGGCTTACCCGAGCTGACCGTGACCCGCAATACCGGATCTGCTTTTATATCACTGGAGGCGCTATGAACTTTGAAATGTTGGAAACGGAAACCAACGGCACCATCATCAAGGTGGTGGGTGTTGGTGGCGCTGGCGGCAATGCCGTCCAGCACATGATCAACCGGGGTGTGCAGGGCGTGGACTTCATCGCCATGAACACTGACGCTCAGGCACTCGGCCGCTCGCAGGCCAGCGTGAGCATCCAGCTCGGCAAGACCGGTCTGGGCGCAGGCGCCAAGCCGGAGATGGGACGTGCGGCGGCTGAGGAAGCCCGTGAGCGCGTGGCCGACGCCCTGCGTGGGGCGCACATGGTGTTCATCACCGCCGGTATGGGCGGCGGCACGGGCACGGGCGCGGCACCGGTGGTGGCGCAGATTGCCAAGGAAATGGGCATTCTGACCGTCGGCGTGGTGTCGAAGCCGTTCGAGTTCGAAGGCGGCAAGCGCATGCGCGTGGCGGAGACGGGGGCGCAGGAGCTGGAAGACAACGTCGATTCGCTGATCGTCGTGCTCAACGACAAGCTGTTCGAAGTCATGGGCGACGACGCCGAGATGGACAAGTGCTTCCAGTGCGCCGACGACGTGCTGCATAACGCCGTGGCCGGCATCGCCGAAATCATCAACGTCGACGGTCTGGTGAACGTCGACTTTGAAGACGTGAAGACGGTGATGGGCGAACAAGGCAAGGCCATGATGGGGACGGCGACGGTGGCAGGTGTCGATCGTGCGCGTCTGGCGGCCGAGCAAGCCGTGGCGAGCCCGCTGCTCGAGGGTGTGGACTTGTCGGGTGCGCGCGGCGTGCTGGTCAACATCACGGCATCGCGTTCGCTGCGTCTGTCGGAAACGCGTGAAGTGATGAACACCATCAAGAGCTACGCCGCCGAAGACGCGACCGTGATTTTCGGTACCGTCTACGACGACAAGATGGGCGATGCGCTGCGCGTGACTGTTGTGGCAACCGGCCTGGGCCGCGCAGTCGCGAAGAAGGCTGCCGCACCGATGACGTTGCTCAAGACCGGTACCGACAATATGCCGATCGCCACCGGCCACGTGCCGAATGTCGGTCAGGCGGGCGGTACGGACTACGGCGCGCTCGATACGCCGGCCGTGTGGCGCAGCACGCGCGAGACCGCGGCGTCGCACGTTGCGGCATTGCAGGAAAAGGGTGTCGACACGTACGACATTCCGGCCTTCCTGCGCAAGCAAGCCGACTGACAGGGTCGCGCGCGGACCAGGTGCCAGTGCCTGGTGCCGCCGCACCTTGGGAATCGCGAGACCTATGCAGGTCGTCGTGAGGATTCGTCGTCGCTCCAACGACCATGCCGTGTGGCGTGGGGATGGCGCGCCGCAGTACGAGTCCGCATGACGATACGGCGAGGTTGTGAAGACGCGAGATGCCGTATCGCTGCGACAACCAGCGTCGCAAGCGGTGTCTACGCTTCACAGGTCACGAACGTTACGGGTAAGCGTTCGGATCCCTGACCCGGTCTCGCGGATCTGTCCCCCGACCGCTGCGGCATGCCTCCGTCGCGGCGGCCGGGGTGCCCCGACGATGGGCGATGCCCGGGCTTCGGCCTGATGTCGATTTCTGAAACGGCCTATTGCGTTTCGCGATAGGAGTGTGGACGAATCGATGCGGCAGAATTCGGAATGTTTAGTAACGAAGCGTTGCGTTTGTGGCACAGCGATGAAGGCTTCCATCTGGTATAATTGCATCTATGGTCACTAGCGTTCGATAGTTTAAATAAATAGCATGCTCAAGCAGCGCACTCTCAAATCCATCGCCAAGACAGTCGGCATCGGCTTGCACTCCGGTCGCAAGGTCGAGTTGTCGCTGCGTCCGGCGCCGCCCAACACGGGCATCGTCTTCTGCCGTACCGATCTGAATCCTCCTGTCGAGATTCCGGCGTCGGCGATGGCGATTGGCGACACGCGTCTTGCGTCGGTGCTGCAGAAAGAGGGCGCGCGGGTCTCCACCGTGGAGCACCTGATGTCGGCATGCGCGGGGCTGGGCATCGACAATCTGTATGTCGATGTGACGGCCGAAGAAATTCCAATCATGGACGGCAGCGCAGCAACGTTCGTCTTCCTGATTCAATCGGCGGGCATCGAAGAGCAGGCGGCCGCCAAGAAATTCATTCGTGTGACGAAGCCGGTCGAGATTCGCGAAGGCGACAAGTTCGCCCGTCTCGAGCCTTACGAAGGCTTCAAGCTCAAGTTCACCATCGATTTTCGTCACCCGGCGGTCGATCGCACCGGTCAGGCGCTGGAGATCGACTTTGCCGATACGTCCTACGCGAAGGAGATTGCGCGCGCCCGTACGTTCGGCTTTGCGCATGAGGTCGAGATGCTGCGCGAACTGGGCCTGGCGCGCGGCGGCAGCATGGACAACGCCATCGTGCTCGACGAGTACCGCATCCTGAACAACGATGGCCTGCGTTACGACGACGAGTTCGTGAAGCACAAGATGCTCGACGCCATCGGCGACCTGTACGTGATTGGCCATCCGCTGCTGGCGTCTTACACAGCGTACAAGTCGGGGCACGGACTGAACAACCAGCTCTTGCGCGAGCTTCTCGCACAAGAGGCCTACGAGATTGTCACGTTCGAGCACGCCGAAGACGCACCGCGCGGCTTCCAGTTCGAGCCGCAGACGCAGTTCGCGTAAATCACGCAGGCCATAGGAAGCGCCAGCGGGTGGGGCGCGGATGTAACAAAACGAAAGCGCCGACTCTGCGGCGCTTTTTTATTTGACGCGCGCGCCAAATCGGCGTTGCGCTTGAATGCGTCGCGCCATGGCGACCGACGGATTCAAGGCTTGCGCGGACCGCCGTAGGAATGGCGGGCCACCAGGCGAGCCAGGGCATCGCGAAGCGGGGATGGCTCCAGCGCGTCGCGCAGATCGCGCAGGCTGACGAGGCCCTGCCGGGACAGGCGGGCCTCCTTGGGCGGCTTCTGGGGTTCGGGCGCCGTGATGCTCACGCGAATCCGGATCGTGCGAATCAGCCAACCGCGCGTCGCCAGACCCTCGATCAGCGACGGTGTTTGCTGGCGCAGCCGAGCCGCCAGTGCATTATTGGCGACAAGGAAGACCAGGGCGCCCTCGCGCGGCGGCGCTAGCCGGACGCTGCCGCTGAGCGCGGCGGGCAACAACGCGTGCACGTCTCGCTCGAGTCGACCCAGTTGTTCGGCGGCGGCCAGCAACGAGCCGGCGCCGTCGGAGGCGCACAGCAGATCGGTGAGCGGGCGGGCAACGCGGGGAGCTTTGGGTCGTTTCATATGATGAGACAGAGGTTGCCGCGTATTTTACCCCGCCATCGGGCGTCGCCTCGGTCCGAACGCCGAAAACGCCGGACGGCCCGCGCCCGAGGCCAGCGGGACGCGCCATGACAGCATGCTAGAATCCTTTTTTTAGTATAGGTATCGAACCGGCGAGAGGCCTGAGTGCCAAACACCGGTGACCCGTAGCGCGCAGGCGCGTTGGGCGATTCGGCACGCGTGGGGCAAAACCCCTGAAGCGTTGCAAAGTTTGCCGACCGACTGCACGATTGCGAACGACATTTGCCGCCCTAACCAGTGATCCGATGATTCCCGGTCTTCTTAAAAAAGTATTTGGCAGCCGTAACCAGCGGCTTATCAAGCAGTACCAGAAAACCGTCTTGGCGATCAACGCCCTCGAGCCGCAGATCGCCCAGCTGAGCGATGAGCAACTGCGCGGCAAGACCGAGGAATTCAAGCAGCGTATCGCCCAGGGGGCGAGCGTGGATTCGTTGCTGGTCGAAGCCTTTGCGGTGTGCCGCGAAGCCGGCAAGCGCGTCCTCAAGATGCGCCACTTCGACGTTCAGCTCATTGGCGGCATGGTGCTGCACTTCGGCAAGATCGCCGAAATGCGCACGGGCGAAGGCAAGACGCTCGTCGCGACATTGCCCGCCTATCTGAACGCGCTCTCGGGCAAGGGCGTGCACGTCGTGACCGTCAACGATTACCTGGCCCAGCGCGACGCCGAGTGGATGGCACGTCTGTACAACTTCCTCGGCCTGTCGGTGGGTATCAACCTGTCGCAGATGCCGCATGACGAGAAGCAGACAGCGTACGCGGCCGACATCACGTACGGCACGAACAATGAGTTCGGCTTCGACTACCTGCGCGACAACATGGTCTACGAGACCGAGCAGCGGGTGCAACGCACACTGAACTACGCCATTGTCGACGAAGTGGACTCGATCCTGATCGACGAGGCACGCACGCCGCTCATCATCTCCGGCCAGGCCGAAGATCACACCGAGCTGTATGTGAAGATGGATCGCTTGCCGGCGATGCTCGAGCGTCAGATCGGTGAAGAGAAGTCGGACGGCACGGGCGTCGAAGTGCCGGGCGATTACACGCTCGACGAGAAGGCGCGTCAGGTCTTTCTGACCGAGCGCGGCCACGAGAAGGCTGAGCAACTGCTCGCCGAGTGGGGCATGATCGCCGAGGGCGACAGTCTTTATGCGCCGCAGAACATTACCCTCATGCACCATGTGTACGCCGCCCTGCGCGCGCACACGCTGTTCCACAAGGACCAGCATTACGTGGTGCAGAACGACGAGATCGTCATCGTCGACGAGTTCACCGGCCGTCTGATGGCCGGTCGCCGCTGGTCCGAAGGTCTGCACCAGGCGGTGGAAGCGAAGGAGCGCGTCTCGATCCAGCACGAGAACCAGACGCTGGCCTCCATCACGTTCCAGAACTACTTCCGCATGTACGCCAAGCTCTCGGGCATGACCGGGACGGCGGATACCGAAGCGTTCGAATTCAACGAGATCTATCGTCTCGAGACGGTGGTGATCCCGACCAACCGCCCGCCCAAGCGGATCGACCGTCAGGATCAGATCTACAAGACGGCCAAGGAAAAGTACGACGCGGTCATCAAGGACATTCGCGATTGCGTGGAGCGTGGCCAGCCGGTGCTGGTGGGCACGACGTCGATCGAGACGTCGGAGTACCTGTCGCAACTGCTCACGAGCGCGAAGCTGCCGCACCAGGTGCTCAACGCCAAGCAACACGCGCGCGAAGCCGAGATCGTCGCGCAGGCGGGGCGTCCGGGCGTCATCACCATCGCCACCAACATGGCCGGTCGTGGTACCGACATCGTGCTCGGTGGCAACGTCGAGAAGCAATCGGGTTTCATCGAAATGGATGCGAGCCTGTCCGACGCGGACAAGCAAGCCCGCATCCAGCAATTGCAGGACGAATGGCAGGGTCTGCATGAGCAGGTGAAGACGGCAGGCGGTTTGCACATCATTGGTACCGAACGCCACGAATCTCGCCGTATCGACAACCAGTTGCGCGGCCGTTCGGGCCGTCAGGGCGATCCGGGCTCGTCGCGTTTTTACCTGTCGCTGGAAGATCCGCTGCTGCGCATCTTCGCCGGCGACCGCGTTCGTTCGATCATGGATCGTCTGAAGATGCCGGAAGGCGAAGCCATCGAGGCGGGCATTGTCACGCGTTCGATCGAGTCGGCACAGCGCAAGGTCGAAGCACGCAACTTCGACGTGCGCAAGCAGCTGCTCGAATACGACGACGTGTCCAACGATCAGCGCAAGGTGATCTACCAGCAGCGGAATGAACTGCTCGAAGCGCAAGACGTCTCGGACACCATCGCAGGCATGCGTCAGAGCGTATTCCAGGATCTGGTGCGCACCTGCGTGCCGGCCGGCACGGTCGAAGAACAGTGGGACCTCAAGGGGCTGGAGACGGTGCTGCGCGAAGAGTGGCAGCTCGATTTGCCGCTGCAGTCGCGTATCGAAGGCTCGGAAGAAATCGACGACGAGGACATCCTCAAGGAAGTGATGGACGCCGCCGAAGCGTCATATCAGGCCAAGGTCGAACTGGTGGGACGCGAGTCGTTCTCGGGGTTCGAGCGCTCGGTCATGCTTCAGAGCGTGGATTCCAACTGGCGCGAGCATCTGGCCGCGTTGGATCACCTGCGTCAAGGCATCCATCTGCGCGGTTACGCGCAGAAGAATCCGAAGCAGGAATACAAGCGCGAAGCGTTCGAATTGTTCGCCCAACTGCTTGAGACCATCAAGCTCGAAGTCACGCGCGTCATCATGAACGTGCGTATCCAGTCGCAGGAAGAGCTCGAACAGGCAACGGAAGCGCTCGACGACAGCGCGGGCGGTCTGATCAACGTCGAGTTCAAGCACGACGAACTCGAGACGGTGGGCGGCGACGGCGAGATCGACGAAGACGCGGGGCGTCCGGTGGTTTCGGCGCTGGCCCAGGCGGCAAGCGCGGCGATGGCCGGCGGCGACTTGTTGCCGAAGGTTGGCCGCAACGATGCCTGCCCGTGCGGCAGCGGCAAGAAATTCAAGCACTGCCACGGCAAACTGTCTTAAGATGTGAACCGATCGACGCGGCGCCGACTCAGGATCGGCGCCGCGTCGTTTGTAGCGCCGGTTTTTCGACCGGCCGCACCGATCAACCGCCGCCCCGGCGGAGTGTCGTGCCGACATCGCCAGGGCGGGAGCTGTAACGCTCATCTCTCGCGGGCGAACCCACATGGCCGTCAATTTCCCCTCGATCGAAGCCTCCCAACTGCGCGCCGTGCCCGGCGTCGAACTGGGCTGGGCCGAAGCCAATATCCGCAAGCCGAACCGTAAGGACGTGCTGGTCATGCGACTGGCCCCCGGTAGCACGGTGTCAGGCGTTTTCACGACAAACCGCTTCTGCGCGGCGCCGGTGACGGTCTGCAAGACCCATCTGGCCGCGCAGGCGGGCATTCGTGCGCTTGTCGTCAACACGGGCAACGCCAACGCGGGCACCGGCGAACCGGGCATGGTCGCCACGCGGGCAACGTGCGACGCGCTCGCCAAGCTGCTGTCGGTCAATCCGAACCAGATTCTGCCGTTCTCGACCGGCGTGATCCTCGAACCGCTCCCGGTTGACCGTCTGGTCGCCGGTCTGCCGCAAGCCATTGCCAATCTGGCGTCCGCACACTGGTACGAGGCAGCGCAATCGATCATGACGACCGATACGCTGCCGAAAGCCGCCTCGCGTGAGATCGTGATCGAAGGCAAGACCCTCGTCCTCACCGGCATCAGCAAGGGGGCGGGCATGATCAAGCCGAACATGGCAACCATGCTCGGCTTCGTGGGCACCAATGCGCGCGTGGCGCAGCCGGTGCTCGACGCGCTCGTCAAGTACGTGGCGGATCGTTCGTTCAACGCCATCACCATCGACGGCGATACGTCGACCAACGATTCGTTTATCGTCGCGGCCACGGGCCAGACCGATCTGCCGGAAATCGCCAGCACGGACACGCCCGCCTTTGCCGCGTTCCGCGACGCCTTGCTGTCGATCTCGCAGGAATTGGCGCAATTGATCGTGCGTGACGGCGAAGGCGCGACCAAATTCATCACCGTGACGGTCGAGGGCGGCCGTGATGTGGCGGAGTGCCGTCAGATCGCCTATGCCATCGGGCATTCGCCGCTGGTGAAGACGGCGTTTTACGCGTCCGATCCGAATCTGGGCCGCATTCTGGCCGCCATCGGTTATGCGGGGGTGAACGACCTCGACGTCAGCAAGGTCGACCTCTATCTCGACGACGTGCTGGTCGCCCGCGCGGGCGGCCGCAATGCCGACTATCGCGAGGAAGAGGGACAGCGCGTGATGAAGCAAAGCGAAATCACGGTCCGCGTGGTGCTCGGCCGCGGCGGCGCCGCCGCCACGTTGTGGACTTGCGACCTCTCGCACGACTACGTGAGCATCAACGCGGATTACCGTTCCTAAGCCCTGACGCGAGCGCCGCGCGCCTCCCACCGGGGGCGCCGCGTGTCGATGCCCGATCGGCGTCGGCCCTGCGTTAGCGGCACTGGCCGGCAGTATCGGCCCATCGCCGGCAGGTGGCAAAAGCACCGCGGCGGGCAGCGAAAGGAAACGACAACACGACGAAGCATCGACACAAGCGCCTATGAGCGGCGCGGGGATTTCGAAGCATGGACAAGTTGGAGCAGTTCCTCACGCGCGCCGAAGGCGTGCTGGCCCGGTTGGAGGTCATGTTGCCGCCGGCGGCTCCCGAGATCGACTGGCGCGCCGCGGTGGCCTTTCGCTGGCGCAAGAAGCAGGGGCGCGGATTTCTGCAGCCCGTGGCGCATGTATCGACGATCACGCTGGGCGATCTGCAGAATATCGAGCGCCAGAAAGGGCTGATCGAACAGAATACGCGTCAGTTTGTGCGTGGCGAGCCGGCCAACAACGTGTTGCTCACCGGTGCGCGCGGCACGGGCAAGTCGTCACTGATCAAGGCTTGCCTGAATCAGTACGCCTCGGAAGGCCTGCGTCTGATCGAAGTCGACAAAGATGACCTGGTCGATCTGGGCGATATCGTCGATTTGATTTCGCAGCGCCCCGAGCGCTTCGTCGTGTTCTGCGACGACCTGTCGTTTGAAGATGGTGAGTCGGGTTACAAGGCGCTCAAGGTCGCGCTCGACGGCTCGGTGGCCGCGCAGTCGGACAATGTGCTGATCTACGCGACGTCGAATCGCCGTCATCTGTTGCCCGAGTACATGAAGGACAACGAAAGCTATCGCCACACCGAGGACGGTGAGATTCATCCGGGCGAAGTGATCGAAGAGAAGATCTCGTTGTCCGAGCGATTCGGGCTGTGGGTGAGCTTCTACCCGTTCAAGCAGGACGACTACCTGACGATCGTCGGTCACTGGTTGCAGCATTTTGGCGTGCCGGCGGATCAAACGGAATCGGCGCGTCATGAGGCCCTGATCTGGGCGCTCGAGCGCGGTTCGCGTTCGGGGCGCGTGGCTTTCCAGTTCGCTCGCGACTGGGCGGGCAAGCTTCGGAGCGCGTCACACGCCTCGTGATGTGCGGGTGAGCGGGGCGCCGTGGCCCATCGGCCATGAGCCATGCACCGCTCGACCGGGAAATTCGCAGGCAGCGCAGATGGCGCAGATGGCGCAAGGATGGCGAAGGATTATGACAGTGTCGAAACGATATGCGCCCGACGGGCGTCCCATCACGGAAGTGGCCGTCGGCGTGATGGTGCGCGCGGATGGCTCGGTGCTCCTCGGTCAGCGCCCGGCGGGCAAACCGTACGCGGGTTATTGGGAGTTTCCGGGGGGCAAGCTGGAGGCGGGCGAGTCGGTCGCCGCGGCGCTCGCGCGTGAACTGCACGAGGAACTGGGGGTGACGGTGGAGCGTTGCGCGCCGTGGCGCGTCCTCGAACACGATTACCCCCATGCCTATGTGCGTCTGCATTTCTGCAAAGTCACCGCATGGCAGGGCGAGCCGCACGGCAAGGAAGGGCAGGCACTGGCATGGCAGCGCCCGCCGGTGAGCGTGGAGCCGTTGCTGCCGGCGGCTCTGCCGCCGCTGAGCTGGCTCTCGGAGGAGCTCGCCACGAAGTCGTCGAGGGCGGCCGTAGCGGCGGATCGCGACGCTGCCGATTGACCGATTGACTGGTCGCCGCGCTTCCGAGCGCGCTCCCAGACGCACAAAAGGCACCCGCGAGGGTGCCTTTTGCGTTGGGTGGGATGATGGTCGTCCGTGCGCGCTGTGCGGCATCAGCGCATCAGCGCTGCGTCGGATCGAGCGGGGCGTCTTGCGAGGGATCGTCGGGCGAGTCGGCGGGGATCGTGTACTTCTCTGCCGCCCAAGCGCCGATGTCGATCTGCTTGCAACGCTCCGAGCAGAACGGGCGGAATTTCGCCTCGGGTCCCCAAACCACTTTCTTGCCGCAGGTCGGGCAGTTGACGACGGTCGTCATGGATTTAGAGATTGCAGAGCGTGAGCAGGAACGGCACGTCGCTGTCGACCGGACGCGGTTTGAGATCGCCGTCCTGAGTGGTGAAGCGCACCCACAGCATGTACTTGTTGGCGCTGGCTTCGGGAATGACCCGCAACTCGGGCGCCACTCTCACCTGCATCAGTTGATAGACACGGCCGGTCAGCATCTGCTGGTAGCTGCCTTGCTGCGCCATCGCCTTGCTGGCGTGACCGGACTCCCGGGCGAGCCCCAGCACGATGCCAAGGGCGTCGCGTATCGGAAACAGCGGGCCGATCCATTTATCGATGTCCTGACGGCGCTGCTCGGCATCGTTGTGACGCCAGGCGTAATACGACGGAAGGTCGAAGCGGCACGTGCCGCCGGGGATCACCGAGCGGCTGCGAATGCTGGCTAGCCATTCGTTGTCGTTCAGATGCTGGCCGGGCTTGCCGGGAATCTGGTTGAGGTTCGCGATCGCCACCTCGACTTCGCCGATGAACTGTTCGAGCGCGTCGGAGGCGATATCGGGATTGCCGCGATAGGTGGTCAGCGTCTGACGTTGCCGGTCGAGTTCCTTGACCAGTTCGTTCTTCAGGTCGGTGCGTCCGGCGATGTCGGCAATCTCGAACATCGTGATCAGCGCCGCGTGATGATCGAGCGGCTGATCCTGCCCGACGAAAAAGGCAAAGCGCCCGAACAGCTCTTCCAGCCGAAGCAGCGTGCGAATGCGTTCGTTGAGCGGATATTCGTACAGGATCAAGCGCGGTGGCCCAGAAGTTGGCGCTTTTCAGCGTAATGGCGACATTCTAATGCCGGAATCTGTCGAGGCGCAACGCGCATGGGCGCTCATTCGAAGGTGGGGCGTGCGAGCGGCGCTGTTCATGCGAACGCCGGCGTCGATCAACGCCCTTCGGCCTGCGCCGCAAACTTCAGATACGCCGCATGCAAACGGTCGACCTGTGGGGCGAGTGGGGCATGCTGGGCATCGTTGTCGATGACGTCGTCGGCGGCGGCGAGCCGCTGCGCCCGACTTGCCTGACGCGCCATGATCGCCTGCACCTGGTCGCGCGTGAAGCCGTTACGGGACATGACGCGCGCGATCTGCGTCTGCTCAGTGCAATCGACGACGAGCACGCGCTGCACGCGCTCTCGCCACTTCCCGGATTCCACCAGCAGGGGCACGACGAAAATCAGATAGGGCCCTTTGGCGTCGCTGGCGGCACGCTCGCACTCCGTGCGAATCAACGGGTGGGTAATGGCCTCCAAACGTGCTCTGGCCGCATCGTCCGTGAAGACGGCGTCGCGCATGCGTGCGCGGTCGAGCGCTCCGTCCGGGGCAACAAAGGCGTCGCCGAACTCGCGCCGGATCGCGGGCATGGCCGCGCCGCCCGGAGCGGTGATGCTGTGCGCGATGGCATCGGTGTCGATGATGGCGATGCCGTGCGTGGCGAACAGGTTGGCGACCGTCGTCTTGCCGCTGCCGATGCCGCCGGTCAGGCCGATGGCGTAAGTCATGGCGTTCCTCCAATCCAGATCAACAGGCCATTGCCGCCAAACAGCGTGGCGATGCCCGCGGCGGCGAGAAAGGCGCCGAAAGGAAACATTTGATCGCTGCGCAGTCGTCCGGTGAGCCAGGCGGTGCCGGCAATCACGATGGCGAGCACACAGGCGAGCAGCAGGATCTGTAGCAGGGCGGTCCAACCGAACCACGCACCCAGCGCCGCGTAGAGCTTGAAGTCGCCGAAGCCCATGCCCTCGCGCCGACGCAGCCACCAGTACACCCAATACAACGCCCACAGGCTCAGGTAGCCGGTCGCGGCCCCGACGACCGCCGCCGGGAGCGCGGCGAACCAGTGCCCGAGGTTGCACAGCAGGCCTGCCCACAACAGCGGCAGCGTGAGGATGTCAGGCAGGAGCTGCGTATCGTGATCGATGTATGCGAGCGCAACGAGTGTCCAGACGAGTCCGAGTGCGCCGAGGCTCTGCCAGGTCGGGCCGAAGCGCCACGCCACGGCGACGCTCAGCGCGCCGCTGAGGAGCGAGAGTTGCCAGCGGCGAGGCGCGGCAGCGTCCGCCAACGGGGCGGGAGGTGCTGCGAGTGGGGCGCTGAGCGCCATCGAGGCGGATGGCGGGGCAGCTTGATGAAAAGGAGCGCGCAGGGCCGATGCGTTCGTGGCATCGACCGCCCGCATCTCTTCCAGCCACGCCCGTTCGATCGCCGCGGGCACGCGCCGCACGACGACATCGAGACCGAGCCCGGCGACGACGCCCAAGGCGGCGAACAGCACAAAGCGCCAGTGAGGTGCCAGTTGCGCCAGCCAATCGACCGGTAGCAGCTCTGCGTAACCGTTCATGCGACACCGTATCCGAGTTGGAACATCGGCAGGTACATGGCGAGGACCATGCCGCCGATCAGCAGGCCAAGAAACGTAATCATGATGGGTTCGAGCGCCGCACAGGCACTGACCAGCGCGTGCGAAGCGTCTTCGTCGAGCAGGCCGGCGGCCTGGTTGAGCATGCGCCCGAGTGTACCCGATTCCTCCCCGATCACGGTCAGTTGCGCGATGATCAGGGGCCAGTGTGCATCGGCCTCGAGCGAGGTCGCCAGACGCGCACCTCGGGCGACTTCCCGGTGCACGTCGTGCGCCGCGCGCTGCATGACGAGGTTGCCGCATGCGCTCGCGGCGGCGTCCATCGCGTCGGGAAGCGCGACGCCCGCGTCGAGCAACGTGCCAAGGGTTCTGGCCCACCGGGCAGCGCTCAGCATGCACAGGATGCGTCCGGCGCCGGGCAGTTGCAAGAGCAGGCGATCCCGGAGACGCCGCGTTCGGGGACTGCGGCGCAATGCCGCCGCGACGACCAGCCCGGCGATGCCCAGGCCGACCAGCAGCCACGGGCCGTTTGTCAGCGACGCTCGCGAGAGGTCGATGAGCCATCGCGTGAGCGGCGGCAGGGGCATGCCGCCACCGGCGGCGCTGGCGAACAGTCGCTCGAACTCCGGGATCACCCACTGCAGCAGCGCCATCACGACGGCCAGTGCGACGACCAGCACCGTCAGCGGGTAGGCAAGCGCGCGCTGGAGCTTCTCTCGCACCGTTCGCGTGTGATCGTAATGCGCACTCAGACGTGCCAGCGTTGGGCCGAGCTGACCGCTCAGTTCGGCGGCGGCAATCAATTGACAGTCGACGCCGCTGAAACGGCGGCTGGCCTGCGCCATAGCGTGCGCCAACGGATGCCCGCGCCCGACGTCCAGTCCAATATCGGACGCGAGCCGCTTGAGCCCTCGCGTATGGGCGCCACGCGCGAGTACGTCGAGGGCTGACGTGAGCGGCACCCCCGCACCGAGCAATGTGGCGAGGCGCCGAACCAGATCGGTGGCATCGGCGGTTCCGACGCGTCTGGAGGGCGTATGCCGGCGACCCGGCCGCAAATGCGTGATCGTCACGGGCTGGCCGCGCAGCAGCAAACGCGCGGCGGCTTCGCCGTGGGCGAGCACCTCGCCGCGCCGGCATTGCCCCTGGGCATCGCGACCTTGCCAGTGCCAGCGGCGGGGCTGCGCTATACGCGACATGGTTCACCCCTGCGCACTGTGACGCGCGGCATGTGCCGATGGAATCGACGCGTTATGCCGCGCGCGCGGTAGCTGAGCATCAGGCGGGCGTGGTCGCATCGACATCCTCCTCGCTTACGGTGCCTGTTGCGCAATGCCAGAGACCGGCTTCGCGCAGGGTCATCACACCTTCGCGCTGCGCTTGCGCCGCGAGTGCGTGCGGGCTTCGGGCCTGTGCAATGTTGGTCGCCTGCACCGCGCTGATCGGCATGACCTGGAACGCACCGATGCGCCCGGCGAAGCCCGTGCCGTGACAGCGCATGCAGGGCGGGCCGGCCCGGACGATGTCCTCTGGCGCACGACCGGGTTCGCAACCCGCCGGGCACCGACGCCTGAGCAAGCGCTGTGCGCTGATGAGCAGCAGCGTCGACGACAGATTGAACGGTGCGACCCCGAGATCGAACAGTCGGGCGAGTGTGCTCGTCGCGTCGTTCGCATGGACGGTTGCGAATACGAGGTGTCCGGTCTGCGCCGCCTGCACGGCGATCTCGGCGGTTTGGGTATCGCGAATCTCGCCGACGACGAGCACGTCCGGATCCTGTCGAAGAAACGCGCGCAAGGCGGTCGCGAAGTCGAGCCCGGCGCGCTCGTTGAGATTGACCTGCGTGACCCCCGGCAAGCGGATTTCGACCGGGTCTTCGATGGTGACGATATTGCGCGAGGTGTCGTTGAGCCGCTTGAGGCAACTGTAAAGTGAGACGGTCTTGCCGCTGCCGGTTGGGCCGGTCAGCAGAATCATGCCGTGTGGCCGAGCAATGGCGCGCGTGAGCGCGAGGTACTGCTTTGGCGTGTAGCCGAGTCCTTCCAGCGAGAGCGGAACCTTCGCGCCATCGAGCAGACGCACGACAAGCTTCTCGCCGTGCAGCGTGGGCAATGCGCTGACGCGGCACTCCACGGGTTCGCCCGCTTCGCGCCACACCATGCGCCCGTCCTGCGGCAGACGCTTCTGGGCGATATCCAGATTGGCGAGCACCTTCAGGCGTGAGACGAGCATGTCGCGCCACGGCAGCGGCACATCGCAGTGCTCGTAAAGGTGGCCGTCGATCCGCAGTCGAATGCGAAAGCGTTGTGCCATCGGTTCGAAGTGCACATCGGACGCGCCAGCCCGAACCGCCTCGCCCAGCATCTGTTCGAGAAACTGCAAGGGGGTGGTGGCGTCGTGCGATGCGCGCGACGTTGACGCGAGCGGCTCGGTGGTTGTCGCCGTGGCGGAGACTTCAGAAGAATGAAATGACATGACAGGGTCTGACGAGTGCTGCGTGAAACGTCAGTCTCGTCAAAACCCTGGAGCGGCTCAATCGGAATTGCCCGAAAAATGGGCGGGTGTCACGTGCAGTGAACGAGGGCGACTCAATCCTGCGACGGCGTTCGTGTGCCCGGCTTGAACAGGCGCACCATTTTGATCGCCTGATTGTCGATTTGCACGATTTCCATACGAACACCGCTGATCTCGAGGCTGACGGTGGCCTCGGGGATCTCGCGCAGCACTTCGAGGATCAGTCCATTGAGCGTCTTCGGACCGTCGGTCGGCAAATGCAGGTTCAACCGGCGATTCAGGTCGCGCAGCCCTACGCCGCCGCTGACCAGGCAATCGTCATCCGAGGTCCAGCCTGACCGGCTCCCGCCCGTACCCGGCGTGCTCGTCGTGAACTCGCCGATGAGTTCCTCGATGATGTCCTCGGTGGTGAGCAGTCCTTCGACTTCGCCGTATTCGTTGACGACCAGCCCGATGCGCCGATGGTTCTCCTGGAAATACTGCAGTTGCCGCAACGCGGGCGTGTCGCTCGGGATGAAATACGGCTCGACGAGCAACGCGCGTAACGTGTCGGCCGAGAGATCGTCCGGGTGTTGCAGGGCGGCCAGCGTGCGGCGCACCGGCAGAATGCCGATGACGCGATCGATGTCGCCGTCGTAGACCGGCAGCTTGTTGTGATAGCAGGTCGCGAGCTGCGAGAGCAGCGTGTCGAGCGGTGCCGAGATGTCGAGTGCCTCGATGCGCGCGCGCGGCACCATCACGTCGTCGACCGCGATGTTTTCTAGATCGAGCAGATTGAGCAGCACACTGCGCGGCTTGGTCGGCATGTAGTTGCTGGCCTCGAGCACGATGGTGCGCAGTTCTTCCGTCGTGAGACGAACTTCGCCGGCTGCGCGACGTGTGTCGATGCGCAGCACGCGCAGCATGCCGCGCACGAAGCCGTTGAGCACCCACACGAGCGGCGCGGCCAGCGTCACGATCGGCTTGAGCAATCGGCTCGTCGGCAGTGCAATGCGTTCGGGATACGTCGCACCGACAATCTTTGGCCCGATCTCGGCGAAGATGATGATGAGCAGCGCAATGAGTGCCGTCGCGACCGAGAGCGTGATGGCGTCGTTGCCAAAGTAGCGCACCGCGATCGACGTGGTGAGCACGGGGACGACGGTATTGATGACGTTATTGCCGACGAGAATCGTCGAGAGCAGGTCTTCGGTGCGAGCGAGCAGGCCTTGCGTTGTCCTGGCACCGTGCGCGTTCATCCGGACGAGGTGTTTCAGGCGATGGCGGTTGAGCGCCATCATGCTCGTTTCGGAAATGGAGAAGAATCCCGAACAGATGATCAGGAGGGCGACGGCGCAAATCTGCGCCCACAAGGGCAGGGCTTCCAAGCGTTTGGGTGCGCAAATGGCACGGGCGGGTGGCAATGAGTTGCCACTATAGCAGAGGGGATGCGGCGGTCGGCCGCGTCGGGCACCGGGTGCGCTGTGCAAGCCTGATGCGTTGGACGCCAAGCGATTCGCGCACTGCACTTGATGCCTGGACGCATCGCGATGATGCGTCGATGACGTGTGCAACAGGCATAAAAAAACCGCCGGACACGTCCGGCGGCTTTTTTGCTTTGCTCGCGAGCAAAGGTCATTCTGGTCGGGGTGAGAGGATTCGAACCTCCGGCCTCTACGTCCCGAACGTAGCGCTCTACCAGGCTAAGCTACACCCCGCTTTCGATACTGCTACTTCGCCGTTAAGTGCGTCGCGCTATCGAGTAAGAACACAATTCTAGCAGGCTATTTTTGTATTGGGAAGAGGGTAGCGCTGAAATTGTTTGTGCCGCAGCGTCGGCTTCTTCCTTGGCACGTGCCAGCGTGTAATCGAGCGCGCCCGTGCGCGTGATCGCAGCGAGGATCGGTTCGAACTTGTCGGTGCCGCCATTCTCGATGGCTTCACGCACGAGTGCACGCTCGTCGTCGGTGCCATGTTGCAGCACGTGAATGAGCGGTAGCGTCGGCTTGCCTTCGCGCAGATCGTCGCCGGCGTTCTTGCCCATCGCGTCGGTGTCGCCTGCGTAGTCGAGCCAATCGTCCATCAACTGGAATGCGGTGCCGAGACGTCCGCCGTATTCGCGCACGGCCGCTTCGGTTTGCGCGTCGGCGTTGGCGAGCACGGCAGCGAGTTGCGTTGCCGCTTCGAACAGCGTGGCCGTCTTGTACTGGATGACCTGCAGATAGCGCGCTTCGTCGACGTCCGGGTCGTGCATGTTCAGCAACTGCAACACTTCGCCTTCGGCAATCACGTTGGTGGCGCGCGCGAGAATTTGCATCACGCGCATGTTGTCCACGCTCACCATCATTTCGAAGGAGCGTGAATACAGGAAGTCGCCCACCAATACCGAAGCCGCGTTGCCGAACAGCGCATTCGCCGTTTGCTTGCCGCGACGCAGGTCGGATTCGTCGACGACGTCGTCGTGAAGCAGTGTCGAGGTATGAATGAACTCGATGACCGCCGCCAACTCGAAGCGATGCGGCGAGCTCACGCCAAGCGCGCCGGACACGAGCAGCAGCAACGCCGGGCGCAGCCGTTTGCCGCCCGAATTGATGATGTATTCCGAGATCTGATTGATCAGGACCACCTCGGAGGCCAGCCGGTGGCGGATAAGCTGGTCGACGGCACGCATGTCGTCGGCGATGGCGGCCAGTACGTTCTGGGAAGAAGTCGAAGCAGTCAAGACAAGGCTCGGGTGAGGAAAATTTCGCCCCAAATTATATAGTGGGCGCGGCGACTTTCGGGGACCAGCCCCGCGGTTTGACAGGTTTCACGGAAGTCTTTGACGCAAAAGGAGAAAGTCTGTATAATTCCCGCTTTTCGTGCGCGCATTCGTTGCGTCAAGTCCGAGAATACCTGGGTATGACGGTCTGCGGCGGTGCGATGGGCTGGTAAGTCGAGTCCTTTCGGGACCCTCGGCCTGCGCGGAAAATTCTCTTGTTTATGAGTGAGGTTCAACAATGTACGCGGTCATAAAAACCGGCGGCAAGCAATATAAGGTTGCTGCTGGCGAAAAACTTAAAGTAGAACAGATACCGGCTGACATTGGCGCTGAAATCACCATCGACCAGGTTCTCGCCGTAGGCGAGGGCGAATCGATTAAGTTCGGTGCGCCGTTGGTCAGTGGGGCTTCCGTCAAGGCTACCGTTATCGCCCAGGGTCGTCACCCCAAGGTGAAGATTTTCAAGATGCGCCGTCGCAAGCACTACCAAAAGCGTCAAGGCCATCGCCAAAACTACACCGAGCTGCGTATCGACAGCATCAACGGCTAATCGATCGAGCTAGGTAAGGAGTTAAGTCATGGCACACAAAAAAGCAGGCGGATCGTCCCGTAACGGCCGCGATTCAGAGTCGAAGCGCCTCGGCGTGAAGGTGTACGGCGGTCAGGCGATCCTGGCTGGCGGCATCATCGTTCGCCAACGTGGTACTCGTATGCATGCCGGCGAAAATGTCGGTATTGGTAAGGACCACACGCTGTTTGCACTGGCCGACGGCCACGTGCAATTCGCCATCAAGGGCGCAGCGAAGAAGCAAGTGGTTAGCGTGGTGCCGGCAGCGTAAGCTAAGCCTTTTGCCACCAAAAGGCTCCGCTCCCATGCGGAGCCTTTTTTGTTTTTCCCGCCGGTGCGCGGCGAGCATTTTGCGCGTCGGTCGGGCCATTACACAGAGTTAGGATCGTCTGCGGACGGTCGATTGAGCGGAACGGACCCCCATGAAATTCATTGACGCAGCGCGTATCGAGGTGATCGCCGGGAACGGCGGCAACGGCTCGGCATCGATGCGCCGCGAGAAATTCGTGCCGTTCGGCGGACCCGACGGCGGCGACGGCGGTCGTGGCGGCAGCGTGTTTGCCGTGGCGGATCGCAATATCAACACCCTGATCGATTACCGCTACGCGAGGAAGCACCTCGCAAAGCACGGGGAATCCGGTCGAGGCGCAGATTGCTATGGCAAGGGGGGCGAGGATGTCTACCTGCGCATGCCGGTCGGCACCATCATCAGCGACATGGACACCGGCGAGACCATCGCCGACCTGACCGAGCACGGTCAGGAAGTCGTGCTCGCACAAGGCGGTGCGGGTGGTCTGGGCAACCTCCATTTCAAGTCGAGCACGAACCGCGCGCCCCGTCAGAAGACGGACGGCAAGCCGGGCGAGCGTCGCATGCTCCAGCTCGAGCTGAAGGTGCTCGCGGACGTCGGTCTGCTCGGCATGCCCAATGCGGGCAAGTCGACGTTCATCGCTTCGGTGTCGAACGCGCGCCCGAAGATTGCCGATTATCCGTTCACGACGCTGCACCCGAATCTGGGGGTCGTGCGCACCGCGCCGGGCAAGAGCTTCGTGATTGCGGATATTCCCGGCCTGATCGAAGGCGCGGCCGATGGGGCCGGCCTCGGTCACCAGTTCCTGCGTCACTTGCAACGCACGGGCCTGTTGCTTCACATCGTTGACATTGCGCCGTTCGACGAGGGTGTCGATCCGGTGGCGGATGCCAAGGCCATCATCCTTGAGCTCCAGAAGTACGACGAGGAACTGTTCCAGAAGCCGCGTTGGCTGGTACTCAACAAGGTCGACATGGTGCCGGAAGCGGAACGCGCCGAGCGCGTTGCCGACTTCCAGAAGCGCTTCGCCTGGGACGGCCCGACGTTCGAGATTTCCGCCTTGACCGGCGAAGGTTGCGAGAAGCTGTGTCTGGCCGTGCAAGAGTATTTGTATCAACAACGCGGCGCCGTGGAAGAAGCGATGGAAGACGCTGCGCAGGATCCGCGTTTTCGCGCGGGCAGTGCCGCCCCGGCGGCCGACGTCGCCCCGCAGACGCCCCCGGACGACGTGCCAAAGGCGTAAACTCCGTCTCACTCAAACGCTGGCGATGGCGCTGCCTGTCATCGCGCCAATGCCAGCGATCCGGCTGCGGTAGCGCCGACTTCCCAATACATTCGCAGGAGAATCCAGTTCCATGCGTTCGGTCATCGCCGATGCCAAGCGGCTCGTGGTGAAAGTGGGATCCAGTCTCGTGACCAACGACGGTCGCGGGCTGGACGATGTCGCGATTGCGCGATGGGCGCAACAGATCGCCGCGCTGCGGCATGGTGGCGATGCTCGCCCGCCAAAGCAGGTGGTGCTCGTCAGCTCGGGGGCCATTGCCGAGGGCATGCAGCGCCTCGGCTGGGCGCGCCGTCCGACCGCCATCGACGAATTACAGGCGGCGGCGGCCGTGGGACAAATGGGCCTCGCGCAGGTCTATGAGACGCGCTTCGCCGAACACGGCGTGCGCACCGCGCAGATTCTGCTCACGCACGCCGATCTGGCCGACCGCGAACGCTATCTGAACGCGCGAACGACCTTGCTCACGTTGCTCCGTCTGGGCGTGGTGCCGATCATCAACGAGAACGACACGGTCGTGACCGACGAAATCAAGTTCGGCGATAACGACACGTTGGGTGCACTCGTGACGAATCTGATCGACGGCGACGCACTGGTCATCCTGACCGATCAATCGGGCCTGTACACGGCCGATCCGCGCAAGGACCCCAAGGCCGAGTTCGTCCACGAGGCCGAAGCGGGTGACGAGCGTCTCGAAGCGATGGCCGGTGGCGCGGGCACCAATATCGGACGTGGCGGCATGCTGACGAAAATCCTGGCGGCCAAGCGCGCAGCGACCAGCGGCGCGCATACCGTGATCGCGTCGGGGCGCGAGGACGACGTGCTTGTGCGTCTGGCGAGCGGCGAGGCCATCGGCACGCAGTTGGTCGCGCGCACGGCCGTGCTCACCGCCCGCAAGCAATGGATGGCCGATCATTTGCAGGTGCGCGGTCGCGTGGTCATCGATGCGGGTGCGTGCAAGAAGCTGACGCAGGAGGGCAAGAGCCTGCTGCCGATCGGTGTGATCGATGTCGAAGGCACGTTTGCCCGCGGCGAAGTGATTGCTTGCGTGGACGAGGGCGGCCTTGAAGTCGCGCGCGGGCTGTCGAATTACAGCGCCTCGGAGGCGCGTCTGATTCGGCGTCACCCAAGCAGCGACATTGAGCAGGTGCTGGGCTTTGCGAACGAGCCCGAGCTGATCCATCGCGACAATCTGATCTTGCGCTGAGCCCCACGGCGGGGCGATGGCCTCGCGCCTGACAGGCAAAACGCCGGCACGCAATGCGAACTGCGTGACCGGCGTTTTTCATCTCGACGGCCAATCGTTATCGACCGTGCGTCGGCGGCTTAACGATAGTTCTGGTTCTGATCGAACTTCGGGTAGCGCAGGTTCTGCACGATTTCCTTGGCATCCCCCAATGGGGCCTTGTCCCGACAGAGATAGTCGCGGTACAGGATGCCCTGATAGGCCGTGGCACCATAAGGACGAATCGGACGCCATTCGCTGTTGCGCGCCGCAACCCATGTGCCATCCGGTCGGCCCGTTGCGTACAGACGCGACTCGAACGACGAGCAATGAATGCCTTCGAACGAGACGTTGCGCGCCCCCTGTTTGCTGCGGATCACAGCGACGTAGCGGACCACGCCATCCGTTGTCACCTGCACCGACTTCGTGTCGATGGCGTAGTCGAGCGTGGCGCTCGGCAGGGTGGGGAAGCTCACGAGATCGGCGTCTTGCGGGGCCTTGGCCGGCAGGGCGAATTCAGCTTCCTTCCACTTGCCCTTGGAGGCTTCCTGCTGGGCGACGTATTCGTCGTAGTCCTGGACGGGCTGCATCATGCTGCTACAGGCGGTCATCAGCGCCAGTGCGGCCAAAGGGGCCAGGGCGGTCAGGCGCGGGGCGCGGCGAGCGAGGGAAAGACGCATGGAATGGGATCGAGAAGTCGGTTGGGCAGTGGATCAACGATGGCGGACGATCCGCGCGGCATCCCGGAGGATGCCAGGTCAAAAGGAGGGCGCGGGCATGACGCCCGCGACCGATGATGGGACAAACCGGCGGCGGCCCGGTTCAGTGCTCCCGAGGCGGTGTGCCGACACTGGCGGCACCTGCCATTTCGCCGGCCTCGTCGACACAACTGCCGCCGTCGCAGGTGTCGTCATCCGCAATGCTCGCGCCCGGCGGCAATTCGCCGACCCGGGCCCCGGCGCGCGGAAAGCGTCGCCGATCCTGCTGCGCGCGCGCCGCCGAGCGTCGCAGATAGCGCGAGAGTTCGTTCAGCGCGAGTTGGTAGACCTCGCGCTTGAACTCGATCACGGCGTCGAGCGGCACCCAATATTCGTTCCAGCGCCAGGCATCGAACTCCGGATGCTCGGTCGCGCGCAGGCAGATATCGCAGTCGCGACCGACCATGCGCAGCAGGAACCAGATTTGCTTCTGGCCCCGGTAATGTCCGCGCACTTCGCGCTTGATGAATTTGTCCGGCACCTCATAACGCAGCCAGTCGCGCGTGCGACCGATGATTTTGACGTGTTCTGGCTTTAGCCCGGTTTCTTCGTGCAATTCTCGGAACATGGCTTGTTCGGGCGTTTCGCCGTACTTGATGCCGCCTTGCGGGAACTGCCAGGAGTGCTCGCCCAGCCGCTTGCCCCAGAACACTTCATTGCGTGCGTTTAAGAGGATGATGCCGACGTTCGGGCGAAAGCCTTCACGGTCAAGCATACAACCACCCTTGAATCCTTTAAAATTGCTTCGATTATAAACAGATAATCACCGGCGCGGCGGCCGGCGGCGGCTCGGGTGACCGGGGCGGCGCGTACGGCCGGCGGGTGTCTTGGGCGCCGTCGCGACGTCGGGGCGTGCCCCGGCCCCGTTCCCGGCAACACCCCGAACCGCTGTGCGCGCCGTTGACCCTCATTTTTCCCGGAAATCTGCATGAAAGCCTCTCGTTTCTTCATCGGCACCCTCAAGGAAGCGCCCGCCGACGCCGAGATCGTCAGCCACAAGCTGATGATGCGCGCCGGCATGATTCGCCGCGTGGCCGGCGGTATCTATGATTACCTGCCGATCGGCCTGCGTTCGATTCGCAAGGTTGAAGCCATCGTCCGCGAAGAAATGAACCGTGCCGGCGCGCTCGAACTCCTTATGCCGGCCGTGCAGCCCGCCGAACTGTGGCAGGAGTCGGGGCGTTGGAAGCAGTACGGTCCGGAATTGCTGCGACTGAAGGATCGCCACGATCGCGATTTCGTCGTCGGCCCGACCCACGAGGAAGTGGTGACGGACATCGCGCGCCGCGAGATCAAGAGCTATCGCCAACTGCCCGTGAATTTCTATCAGGTACAGGCGAAGTTCCGCGACGAGATTCGTCCGCGTTTCGGCGTGATGCGCGGGCGCGAGTTCATCATGAAGGACGCCTACTCCTTCGATAAGGACCGTGCCGGCCTGCAGGTTTCCTATCAGAAAATGTTCGATGCCTATGTGCGCATCTTCACGCGTCTGGGTCTGGCGTTTCGCGCCGTGGTGGCCGACAACGGCTCGATTGGCGGGTCGGGCTCGCACGAATTCCACGTGATCGCCGATACCGGTGAAGACGCTATCGCCTACTGCCCGGCGTCTGACTATGCGGCCAACGTCGAAATGGCCGAGGCGCTTGCCCCGCAGGGCGAGCGCGCCGCGCCCGCCGAGGCGTTGGCCAAGACGGCCACACCGGGCAAGGCCAAGTGCGAAGCCGTCGCGGAACTGCTCTCGATCCCGCTGGCGCGCACGGTCAAGTCGATTGTGCTCGCCACCGACAGTGAAGAGGCCGGCACGACGGTCTGGCTGCTGTTGCTGCGCGGCGATCACGAACTGAACGAGATCAAGGCGAGCAAGGTGCCGGGACTGGCGGACTTCCGCTTCGCGAGCGAGGCCGAGATCGTCGATCGGTTCGGCACACCGCCGGGCTACCTGGGCCCCATCGGTACGAAGCAGCCCGTCAAGCTCGTGGTCGATCGCACGGTCGCAAAGATGAGCGACTTCGTGGTTGGCGCGAACGAGGTCGACTTCCATATCACCGGTGTGAACTGGGGGCGCGATCTACCCGAGCCGGAAGTCGTGGCCGATCTGCGCAACGTCGTGCCTGGCGACATGTCGCCGGATGGCAAGGGCGAGATTGCCCTGTGCCGTGGTATCGAAGTGGGGCACGTGTTCCAGTTGGGGACCAAGTATTCGGATGCCATGAATGCCACCTTCCTCGACGAGACCGGCAAGCCTGCGCCGATGGAAATGGGCTGCTACGGCATTGGCATCACGCGAATTCTTGGCGCGGCCATCGAACAGAACTTCGACGATCGCGGCATCATCTGGCCGGAATCGATTGCGCCGTTCGAAGTCGTGTTGTGCCCGATGGGCTATGACCGCAGCGACGCCGTGCGTGCGACGGCCGATAAGCTTTATGACGACCTGGTGGCTGCTGGCGTCGACGTGATTCTCGATGACCGTGGCGAGCGTCCCGGCGTGATGTTCGCGGATTGGGAGCTGATCGGCGTGCCGCATCGCGTGGTGATCGGCGACCGGGGGCTGAAGGAAGGCAAGCTCGAGTATCAGGGCCGCCGCGACGCACAAGCGCAGTTGCTCGACGTCGCCGCCGTGGCGGATGTCGTCGTCGACAAGGTGCGCGTCGCCAAGACGATCTGATCAGGTGTCATGCCGGTGGGCGAGGGCTCGCCGGCGCACCCAAACGACAAAGGGGCCTCGCAGGCCCCTTTGTCGTTTGGTGGATACGGAACGTTGTCCCGCCGGCGGCGCTCAGCGCGGCGTGGTCAAGGCGCGGATCGCCGGCAGGTTGCGCCAGTAGCCCTTGGCATCCATGCCGCAGCCGAAGACGTAGCGGTCCGGCACCGTAAAGCCACAGAAATCCGGATGCGAGGGCTTGTCCTTCGTCAGGATCTTCTCGCACAGCACGGCGCTGTAGAACTTCGAGGCGCCCATCTCCAGGATCCGATCGCGAATTGCCGCCATGGTGGCGCCTTCGTCGAGAATGTCGTCGAGCACGAGCACCACGCGATCGCGCACCGAGTCGCGCGGCGCCACGCGCCATTGCATCGCGCCGCCCGTCGTGGTGTTGTTGTAGCGCGAGAGGTGGATGTAGTCGAACTCCAGCGGGAAGTCCAGGCGCGGCAGCAGCATGCCGGTAAAGACGGCCGCGCCGCCCATGACCGAGAGCACCATCGGGAATTCGTCGCCAACGGCCTCCTTGATGGCCTTGGCCATCGTGTCGACGGACTGGCTCACCTCGTCGGCCGAGACGATCTCTTCGGAATTACGGAAAACTTCGAGGGCTTCTTCGCGGTTCATATGGGGCGACCCTGGGGAACGTGTTGCGGGGAGATGTCGCTATGTGCGGCCCGGAGTATATACGGAATGCCCGCCCGCGTGACGAGGGGCAACCGGGCATCGGATCCGATCAGCGCATCCCGGGCATCATGCCTTTCATGCTGCGCATCATCTTCATCATGCCGCCGCCCTTGAGCTTCTTCATCATGGTACGCATCTGGTCGTACTGATTGAGCATGCGATTGACCTCCTGCACCTGAACGCCCGCACCGGCGGCGATGCGGCGCTTGCGGCTCGCCTTGATCAGTTCCGGCTTGGCGCGCTCGGAAGGCGTCATCGCGTTGATGATGCCCTCCATGCGGCGCACCTGCTTCTCCGCCTGATCCATATTGGTCTGGCTGGCGGCGGCCTGGAATTGCGCGGGGAGCTTGTCCATGAGCGACGACAGGCCGCCCATGTTCTTCATCTGGCCGATTTGCGCCTTGAAGTCGTTCAGGTCGAAGTCGCCGCCCTTTTTGACCTTATCGGCGAGCTTCTGCGCAGCCTGCACGTCGACACCGCGTTGCGCTTCCTCGACGAGCGCGAGAATGTCGCCCATGCCGAGAATGCGGTTCGCCATGCGATCCGGGTAGAAGACCTCGAGGCCGTCGAGCTTTTCGCCCACACCGACGAACTTGATCGGCTTGCCGGTGATGTGACGCACCGACAGCGCCGCACCGCCGCGCGAGTCGCCGTCGAGTTTGGTGAGCACCACGCCGGTGAGCGGCAGCGCGTCGTTGAAGGCGCGGGCCGTGTTGACGGCGTCCTGGCCGAGCATGGCGTCGACGACGAACAGCGTTTCGATCGGTTTCAGCTCGGCGTGCAGGGCGCTGATTTCCTGCATCATCGCTTCGTCGATGCCCAGACGGCCCGCCGTATCGACGAGCAGCACGTCATGGTGATGGCGTCGCGCCCAGTCGACGGCCGCACGGGCGATGTCGACCGGCTTCTGATCGGGTTGCGACGGGAAGAAGTCGGCGTCGACCTGCTTCGTCACTGTCTCCAACTGGGCAATAGCGGCGGGGCGATAGACGTCGGTCGAGACCGTGAGGACCTTCTTTTTCTGCGCGCGCAGCAGCTTGGCGAGCTTGCCGACGGTGGTGGTCTTGCCGGCGCCCTGCAGACCGGCCATCAGGATGATGGCGGGCGGCGTGGTCGCGAGATTGAGTTCGGCGGCGCGGCCTTCGTAGTCGCCGCCCATGAGTGCGGTCAGTTCGCGTTGCACCACGCCGACAAGTGCCTGGCCCGGCGAGAGGCTGGAAATGACTTCCTCGCCGAGCGCCTTTTCCTTGACCTTGGCGACGAAATCGCGCACCACGGGCAGGGCGACGTCGGCCTCGAGCAGCGCGAGACGCACTTCACGCAGCATTTCCTGCGTGTTGGCCTCGGTCAGGCGGGCTTCGCCGCGCAGCGTCTTGACGACCTTGGCGAGGCGCGTAGTGAGATTGTCGAGCATGAAACGTATCCTGTAAGACCTGCAGCGGCCCCGTTCGCCCTGCCGTTCGGCCCCGGAGGGGGGCGGTGGCGGGGACGGCAGCGCGCCCGTCATGGGCTGGTGTAAACTTCAAACATGACTATTTTACTGTATGCGCTGACCGCCATCCTCTATGCCGGATTGGCGGTTTGTTCGTGGCAAGGCTACCGACGCAACGCTGCGCTCGCACTGGCGGGCGGGCAGGTCGCGCCTGCGCCGGTCGCGGGCACGCCGTCGCGCTGGCCGATGCAGCTTTCGCTGTTCGTCACGCTCGTGCTGCACGGGGTGTTGCTGCATCAAACGATCTTCCGCTCGGACAGTATGCACTTCGGTTTCGCGTACATGCTCTCGGCCATGTTGTGGCTCTCGGTCGGCATCTACTGGATCGAGAGTTTCTTCTTTCCGCTGGACAGCCTGCGGCTGATGGTCACCCCCGTGGCCGCGGTGACCTGTGTGCTGCCGATGATTTTTCCGGATGTGCGCATTCTCGGCTTTGCGGCGGAACCGATTTTCAAGGCGCACTTCATCATCGCCAACATGGCCTACGGGCTGTTCGCGCTCGCGGCGCTGCACGCGCTGCTGATGCTCTACGCCGAGCGGCAACTGCATCCGTCGCGACGCGGCGAGACGACCGGCTGGCTGGCGCACTGGCTCGAGACGCTGCCGCCGCTGCTCACGATGGAAAAACTGTTGTTCCGGCTGATCGGCGCCGGGTTCGTGCTGCTGACCCTGACGTTGATCTCCGGCGTGATGTTCTCCGAGGCGCTGTTCGGGCGCGCGGTGCGCATCGATCACAAGACCGTGTTCGCGGGGGTGTCGTGGCTGATGTTCGGCGCGGTGCTGCTGGGTCGGCATTTTTATGGGTGGCGCGGCAAGGTCGCGCTGCGTTGGGTTCTGGCGTCGTTCGTGGCGCTTTTGTTGGCGTATGTCGGTTCTCGCTTCGTGCTTGAGGTGGTGCTGCATCGCATGACGGAGACTTGAAGCGCGATGCGCAATATCCTGTTGTTACTGGTGCTCCTGATCGTTGGCACGTGGTGGATGCGAAGCAACGAGCGCAAGCGCAATACCGAGCGCATGCGCCCGCCAGGCGCAAACGATGCGCGCACGACGGCGCGTCAGGCGCTGCCGCCCGCCGAACGCATGGTGCGATGCAGCGAGTGCGATACCTACCTTCCCGAGAGTGAATCCGTCGCTGGCGCAGGCGGCCAGCATTTTTGCAGCGCTGAACACCGCGACGCCTATCGGATGCGCGAACACCGCATCTGAGTCGCGCTGCGCAGCCACGCTGCGCAGCGATGATCCCGTTCTCCCGTCCTTCGCGCCGTGGCACTTGCACGTGTCGGCTTGCGCATGCCTGCTGCATGCACTAAAACACAGTAACCGGCCCCGCTCATAAACAGAATAATCATCGAGGGGCGCGACGACAGGAGGGCGCAATATGCTAATGCGCAGACGGATGTATTTTCTGCTTCCCGATCTGGCGAGTGCCCAGCGCACGATGAGCGATTTACTGCTCGCCCGGGTTGAGGAGCGTCACATCCACTTTATGGCACGTGACGAAATGGACCTGGAGGGACTGCACGAGGCTAACCTGCTACAGACTTCCGATATCGTGCACGGCGCCGAAGCCGGGCTCGTCATCGGCGGGTTCTGTGGTCTGGCAGTCGGTGCAGTCGCCGCCTTTTTCCCCATCGTGGGCACACGTCCCCAGTGGGAGTTGATGATTGTGACGGCACCGCTCGGTGCGCTCTTTGGCGCCTGGGTGTCGAGCATGATCGGCGTTTCGGTGCCGAACTCGCGACTCAAGACGTTTCGTGAGCCGCTCGAGCGCGGCATGATTCTGCTGATGGTGGATGTGCGCGACGGTCGCGTCGATGAGATTCGCGAGATGCTCAAGGCCCATCACCCTGAAGCGCACATGGAAGGGGTGGAATCCGCCATTCCTGCCTTTCCTTGATCGATGGCGATCATGGCAATAAGCGAGGGCACCGTATCGAAAGCGATGACAGCGTTGGCGAAGACGATAAGTGTCACCGGCCGGGAACGGCCAAGAGCGTCGCACCTGTGAGCGGCGCGGGATGGTGAGCGTGTCGATCGACGCGCGAGCGACATCATCCCTGGGCGTGGTCACGCCTACAGAAGCCTCTCGGCCAGGCAAGGCGGGAGGCTTCTTCATTGGGCACTCCCTTTCACCGCATGACGACGGTTGACGAAACGCCGGCGACTTGCGAACGGGCCGAGCGTTGCCCGCGCCGGACATGCCGCCGACGGCGTCACGCCAAGTGGGCTACAATGGCGCCCCTCGCTCTACGGGAGCCCGCTGTGCCCGTCATGCCCCAGTCATTCGCGTGCGCCAACATTGCGCTCCGGTCGTGTCATCGCGTCACGACGTGTGCCTTGCCGCGGCGAGGTGACGCATGAGCGCGCCGACCCAAGTCCCGATGCTCACGCTCGATGCCGAAGGCTGGGTAAGCGAAGCCGAGCGACTGCCGTCCCCCAACTTCGATGCGCGTCCGGCGGACACGCCGACCGACCTGCTCGTGGTGCACAACATTTCGTTGCCGCCAGGACAATTCGGGGGCGGCGAGATCGCGGCGTTCTTCCAGAACCGGCTCGATCACGATGCGCATCCCTTCTTCGATGAGATTCGCGGTGTGCGGGTCTCGTCGCACTTCCTGGTGCGACGCGATGGTGCGTTGCAGCAGTTCGTGTCGTGCAACGCGCGGGCCTGGCACGCGGGGGCATCGTCGTTCGAAGGGCGAACGCGCTGCAACGATTTTTCGATCGGCGTGGAGCTCGAGGGCACGGACGACCTCCCGTATACGGAAGCGCAATACGTCACGCTGGCGGCGCTCACGCGAGCGTTGCGTGAGCATTATCCGATTCAAGCCGTGGTCGGACATGCCGATATCGCACCGGGCCGCAAGACGGATCCGGGACCGTACTTCGAGTGGCCGCGATTGCGTCGGATGGCGTCGCTGAGCCCCCAGGCATTGCCGTTTCAGCCGGCCGACTAATCCCCATCCGGGGACAGGTTTTGCTTGACACGGCGATGCCACGGGCCTCCCGGCGAGAGAAATTTTTGGGTTTGCGGAGTGCGTCATCTCCACTATACTTAGTGAAAATTCAGGTGCCGACCACTACATCTAGTGGTTGATGTGAGGTTCGGCACGGAATGCAATCGCCATCAATACCGTGCTTTTCCTGCGGCGTTTTTGCGGGGCGGCACAGCAGCAAAGCCGTGCAGCGGACACCTGAACCCTTGGCCGTCCGTCGGTCGTGCGGTATCCAGCACTTCGCTCCATCGGCGTCCCTAGGGCGCATTTTTGCCGGCCTTAACCCTGGTAAGAACGCGCTAACAGCACCATCTCATTGGAACGGGAGTTTTTACATGCAGACTAACGAAAACCTCACCCGCCCGACCCCGACGCCTGCCGCGACCTCCGGCAATGGTGCGGGTGCGTCGGCGCCCCAGACGACGGGCGCCTTCGAGCCGGCGACCAACGCCGACTTCAAAGTGATTCGACGCAACGGCGCGGTGGTGGGTTTCGAGCCGTCGAAGATCGCGATCGCCGTGACCAAGGCGTTCCTCGCCGTGAACGGCGGCCAGGGTGCGGCGTCGGCCCGCGTACGCGAACTCGTGGAGCAGTTGACGGGGCACGTCGTGCGCGCCCTGATGCGCAGCCGCCCGAATGGCGGCACGTTCCACATCGAAGACATCCAGGATCAGGTCGAACTCGCGCTGATGCGTGAAGGCGAGCACAACGTGGCGCGCGCCTACGTGCTGTACCGCGAGAAGCGTTCGCAAGAGCGTGCGCACGCGGTCGAGACCACGCAAGAAGCGGCTACACACGATGGCCCGGTGCTCAATGTCACCGACAACGGCGTGGTGCGTACGCTCGATATGTCGGTGTTGCGCGGCGTGGTGCAGGCTGCCTGCGAAAATCTCGGCGACGAAGTCGTGGCCGAGCCGATCGTGACCGAGACCCTCAAGAACCTGTACGACGGCGTGCCGCTGTCGCAGGTCTACGACTCGGCGATCCTCGCCTCGCGCACCCTCATCGAGAAGGAACCGGCGTACAGCCAGGTCACGGCGCGAATTCTGATGCACACGATCCGCCGCGAGATTCTCGGCGAAGAAGTGCTGCAGGGCGAAATGGCCGCGCGCTACATCGAATACTTCCCGCGCTTCATCAAGCAGGGAGTCGACGCCGAACTGCTCGACGAGCAACTGCTCTCGTTCGACCTGGCCAAGCTGAGCGCCGCGCTCGACGCATCGCGCGATCTGCAATTCAACTATCTGGGCCTGCAGACGCTCTACGATCGCTACTTCCTGCATATCGACGGTCACCGCATCGAAATGCCGCAGGCGTTCTACATGCGCGTGGCGATGGGGCTGGCGCTCAATGAAGTCGAGCGCGAAGCGCGTGCGATCGAGTTCTACCAGATTCTGTCGAGCTTCGACTTCATGAGTTCGACGCCGACGCTGTTCAACTCGGGCACGCGTCGCTCGCAACTCTCGTCGTGCTACCTGACGACGGTCTCGGACGACCTGGAAGGCATCTACGAAGCGCTCAAGGAAAATGCACTGCTCTCGAAGTTTGCCGGTGGTCTGGGCAACGACTGGACGCAGGTGCGCGCGCTCGGCTCGCACATCAAGGGCACGAACGGCAAGAGCCAGGGCGTGGTGCCGTTCCTGAAGGTGGTCAACGACACGGCCGTGGCCGTGAACCAGGGCGGCAAGCGCAAGGGCGCGGTGTGCGCCTACCTGGAAACGTGGCACCTGGACATCGAGGAATTCCTCGAGTTGCGCAAGAACACGGGCGACGACCGTCGCCGCACGCACGACATGAACACGGCGAACTGGATTCCCGATCTGTTCATGAAGCGCGTGATGGAAGGCGCCGAGTGGACGCTGTTCTCGCCGGCGACCTGCCCGGACCTGCACGACAAGTACGGCAAGGCTTTCGAACAGGCTTACACGGCCTACGAAGACAAGGCCGCACGCGGCGAAATCAAGCTGTTCAAGAAGGTGCCGGCGCAAGCGCTCTGGCGCAAGATGCTGGGCATGCTGTTCGAAACCGGCCATCCGTGGATCACGTTCAAGGATCCGTGCAACATTCGCTCGCCGCAGCAACACGTGGGCGTAGTGCACTCCTCGAACCTGTGCACGGAAATCACGCTCAACACGAGCGAGACCGAAATCGCGGTGTGCAACCTCGGCTCGGTGAACCTCGTGGCTCACCTGAAGCAGACCGCGAACGGCTACGAACTCGATCACGACAAGCTGCAACGTACCGTGCGCGTGGCGATGCGCATGCTCGACAACGTCATCGACATCAACTACTACGCGGTGGCGAAGGCGCGCAATTCGAACCTGCATCACCGTCCGGTGGGCATGGGCATCATGGGCTTCCAGGACTGTCTGCACCTGCTGCGCACGCCTTATGCCTCGAACGCTGCCGTCGAGTTCGCCGACCGTTCGATGGAAGCGGTGTGCTACTACGCTTACTGGGCGTCGTCCGAGCTGGCCAAGGAACGCGGTCAGTATTCGTCGTACAAGGGCTCGCTGTGGGATCGCGGCATCCTGCCGCAAGACTCCCTCAAGTTGCTGGCCGAAGAGCGCGGCGGCTACATCGACGTCGACATGTCGGCAACGCTCGACTGGGACAGCCTGCGCAAGCACATCGCTTCGCACGGCATGCGCAACTCGAACTGCGTGGCGATCGCCCCGACCGCCACGATCTCGAACATCATCGGCGTCTCGGCCTGTATCGAGCCGACGTTCCAGAACCTGTACGTGAAGTCGAACCTCTCGGGCGAATTCACGGTGGTCAACGAGTACCTGGTGCGTGACCTGAAGGCGCGTGGCCTGTGGGACGAAGTGATGGTCGCCGACCTGAAGTACTTCGACGGCACGCTGGCCCGCATCGACCGCGTGCCGGCCGACCTGCGCGAGATCTACGCCACGGCGTTCGAAGTCGAGCCGAAGTGGTTGGTCGAGGCGGCGTCGCGTCGTCAGAAGTGGATCGACCAGGCGCAGTCGCTCAACATCTACATGGCGGGCGCTTCGGGCAAGAAGCTCGACGAGACGTACAAGCTGGCCTGGACGCGTGGCCTGAAGACCACGTACTACCTCCGTACGATGGCCGCGACGCACGTCGAGAAATCGACGGTGAGCCACGGCGCGCTGAATGCGGTGAGCTCGGGGGGCGTGACGCCGAGCGGAAGCTTCTCGGCCGAACCCTCCTCGCCGCTGGCGCAGCCGATGCCGGACGCTGAAGGCGCGGTGTGCACGATGCGTCCGGGCGATCCGGGCTTCGACGAGTGCGAGGCTTGCCAGTAAGCTTGCGCTTGCGGTGAGATTGGGGCCAGTCCCGAGGTTCGCGCCTCGGCACTGGCCCCAAGCTTTTTTGGGGCGCCGTGGTAGGGGGGAAGGGCGGCGCACCCGCCGCCTGGCCCTCAGGTCAGATCGATCCGCATCGACAGATCGAGCGTTTGCCCGTGCGCCACGACCACGTGATCGTCGTCGAACGCGCCGACCCGATGCGTCGACGGTTCCAGACAGAGGTAGGGACGTCCGGCGGGAGAGTGCACCACGAGCCAGCTGGCGTCGCTGCTGCGCACCGTGGCCGAGCGCAGGCCGCCGGCGTAGTCGAGGCGCGCGTCGAATCGCCCCGACTCGACCGGCGCTTCGGCGAACCAGGTGGACCGCCCCTCGGTATCGAGTCCGCCGCCGACAGACACGACCTCGATCTCGCCGACGTGCACGCGTTGCTCGCTCGGCCATCGGATGTCCTCCGACGGCGAACGCCAGATCGCCTCCGCTTCGAACGTCAGGCGCGCGCCGGCAGGCCACTGAAAGTAGGGATGTAGCCCGAGCCCGGCGGGCATGTCCTGCGTCGAGAGATTGGTGATCGACAGTTGCATGTCGACACCGTGCTCGTCGAGCGTCACCGAGAGATACGCCTGATAGTGCCACGGCCATTCGGGTTGAGCGGGACTGTCGAGTTGGAGCACGCAACAGTGCGGGCTCTCGTCGACGACATCCCACGCGCGACGCAGCCCCCAGCCGTGCAGCGAACTCGATGCGGCCGGCGCCTCGCGAGCGACGATCGCGCGGTCGCGCCAATGCAGCGTGTCGTCGCGCAGCATGTTGGTATACGGCAGCATCGGAAAGGCGCCGGCCTTCGGCCATTCGTCCGACGAGAACGGGTCGTTGCCGAGCGGCACAAGGTAGTCGAAAACGTCACCGCGCGTGTCGCGCCGAGCGAGTCGCGCGAGCCGCGCCCCGCAGCCCGGTTGAACCTCGGCCACGAGTGCGCCCGCCGCGAGGTGGATCGGTTTGCCGGGGGTGAGCGTGAGCGGTGTCGGGCCTGACGAACCGGTCGACGCCGGTGCGCCGTTGGCGCCTGGGAATGTCATCGTCGGTATCTCCTTCATCGACGTTCAGAAGTGGCGTGCGCCGGAATCTGTCGTTCCGGTTCGCCGTCGCGACAGGATACGCCAATGCGACGCAGCGCTCCCCCTCGACGCACCATCATCGCTGTCGTGCGGCACCGTTTCATGGCAAGATGCCGGTCCCGCAAGCCCGGCCGCCCGGCACTCGGGGGATGTTGCCAAACACTAGGTATAGTGGTCATCGTGCGGCGCGGCACTAGATATAGTGTTGCATGCTGGAACGAGTGACGTAATTGTGCTAAATTGGAGGCATTCCATTCGACGTCGGGAGGTCAGGATGTTGTTGCAGCTCTCGCGTCGGCGTTGTTGTTCAAAACTGCGCAATTGCGCATCTGCATCACCCCCGAAATATGGCAATGCTCCCGGTGGACTTCGTGCTCCCGGTGATCGCTTGCCGGCCGCCGGATCGCAAATTTTTTGTCAGCCTTCGCACGCGAGCGGCTGATCTGTCACTTCGGCGATGTGCGCGCGTGTGTGCATCGCATCAACCTGAACGGACTGAGACCCTATGCTGAACTGGGAAGAAGACACCACCACGGCCAAATCGGCTGCCCCCACCGCTGCTCCGGTTGCCGCGTCGAACGTGCTGGGCACGCAAGGGGAAACCCCGACTGTGATCGCCTCGCAGTCGACGCGTCGCGTGAGCGCCTCCGACAAGCGCGTGATCAACGGCACGACGGATGTGAATCAACTGGTGCCCTTCAAATACAAGTGGGCCTGGGAGAAGTATCTGGCCGGTTGCGCGAACCACTGGATGCCGCAGGAAATCAATATGTCGCGCGACATCGCCCTGTGGAAAGATCCGAACGGTCTGACCGAGGACGAGCGCCGCATCATCAAGCGCAATCTCGGCTTCTTCGTGACGGCCGACTCGCTCGCGGCGAACAACATCGTGCTCGGCACGTATCGCCACATCACGGCACCGGAGTGCCGCCAGTTCCTGCTGCGTCAGGCCTTCGAAGAGGCGATCCACACGCACGCCTATCAGTACATCGTCGAGAGCCTGGGGTTGGACGAAGGCGAGATCTTCAACGCGTATCACGAAGTGCCGTCGATTCGCGACAAGGACGAATTCCTGCTCCCGTTTATCGAAGTGGTGGCGGATCCGTCGTTCCAGACCGGCACGCAGGAAGCCGACCAGAAGCTGCTGCGCTCGCTCATCGTGTTCGCCTGCATCATGGAAGGGCTGTTCTTCTACGTCGGCTTCACGCAGATTCTCGCGCTGGGTCGGCAGAACAAGATGACCGGTGCTGCAGAGCAATATCAATACATCCTGCGCGACGAGTCGATGCACTGCAACTTCGGCATCGATCTGATCAACCAGGTGAAGCTGGAAAACCCGAACCTGTGGACGCCGGAGTTCCGCGAAGAGATTCGCGAGCTGTTCAAGAAAGCGGTCGAGCTGGAGTATCGCTACGCTGAAGATACGATGCCGCGCGGCGTGCTCGGTCTGAACGCGGGCATGTTCAAGAGCTATCTGCGCTTCATCGCGAACCGTCGCTGTTCCCAAATTGGTCTCGAGGCGCTCTATCCGAACGAAGAAAATCCGTTCCCGTGGATGAGCGAGATGATCGATCTGAAGAAGGAGCGCAACTTCTTCGAAACGCGAGTGATCGAATACCAGACCGGTGGCGCGCTGAGCTGGGACTAAGCAGGAAGTGAAATTTGGATGCTGGCTGCAAAGCCAGTATCCATGCGGGTTTCGAGAGGGTGGTGTGAGCGCGCGTGGCGCGCGTGAGCGCCAGCAAGAGAAGCAAAAGAGAAGGCGCAGATCACGCACATCATCCTCACTCGCGCGTCGTCACGCTCGCTTCGCACGCGTCGACATGCGAACGCCATGTGCATCAAATACAACAGATTGACTTCTTCGTTGCGAACGTTGTGCGATTTTTTACGCGCAAAGTATTAACATCGCATCACAAAAGAATTATGATTCGCTCAAATAAATTGCAGTCTCGATGAACACACGAAAGCACATTGCTTTCCTCCCGCGACAGAGAGCTGGTAGTTACGGAGCGTAAAAACCTTGGTGCATAGCAAGCAGTATCGCTTATCCGCTATCGCAATCTCCTCCCTCCCGATGACGGGACAGGCAAGCTACCCCCCGAAGAATCTGGCGAATCCCCTTTCTCAAGACAATCGAATTGCTGGCGGCAATGTCGCCGGCAATTTTTTTGCGCGCGTGACCACTCACGGTCAGCGTCATGCGCGCAGCGCCGAATTCATTAGCGTAAGCCGTCGAAGTCCGATGCGTACGCCGATGAATAGCCCGCTCGCCGGCGGTTCGCCGCATGGTGGTCGGGTTTCCTTCTCAGGTGGTTTTGTTTGAGTGATCTCTCACGTTAAGGAGCAAAGTGATGGCTACTACTGCTAAGAAAAAACCCGCAGCCAAGAAGGCTGTTGCCAAGAAGCCGGTAGCGAAGAAGGCTGCCGCCGCCAAGAAGCCTGTCGCGAAGAAGGCTGTCGCTGCCAAGAAGCCGGTAGCGAAGAAGGCTGTCGCCGCCAAGAAGCCGGCAGCGAAGAAGGTTGCCGCCAAGAAGCCGGCCGCCAAGAAGGTTGCGGTGAAGAAGGTTGCCGCCAAGAAGCCGGTCGCCAAGAAGGCAGCGGTGAAGAAGGTTGCCGCCAAGAAGCCGGTCGCCAAGAAGGCAGCAGTGAAGAAGGTTGCCGCCAAGAAGCCGGCTGCGAAGAAGGCAGCGGTGAAGAAGGTTGCCGCGAAGAAGCCGGCTGCGAAGAAGGCCGCCGTGAAGAAGGTTGCTGCGAAGAAGCCGGCTGCGAAGAAGCCTGCTGCGGCGGCGAAGAAGCCGGCCGTCAAGAAGGTTGCCGCCAAGCCTGCTGCGGCCCCGGCTGCGGCACCGGCAGCAGCACCGAAGACGGCACTGAATCCGGCAGCGGCATGGCCGTTCCCGACCGGCAGCCGTCCGTAATTCGAGTGCCAAAGCAGGAACCAAGGCACTTAGGTGTCTTTTGATCGAGTAGGCCTACTCGATCCGAAACCCGCTGTGATGAGCGATCGTCGCAGCGGGTTTTTTCATGCGGCCTTAGTGCGTCACACGCGTGACGCCGCCGCTCGAGAGCAGACGCACGCGCTGACCCGGCTGGAATGCTTCGTCCGCATCCTGTGTGATGGCGCGCAGCTCGCCGTTGTCGAGTCGCACGGTAATCTCCAGGCCCGCCTTCTTGCTCATGCGGTTTTCGACGGCTTGCCCCGCAACGGCACCCAACAGACCGCCGATGATGCCCGTCGCGATCGAGCCGCGACCGCCACCAATGGCGCTGCCGCCGACGGCGCCCAGCGCACCGCCCCCCACCACGCCGAGAATCCCCGGATCGCCATTGCTGCTATCGATCGTGACCGGGCGCACCGATTCGACGGTGCCCATGCGCACAACCTGCTCGCGTTGCGCTTGGCGGCTGTTGTAGACGCTCGCGGAATTGCTCGGACCGAACGCCGTGCAGGCGGACAGGGAGAGCGACGCCGCGACGGTGAGAATAAGGAATGGTGTGGTCAGTCGTGCCATCGTTGTGTTTGTCCTGGAATCATACGAAGCGGTGGCCGAACGCGGCTTCATATTGCGCCTCGATCTCGGCGCGCGTCGGCGCGTAAGTCTGCGGGCCTTGCTCGGCAATCTTGAGCGAACCCATCAGGCTGGCCAGGCGGCCGGCGGTGGGCCAGTCGAGGCCCTTTTCGATACCGTACAGCAACCCGCCACGGAAGGCGTCGCCGCACCCGGTGGGGTCGACGACTCGCTTGGCTTTGACGGCAGGAATGTCGTGTTGCTTGCCGCCGGCGAAGATCAGCGCGCCGTGTTCTCCGCGCGTCACGACCAGCGCCTCGACACGCGACTGGAGGTCGTCCATCGACCAGCCGGTCTTCGTGCAGAGCAGCTTGGCTTCGTAGTCGTTGACCGCAAGGTATGTGGCGAGTTCCACCATGCGACGCAGGGCCTCAGGCGAGAGCAACGGCAGGCCCTGACCCGGATCGAACAGGAACGGTACCCCGGCGGCGGCGAAGCCTTCGGCGTGAGTGAGCATGGCGTCGGGGGCGTCCGGGGCAACGATGCCGAGCGTCGCGCCGTTGACATCGGCCACGCGGTTGCGCGACGAGAACATCATCGCCCCAGGGTGGAAGGCGGTGATCTGGTTGTTGTCCAGATCGGTCGTGATCATCGCATTGGCGGTCATGCTGTCCGCGACCACGCGAACGAATTCCGTCGTCATGCCGAGCGACTGGAAGCGCTCGACGTAGGGCGCACCATCTTCGCCGACGGTGGCCATGACGACCGGCGAGCCGCCCAGCAGATGCAGGCTGTAGCCAATGTTGCCGGCGCAGCCGCCGAAGTTGCGGCGCATCGTCGGCACGAGGAAGCTGACGTTCAGGATGTGTACCTGATCGGGCAGGATGTGCTCGCCGAAGCGGCCTTCGAACGTCATGATGTTGTCGTAGGCGAGCGAGCCGCAGATCACGGTAGTCACGGGGGAGATCCTTGCGAAAGGTAAGCGGGGCCAATCTGGGAGGGCAGACGGTTGGCCAGTCGCCCTGCCGGGTCATGCTAAAAACGGGCCGGTGCATTTGCCGCACCGGCACGGGAACTGCCATCTGGCGCGCACCGGCTTTACCGGGCGGGCCAGCGATACGCCGAGGGGCGATGGCTTACGACAATGCGGCCAGCGCGGCGTCGTAGTTCGGCTCGTTCTTGATCTCGGGCACGAGTTCGGCGTGGACGACGCGGTTATCGGCGTCGAGCACGACAACGGCACGGGCCGACACTCCGGCGAGCGGGCCGGTGGTGATTGCCACGCCGTAATGCTTGAGGAACTCGCGGCCGCGCATGGTCGAGAGCGTGACCACGTTGTTCAGTCCTTCGGTCGCGCAGAAGCGGCTCATGGCGAACGGCAGGTCAGCCGAGATCACGAGCACGACCGTGTTCTCGAGCTTGCCCGCGGCTTCGTTGAACTTGCGGGTCGACGTGGCGCAGGTCGGCGTGTCGAGGCTCGGCACGATGTTGAGCACCTTGCGCTTGCCAGCGAAATCGTCGAGCGAGACGTCCTGCAACTTGGCATTGACCAGCGAAAAAGCCGGAGCGGTCTGCCCCTTTTGCGGGAACTGGCCGTCGACTTCGATGGGGTTGCCCCCGAGTGTGACTTGGGACATCAATATCTCCTAGGTTGAGTGCAACAGCGCTATCAAGGATAGAACGCGAGCACCCGATAGTTACTGGCTAGCGCTGCCTGCGCCGTCAATCGTAACCGAATCGTGCGTTCGTTGTGTGGCGCCAGACCGGCGTCATGCTGCGCTGTATCGGTGACGTAGTCGCTCGCCGAAAACACGCGTCGCACGACCGGCTTGCCGTCGATGTCCGACAGCGTGAGTTCGAGCGACGGCCAGGCCACGGCATAGTCGGCTTGATTGCGCATGAACACGGTGAGCGTCATTGGCACGGCGTCGTCTGGTGCCGGGGCGCTCGCCGGTGTACCGGTTGTCGCGCCACTCGCGCCACTCGCGTCGCTCGCGTCGCTCGTGCCGGGCGCGTCGGTGACCAGCGTCACGCTCGAAATCTGCACCTTGTCGGGCTGACGCGGCGGCGCGACCGTCACATGCATCGGGCGTCCGAGCGTCGCGAACACGCCGCGCAACGTCGGCACGCGATCGACGAGTGCGGCGCGCTCGACCCACGCCCACTGGGCGATCAGACCGACGACGGCCAGCGCGATCAGCGCACGCCAGATCACGCGACCGACGCCGGGGCGACGTGCCTGTCCGGCAAGAGCCACGGACGTCGGCGAGTCGGCAGACGCGACGGAAGCTGACGACGTCATGGACGCGGTGGGCGCCAGAAGCACCGTGGCATCGTCGTCATCGATGTAGCGACCCGGGCCATGTCGCATCTGCGCCAGGCTCTCGTCCGGCGTGCCCAGCAGTGCAGCGATCGCCGTGGGCGTGAGCATCTCGGGCACCGGGGGGCGTTCGGCGGGCGCGGTCTGCGCCTCGTTCTCTTCGCCGGGCGGCTCGCACAGGTAGGCATGTCCGTCGAATACTTCACGACAGTTGCCGCAGCGCACGAGACCGTCGCGCAGCTTGAGCTGATCCGCCACGACGCGGAAGACGGTATGGCAGTGAGGGCAGCGGGTAGCGAGAACGCGCGAGGACTGAGCCATGGGAGTCGGGGGCATCGGGGGATTCGAGGGCGAGGTCCCGGAGACTCGGCGCGTCGCGGGCGACTTAGCCGGCGGCCTGCCCGTGCAGGCAGACCCAGCCATCGTGAGCACGCCAGACCGACATCTTCATATAGGGGGCGTAGGCGGCGATCACCTCGTCCGCTTGCCGCTCCAACACGCCAGACAGCGCGAGCCGTCCGCCCGGTGCCACGCGCGATGTCAGCATCGACGCGAGCAGTTTGAGCGGATTCGACAGGATGTTGGCGACCACGATATTGAATTGACCGTCGCGCAGGTCGGCGGGCAGTCCGTATTCGACGGTCGCATGATTGCGCTCACTGTTGTAGCGGGCAGACTCGACGGCCTGCGGATCGATGTCGATACCGACGACCGGATCGGCGCCGCACTTGCGCGCCAGAATGGCCAGAATGCCCGAGCCGCAGCCGTAGTCGAGCAAGGACTGACCCGCCTCAACGTGCTGTTCGAGCCACTCCATGCACAGCCGCGTGGTCGGGTGGCTGCCGGTCCCGAACGCGAGGCCCGGATCGAGTTCGAGGATAAGCGCATCGGCGTCCGGGGCGTCGTGCCACGACGGCACGACCCAGATACGCTGGCCGATCTGTATGGGCTCAAACTGCGATTGCGTCAGGCGCACCCAGTCCTGTTCTTCCACGTCGCGCAACGTGAACGCGGGCGACTCGGTGAGCCCCAATTCATTGACGGCCGCCGCGAGCAGCACGGCGGCGTCCTGGTCTTCCCCCACCAGCGCGACCACGCGCGAGTGTTGCCACGCGGTGTCGGGCGGGGTCAGGCCGGGCTCGCCGAACATCGGTTGCTCGTCGGGCGTGTCGGCATCCGCGTCTTCCACGGAGACCGACAGCACGCCCAGATCGAGCAGGGCGTCCGACAGGGCCTCGGCTTGGGCGCGGGCAACTTCTACGACGAGTTCGCGATACATGGCGAGTGATTTCCTGCTGATAAACGGCTGATGAACAGCTCAGTTGCCGCCGACGGCAGATTTCTGCGCCAGCTTGTGTTCCAGATAATGGATGCTCGTGCCGCCTTCGACAAACTTCGCGTCGAGCATCAGTTCCCGGTGCAGCGGAATGTTCGTCTGGATACCTTCGATCACGATTTCCGACAGCGCGACACGCATGCGGCGGATGGCCTGATCGCGCGTTGCTCCGTAGGCGATCAGCTTGCCGATCATCGAATCGTAATTCGGCGGCACGAAGTAGCCGTTATAGGCGTGCGAGTCGACGCGGATGCCGGGGCCCCCCGGCATGTGCCAGGCGGTAATGCGACCCGGCGACGGCGTGAACTTGAACGGATCTTCGGCGTTGATACGGCACTCGATCGCGTGACCCTGGAACTGGATGTCGCGCTGACGGAAGGCGAGCTTCTCGCCAGCCGCAATGCGAATCTGTTCCTGCACGATATCGATACCGGTGATCATTTCCGTGACAGGGTGTTCGACCTGCACGCGCGTGTTCATTTCGATGAAGTAGAACTCACCGTTCTCGAACAGGAATTCGAACGTGCCGGCGCCGACGTAGCCCATCTTCTTGCAGGCGTCGGCGCAGCGATCGCCGATGCGCTCGATCAGGCGACGCGGAATCAGCGGTGCGGTCGCCTCTTCGATCACCTTCTGGTGACGGCGCTGCATCGAGCAGTCGCGCTCGCCCAGCCAGACGGCGTTCTTGTGCTTGTCGGCGAGGATCTGGATTTCGATATGGCGCGGGTTCTCGAGGAACTTCTCCATATAGACTTCCGGATTGCCGAAGGCGCGGCCGGCTTCTTCACGGGTCATGTTGACCGCGTTCACCAGCGCCGCTTCCGTGTGCACCACGCGCATGCCGCGACCGCCGCCGCCGCCGGCGGCCTTGATGATCACCGGATAGCCGACCTGGCGTGCAACACGCACGATTTCCTTCGGATCGTCGGGCAACGCGCCTTCCGAACCCGGCACGCACGGCACGCCGGTCTTGATCATCGTCTGCTTGGCCGAGACCTTGTCGCCCATCAGACGAATGGTGTCGGGGCGTGGGCCGATAAACGTGAAGCCCGATTGCTCGACGCGTTCGGCGAAGTCGGCGTTCTCGGAGAGGAAGCCGTAACCCGGGTGGATGGCCTGGGCGTCAGTGACTTCCGCCGCGCTGATGAGCGCCGGCATGTTCAGGTAGCTCAGCGGCGAGGGTGCCGGTCCGATACAGACGGCTTCGTCCGCAAGCTTGACGTACTTCGCTTCCTTGTCGGCTTCGGAGTAGACGACCACGGTCTTGATGCCCATCTCGCGGCACGCGCGCTGAACGCGCAGAGCGATTTCGCCGCGGTTGGCGATGAGGATTTTTTCAAACATTATGTGCAGTCCTGCCCGTAGGGGGAGAGGAGCGGGGCCGGACGCCTCGTGTCGCCGGGCGGCATTTGGCCGCGCGGGCGGGGCGTCCGACAACCGGCATTAGCCGATCACGAACAGCGGTTGACCGTATTCCACGGCCTGACCGTTCTCGACGAGGATTTCCTTGATCACGCCGGTCTTGTCCGACTCGATCTCGTTGAGCAGCTTCATCGCTTCGATGATGCACAGCGTCTGGCCTTCCTTGACCGAGTCGCCGACCTGCGCAAACGGATCGGCGCCCGGCGACGGGGCGCGGTAGAAGGTACCGACCATCGGCGACGTGACGATGTGACCTTGCGGCAGGACCGGGGCTGCCGGTGCCGGTGCGGCGGGCGTTGCCGCCGGCGCTTGCGCGGCAACCTGCGGGTAGGCCGCCGGCATGGCCATCTGCATCGGGGCGGCGATTAGTTGGGGCGGCGCCTTGACGATGCGGACCTTGCCTTCGCCTTCGGTGACTTCGAGTTCGGAAATACCCGATTCGGCCACGAGGTCGATCAACGTCTTGAGTTTGCGCAAATCCATGAAGGAAGCTCCTTAATTCGGTATCGACGCGGGGGCACCCCCCGCGAGGGGAAATAGGGGATGAGACGGCTACCCGCCGGCGAGTCGCCGCAGGGCAAATTCGAGTGCGAAGGTGTAGCCGCGCCAGCCCAGGCCGCAGATCACGCCTTGCGCAATATCGGAAAAGTACGAGTGATGCCGGAAGGCCTCACGGGCATGGACGTTCGAGAGATGCACCTCAACAAACGGAATGCCCACGCCGGCCAGCGCGTCACGCATCGCCACGCTGGTATGCGTGTAGGCGGCAGGGTTGATGACGATGAAGTCGATCGACGCGTCGCGTGCCGCCTGAATCCGGTCAACCAGCGCGCCTTCGTGATTGCTCTGGAATGTCGTGACCTCGGCACCTGCCGCCTTGGCTTGCGCCTCGAGCGCCGCGTCGATGTCGGCCAGCGTCGTACGACCGTACACCGCCGGCTCGCGAGTACCGAGCAGGTTGAGATTGGGACCGTGGAGCACAAGAATGCGGTGAGGCATCGGCGAATCAAATTTCACGAAATTGGGCGCAATTAAACGCCAGTTGGTGGATTTTGTCCAGTGGGGTGAAAATGAAACCCCGTCGGTCACGTCTGGCGGGACTTCCCGCGCGACCGGCTGGCCGGCGCGATGTCAGCGCGCCGGCTTGAGGGCTGAACGCACTTCATCCGACGTAATACGGCCGAGCTTCTGGTAGTACAAGCGGCCTTGAGGATCAACCACGACGGTATACGGTAGCGCGCCGGCCTTGTTGCCCAGTGCGCGGGCAAGGTCGGTGCCTGCGTAGCCCGCCACGAGGAGCGGGTAATCAACCTTCACCTTTTGCTCGAACGCGATCATGTTCGGGGCAGTATCAATGCCGATTCCTACGAATTGGACGTTTTTTCCCTTGAATTCGATGGAAAGTGCCTGGAGATCGGGCATTTCCTCCACGCAGGGCCCACACCATGGAGCCCAGAAGTTGATGACCAGCGTATTGCCACGCCATTGCGAGATGGCCTGCTCGTTGCCCGCCAAGTCGGGAAGCCGCGTGGCGAGCAGTTGGGCGACGGCGGCATCGGGCGCGTTCGCGGGCGCCTGGTTTCGATGGCCGAACCAAAAGCCGGCCGCCAGCCCCGCGAGCGCCAGAATCAGCAGAGGAACGATGCGTTTTACCATGATGGATGGGGCCGAAGTGGCGGGAATAGACGTTAGACGGATGGCAATTGCGGAGAATGGCGACAGGCTGATGGCCATGTTGCCGCCATTCGGGTGCCGGTCAGTGGTTGGATGCCTGCTCCATGGCCTCGGCGCTGTCGATCAGTGTGCTCAGGCCGTGCGCATCGACGCGCACGGGGCGGCCATTCCCGTCGGTGGCCTTGAGTGCGCCGCGCATGTCGTCGAGGGAATACAAGGACAGGTGCACGCCCGCGGGTTCGCCGCGCTGCCCCCGCTCGCGCCACAGGAAACTCAGCGTCTCGACCATGCCGCGACCATTGAAGTGGCGACTTTCCGAGACCTCGTAGTCGATGCCCCGGTTCAACAGATCGATGGCGACTTCCTTTGGATTGTCGCAAAATGCCTGCAAATAGATATCAGATAGTGACGTTGCCGTGCCGTTGTAGACGGCGCCGGTAATATAAGGCCGGTAGCGCGCCAGTGCCGACATGACCGTCAGCGCGACCTGACGCAAATGCGCCAGCTCAGCCGGCTGCGTGTCCGAGAGGAACGTCTGCACGTACTCGCGGACTTCCGCTTCGATTTGGTCGTTATCCGGCAGCAACTCACCCGCAATCCGCGCCTCACCGGTCACTTGCTTGGCCGCCTTGCGTTTCGCGGTGGCGTAGTCGGCGCCCTCCTCGGCGATGAGGCGGGCGGCCACCAGAGCGATTTCCTCGCGCAGGCGTTGGGCGTCGGACCAGGATTTGCGTGTCATGCGCACGATGATACCCGAAAGGCATTGCGTTTCCCGCCGCAGGTACAATGGTGATTCTGGCTGTTCGGCCTCCCCCATTTCCCGCACGGGCTCGGCCCGTCCTCACCTCGCTCCCCATCCATGCATATTCATATTCTTGGCATCTGCGGCACGTTCATGGGCGGTCTCGCGGTGCTCGCACGTCAGGCCGGTCACACCGTGACCGGTTGCGACGCGAACGTCTATCCGCCGATGAGCACCCAGCTCGAGGCGCAGGGTATTCGGCTGATCGAAGGGTTTGACGCCGATCAGGTCTCGCTCAAACCCGACCTGTTCGTTATCGGTAACGTGGTGTCGCGCGGCAACCCCCTGATGGAAGAGATCCTCAACCGGAATCTGCCGTACACGTCGGGCCCGCAATGGCTCGGCGAGCATGTGCTGTCGAAGAAGTGGGTGCTGGCCGTGGCGGGAACGCACGGGAAGACGACGACGACATCGATGCTCGCCTGGATTCTCGAAGATGCGGGCTACCAACCGGGCTTCCTCGTCGGTGGTGTGCCGATGAACTTCGGCGTTTCGGCGCGACTGACCGACAGCGACTTCTTCGTGATCGAGGCCGATGAATACGATACGGCGTTCTTCGACAAGCGCTCCAAGTTCGTTCATTACCATCCGCGCACCGCGATCCTGAACAATCTTGAGTTCGATCACGCCGACATCTTCCCCGATCTGACGGCGATCGAGACGCAATTCCATCATCTGGTACGCACCGTGCCGGGCCAGGGCCGCCTCATCGTCAACGGTCGCGAGGCCGCGCTGGAGCGCGTGCTGGCGCGCGGCTGCTGGAGCGAGGTGGAGCGCTTCGGTGTGGCCGACGGCTGGCATGTCGCCCAGGCCAACGACACACTTGCGGCGGGACAGGAGGCATTCTGGGTCCACCATGGGGCGATGGCCGCCGGGGAAGTGAAGTGGTCGCTGCAGGGCGAGCACAACCGGATGAACGCGCTGGCGGCGTTGGCTGCCGCACGGCACGTGGGTGTGCCGCCGGAGCAGGGGGCGGCGTCGCTGGGCAAGTTCCAGAATGTGAAGCGTCGTATGGAGGTGCGCGGCGAAGCGGCCGGCGTCACCGTTTACGACGATTTTGCGCACCATCCGACCGCCATTCAGACGACGCTGGCCGGACTGCGTCGCCGCGCCGGCACCGCCCGCATTCTGGCGGTGCTCGAGCCGCGCTCGAATACGATGAAGCTGGGCGTGATGAAGGCGCAACTGCCGGCCAGCCTTGCCGATGCCGACCTGGTGTTCGGCTACGGCGCGCCGTCCGGGAAGGACGCCCTCGGCTGGAATCTGACCGAGGCGCTTGCTCCGCTCGGCGCGCGTGCGCAGGCGTTCAGCGACATTGACGGACTGGTGCGCGCAGTGAGCGCGGCAGCGCGTCCGGGCGACCAGATCGTGGTGATGAGCAACGGCGGCTTCGGCGGCATTCACCAGAAATTGCTCGATGCACTGGCGGCGCGCGCCTGATTCGCACGCCTAGGCGTCCGGGTACTGACCAGCTTTTATCGGGGCTCACATGATTCTCTATTTGCACGGCTTCCGTTCGTCGCCGCGCTCCTTCAAGGCGCAATTGATGGCCGCCCGCATGCACCGCCTCGGCCTGGGGCGCGAGTGGGCCTGCCCGCAATTGCCGCCGTCGCCGCTGGCCGCGGTCGTCGACGCGCAGCGTCTGCTCACCGGTGTGAAGGCCGACGAGTTGACCCTCGTGGGCAGCTCGTTGGGCGGCTATTACGCCACGTATCTGGCCGAGAAGCTCGGTTGCCGCGCGGTGTTGCTCAACCCGGCCACGCGCCCGTACGACGATCTGGGCAAATGGCTGGGCGAGCAGCCGATGTGGCATGGCGGCGGCACTATCGTCGTCGAGCCGCGTCACCTGGACGAGCTGCGCATGATCGACGTGGCCCGGATCACGCGTCCCGAGCGCTACTACCTCGTGGCCGCGACCGGCGACCAGACCCTCGACTACCGAGACATGGTGGCAAAGTTTCCGGGGGCGAAGCTCACGGTGATCGACGGCAGCGACCACGGCATTTCCGATTTCGCCGACTATATGGACGACGTGCTGCACTTCGCCGGCATCGACGTTCCCCCTTCGCCCGGTGGCGCCGGCCCGTTCGCGGGCGAATAGCGCGTTTGCCCCTTCCGCCCTAAACCGCCGCACGTTGGCGGGCTACAATGTCGCCTATTGCGATCGATGGCTGTTTCATGAATATTTTTTTTGAGGAATCCGGCGGCTTCAAGGCTGGCACGGTGTTGTCGCAGCAAGGTGAGTCGTACCAGGTGGAGCTGCCCGGTGGACGCCGCAGCAAGATCAAGGGGCGCGACGTGCTGCTGCGTTTCGAGTCGCCGTCGCCCGCGGAGCTGATGACGCAGGCGCACGCCGCCGCACAGGACATCGACATGAGTTTCCTGTGGGAATGCGCGCCTGCCGAGGAGTTCGCGTTCCCGGTGCTCGCTGCCGAGTACTTCGGCGAAGGCGCCGGCGTTGCGCAACAGGCCGGACTCGCGCTGGCGCTGCAGGCTTCGCCGGTGTACTTCCGGCGAAAAGGCCGCGGTCAGTACCAACGCGCGCCGGAGGAACAACTGCAGGCCGCGCTCGCGGGACTCGCCCGCAAGCAGCAGCAGGCGGAATTGCAGGCCGTGTATGCCGATCAACTGATCGCCGGCACGCTGCCCGACGCGCTCAAGGGCAAGGAACTGCAGCTGTTGTTCCGTCCCGACAAGAACACCATCGAGTGGAAGGCGCTCGACGCCGCCGCCATGGCGCTGGGCAAGACGCACGCCGAGGTGATGCTCGCCTGCGGCGGCATTTCGTCGCCGCGCGCGTATCACGAGGCGGCGTTCCTCTACGAACACTTCCCGCGCGGCACCGGCTTCCCGGAACTCGGGCCGACCCCGGTGCCCGGCGACGATTTGCCGCTGGCCGACGTGCAGGCGTTCTCCATCGACGATTCGACGACGACCGAGATCGACGACGCCCTCTCGGTACAGGTACTGCCCGATGGGCTGTTGCGTGTGGGCATCCACATTGCGGCGCCGGCACTCGGCATTACGCGGGGTGACGCCATTGATGAGATCGCGCGCGTGCGTCTGTCGACGGTCTATGCGCCGGGCGAAAAGATCACGATGCTCCCGGATGCGGTGGTCGAGGCGTACACGCTTGCCGAGGGCGGCGCGCGTCCGGCACTGTCGCTGTATGTCGTGGTCAAGGCCGACACGTACGAGATCGTGACGACGGAAACGCATGCCGAGCGGGTGCCGATCTCGGCAAACCTGCGTCACAACGAACTCGACGCGATCATCACGGCCGAGACGCTGGCCGACGGCAGCGGCGAGTATCCGCACAAGGAAGCGCTGCGGCTGTTGTGGCCGTTCGCGCAGTCGCTCTACGAGAAACGTCAGGCCGCGCGCGTGGGTTATGGCCTGCGCCCGGAAGTGCAGAACAAGACCGACTTCAATTTCTACGTCGAAGGCGAGCAGGTCACGATCAAGCAGCGTATGCGCGGTGCGCCGCTGGATCTGATCGTCGCCGAGATGGCAATTCTCGCGAACAGCCGGTGGGGACGCCTGCTGGCCGAATGCGGCGTGCCCGGCATCTACCGCGCTCAGCGTGCTTACGGCGTGAATCGCACGCGCATGCAGACTTCGCCGGCGCCGCACGAGGGCCTGGGTGTCGAGCAGTACGCATGGAGCACCTCGCCGCTGCGTCGCTATGTGGATCTGGTCAACCAGTGGCAGTTGCTTGCGTGTGTGCGTCACGGCGTGATGGCCAAGCTGGCGGCGCCCTTCAAGCCAAAGGATGCCGACCTGTACGTGACCGTGTCGAGCTTCGAAGCCGCCTATGCGGCTTACGCCGAGCACCAGAGCCGGATGGAGCGCTACTGGTGCCTGCGCTGGTTGATTCAGGAGAACAAGTCGCAGGTGCAGGCGAGCGTGCTCAAGGGCGACACCGTGCGGCTGAACGATATTCCGCTGACGCTGATCGTTCTGGGGCTTGGCCCGCACGCGCGCGGTACGCAGATCATGCTCGACGTGCTCTCGCTCGATGTCGTCACGCTCAGCATCTCGGTACGTGTCGCGCAGGTGCTGGGCGCCAGCCAGAGCGGACTGGGCGAAGACGATGACGAAGGCGCCGGCGGTGCAGGCGAAGGCGGTGGGGGGCACGATGGAGGCGATGGGGCCGCAGGTGGCGACGACGCGGGGGGGAGCGACGATGCCGATGGCGCCAACGATGCGGAGGGAGCGAGCGACACGGTAAGCGACGACCGCGGCGAAAGCCAGGGTGACGACGACGTCGCCTCGGCGTCGCAAACCGTTGATGTGGCGTCCGGCACTTCGTCGCTTGCTGCCGCGCTGATGGTGGCGGGGGGGCGCGACGCGTCTCCCGGTCCGGCGTGCTGAAACCTGCTCTCGCGGCAGGCAACCTGCGCGCGGCGCGCCGCCGCGGCGCGTCGCTGATGCGCGAGCATCCGCTTGCCACGGGCCTGGCATTTTCCGCGCTGGTCCACCTGCTCGCGCTGGCGGTGCATTTCGTCGCGCCGGACAGTTTCCGGCTGCATAGCGCGGACACGCCGCTCGATGTCGTCCTCGTCAACGCGAAGTCGGCCAACGCCCCCGACAAGGCGACGGCGCTCGCGCAGGCCAACCTCGTGGGCGGCGGCGAGCACGACGGCGAGCGTGCGACATCACCGCTGCCGTCGCGCGCGCTCGATCGCGACGGCGCGCCCATCGCGCAAATCCAGCGCAACGTGAGCGAACTGGAAGCGACGCAGGAAAAGCTGCTGACGCAACTGCGCAATCAATACGCTGCCACGCCGGCGTCGCAGCGGCATCGCGCCGACGCGCCGCAGCGCGGGCAAGGACTCGACGATCAGAACGTCGACCAGAAGATCGCCCGTCTGCAGGCGGAAATCGACAAGCAGTTGCGCGCCTATCAGACCCGCCCGAAACGCGGCCAGGTCACAGCCAATACCCGTGAAGTGGCGTATGCGCGCTATTTCGACACGCTGCGTCATCGCGTCGAACGCTACGGCACGAAGCATTTTCCCCAGATCGGCAACGAGCGTCTCTATGGCGAGCTGATCGTCACGCTCAACGTCAATCAGCGGGGCGGGCTCGGCTATCACAAAGACGGCTGGAATGTCGCGGGCGTGGAAGTCACGCGAAGCTCCGGCAATCGCGATCTGGACCGCCGAGCGGTGGCGATCGTACAGGCCAGTGCGCCGTTTGGTGACTTCTCGCCCGAGATGCGGCAGCGCTATGACATTCTCGAGATCGTGACGCGGATGACCTTCTCGCGTCAGGGGGTGCAGGCCGAGACGCTTGCGTCACCGTCGGTCGCCGCGGCGCGGTAGGACGCCACGGGCGAATCGTCGGTAAACGCCCGAAGCCACGGGGCCGCTGCGTGTACTATTCGATGACATTGGCGCGCTTTGCCGGCAACGTGATGTGAAGGTTTCCGGCGACCGATGCCTGCCGAGTCACGGCCAAACACCGTATCTGATGCACGTGGACGCCAGTAATTGCGGCGCCTGGGCGAAAGCCAGGCGCCGCGTCTTTGACAACGATGACAAACCAAACGCCCTCCGGGGAACTGCAGGCCGATCGCTACGCCGTGATCGGTCATCCCGTCGAACACAGCCAGTCGCCGTTCATTCACGCCGAGTTCGCGCGCGAAACCGGCCAGCATCTCACCTATGAGCGCCTGCTCGCGCCGCTCGATGCGTTTGCCGCCACCGTGCGCACCTTTATCGACAACGGTGCTCGCGGGGCCAACGTCACCGTCCCGTTCAAGCTCGAGGCCCACGCGTTGGCGGATCGTCTGACCGAACGCGCGCAGGCGGCGGGCGCGGTCAACACGCTGGTGTTCGACGCGCGGGGCATCACCGGCGACAACACCGACGGCGTGGGGCTCGTGCGCGACATCGAGGGACCGCTGGGCGTATCGCTCAAGGGCCGGCGCGTGTTGCTGCTCGGCGCCGGCGGTGCGTCGCGCGGGGCAATGTTGCCGCTGATCGAGGCGGGGCCGGCGGCGCTGTTTGTCGCCAATCGCACGGCCGCGCGCGCCGACGAACTCGTCGCACGGTTCGCGAACGCGGCCGAGCGTCATGGCGTGGCGCTGGCTGGTGGCGGCTGGGACGCGGTCCCCGCGGCGTTCGATGTCGTCATCAATGCCACGGCCGGTAGCCTTCAAGGCGACGTACCGCCGCTGCCTGCGGGCGTCTATGCGGAAGGGGCGCTTGCCTACGACATGATGTACGGCGCGCAGCCAACGGTGTTCATGACTCACGCATTGGCGGCCGGGGCGACGCGCGCGGCCGACGGTCTCGGCATGCTCGTCGAGCAGGCGGCCGAAGCGTTCGCGGTGTGGCGCGGCGTGCGGCCGTCGACCGATGCCGTGCGCACGGCGTTGCGCGCCCGGCTCGCAGCGAAAGGTTGACATTGCCGATGGCTGCACCGCGACGCGCTTCGCGCACGACCCGTCATCGCCGCTGGGGGCCGTGGCAGTGGACGGCCTACGTCGTCACGTTGGTCTTCGTCGGCGTGCTTGCCACGCAGCTCTATTACTTCGTGCAGATTGGCTGGTGGGTGCGTTTCGATCCGTCGTCGACGGCGTTTATGCGCGCGGCCGCCGCGCGATTGCATGAAACGGATCCGACGGCGACGCTCAAGCACCAATGGGTGCCTTACGACCAGATTTCGCGACATCTGAAGCGCGCCATCATCGCGAGCGAGGACGCGAACTTTGTCAATCACGATGGCTTCGAGATCGACGCGATGCTCGGCGCGTGGGAGAAGAATCAGAAGAAGGGGCGCATCGTCGCGGGCGGCTCGACCCTCTCGCAGCAACTGGCGAAGAATCTGTTCCTGTCGAGCGAGCGAAGTTACCTGCGCAAGGCCGAAGAATTGGGCATCACGTGGATGCTCGAGTTCTGGATGACAAAGCAGCGGATCTTCGAGATCTATCTCAATTCGGTGGAGTGGGGCGAGGGTGTGTTCGGTGCTGAGGCCGCGGCACGCCACTACTACGGCATTCCGGCCTCGAAGCTCTCCGCTTGGCAGGCGGCGCGGCTGGCGGTGATGTTGCCGCGCCCGCGCTACTTCGATGCCCATCGCAATTCGCCGTACCTTGCGCAACGCGCCGGCGTGATCGCGCGTCGCATGGGCGCGGCGGAGTTGCCACAGTAGGTCGATAGCCCCCCGCGCGCAGACGGTCGCGAGAGAGGCCAGCGTGGCCGTGTGTGGCGCTAGTGTCGCGAGGGGGGCGCGTCCGGCATTGGCTGCGCGGGCACGTGCATGACGGTGCGCGTCGGATACGGGAGCGAGCAACCCACGGCCTCGACCGTGTCCTTGACGCCGCGCTGCAGATCCCAATAGAGGCCCCAGTAGTTACCCAGTAACGACCATACCCGTACGTTCACAATCACCGCGCTGTCGCTGACCTGCTTGACCATGACTTCCGGTGCCGGTTTGTCGAGCACTCGCGCGTCCTCTGCCACGTGGGCACGCAGTGCCGTCATGGCGGTATCGAGATCGTCGTCGAGCGCGATGCCCACGGTGACCTCCATGCGACGCGTGGCATTGCGGCTGTAGTTCGTGATCGGCTGGCCCCAGATTTGGTTGTTCGGCACACAGACGTAGATGCCGTCGGCATTCGTGAGGGTGGTGGTGAACAAGCCAATCTCGTCGACCGTGCCGGCCACCGTCGTGCCGGCCGTGATGTAGTCGCCGTTGCGGAACGGTCGCAGTACCAGCAGCATCGTGCCCGCCGCAATGTTCTGCAACGTGCCCTGCAGTGCCAGACCGATGGCCAGGCCTGCCGCGCCGAGCACCGCGATGATGCTGGCGGTCTGCACACCGAATTGAGCGAGCACGGCAACGAGCGTGATGATGCGCACCGACCACAGCGCGATCGACTCGATGAGCGGCTTGAGCGTTGCGTCGAAGTGTGGTGAACGGCTCAGCGTTCGGTGTACGAAGCGCGCCAATCGCTTTGCGATCCAGAAGCCGATCAACAGAATCAACACGGCCTGTACTAGCGACAGACCGTAGCGGACGGCGTTGGCCGCGAGAAAGCCCATCACGGCGTCGAAGGACGCGAGAGGGGGGGTAACCTCGGTCATATGGGGGTTCTCCGTGATGATGGGGGCCCGAGAGCACCGACATCAAGATTGACGCGAAGCGCGCGGATTGGTTCGGCCGGCACGCGGAGCAGGTAAAATGTCGGCCTTGCTGGAACGAATCAGTCTCGAATCACCCGCCGTCGGAATACCGCCGCCGGAACCCCGCCGGAACCCCGTCATGACATTCACCGAAGTACTTAACGCGGCCTGGACGCGCAACAATTCTCTGCTTTGCGTGGGCCTGGATCCCGAGCCGTCGCGCATTCCCGCGCATCTGCAAGCGCAGCCGGACGCGATTTTCGAGTTCTGTCGCCAGATTGTGGATGCCACTGCCGCCTACGCGTGTGCATTCAAGCCGCAGATTGCCTATTTCGCCGCGCATCGCGCCGAGGAGCAGCTCGAACGGCTGATCGCCCATATCCACGCCGATCATCCGGGCCTGCCAGTGATTCTGGACGCCAAGCGTGGCGACATCGGCAGCACCGCCGAGCAGTATGCGCGCGAAGCGTTCGAGCGCTATCGTGCCGACGCCGTGACGGTGAATCCCTATATGGGCTTCGATTCGCTGGAGCCGTATCTGGCGCACGCCGAGAAGGGCGTCGTTGTGCTGTGCCGTACGTCGAACCCGGGCGGCAGCGATCTGCAATTCCTCGATGTCGATGGCAAACCGCTGTATCAGACGGTGGCGCGCCTGGCCGCTGGGCCGTGGAATACGAGCGGGCAGATCAGCCTGGTGGTGGGGGCGACGTTCCCGGCAGAAATCGCTGCCGTGCGCAGCATCGTCGGCGATATGCCGCTGCTGATTCCCGGCGTGGGTGCTCAGGGCGGGGACGTCGAAGCGACGGTCAAAGCCGGTCGCACCGCGAACGGGACGGGCATGATGATCAACTCGTCGCGTGCCATCATCTACGCCGGTCGCGACGAGCACTTCGCTGCGGCGGCTGCGACCGCTGCGCAAAAGACGCGCGACAGCATCAACGCCTATCGATGATCGGTCCACGTGCCGATGCGCGGACGTCGTCAAACGTCGCAGGGCGGCGCGACGATTACGCCTCGGCCTGGTCGAGGAATTCGACGACACCGCGCAGCGCGTGCTGTGCGGCCTGACTGCGCACCTGAGTGCGATCGCCCTTGAAGCGCTTCGTCTCGACGAGGGTCGTGACGCGATTGCTCCACGCGAAGCACACCATACCCACCGGTTTTTCGGGCGAACCGCCGCCCGGTCCGGCCACGCCGGTGATCGACAGCGAGATCTGTGCACGACTGTTCAGCAGTGCGCCTTCGGCCATGGCACGTGCCACCGGTTCGCTCACGGCACCGTGCTTGTCGATCAATTCCGGCGGAACGCCGATCATTTCGGACTTGGCTTGGTTCGAATAAGTCACGAAGCCACGCTCGAACCATTGGCTGCTACCGGAAACGTCGGTGATTGCTACCGCAACGAGGCCGCCGGTGCATGACTCGGCCGTGGTCAGCATCAGGCGTTCGTCACGCAGACGATTGCCGACTTTGACCGACAGTTGGGCCAGAAGATTTTGTTCGGAGACCACGGGACGGCGCCTTCAATAAGTCAATGCAACGAATAGGTAACGGGTATCGGTGCGCGTACCCGCGGGGACGACGCCAGCGAGGCACCCGTCATGAATGATGCGGCTTGCACCATCGCGCGGCGGCAAGCCCGGTCGATCAGATCGAGCGCCACAGCGCAATGACGAGCAACGTGCAAAAGGCGGCGACGAGATCGTCCAGCATGATGCCGAGGCCACCCTTGACCGTGCGGTCGAAATATCGGATCGGCGGCGGCTTGACGGCGTCGAAGAATCGGAACAGCACGAAGGCCACCAATTGGCCGACAAAGCTCGCCGGCGTAATGAGCAGCAGCACGATCCAGAACGCGACAATCTCGTCCCAGACGACGGGGCTCGGATCCGATGTGCCAAGTTTGCGCGCCGTGTAGGCGCAGATCCAGATGCCGCCAGCGATGGACGCGGCGATCAGCACGCCCCACCCCGTGACCGTCAGGTACAGATTGAGCACCAGATACGATGCCCATCCGAAAAGCGTGCCCACGGTGCCCGGCGCGAACGCCGACAGGCCCGTGCCAAAGCCGAGCGAAAAGAGGTGGGCAGGGTGCGACAGCAGGAACCGCGAGTTCGGCCGGCGCGGGCCGCTGCCCGAGTTGACGGCGGCCGGTTGATCAGTGCTCATTGGAAATGGTCGAAACTTTTGAAATCGGCAGCGACGGACGCGCCAGTCTTGTCTTGGAGGTGGAGCCGGGCGAGGCGCGCGTCGGGAAGCGCTATTGTACCGATACGCGTGAGGCGTATGCCGAGTTCGTTGCCGATCGCCTCGATATGCGGCCGTTGCGCACGGTCGGCGCAGAAGCCCAGTTGATAGTCGTCGCCGCCCGCCAGCGCACACATTCTCTGAATCGCCGGCGTTTGCGCGGTCAGCAGGTCGGAGCACGGTACATCATCGACGTTTACCGTCGCGCTCACGCCGGAGCGCTCCAGAATATGGCCGAGGTCGCCCAGCAGCCCATCGGAGATGTCGAGGGCGGCGCGAGCCACGCCGCGCAGCGCCAGTCCGAGTGTCACCTGCGGCTCGGGCCAGTCCAGCGCGCGGCGCGCGAGGGCGAGATCGACGTCTGACAAGGTCCATTCCCCACGTATCGCACCAAGCGCCAGCCGGGCATCGCCGAGGGTGCCGGAGACCCAGATGTCGTCGCCGGGCTGCGCGGCGTCGCGACGCAACGCATGGGCGCCGGGCACGCTGCCGAAGACGGTCACGCAAAGATTGCGTGGGCCGCGCGTGGTGTCGCCGCCGACAAGCGGGCAGGCGTAACGGTCGGCCAACGTCGACAGGCCCTCGGCAAAGGGCGCGAGCCAGGCCGGGTCGCTCTCGGGCAGGGCAATCGCCAATGTGAAGCCCATGGGCCGCGCGCCCATGGCCGCGAGATCCGACAGATTGACGGCGAGGGTCTTGTGACCAAGCGCGCGCGGGTCGACGTCGGCAAAAAAGTGGCGGCCCTCCACGAGCATGTCGGTCGAAATCGCGAGCTGCTCGCCGGCGGGGGGGCGCAGCAACGCGCAGTCGTCTCCAATGCCGAGCGTCACATGCTCGCCCGGCCGGGTAGCGTGGGCGAAGAAGCGGTCGATCAGCGAGAACTCGGACAGCGGTGAAGTTGAGGCAGACGTCTGGGTCATGAGCAACGGCTCGGTTGCCCGCCTGGACCGAGCGCATCGCGTTGCGGGACCACTCCGGTGCAACGCGCGACGCCAGGGAGCATTAGGCGGTGGGCAATGAGTAAAGGGCTGCGGTGATGCACAGGCAAGACCCTATTCTAAGAGGCGGCCCCGGCTTTCCCAAGCGGACAAAGCACGGACACCCGGAATTCAGACGGATTCTCATGCCTGTCTCGGATCCCCCCCACGTTGCAAGACGTCCGTGGTCCGAAAAGGCGGACGATGGTGCAGCGCAGCGTTGAAATCGCCAGCAATTTTGGCCACTATCGGCGAGGAAGCCGTACCGCGCAGGTGCAGCCCCTATTCGCTTTTTGCATAAGTGGCGTGAATAAATGGGGCTACAATTTGCACTGAAAATCCGACCCCATTTTGTTCGTCAAGAGCCTCCCCTCATGCCCACGCCGATCGATCCGAAACTGCGCGAAGCTGCGCTCGAGTATCACGAATACCCCACGCCCGGCAAAATCGCCATCGCGCCGACCAAGCAGTTGCTCAACCAGCGCGATCTGGCGCTGGCGTATTCGCCGGGCGTTGCCGCCGCGTGTGAGGAGATCGTCGTCGACCCGCTCAATGCATCGCGCTACACGGCGCGTGGCAATCTGGTCGGCGTGATCACGAACGGCACGGCTGTACTTGGGCTGGGTGATATCGGCCCGCTGGCATCCAAGCCGGTGATGGAAGGCAAGGGCGTGTTGTTCAAGAAATTCGCGAATATCGACGTGTTCGATATCGAAATCGACGAGAAAGACCCCGAAAAGCTCGTTGACATCATTGCGGCGCTGGAGCCGACCTTCGGCGCCATCAACCTCGAAGATATCAAGGCGCCCGAGTGCTTCATCGTCGAGCGCAAGTTGCGCGAGCGTATGAAGATTCCGGTCTTTCACGACGATCAGCACGGCACGGCCATCGTGGTGGCCGCGGCGCTGATCAACGGCCTGAAGGTCGTCGGCAAGGATCTGAAGTCCGTGAAGGTGGTGACGTCCGGCGCGGGCGCCGCCGCGCTTGCGTGCCTGGACCTGCTCGTCGACATGGGGCTGTCCATCGAGAACATCTGGGTGACGGACCTGGCGGGGGTGGTGTACGAGGGCCGCACCGAACTGATGGATCCGGAGAAGATCCGGTTCTCGCAAAAGACCGATGCGCGCGGGCTGGCCGACGTGATTGGCGGCGCCGACGTGTTTCTCGGGCTGTCGGCTGCCGGCGTGCTGAAGCCGGAAATGGTCAAGACGATGGCCGACAAACCGCTGATCTTCGCGCTGGCCAACCCAAATCCAGAGATCACGCCGGAACTTGCGAAGGAAGTGCGTCCGGATTGCGTGATGGCGACGGGCCGCACCGATTACCCGAATCAGGTCAATAACGTCCTTTGCTTTCCGTTCATCTTCCGCGGTGCGATCGATGTTGGCGCCACGACGATCACGCGCTCGATGGAAATCGCGGCGGTGAATGCGCTGGCGGAATTGGCGCGTCAGGAGCAGAGCGATATAGTGGCGTCGGCCTACGGGATCAAAAACCTGTCGTTCGGCCCCGACTATCTGATTCCGAAACCGTTCGATCCGCGTCTACTGGTCAAGGTCGCGACCGCGGTGGCTGAAGCGGCGATGGCCGCCGGTGTCGCCACGCGTCCCCTTGCGGATGTGGATGCCTATGCGCAATCGCTCCAGCAGTTCGTGTACCACAGCGGCGGTCTGATGAAGCCGCTGTTCTCGGTGGCGCGCAGCGTGCCTGCCAACATGAAACGGATTGCGTTTGCCGAGGGCGAAGAGGAGCGCGTGCTGCGTGCCGTACAGGTGCTTGTGGATGAACGTGTCGCCACGCCGATCCTGGTGGGGCGCCCGGCCGTGATCGAGCACCGTGTTCAGCAATATGGCCTGCGCCTGACACCGGGTGTCGACTTCACCGTCGTGAACCCGGAGCACGACGAGCGCTATCGCGATTACTGGGAAACGTATCACCAGTTGACCAACCGCAAGGGCGTGACGGCGTCTTATGCGCGCGTCGAGATGCGTCGCCGCACGACCCTGATTGCCGCCATGTTGGTGCGCAAGGGCGAAGCCGACGGCATGATCTGCGGCACGGTGTCGACGCCGGGTCGTCATCTGCATTTCATCGATCGCGTGATCGGCAAGCGGGCTGGCGGGCACGTCTATGCGGCGATGAATGCCCTGATTTTGCCGAACCGCCAGATATTCCTGGTCGATACGCACATCAATCAGGATCCGAGCGCAGAGGAACTGGCCGAAATCACGTTGATGGCCGCCGAGGAGATTCGCCGCTTCGGTATCCAGCCGAAGGTGGCCTTGTTGTCGCATTCGAACTTCGGTACCAGCGACGCCGCGTGCGCCCGCAAGATGCGCGAAACGCTGGCGATCCTGCAGGAACGTGCGCCCGATCTGGAAGTTGATGGCGAAATGCACGGCGATTGCGCTCTCGACCCGGAACTGCGCGCACGCATCATGCCGGAGTCGACGCTGACCGGTGCTGCGAACCTGCTCATCATGCCGAATATCGACGCCGCGAACATTGCGTACAATCTGCTCAAGACGGCGGCGGGCAATAACGTGGCGATCGGGCCGATCTTGCTGGGCGCTGCCAAGCCGGTGCATATCCTGACCGAGTCGGCCACGGTGCGACGCATCATCAACATGGTGGCACTGGTGGTGGCCGATGCGGCGGCGCAACAACAGGCGCGCTGACGTCTGGCGAGCGCGCGGCGGTTCGCCACCGTTCGGCACATGTTAGCGACAAATCGCCGCCCCCTTTTGGGGGCGGCGATTTGCATTCCGGCGAGACATTTTGCGCACTCACGCCGTCATGTGTGCGCTCACTCTCTTGAAAATCCTTTATTTTCAATAATTTGTGGCGTTGTTTCGTTGCAAAATGTAAGCCGACATTGATTCTCTGGACCAATAGCGATAACCTTACGGCTTCAACCACCAGAACAAGCCCGCGGCGCAATACGACGTCGGGCGACAGGCTAGCTATGACCATGGCACGTTGGCTTCACCGGAGCATCGTGGCGCTGACGGCGGCTGGTAGTGTGTTTCTGTGGTCCAATGCTGTGGCGCGCGAAACCGCGCCATACGTCACGGGTTCAACGGTCACAGTGTCCGTTGCCGAGTTGCCTCGCGAAGCACAGCGCACGCTGACGCTGATTGCCCAGGGCGGGCCGTTCCCCTACGCCAAAGACGGCGTTGTGTTCGGGAACTACGAAAAGCGGCTGCCCAAAATGCGGCGTGGCTATTACCATGAATATACGGTGCCGACCCCCGGTGCCCGCAATCGGGGCGCCAGACGCATCATCTGTGGCGGGGACCAGCGGTCGGTCGATCCTTGTTACTACACACAAGATCACTACAACAGCTTTAGACGCATAAGGGAATGACAGCAGTATGAGTGAGCCGGTTTTCGCACAGGAACGCGGGAAAGATCGTATGGCAGATCCATTCGGTGCGGGCGAGGGCAACTTGTTCAAGCAGGTGCTGGGCCTGCATGCTGTCGCGCGGGCCGGCCGCCGCCATACCTTATCGGAAGAGGGAGATATGAGTCTTTTCAAGACCGTCAGGCCGAATATCGTGCAGTCGATCCGCGCATTCCGCGTGCCGGAATTGGCCGCAGAGGCCGAGCGACTCGGGCAGCACTTCCTCTACGCCAATTGTTCGCAGGCGCAGAGCAAGGCCGAGGTGCTGGAGACGATCGCCACGTCGTTCCTGTTTCCCAAGCATTTCGGAAAGAATTACGACGCCTTGCACGATTGTCTGACCGATCTGGTGCATCACGCTGGCCCGCAGCCCGGTTTTGTCGTCGTGCTCGAGGGATTGCCGGTGGCGACGAAGTTCGATAAGGACGGTCGTGAAACCCTGCTCGACGTGTTCCGCGATGCCGCCGAGTTCTGGGCGGAGCGTCGTATCACGTTCCGCGTCTTTTACTCGTTTGCCTGACGGGCCGCCACGCGAATCGTCGGTGAGTGACCTCGGAAACATCGTCTGACGTCACCGGTCTCGCCCCGCCGCGAACATGCGTCACGTCAACCTCACGAAAAAGGTCCGCATTGCGGACCTTTTTGCGTTATCAGCCTGGGATTATCGGATTCCTGGATGGCCTTGCCTCAGCCGGGTCGTCCACCGAGGAATTGCTGGGCGAGGCTCGCGAGGTCGAGATGGCCTTGCGGTAGATCGCCGTTCGGTGTGAGGTGATTGACCACCTCCGGCAGCAGCGATGAAAGCTGCTGTGCAGCCTCGTCCTGGCTTACGCCCGCCGAATCGGCCAGTTGCTGCAGATGTCCTCCCGGGCCAAGCGCCTGGGCCACTTGATCGGCCGACACCGGCTGATTGCTGCCGGTGCCGACCCACGAGCGCATCGCATCGCCCAGGCCGCCGTTTTCCAGCACCTGCGTCAGTCCGCCCAGTCCGCCGAGCGCGCCCACCAAGTCACCAGGGGATGTCGCGGGGTTGCCGGCGGCATCCTGCTGCGGTGCTTGTCCTCCGCCCAGCAGCCCGCCCAGCAAACCGCCAAGACCGCCGGCACCACCGCCGCCCGCCGCCGCGCCGCCCAGCATTCCGCTGAGCGCGCCCCCCAATGAGCCGATCAGGTCGCCGCCTTGACCGCCCTGTGCCTGCGCGTTGCCGGAACGGTTGGCGATCATCGCCAGCAAACCCATCAGCAACAACATTTTGGTATTGCCGCCGCCACCGCTACCGCCATCGGCCGAGTTGCCAGAAATGCCGCCGAGAATGGAATCCAGGATACCCATGGGATGACTCCTTTAGGCTTGTGAAGCCAATGTTCAAATCGTCGAGGCCTACCAACCGCCCCAGCGCGCGGCCAATGCCGCGAGGACCGCGATACCCGCCGTTTCAGTTCGCAAGATGCGTTCGCCAAGGCGAATCGCCGTAAAACCGGCCTCCCGCGCGAGGGATTCTTCGTGCGGTGCCAGTCCGCCTTCCGGGCCGAACAGCAAAACGCCTGGCTGAGTCGGTGCGTGCAGCGGCAGCGAGTCGAAACCGCTGTCCGCTCTGGGTGACAATAGCACACGCCATCCGTCGTCTGTCACCGCGCCTTGCTCGCGCAGCCAAGCGCCGATCGGGCGAATCGGCAGGACGCGTGGCACGCGATTTCGGCCGCATTGTTCGCAGGCGGCCTGTGCCAGGGCCTGCCAATGCGCAACGCGCTTCGCCGCACGTTCTCCGTCGAGCCGGATCACCGAGCGCTCGGTGATCAGCGGCTGAATGTCCGTCACGCCCAGCTCGATGGCCTTTTCCATCAGCCAGTCCATCTTGTCGCCGCCAGCGATGCCCTGTGCCAGGGTGACGCGGTACGGCGTCTCTACCTCGCGCGCCTCCCGTTCGCCGAGTTGCGCCGTGGCGTGGCGCTTTTCCAGCGTCGTGAGCACTGCCGGATACTGGCCGCCCGTGCCGTCGAAAAGCGTGAGCGCATCGCCGATCTTCAGGCGCAACACCTGAACGTGACGCACCACCGTCTCGGGAAGATCAAGCTGTGAGCCGGCGTGCAGCGGCACATCGATAAAGAAGCGAGGCATACGGACGGGAGTCGAAAGGGAGCGGTCGGGCGTGGCGCCGGGGACAGAAGCATACCCCAACGCCAGAGGGAGAAACGGGTCAGCTTCGCGCAGCGACGGGGCGGGCGAAGCCCCAGCGATAGCCGTCCGGGTCTTCCAGTTGGCAAAAGCGGTCGCCCCAGAATTGGTCGCTGGGAGGCGTTAGCCCCTTCGCGCCGGCGGCGATCGCCTGCGCGTATAGCGCATCGACGTCTTCCGTATAGACATAGAAGCTCTGCGACGCCTCCACACCGGAGGTGCGCGGTGTGCGCGCGGTGCTCGCGAACGCGCCCTCGGGGGCGAACATCACGATCAATTGCCCTTGATAAAACATTTCCACGTGCATGACGATGCCGTCGTCGTTCACCATGTCGTGCACCGAGAAGCCGAACGCCTGCGCATAGAACGTCGCGGCTGCCCGGGCGTCGCGAACAGTCAGGTAGGGCGTCAACCACGGCACATGGGCGGGGCGGGGATCGGGCATGACGGTGCTCCGGTATGAGCTTCGGCTGTGGGCAAAGCAGACGCGTCCTGGCGCTTGAATACGCGAACGGTCCGCCGCCAAGGGTTGCGATGAGTTTTCAATATACAAGGAATGCGGGCTTGGTTCACTTGCGTCGCGTCATCTCGTCGTCGCGCGATTTGTTATCGATCGCCGAACACGGCCATCAGTTCCGGCGGGATGTCGAAAAGCGCGGCCCGCCGGGCCGGCGAATAGTGGCGCAGGGATTCTCGCGATAGCAGAGCCTGCGTGGCAACGGTTGCATCGCTACCTCGCACGTCGAGCGAATCGCTGGCGAACGCGAGCGCCCACAACGTGCCGTACAGCGGCACATACGTGTTCATCGGCTGGACAAATTTGAACACCGAGCGCAGGGCATCGAGCATGCGCGCGACTTGATCGGCTTCGAACCATGGCGCCCCGAGTTGCAGGGCGATAGCGCCGCGTGGGCCGAGTAACGCGCGGAGTTTGGCAAAGAACGGCGCGCCGTGCAGCGTGGCCGCTTCGCCGTCAGCGTCGGTCAGGTCGAAAATCACGGCGTCGAACGCTTCTGCGCGAGCCAGCGCGGCGTCGACGAGATCCCGGGCGTCGCCGATGACAAGCGTGGTGCGCGGATCGTCGAATGCGCCGTCCGCCAACGTCGGCATGTACTGCAGGATCGTCGCGGGCACCTGGGCATCGAGTTCGGCGACGACAACCTCGCGCACGCTCGGGTGACGCAAGGCTTCGCGGGCCGAGCCGCCATCACCCCCGCCAAGCACCAACACACGCTGGGCGTTGCCGTGCGCAAGCAAGAGCGGATGCACCATGCATTCGTGGCAGATATGCGCATCGGCGAGCGAAGCCATGAACCGGCCGTCGAGTCGATACGCCCGCCCAAGTGCCCCGAATGCCGGCAAATCCACGACCTCGATGTGCTGATAGGCCGACGTGGCGGCGAATACCGGGCGCGCGGCGAACACATAACCGGCCCAAGGCCCGAGCGGCGCCGTGCACGGGCGCAATGCGGCGGTCGATAGGTCGTCGCTGATGTCACGTTTGGCGGGCATTGGCGAGGCAACTTCCTCTAATGGGTGGCGATCATGCCTGTTCTTTGCATGATTCCACGTTCCCGTCATTTGGGGAAGTTCGCCGCGAGCGACCCGGGCAACGGCCGTATCTGGTAAAATCTTGGACTTTATTCCGCATTCGAATTTCGCGCGGCAGCTCGCGGCAACGGGGGCACGCCCGCTCTTCCGGCTGTTCACCATGACGAACTCCTCTTCTGCTACGCCTGCGCTGATGGCCTCTGCCATTCGCGTCCTCTCCATGGACGCGGTCCAACAGGCCAACTCCGGTCACCCTGGCGCGCCGATGGGCATGGCCGATATCGCGGTCGCTCTCTGGGGCCGTCACCTCAAGCACAACCCCGTCAACCCGCATTGGTTCGATCGCGACCGCTTCGTGCTGTCCAACGGTCACGGCTCGATGCTCATCTATTCGTTGCTGCATCTGACGGGCTATGACCTGCCGATCGAAGAGCTGAAGCACTTCCGCCAACTGCACAGCAAGACGCCGGGGCACCCGGAAGTGGGCGTCACGCCGGGCATCGAGACGACCACGGGCCCGCTGGGTCAGGGCATCACCAACGCGGTGGGCTTCGCGCTGGCCGAGGCCCTGCTCGCCAAGGAATTCAACCGCCCGGGTAACGATATCGTCGACCACTACACGTACGCGTTCCTTGGCGATGGCTGTCTGATGGAAGGCATCTCGCACGAAGCGTGTTCGCTCGCGGGAACGCTGCGTCTGAACAAGCTCATCGCGTTGTACGACGATAACGGTATCTCGATCGACGGCGACGTCGAATACTGGTTTGCCGACGACACGCCGAAGCGATTCGAAGCGTATGGCTGGAACGTGATTCGCGGCATCGACGGCCACGATGTCGACGCCGTTGATGCCGCCATTGCGCAGGCCAAGACCTCGGAACGTCCGACGCTGATCTGCTGCAAGACGTTGATTGGCAAGGGCGCGCCGAACAAGCAGGGCGGTCATGATGTGCACGGCGCGCCGTTGGGTGCCGACGAAATCGCCGCCACGCGCGCGTCGCTCGGTTGGCACCTGCCGCCGTTCGAGCTGCCGGCCGATGTCTACGCCGCATGGGATGCCAAGGCCGCCGGTCAGCGCGCCGAAGGCGCATGGAACGAGCGCTTTGCCGCCTACCGCAGCCAGTTCCCCGCAGAGGCTGCCGAATTTGAGCGTCGCATGAAGGGTGAGCTGCCCGGCGACTTCAAGTCGGCCGCCGCCGCGTTCATCGCCAAGACCAACGAGAAGGGCGAGACGGTCGCCACGCGCAAGGCCTCGCAGCTTGCGATCGAAGGTCTGGCCGCCGTACTGCCGGAGTTCCTGGGTGGCTCGGCTGACCTGACCGGCTCGAACCTCACGAATTGGAAGGCCAGCAAGGCGGTGCGCGCCAACGCGGAAGGCGTGCAGTTTGGCAATCACATCAACTACGGCGTGCGCGAGTTCGGCATGAGCGCCATCATGAACGGCATGGCGCTGCATGGCGGCTACATCCCGTTCGGTGGAACGTTCCTGACGTTCTCGGACTACAGCCGCAATGCGCTGCGTATGGCGGCGCTGATGAAGTTGCGCTCGATCTTCGTGTTCACGCACGACTCGATCGGCCTGGGTGAAGACGGTCCGACGCACCAGTCCGTCGAGCACGTTTCAAGCCTTCGCCTGATCCCGCAGATGGACGTGTGGCGTCCCTGCGATACGACGGAGACGGCAGTCGCCTGGGTGGCAGCCGTCGAGCGTCACGACGGTCCGTCGAGCCTGGTGCTCAGCCGTCAGAACCTGCCGTTCGTCTCGCGTGACGATGCGCAGATTGCCGATATCCGTCGTGGCGGCTATGTGCTGCGTGACGTGACGAATCCGCAGATCGTGCTGATCGCGACCGGCTCGGAAATCGAGCTGGCGCTCAAGGGCGCCGAGGCGTTGGCCGCCGAGGGCATCGCGGCGCGTGTCGTGTCGATGCCGTCGGCCAACGTGTTCGACCGTCAGGACAAGGCGTATCGCGAGCGCGTGCTGCCGCGTGGCGTGTCGCGCGTGGCGATCGAAGCCGGTGTGACGGCGTATTGGCATAAGTACGTCGGCCTGGAAGGCGGCGTGGTCGGCATCGACACCTTCGGCGAGTCGGCCCCGGCCGGCGTGCTGTTCAAACACTTCGGCTTCACCGTCGACCACGTGGTCGCGACGGTCAAGTCCGTGCTTGGCTGATTTCGTTAGACCTTACGGAGAAACCCCCATGACCATTCGCGTCGCTATCAACGGCTACGGCCGTATCGGCCGCAACGTGCTGCGTGCCCATTATGAAGGTGGTAAGAAGCACGACATCGAAATCGTCGCCATCAACGATCTCGGCAACGCGCAGACGAACGCTCACCTGACGCAATACGACACGGCGCACGGCAAGTTCCCGGGCACGGTGTCGGTCGACGGCGATTTCATGATCGTCAACGGCGACAAGATTCGCGTGCTGGCCAACCGCAACCCGGCCGAACTGCCGTGGGGCGAGCTGGGCGTGGATGTCGTGCTTGAGTGCACGGGCTTCTTCACGACGAAGGAAAAGGCTGGCGCTCACCTGAAGGGCGGCGCGAAGAAGGTCATTATCTCGGCCCCGGGCGGCAAGGATGTCGACGCCACGATCGTGTTCGGCGTGAACGAAGGCGTGCTCAAGTCGACCGATACGGTCATCTCGAACGCCTCGTGCACCACGAACTGCCTGGCGCCGCTGGTCAAGCCGCTGCACGAGAAGATCGGTCTGGAAACGGGCCTGATGACGACGGTGCATGCCTATACCAACGATCAGGTGTTGACGGACGTCTATCACGAAGACCTGCGTCGTGCGCGCTCGGCCACGATGAGCATGATCCCGACCAAGACGGGCGCCGCGTCGGCCGTCGGTCTGGTGTTGCCGGAACTCAATGGCAAGCTCGACGGTTACGCCATTCGCGTTCCGACGATCAACGTGTCGATCGTCGACCTGTCGTTCGTTGCCAAGCGCGACACGACGGTTGACGAAGTCAACGCGATTCTGAAGGAAGCGGCCGAGGGTTCGCTCAAGGCCATCGCAACGTACAACACGGCACCGCTGGTGTCGGTCGACTTCAACCACAACCCGGCCTCGTCGAACTTCGACGGCACGCTGACCAAGGTGTCGGGCCGCCTGGTGAAGGTTGGCTCGTGGTACGACAACGAGTGGGGCTTCTCGAACCGCATGCTCGACACGACCGTTGCGCTCATGTCGGCGAAGTAATCGCGTTTGACACCGAGTCGTAAAAAAGCCGCTGTCGTGAGACAGCGGCTTTTTCGTTTGTGCGCGGCGTTGTGCTGGGATTTCGCGGTTTATGCGCTGCGTGCGCGGCCCTTGCGGCAGAGGCCGACGATAACGCCGATGACGGCGCCCAACACCAGCCCGCCGAGGCCGAAGTACGATTTTCGGGGAAACGCCGGGTTCTCGTCGACCTGAATCGCACTGACGATGCGAGTGTTGTATGACTGATCCGGGGCAAGCATCTGGGAGACGCGATAGCGACTATCGTTGAGTGTTGCACGCTCCGACCGGCTACTTTGCAATGCGCTTAGCGCCATGACCGAATCCGTATTCTTCGATTTCGCCAACGCCGCGCTCAATTGTTCCTGCGCTTTGGTGTTCGCGTCGATGGCGGCGTCGATAACACTCAACTGCTGCTTGGGAAGTATGCGTGCGCGTTCGAGGATCGCAGCGTGTTCTGTTTCGATTCGCTGCGATGCGGCCTTGAGCACCTGTTCGGCTTGGTCAGGCGAAGTTCCGCGAGCGGTGATTTCGACGTACGCAGTACCCGGAAGTGCCCGCGCCTTCATGGCGTTCCAGGCGACCGTGCGGCGCAGCGCAGCTTCGTCACCCTGTAACTGAGGAAGTACTTCCGAGGTGACTTTGTCGCGGAAGGTGCTTAGCTTGACGCGTCCGACCGTTTGCTGAATCGACTCGATCAAGGGGCCATCAGGGCCGGCGACGGGCGAGCCGGCCGCGCGTCCGATCTGCAGCGTTACAGTGCCTTCCCATTTCTTGTGGAGCGCAAATGTGCTGCCAACGCCGATGATAGCGCCGACCACGGCGAGTCCAGCAATCACTTTGACGTTGTCCCGCGCAAAATCGAGAATATCTGCCAGCGAAATTTCGTCGTCGTCGCTCTGATCCATGTCGTTGGGCAATTCTTTGTGATTCATGTGAAGAATGAGGGGCTTCAATATAGTAAGGAGCCTCGGCAAGCTGCATTCGACCGCTATTGACAGCGGATGCGTATCAGCACTTAACACATCAGCGGCTGGAGCTTGGGGGGAATCCCATACTGCCTTCATCGGAAGACAGTATGCCAAAACAACGTTTAATTCTTTTGACGATGCGGACAGGGGTTTTTCGTACAACTCCCGTACATCGCTAGCGAGTGGTCCTGGAGCGCGAAGCCACGTTCCTTGGCGATCATTTTCTGGCGGCGTTCGATCTCGGCGTCGAAGAACTCTTCGACACGCCCGCAGTCGAGGCACACGAGGTGATCGTGGTGATGGCCTTCGTTGAGCTCGAAAACGGCCTTGCCGGACTCAAAGTTGCTGCGCGACAATAGGCCCGCTTGCTCGAACTGCGTCAGGACACGGTACACCGTGGCCAGACCGATATCGAGGTTTTCGTTGAGCAGATGACGATAGACGTCTTCAGCGGTTAAATGGTGCACCTCGCTCTCGCTGTTCTGGAAAATCTCCAGAATTTTGAGGCGCGGAAGCGTGGCTTTCAGTCCGATATTTTTCAGATCGGCGGGATTCGGCATCGCTCTACGTCCCTAGAGTACAATACAGCCGCAATAATAATGCCTTTTTGCCTTGCCCGGGCGCAAACCAGGGCAATCGGGACGGTTTGTGCCGTCAACGGGGGCGATGTGGCGGCGCGCCCGGCGTGCCGGATTCAAGGTCGATTTTTTTGAAAGCGAGTCAGATTTGCGTCGTTATCTCTCCCTTCCGCTCTCCGTCTGCGCTGCAGCGGCATTCCTGGCCCTGGCCGGTTGCTCGACGTATGACAGCGTGACCGACAAAGTGATCGGCGTGGTCACGCCGTATCGAATCAACATCGTTCAAGGCAACTTCGTCTCGAAAGAGGCCTATGAGCAGCTCAAAGCCGGCATGACACGTGATCAGGTCCGTCAACTGCTCGGCACGCCGCTGCTCACGGACATCTTCCACGCGAATCGCTGGGACTATGTCTTCTATTTCAAGCGCGGCAACGCGTCGGTGGTCCAGGAACGTCACCTGAAGGTGTACTTCGATGGCGACACGCTGGCGCGCTGGGAAGGCGGAGAAAATCTGCCGACCGAATATCAGTTGGTGCGGGAAATCGATGGTCAGAAGGGCAAGACCGTAACTACCGACGCCTCGGCCCCGTCGACGGCGAGTGCTGCGACCGCGGAGACTGCCGCGCCTGCCGCGTCCGACGTCGCGGCCGTGTCGACCGCTGCGGCGGCTACCGCTTCCGAACCGGCCCCTGCGTCCAACGCACAGTCCACCGCTGGCGACAGCGCATCGGGCAGCGCGACGACGGCCACGGGCACGGGGCTTGTCCCGTCGCCGCGGGTGACTTCCGGCGGTGGCCTGTTCTCGATGCCCAAGTAAGCTGTCTGAAGAGTCAAGAATTCCATGATGAAGATTGCGATTGCTGGCGCCTCCGGCCGTATGGGCCGGATGCTGATTGAAACCGTACTGGCCACCGACGACGCCGAACTGGTAGGTGCGCTCGACCGCGAGGACAGCCCGGCGCTGGGACACGACGCCGGCGCCTTCCTGGGGCGCGAGACGGGCGTGAACATCACCGCCGATCTCGATGTCGCGCTCGCCAACGCGCAATATCTGATTGACTTCACGCGTCCCGAAGGCACGTTGGCGCATCTGGCTGCCGCCGAAAAGCACGGTGTCAAGATGATCGTCGGCACGACCGGATTCTCGGAAGCCGACAAGGCGCGTCTGGCCGCGGGCGCCGAACGCGTGGCCGTGGTGTTTGCGCCGAACATGAGCGTGGGTGTGAATGCCACGTTCAAGCTGCTCGAAGTCGCGGCGAAGATTCTGAACACGGGCTACGACATCGAGATCATCGAAGCGCATCACCGCCACAAGGTCGATGCTCCGTCGGGCACGGCGCTGCGCATGGGCGAAGTGGTGGCCGACGCGTTGGGTCGCGATCTGAAGGAATGCGCCATCTACGGGCGCGAGGGTGTGACGGGCGAGCGCGATCCGTCGACCATCGGTTTCGCGACCGTGCGCGGCGGCGATATCGTGGGCGATCACACGGTGCTGTTTGCCGGCATCGGTGAGCGCATCGAGATCACGCACAAGTCGTCGAGCCGCCTGTCGTATGCGCAAGGCTCGCTGCGTGCTGCCCGTTTCCTCGCGCAACACAACACGGGCCTGTTCGATATGCAGGACGTTCTGGGCCTGCGCTGATTCAGCCCTTGCCGGCGTGCGGGGCGCGGATGGCCCGTCGAGGTGGCGCATGAGAGGGCAGACGGTGCGCCAGCCGGCACCGGACGCCGACATCAAAGACGCACGACGCCACGGATCGCATGACGCATCGGGCGGCAGCCACGCCAAGGCGGCCCCCAGGCCGCATCTGCTCTCTACCGTCGCGCCGAATCCGTTGCCGTCGGCGTTATAATCATCGTTTTCCCCGGATTTGCCCCCAAACGCTTGCGTGCTGCGCGCCCTTTGCCGCGCACCGGCGGGGCCGAAGCCGAGCCGAATCCTACCCGCCGACCCATCATGCAAGAAAAATACGTTCCCGCCGACGTCGAAGCCTCCGCCCAGTCTCACTGGCAGGCCATCGATGCCTACAAGACCACCGAGCGCGCGGACAAACAGAAATTCTATTGCGTCTCGATGCTGCCGTATCCGTCGGGCAAGCTGCATATGGGCCACGTGCGCAACTACACCATCAACGACGTGATGTATCGTCAGATGCGCATGCGCGGGTACAACGTGCTGATGCCGATGGGGTGGGACGCCTTCGGCATGCCGGCAGAAAATGCGGCAATGGCCAACGGCGTGCCGCCGGCCAAGTGGACGTACGACAACATTGCGTACATGAAGAAGCAGATGCAGGCGATGGGCCTGGCGATCGATTGGTCGCGCGAAGTCGCCACCTGCAAGCCGGACTATTACCGCTGGAACCAGTGGCTGTTCCTGAAGATGCTCGAGAAGGGCGTCGTCTACCTGAAGACCGGCACGGTGAACTGGGACCCGATCGATCAGACCGTGCTCGCCAACGAGCAGGTGATCGACGGTCGAGGCTGGCGCTCGGGTGCGCTCATCGAGAAGCGCGAAATTCCGATGTATTACATGCGCATCACCGAATACGCCGACGAACTGCTCGGCGACCTGGACGACCTCGGCTGGCCTGAGCGCGTGAAGGTGATGCAGCAGAACTGGATCGGCAAGAGCTTTGGCGTGAACTTTGGCTTCCCGTACGAGCTGGACGGCGAACGCAAGCTGCTGCGCGTGTTCACTACGCGTGCCGACACGATCATGGGGGTGACCTTCTGCGCAATTGCCGCGGAGCATCCGCTGGCAACGCGTCTGGCCGCCGAGCGTCCCGACCTGCAGGCGTTCATCGCCGAATGCAAGCAGGGTGGCGTGGCCGAAGCCGACATCGCCACGATGGAAAAGAAGGGCATGCCGACGGGCTTTTTCGTCACGCATCCGCTGACCGGCGACAAGGTCGAGGTGTGGATCGGCAACTACGTGCTGATGGGGTATGGCGAGGGCGCGGTGATGGGCGTTCCGGCCCACGACGAGCGTGACTTCGCGTTTGCGCGCAAGTACGACCTGCCGATCAAGCAGGTTGTCGCGGTGGCCGGCGAGACCTATTCGACGCAAGCCTGGCAGGCCTGGTACGGCGACAAGGAAAACGGCACGCTGGTCAACAGCGGCAAATACGACGGTCTGGCCTTTGCGGCGGCCGTCGACGCCATCGCCGCGGATCTCAAGGCCCAGGGTGCCGGTGACAAGCAGGTCACGTTCCGTCTGCGCGACTGGGGGATTTCGCGCCAGCGTTACTGGGGCACACCGATTCCGATCATTCACTGCGCGTCGTGCGGCGCGGTGCCGGTTCCCGAAAAGGACCTGCCGGTCGTGTTGCCCGAAGACCTCGTGCCGGACGGCACCGGCAACCCGCTGGCCAAGTCGGAAGCGTTCCTCAAGTGCGATTGCCCGAAGTGCGGCAAGCCGGCGCGCCGCGAGACCGACACGATGGACACGTTCGTGGACTCGTCGTGGTATTTCTCGCGCTATGCCTGCCCGGACGCCGACACCATGGTCGACGCGCGCACCGATTACTGGATGCCGATGGATCAGTACATCGGCGGCATCGAGCACGCGATTCTCCACTTGCTGTATTCGCGCTTCTGGACCAAGGTCATGCGCGATCTGGGCTTGGTGAGTTTCAAGGAGCCGGCGCAGAACCTGCTCACGCAGGGTATGGTGCTCAACGAGACGTACTATCGTGAGGATGCCGCGGGCAAGAAGACGTGGTTCAACCCGCTCGACGTGCAGGTGCAGTTCGACGACAAGGGCCGTCCGGTCAGTGCAACGTCGAAGGCTGACGGTGCGGACGTGACGCTCGGCGGCATCGAGAAGATGTCGAAGTCCAAGAACAACGGCGTGGATCCGCAGTCGCTGATCGATCAGCACGGCGCCGATACGGCGCGTCTGTTCGTGATGTTCGCGGCACCGCCCGAACAGCAACTCGAATGGTCGGGGGCCGGTGTGGAAGGCGCGAGCCGCTTCCTGCGCCGCCTGTGGGGCTTCGGCCAGTCGCAGGCCGCGCTGCTGCGTCAGGCGGACGCCGCCATCGATACGGCGAACCCGGCGGCCAAGGCGCTGCGTCTCGAGATTCATGGCGTGCTCAAGCAGGCCAACTACGACTATCAGCGTGTGCAGTACAACACGGTCGTGTCCGCGGCGATGAAGATGCTCAACGCCATCGAGAGCGACAAGGGGGCGGCGGGCGCCGGTGCGGTGCGCGAGTGCTACGGCATTCTGCTGCGCGTGCTGTACCCGGTGGTGCCGCACGTCACCCACGGCTTGTGGGTCGAGTTGGGCTACGCGGCGCAACAGGGCGATCTGCTCGACGCGCCGTGGCCGGAAGTCGACGCCGCCGCGCTGGTGCAGGACGAGATCGAACTCGTGCTGCAGGTGGCGGGTAAGGTGCGTGGCGCCGTGCGCGTGGCGAAGGACGCTTCGCGCGAGGTCATCGAACAAGCCGCGCTGGCGCACGAAATGACGGCCAAGTTTGGCGAAGGTAAGCCGGTGAAGAAGGTCATCGTCGTGCCGGGCCGTCTCGTGAACGTAGTGCTTTGAAGCGGCCTTCGCAGCCGCCGGTCGATGAATTGATGACGTTTGGTGACAAGAGGGCACATCTCGTGCAAATCACATCCGGACAACGAAGCGTCGGTATGACGCGCAGAATCTTCGGCGGGATTGCCCTGCTGAGTTGTGCGTTGATATTGTCGGCGTGCGGCTTCCAACTGCGCGGCGCGAGCGAGTATGCGTTCCACCGTTTGTACATCTCGGGCGGTGGCCAGATGGCGACCGACATCTCGCGCTACATCCGTTACGGCAGCAAGGGCACCGTCGTGGTGACCGAGCCTAAGGATGCCGATGCGCGGTTGGAATTCGTGAACACTACGTCGTCGCGTACGGCCATCAGTCTCGATGCCAATGGCCAGGCACGCGAATACGAGCTGCGTAGTGCGTTCACCTTTCAACTCGTGACACCGGATGGCACGCCGATCATCCCGTTGAACACAATTCGCCTAACGCGCAATCTGCCCTACAGCGACAACGAAACGACGGCGCGCGATACCGAAGCCGCACTGCTTAACCGCGACATGCAGAAAGATGCCGTCGACCAGATCATTCGTCGCATGGAAGCGGTGAAATCCTTGCCGGCGACAAAACCGGAAGAGTAACGCCTGCCACCATGCAATTGCGTCCCGACGCGCTTGACGCGCACCTCGCCAAGACCCTCTCGCCGATCTATACGATCTACGGCGACGAGAGCCTGCTCGTTCAGGAGGCGGTGGATCGTGTACGCGCAGCGGCACGTGCGGGCGGTTTCACCGAGCGTGATGTGCTCAGCGTCGAGCGCAGCTTCGACTGGGGCGCGCTCGCGAACGCCGGCCAGTCCATGTCGCTGTTCGGCGACCGCAAACTTATCGAGTTACGTATTCCCGGCGGAAAGCCCGGCAAGGACGGCGGCGCAGCGCTCAAGGCGCATGCCAGTGCCGCGAACAGCGACGTCCTGACCATTGTCACGCTGCCCCGGCTCGATGCGGCAGCGACCAAATCCGATTGGTTCACGGCGCTCGATCGCGAGGGCGTGACGATCAAGATTGACCCTGTCGACCGGAGCCGTCTGCCCGACTGGATTGCCCAGCGTCTCGCCGCACAAGGGCAACGCGTCGAAGCCGGCGAGCCTGGACGACGTGTGCTGCAGTTCATCGCGGATCGCGTCGAGGGCAACCTGTTGGCGGCCCATCAGGAGATTCAGAAGCTGGGTCTGCTGTATCCGGCGGGAGCGCTCGCGTTCGAGCAAGTGCAGGATGCCGTGATGAACGTGGCGCGTTATGACGTCTTCAAACTCAGTGAAGCCGTCCTCGCAGGCGATACCGCTCGGCTCGTGCGCATGCTCGACGGCCTTCGCGGCGAGGGCGAAGCAGCACCGCTGGTCCTGTGGGCGTTGACCGAAGAAGTGCGCACGCTCACCAAGATCACGCGCGGGATGGCGGCGGGCAAGCCGCTTGCGATGTTGCTGCGCGAGTATCGGGTCTGGGGGCCACGAGAGCGCCTGATGGAGCAGGCGGTCCACCGAGTCACACCCGCCAAGCTGGCGCAGGCCCTGCAATTGGCCGCGCGTCTGGACCGGCAGGTCAAGGGGCTGCGGGCCGACGGTCTGTCCGGCGACCCGTGGGACGGCATGCTGCAACTCGGGCTACTGCTCGCCGGCGAGCGACCGCCGATGGCGCGCTCCGCTCGCGCACCCCGTCCGGTGCACGCGTAGACCGCGCCCAAGCGCTGCCAAACGCCGGAACCCACCTCCCGGGGCACGGGAGCCGCGCCAGCAAGATCCCCACATTTGACGGACAATCTGGCGCATGACTGGCGACGTGCCGTGTGCCACCGCCCGAATTTCGTGACGATGGCCGTCACCGAAGACCCACCGAATGCACTGGCGATTGCGTCGCCAAGAGAACTGCGAAACAGACGATATGGATATCAAAGGCTACATGCAATCGTTGGGCCAGCGCGCCCGTGAGGCATCGCGCGCCATGGCGCGTGCCGACACCGCTGCCAAGAATCGCGCGCTGCTCGCGATTGCCGATGCCATCGAGCGCGATGGCGCGGCGTTGCAGGACGTGAACCGCCGCGATCTCGAGCGCGCCCGCGCCAATGGTCAGGATGCCGCCTTCATCGATCGTCTCACGCTGTCGGACAAGGCGCTGCGCACGATGATCGAAGGACTGCGTCAGATCGCGGGCCTGTCGGACCCCATCGGCGAGATCAGCAACGTGCGCGTGCAGCCGAGCGGTATTCAGGTCGGTCAGATGCGCGTGCCGCTGGGCGTCATCGGCATCATTTACGAATCCCGTCCCAACGTGACCATCGACGCGGCTGCGCTTTGCCTGAAGTCGGGCAATGCGACCATTCTGCGGGGCGGGTCCGAAGCCATCGAGAGCAACACGGCGCTGGCCGCCCTCATCGCGCAGGCGCTCGCGGCGAGCGGGTTGCCCGGTGACGCCGTGCAGGTCGTGAGCACGCCCGATCGCGCGGCAGTCGGCGAACTCATCACGATGACCGACTATGTGGACGTGATCGTGCCGCGCGGCGGCAAGAGCCTGATCGCGCGTTTGATGCAGGACGCGCGCGTGCCGATGATCAAGCACCTCGACGGCATCTGCCATGTCTACGTCGACGGTCGCGCCGATCCGGCCAAGGCGCTGGCGATTTGCGAGAACGCCAAGACGCATCGCTATGGCACCTGCAACACGATGGAAACATTGCTCGTCGACCAACAGGCCATCGACCAGTTGCCCGCCATCGCACGCATGTTCCAGGATAAGCAGGTCGAGCTGCGCGGTTGCGAACGAACCCTGGCTGCGCTCGGCGACGTCGGCGTGACGGGCGTGGTGGCGGCGACCGAAGAGGATTGGTCGACGGAATATCTGGCACCGGTGCTGGCGCTGAAGATCGTCGATGGCATGGGGCCGGCCATCGCGCACATTAATCGCTACGGCTCGCATCACACCGATGCCATCGTGACCGAGGATTACTCCGCCGCCATGCAATTCCTGCGCGAAGTCGATTCCGCGAGCGTGATGATCAATGCGAGCACGCGTTTCGCCGACGGCTTCGAATTCGGCCTGGGTGCCGAGATCGGTATCTCGAACGACAAGCTGCACGCCCGCGGTCCGGTGGGTCTCGAGGGCCTGACGAGTCTGAAGTACGTCGTGTTCGGACACGGCGAAGTCCGCAAGTAAGCCAATTCGTCAGAGACGTCGCATGAAACTGCAAACGCTCGGCCCGGCCGATTTTCAGAAGATGCCGTGGAAGAACGGCCTGGGGGTCACGACCGAGCTGGCGGTGGCGCGACGTCCCGGTGAAGACGGCTTCGATTGGCGCATCAGCACGGCCACGGTCACGAGCCCTGGGCCGTTCTCCGTGTTCCCGGGCGTCGATCGCTCGCTGGCCATCGTGCGGGGCGGCACGCTCACGCTCACGGTCGAAGGCCGCCCGGACGTGACGCTCTCGACGCGCACGCCTCCATATGCCTTCGGCGGCGAGTTGACGGTGAGCAGCACACCGATGCTGGAGACGTCCGGCGTGCCCATCGACGACTTCAATGTCATGACACGTCGCGCCGCATGGCAGCACACGCTGGCGCAGCATCGGCTCGATGGAGACGCCGTGACGTGGTCGCTGCCAGCGGACGCCGACGCCGTCGCCTTCCTTTACTGTGCGCAAGGGCAGGTGCGAGTGATCTTCGCGGACGGCCAAGCCGTAAGCGTTCCCGAGGGACATGCGCTTCGCGTCGACGGTGGCGATGCCTGTGAACTGCGGGCCGAGGCAAGCCCTGCCCACCTCTTCCTGACGACGCTCTCGCGACGATGAACCCCCTGGCCTGTGCCGCGCAGACGCTTACAGGCCGGTCTCACCCCATCCCATCCCCTCCGCTCGCGTGACACCGCGCCCCAACGCGCGCCCTCCATCGTCTTCGTATTTTCCCTAGGCCGATCCCGATACTTTTCCAGTGAGCGAAACGGCATACTTCGGTTTATCCATATGTAAATCAAAGTTCCACCCATGAAACGAATGAATCTTCACGTCGTGCAACGCGGGGTGGCATGGATCCGCTGAGCGACGTTCTCCACGATTTGCGGGCGGATGCGGTCGTGACAGGTCGCTTCACGTTCGGGGCCCCCTGGTCTCTGCGCAAGCCCGCGATGGACGGTGCGCCGTTTCGCACGGCGACGGGAGAGCCGTTTTATCTTGTCGTGGCTGGCATGGCGCCGGTGCGCATGGAGCCGGGCGACTGCGTGCTGTTGCCGCATGGACACGAGCACGTGATGTGCTCGTCGCTGGACGAGCCACCGGTGGTCTTCGAGCAGTTGATGACGGCGCAGGGTATCGAGCCCAGGCTCGACACACCTCTCGCGTTCCGCGCGGGTGGCGCGGGGCCGGTGAGCGACCTTTACACGGGCGTAGTGATGTTCCGTGAGCGCGTTCGCAATCCCTTGCTCGCGTCGCTGCCGCCGCTCATCCATATCCGCGCCGGCGATCCGGCCGTTCCCGCGCGGCTGACCACGACCCTGGCGGGCTTCATCGAAGAGTCGATGCAGTGCGGTGCGGGATGGCGCGTCGCCGTCGCGCGTCTGGCTGACGTGCTGTTCATCCAGATCCTGCGTGCCTATCTCGGTGCCAGCGGCGGCGCGACGACGCATTGGCTGCGCGGCATGACCGATCCGCAATTGGGGCGCGCCATCGCCTCGATGCACGACGCGCCGCAAAGGCCTTGGACGGTCGAGCAACTGGCCGACATCGCCGGCATGTCGCGCTCGAAGTTCTGCCTGCGCTTTCGCGAACTCGTGGGTGAATCGCCGATGTCGTATCTCACGACGCATCGCATGTACCTGGCTGCGGAGCGTCTGGCGGGCGCGGGCGTGCGCATCGCCGACGTGGCCGATGCCGTCGGCTACGCGTCGGAGAAGGCGTTCACTCGCGCCTTTCGTCGCTGCTACGGCTTGCCGCCGCGCGAATATCTCAGACACTGCGGCCCGGCCAACTGACGCGACCGTCGCGCCTCGCGCGTGAGGGTTTTCCCGTCTCTGGACGAACGGCATCCTTTTCGGGCCGAGCGGTCGTTGTTCGCCAATTTTCTCGTTGTGAGAATTCACTCACCCTCTGCCGGCACGTCGTAAGGCACGCCGAGGCAGACGGCAGTCACAACGGGAGAGTCAATGGAATTCCAACTCAACGGGCGGCCCTTCGTCTTCGACGGCGATGACGGCACGCCTTTGCTGTGGGTCATCCGCGATGCCGCGGGGCTGACCGGCACCAAATACGGCTGCGGTATCGGCGCATGTGGTGCCTGCACGGTGCACCTCGATGGCGTAGCCACGCGCACCTGTGTGCTGCCGGTCTCGGCGGTGGCGGGCAGGCGCATCACGACCATCGAGGCCCTGTCGCCGACACGCGCGCATCCGATTCAGCAGGCGTGGATCGCCACGGATGTGCCGCAGTGCGGCTACTGCCAGTCCGGCATGGTGATGGCCGCGGCGGCGCTGCTCGACAAGCATCCGCATCCGACCGACGCCCAGATCGACGAGGCGATGACCAACCTCTGCCGTTGCGCGACCTATCACCGTATCCGGGAGGCGATCCATGCCGCTGCCAAACGCTGAGCGCACCACGGCCGATGTGAACGAGGCGGCTTCCCAGGCCCCCACGTCGCCGTCCCGCCGTCACTGGCTCAAAGGGATGTCGCTGGCAGCGGGCAGTCTGCTGGTTCCGATTTCGGCGTCGTGGGTGGTCAGTCCCGAAGCGCGTGCGGCGGGCGAGACCCTTGTCGAAATCAACGACTGGATTCGCATCGATGCCGACGGCACGACCGTGCTCGGTCTCTCGCAATGCGAAGTCGGACAGGGGGTCTACACCGGTTTGCCCCAGGTGCTGGCCGATGAACTCGACGCCGATTGGCGTCGGGTGCGCGTCGAATTCGTGACTGCGCGCGACGCCTACCGAACGGCTGCGGCCAACGAGGCGTTGCAGCAGTTCGTGGGGGCGTCGATGTCGGCCACGTTGTTCTATGAGCGTCTGCGAATCGCCGGGGCGCAAGCGCGTGAAGCCTTGGTCGCCGTGGCTGCACGACGGTTCGGCGTTCGCACGACCAACTGTGTGACGCGTGAGGGCCGCGTCATTCATCCGCAATCGGGCCGCTCGCTTGGCTACGGTGAGCTGGCCGCCGAGGCCGCGAAGCTGCCGCTCAATTCGCATCCGCGATTGAAGAACGAAGCCGCCCATGCATTGATCGGGAAGTCGGTGCCGCGTCTCGATACGCCGTCGAAGGTCGATGGCTCGGCCGTCTTCGGTATCGATGTGAAGGTGCCCGGCATGCTCTTCGGCGCCGTGCGCATGGCCCCGACCACAGGTGGCGTTCCGCTGTCGGTGCGCAATCGCGACGCGATCAAGGCACGCAAGGGGGTGCACGACGTCGTGCAGGCGAAGGACGCCATCATCGTCGTCGCTAACGATTACTGGTGTGCAAAGCAAGCGTGCGATGCCCTCGATATCGAATGGAAAGCGGGCGCCGCGGCCGACAGTGCGACGATACTCGCGCAGCGCCGTGCCGCGCTTGTCGATGGGAAGGCGGGCGTTGCGACCGACGTCGGCGATGCCCCGGGCCTTATCGCTGCCGGTGTCTCAGGTGTCGCCGGCGGCAAGCGCGTGACGGCCGAATACCACACTCCATACATCGTCCACGCGACGATGGAGCCGGTGAACGCCACCGTGCACGTGCGCAAGGCGCAGGGTGAGATCGAGGTCTGGGGGCCGATCCAGGGGCAGGACAAAGTTCGCTGGGCGCTAGGTGGCATCTTCAAGCTGCCACCGGAGAGGGTCATCGTTCACACGACGTTCCTCGGCGGCAGCTTCGGACGCAAATACGTGCCCGATTTCGTGATCCATGCGGCGGCGGCATCGGCGGCGGTCGGGCGTCCCGTCAAGGTGATCCGCTCGCGCGAAGACGACATACGACACGGCTTCTATCGTCCCTGCGCCTCCGGTCGTTTCGAGGCGGTGCTCGGTCACGACGGGCTGCCCACGGCGCTGCATGCGCGCGTGGCGGGGCAGTCGCTCTACAACGTCATCAAGAAGGACCACTACGAGAAGGCCGGCTATGACGAGACCATGCTCGACGGGCTCTACGACCTCGCGTACGCGGTGCCGAACCTGCGCGTCGAAGGCATCGACGTGCCGCAGCCCAACATTCCCGTGAGCTTCATGCGCTCGGTCGGCTCGACGTCGAGCGTGTTCTTTCTCGAGAGCTTTATCGACGAGATGGCCGACGCAGCCGGCGTCGATCCCGTCGAGTATCGCAAACGACTGCTCAAACACGATGCGCTGGCAACACGGGTGATCGAGACGACGGCGGCGTCTGCCGGTTGGCACACGTTGGCGAAGCCCGGTGTGCATCGCGGATTCGGCTACTGCACCTACACCGGACGCGGTGGGGCCTTCTCGACCTATGTCGCGCTCGCCGTGGAGCTGCGCGTCGTGAACGAGCGCTTCAAGATTGAACGCGTTGTGTGCGGCGTCGATTGTGGCCGTGCAATCAACCCGAACCTGATCCGCGCGAACATCGAAGGCGGCATCGGATTTGCGCTCACCAATACGTTCAAGAGCCAGATTACCTTCGCCAAGGGCGGCGTGGAGCAAAGCAACTTCGCCGACTATCCGCTGCTGTATCTCGTCGAGATGCCGACGATCGAGACCGTGATCGTGCCGAGCGACCGCCCGCCGCAGGGGTGTGGCGAAGTGTCGTTGCCGCCGGTGGCGCCGGCGGTGGCGCAGGCGATCCGTCGCGCCACCGGTGTGCGCTCGCGTTCGATGCCACTGCCGCAGACCGTCGCGCAGGCGCGCGCGCTCGCCCGTGAAGCGCATGACGAGGGACACGCCTGATGGACGCGCTCGACGCTGAAGTGCTCGATGCCGTCGCTCGCTGGCAGGCCCAAGGCGACGACGTGCTGCTCGCGAGCGTCGCGCGGACATGGGGCTCGGCGCCGCGTCCCGTGGGCGCGATGATGGCGCTCGCCACGCGCGGGCGCATCGCCGGGTCGGTCTCCGGCGGTTGCATCGAGGACGACCTGCTCGCGAAGGTCGCCGGTGGTTTCCGGCCGGGCTTGCGACCTCACTTGCAGACTTACGGCCTTAACGCCGATGAGGCGCACCGCTTTGGCTTGCCGTGCGGCGGCACGCTCGAGCTGGTCGTCGAGCGCGTGACCCCGCGCAGCGGACTCGACGCCATGCGCGAGGCCATCGGCCAGGGTCGACTCGGTGTGCGTGAGCTGGATCTGCGCACGGGGGTGGCGCGTGTGCGCAACGTTACGCAGCCGGCAGCGTTCGACTATTCGCCAACGCGCCTGACGGTGCCGTTCGGCCCGCGCTGGCGAATCATCGTGATCGGCGACGGGCAACTGACGCAGCATCTGGTGACGATGGCGGTGCCGCTGGGTTATCGGGTCGTCGTCTGCGATCCCCGTGATATCCACGAGGTGATGCGAGACGCGATGGGCGGCGCCCACGTCTCGCATTCGCGAGAGATGCCGGACGACCTGATTGCGCGTTTGCGTCCCGACGGCCATACGGCGATTGTCGCGCTCACGCACGATCCGAAGCTCGACGATATGGCGCTGCTCGAAGCGCTCAAGTCCGACGCGTTCTACGTCGGTGCGATCGGCTCGCGCCGCAATCAGGCGTCGCGTCGCGAGCGTCTGGCGATGTTCGATCTGAACGCCGCGCAGATCGCCCGCTTGCACGGGCCGGTCGGCCTGCCGCTCGGGGCGCGCACGCCGCCGGAAATCGCGCTGGCGATTCTGGCGGAGATCACCGGGCTGCGCAACGGCGTCTCAAATGCCGTCTCAGTCGGTCACTTGCAGGGAAGTCGGGAATGTCGAACGCGTATTGCATGAGGCGTTTGTAATTCGTTATCCAATATAAAAAATAGGGAATGTCATGAAACACAAGGTTTGGTTGGCAATGGCGTTGACGCTTGCGGCGGGCTGCGCCAAAGCGGATGGGCTGCAGATCTACGGCATTCTGGACAACAGTCTGGAATACCTCAGTAACGCAGCCGCTGGCGCGAACGGCAGCAAGTCGTCACTCTTTCGCGTGAGCAACGGGTCTCAGGCGGCGAATCGCTTCGGCTTCAAGGGGGCGGAAGATCTAGGCGGTGGGCTCAAGGCGATCATGCAGCTCGAAGCGGGGTTCAATCTCGACTCGGGGCAGCTCCAGCAGGGCGGACGCATGTTTGGCCGCCAGGCGTATGTGGGTTTGCAGAATCAATGGGGGGCACTGACTTTCGGCCGACAGAAGAACCTGATTTACGATGCGTTCCTTGAACTCGATCCGCTTTCGTATTACAGCTATTCGCTGCCCGCACTCGATGCTCAGTTCGTTGGCAAGGCCGACAACTCGATCAAGTACGCCGGCAACTTCAACGGCATCAAGGTCGCTGGCCTGTTCTCGACGGGTTACGACGCCAGCATTGCCAATGGTGCGCAGGTGCCGGGGCAGTGGCGTGTGGGCAAGGAGTACAGCGTGTCGGTCGGGTACGGAAACGGTCCGCTCAACGTCTCGCTGGTGTACGACCAGCAACGTGGCACGTCGGTCGCGACGCAGGGCAATACCACGCAGCGGGTGGCGGCGGGGGCGAGCTATGCCGTCGGTAACTTCAAGCCGTTCGTGGGATATCAGTGGTATCTGAGCGACGTGCCCGGCGTCGCGGGCCGCAATGAACTGATCTTCGCCGGGTTGCAGTACCGGCCCGTGACCGAAGTGATTCTCTCGGGGGCGATCTACTACAACAACATCACGTCGGCCAATCAACATCCGTTTTTGCTGGCGGCCAATGCGGCATATCTGCTTTCCAAACGCACACAACTGTTCGCGGAAGTCGGTTTATCGCGCAATCAGAACGGCTCCAATCTGGGCGTGACCGGCTATGGCGCGAGCATCCTGCCGGGCAGCAATCAGGTCGGTGTGGCCGTGGGTCTCGCACACTACTTCTGAGGCTGAGAAAAAAAAGGACACCCGGGGGATCCTGGGTGTCCTCTCATATCGCCTGTCGATGACCCGGCGAGGGCCATCGCGGCGAGGGCTTAGTGACGGAAGTGACGCGTGCCCGTCATCAGCATGGCGACGTTGCGCTCGTCGGCTGCGGCGATGACTTCGTCGTCGCGCATCGAACCGCCCGGGTGAATCACGCAGGTCGCGCCTGCGTCGACCACCACGTCGAGGCCGTCACGGAACGGGAAGAATGCGTCAGAGGCCACGGCGGAGCCGCTCAGCGACAGGCCGGCGTTCTGGGCCTTGATGCTGGCGATGCGCGCCGAGTCGACACGGCTCATCTGACCAGCGCCCACGCCCAGCGTCATACCGCCGGCGCAGAACACGATGGCGTTCGACTTGACGTACTTGGCCACGCGCCAGGCGAAGAGCAGGTCTTCCATTTCCTTCGGCGTCGGATGACGCTTCGTCACCACGCGCAGTTCATGCGGGGCCACGTTCTTCGCATCCGGCGACTGCACCAGCAGGCCACCGCCCACACGCTTGAAATCGTACTGATTCACGCCGTTGCCGAGCGGCACTTCGAGAAGACGCACATTCTGCTTGGCCGCAAAGACTTGCTTGGCGGCGTCGGTGAACGACGGCGCGAGCAGCACTTCCACGAACTGCTTGGCGACCGCTTGCGCGGCCGCTTCGTCGACTTCGCGATTGAACGCGATGATGCCGCCGAAGGCCGACGTCGGATCGGTCTGGAATGCCTTGGCGTAGGCGTCGACCGGCGATGCGGCCACGGCCACGCCGCAAGGATTGGCGTGCTTGATGATGACGCAGGCCGGCGCGTCGAACGTCTTCACGCATTCCCACGCGGCATCGGCGTCGGCGATGTTGTTGTACGACAGTTCCTTGCCCTGGAGCTGGCGATAGTTCGCCAGCGAGCCTTCCGGCGTGACGATGTCGCGATAGAACGCGGCGCTCTGATGCGGGTTCTCGCCGTAGCGCATGTCCTGCACCTTCGTGTACGCGAGATTCAGCGTGGCCGGGTAGGCGGAGCGCTCGGTGTGACGCAGCGACTCGCCCAGGCTCGTGAGGTAGTTCGTGATCGCGCCGTCGTACTGGGCCGTGTGAGCGAACACCTTCGTGGCCAGACGGAAGTTCGTGGCGTAGCCGACCGTGTTGCCGTTCGCCTTCATTTCGTCGAGCACCACGGCGTAGTCGGCCGGATCGACGATCACGGTGACGTCGCGATGGTTCTTCGCGGCCGAGCGCAGCATCGTCGGGCCGCCGATGTCGATGTTCTCGATGGCGTCTTCGAGCGAGCAGTCATCGCGCGCGATGGTCTGCACGAACGGGTACAGGTTCACCACGAGCAGGTCGATCGTCGGAATGTCGTGCTCCGCGAGCGCGGCCATGTGCTCGGGCAGGTCGCGGCGGGCCAGAATGCCGCCGTGAACCTTCGGATGCAGTGTCTTCACGCGCCCGTCGAGCATTTCCGGGAAGCCGGTGTAGTCGGCCACTTCGGTCACCTTGAGGCCGGCTTGCGCCAGCAACTTGGCGGTACCGCCAGTGGAGAGGAGCGACACGCCCTGGGCAGCGAGCGACTTGGCGAAGTCGACGATACCAGTCTTGTCGGAGACGGAAATGAGAGCTTGCTTAATCATGACGGACAGTAGTGAAGCGGCAAAAACGGGCGAGTTGAGCAAATGGGGCGGGCGCGATGCGACGTCATCGACGCAGGCGCACCCCGCGATGGGGCTGACGGGCGGCGCGCGGGTCTATAGCGGGCCTCCCGTTCGCGCGCAACGGCTAGAGCAGGCCGTGCTGCTGCAACTTCTTGCGCAGCGTGTTGCGGTTGATCCCCAGGTATTCGGCAGCGAGCGACTGGTTGCCGTCGGCCTTGCCGAGCACGAACTCGAGCAGCGGCTTCTCGACGACCGAGACGACCATATCGTAGACATCGTGTGGTCGTGCGCCGTCCAGATCGCGGAAATACGAATCCAGACTGTCGCGCACGCATTGTTCTATGTTTGTTTTGCTCATGCGGCTAATAGCTCCCTCGGCGATTCTTGTTCATAGCAGAGACGGTCCGAGTGCGCCTTCTGCTGTTCGAAAAACTCGTTGACCGCAGCCAACTGTTCCTGCGTGGTGTCGAGCGTATTCATACGCTGGCGGAACGTGGCTGCCCCCGGCAGGCCACGCGAATACCACGCGATATGTTTGCGCGCGGTCCGCACACCGGTGTATTCCCCGTAAAACTCGTAATGATCCTCGAGGTGTTCGTTCATGATTTGCTGGATCTCGTCGACGCGCGGCGGCAAGGCGATCTCGCCCGTCGTGAGAAACAGTTCGATGTCGCGGAACAACCACGGACGCCCCTGGGCGGCGCGGCCGATCATGATGGCGTCGGCGCCCGTGACGTCCAGCACATGCCTGGCCTTTTGCGCCGAGTCGATATCGCCGTTGGCGACGACCGGAATGCGGGCGGCGGCCTTGACGGCGGCGATGGTCTCGTACTCCGCGTCGCCGTGATACAGGTCGGCGCGCGTGCGCCCGTGCACCGTGAGCATGCTGATGCCGCAGTCTTCGGCAATACGGGCGACCGTGAGGGCGTTTTTGTGCTCACGATCCCAGCCTGTGCGAATCTTCAGCGTGACCGGTACCACATCGCCCACGGCGCCCACGACGGCGGACACGATGCGGGCCACGAGCGGTTCGTTTTGGAGCAGGGCCGAACCGGCGGCGACGTTGCACACCTTCTTGGCCGGACAACCCATGTTGATGTCGATGATCTGGGCGCCGCGCTCCACGTTGTAGCGGGCGGCCTCGGCCATCATGGCCGGGTCGGCGCCTGCGATCTGCACGGAGATCGGCGCGACTTCGCCCGCGTGATTGGCGCGGCGCATCGTCTTCTCGCTCTTCCAGAGCTGGGCGTTCGAGGCCACCATCTCCGAGACGGCATAACCCGCACCGAGTCGCTTGCACAACTGGCGGAACGGCCGATCCGTCACACCCGCCATGGGGGCGACGAACAGGTTATTGCGGAGTTCGTGGGGGCCGATATGCACGATGTAGGGAAAAGGCGGGAAAAAGTTGGCATTTTACTGCGAAAACCCATTCTCGTCGCCTAAAAAATGAGCAGGCGGTCCGATCGTCGCGCCGGGGAAGCCGCACACTTAGCCGCGCTGGCCGAACATCATCTGGCGGGCGAAGGCGGATTTGAGCGGCGGAACGAGGTCGAGGCTGGCGAGGGCTACACTGCGCAGCAGGGCAACAGGGGCAGCGTCGATGCCGAAGACGCGGGGCAGCAGGTCGGTGATGCCGATCGTCAGACCGCGGTCGGCGCGGCGTCGGCGGGCGAAGGCGGTGAGGGCCGCCGGGCCCGGCACGCCGTGGTGCGGGGCGCCGCCGCGAATGTCGCGAACGAGAGCGTCGGCCAGGTCGAAGGCGTCGCGCAGGCCGAGGTTCAGGCCTTGTCCCGCCACCGGGTGGAGCGTTTGCGCGGCGTTGCCGATGGCGGCGATCCGGCCGTCGACGACCTGGCCGAGCGCGTTGAGGCCCAACGGGAAACCTGCACGGCCGACAATCGAGGTGAAGCGGCCCATGCGGTCGCCGAAGGCGGCGTGCAGCTCGCTCAGGAACTGGGCGTCGCCCAGTTCGCGCCGACGTTTCGCCTCGGCGTGCGGGCAGCACCACACCAACGCGTAGCCGTTTTCCTGCGGCAGCAGGGCCAACGGGCCTTCCGGCGTGAAGCGCTCCCATGCCCAGCCGATGCGGGGCCGCTCACAGGTGACGAACCCGACGAGTGCGGTCTGGCCGTAGTCGCGCGCGCGAGGGCGCGCCATCTGCCGCTCGAACAACCCCCCTTCGGCATTGACGGCGAGCGCGGCGTGCAGCGTTTGCGCGCGATCGTCGACGGACGTGCCGAGGGTCATCGTGACCTGCTGTGCGTCCTGGCTCAGGGCAATGGCTCGGTACGGGCGGAAGTGATGCAGACCCGGTCGATCCGGTGCGGGCAACGCGTCGGACCCCTCCGGCGAGACGGACGCTGGCGGCGGCGCGTGCTCGACGTGGGCGGGAACGCGCGACATGGCGGTGTCCAGTGCGCGCATCAGGGCGCCGTATCGCACCACGTAACCGAGTGCGGGGACGCCGTGATCGAGATAATCAATTTCAGTGCTGCCGAAGCGCCGCGCTTGCGAGACGTGAATATGTTGAATCGGTGTGCTGTCGAGACCGGCCGCGTTGTGCGGCCAGACGCCGGCGCGCGCAAGAATCTCACGGCTGCCATGCGAGAGCGCGAGCGTGCGAGGGTCGTCGTACCCGACCTGCGCGCCGCGCGCATCCACCAGCGCGATCCGTAGCTGCGGCGCGCGCTGCGCGAGCACAAGCGCGAGCACCGTGCCGACCGGGCCTGCGCCAACGATCGCCAGATCGAACCGACGCGCGCGAGCGTCGCCCACCGCGTGGGACGCGTGTGTGGAAGCCGCGGGAGCCTGAACGTCAGTCATCAGCCACGCATCAGCGCTTCGATCTCGTCGGCATCCACGGGCACGTCGCGCGTGAGCAGCGTGCAGCCGTCGGCGGTCACGACCGCATCGTCCTCGATGCGAATGCCGATGTTCCAGTAACGCTCGTCGATGTCCGGCGCGGGACGCACGTAGATGCCCGGCTCGATGGTCGTCACCATGTTCGCGGCCAGTGTGCGCCACGGACGTTCGCCGTTCGGACCGTCTTCGCGGTACTCGCCGCAATCGTGGACGTCCATGCCGATCCAGTGCCCCGTGCGGTGCATGTAGAAGCGGCTGAACGACTTGTTGGCGATCACGTCGTCGAGGCCGCCCACCGCATCGCGCTTGAGCAGGCCCGTGTCGAGCATGCCCTGGGCAAGCACGCGCACGGCGGCGTCGTGGGGGGCGTCGAAGCGCGCGCCTGCGCGCGTGACGTCGATGGCGGCCTGTTGCGAGGCGAGCACGATGTCGTACAGCTCGCGCTGCGCCGCGGTGAACTTGCCGTTGACCGGGAACGTGCGGGTGATATCCGACGCGTAGCCATCGAGTTCGCAAGCGGCATCGATCAGGCACAGATCGCCGTCACGCAGCTTGGCGTCGCCTGCGCGATAGTGCAGCACCGTGGCATTGGCGCCGGTGGCGACAATCGAACCGTAAGCGGGGAACTGCGAGCCGTTGCGGCGGAATTCGTACAGCAACTCGGCTTCGAGATGATATTCACGCAGCCCCGGGCGCGACGCTTTCATCGCGCGCACATGGGCTTCTGCCGAAATCTTGCCTGCGCGCGCCATGATGTCGATTTCAACCGGGTCCTTGACCAGACGCATCTCGTCGAGGATCGCGCGGATATCGCGTGCGACGGACGGTGCCGACACGCCCGTGCGTCCTTGCGCCCGCACGGCGCTCAGCCAGTGACGGACCTGGCGATCCTGCTGCGCCGAAGCGCCGAGCGCATAGAACAGCGCCGGCGCGTCGGCCAGCAGTTGCGGCACGCGCGTATCGATCTCGTCGATGGGGTAGGCGGCGTCGAAGCCGAAGGTCTCGCGCGCGGCTTCCGGGCCGTAGCGATAGCCGTCCCAGATCTCGCGTTCTTCGTTCTTCGCGCGGCAGAACAGGATGGAATGACCCGTGCGGCTGTCGAGCACCACGACCGCATCGGGCTCCGTGAAGCCTGACAGGTAATAGAAATAACTGTCGTGACGATAAGGGTAGTCGCTGTCGCGGTTGCGCGGCACTTCCGGCGCCGTCGGCAGGATGGCGACACCGCCACCGGCCTTGCGCATCTGTTCGATGACGCGCTCGCGGCGGGCGCGGTACGGAGAATCAGTCATCGCGGGCTCCATTTCGGTGGGTTCGGTCGATTGAATACGTTGTCAGGCGATTCTACTGCCGGGTGGGCGGTTGTGCCGGGCCTGCACGTCGGCATTCAAGGCAGCGAGTTGTGCCGGGGTGCCAACGTTTTCCCACAGGCCATCGAAACGTTCGCCGCTGACGCGCCCGGCGGCGATCGAGCGCTGGTACAGCGGCGTGAGCGCCATGCGCGTGCCCGAGGCGATGTCGGCAAAGAGCCGGAGGTCGTACAGCGCGATGCTGCCGAACGTCAGCGCCTGGGCCGTTGGCGGGGCGGCCTCGGGGAGATGCAGTTGGCCACCCGGATCGAGGGCGAAGTCACCTTTCGGATGAAACGGTGGGTTCGGCACCATCACCAGGTGCATGCCGGGCGCAGGCTGCGCGGCCATGCGTGCCGCATGAGGGCGCAACGCCGCGTAGTCGAACGAGGTGAAAATATCACCGGCGATCGCCAGGAACACATCGCCGGCGCCTTCGAGCAACGGGCGTGCGCAGGCGATTCCGCCGGCGGTTTCCAGGGCTTCGCGCTCGGCCGAGTAGGCAAGCCGAACGCCAAATGCGCTGCCGTCGCCGAGCGCAGCTTCGATCTGCGCGCCCAGCCACGCGTGATTGATGACGATGTCGGTGAACCCCGCGCGCGCCAGCGCTTCGATCTGCCAGACGATGATCGGCTTGCCGCCGACACCGAGCAGCGGCTTCGGTGTGGCGTCGGTGAGCGGGCGCATGCGCTCGCCGCGCCCGGCCGCGAAGATCATCGCCTTCATTGCGGACATGCGGTGCGCCTCAGAACGTGTAACCGACATCCGTGCGCTGGCCGGTCAGTGCATCGAGCAACTGGGCGAGCGGGCGGAGCGGCGCGTAGCGGTCGGCGACCTTGCGCGCGTAGCCGAGGAAGCGCGGCGTGTCGGCCAGATAGCGCGGCTTGCCGTCACGATAGTTGATGCGCGCGAAAATACCGAGCACCTTCAGATGACGCTGCAGCCCCATCCATTCCGCCTGACGGTAAAACTCGCCGAAGTCGGCGTCGACCGGCAGGCCGGCCTTGCGGGCGCGTTCCCAGTAATACGCCAGCCAGTCGAGCTGACGCTCCTCGTCCCAACTGAGGAAGGCGTCGCGCATCAGCGAGATCACGTCGTACGTGAGCGGTCCGTAGACGGCGTCCTGGAAGTCGAGAATGCCGGGGCCCGTGGTGCCCGGCAGGCCCGGCATCAGATTGCGCGGCATGTAATCGCGGTGCACGAACACCTTGGGCTGCGCGAGCGCATTGTCGATGAGCAACTGATTGACGCGGTCGAGCGTCGCCCGTTGGTCCGCGCTCAGCGTCACCTTCAGGTGCTTGCCAACGTACCAGTCCGGGAACAGATCGAGTTCGCGTTGGAGCAGCGCCGTGTCGTAGGCGGGCAGCACGTTCGGGCGGGACTGCCTCTGCCAGACGATCAGCGCATCGAGCGCGGCGCGCATGAGCGGGCGGGCATTGTCCTCGGTGATGACGTCGAGATACGTCTCGCGCCCGAGGTCCGTGAGCAGCAGGAAACCCTGCGCGAGATCTTCGGCGAGCACCTTCGGCGCCTGCAGGCCCGCGTCGGCGAGCAATTGGGCGACGTGCACGAACGGACGGCAATCCTCCTGCGGCGGCGGCGCATCCATCACGATCAGGCTCGGATGCGCAGGATCGTGGCTGCCGATACGGAAGTAGCGCCGGAAACTGGCGTCCGCGGAGGCCGGCGCCCACTGCGCCATATCCAGCGCGAATGGTTCGGCGATGCTGGCGAGCCAGTGGCCGAGGGCTTGCAGGCGAGAATCGGTGGTGTTGGAGAGCGCGTGGGAAGCGTCGGAAACACTCGCGGAGGCGGCGGGATGTGCGGTCATGATGGGGGTCGTAAACGTCTTGCCATATAATACCCGATCATGTTTTCCAGACGCCCTGTTTCTCGACCTCGATCGACCGTCCCGAATGTCCCGGCAACGCCGTGCAGACAGGCGGGATTGGCTGCCTGCAAGCGGCGCCTCGATTGTCACGCTGTTTGCGTACATGCCGGATAAACAAGTCCATACGAATGATGTTTCTTCGCTGCGGCGCCTGATGCGCGCGCGCCGAAAGCCACTGGCCCTCCTGCTCTCCCTGCCGGGGGTGTGGTGTTCGCTCGCCGGTGCGCAGGAAGCCCCCCCTCCCGATATTGCCAAGAGCGACGGGTTGGTATTGCGCACGGTGCCGGCGCTCGTCGACAACCCGTTGGGTGCCGGAGACGACGTGCCGATGTATGTGCGCGGCATGCACCTCACCGGCCGGACCAACGTGGATGCGACCGTCGATGGCGACGCCGAGGCGCGCAAGTACCGTTCGTTCGTGAAGGGCGATCGCCTCACGTACGATCAGGACTCTGACGAGGTCGTGGCGCGTGGCAATGCGCGCCTATCGCAAGGGGGCAATCTGTTCCTCGGCCCCGAGGCGCATATGTACACCGGTGCGGGCGACGGCTATATGCTGACGCCGACCTACAAGCTCGTGACGGGCGGGGGCGGAAAGTCGGAGCGCGCGGACGTCGAGGCGAGCAACGTGGTGACCCTGCAGCGCGGCACGTATTCCGCCTGCGCGTGCACGGACGACGGCAAGACGCCGGCCTGGTACATCAAGGCGTCCGAGTTCGAGTTCGATCAGGAGCAGCAGGAAGGCACGGCGTACAACGGCATCCTGTTTTTCCAGGGCGTGCCGATTCTCGCCAGCCCGTATCTGTCGTTCCCGACGTCGAACGAGCGTCGCTCGGGCTTCCTGGCGCCGACCTTCACTCAGTCGAGCCGCACCGGCTTCGAGCTGGCGACGCCGTATTACTTCAATATCGCGCCGAACCGTGACCTGACGCTCACCCCCCGCTTCATGACCAAGCGCGGTGTGATGCTCAACGGCGATTTCCGCTACCTCGAGCCGACGTACGCAGGGTTGTTCCATCTCGAATACCTGCCGAAGGACCGAATCACGGGCGACGCTCGTTACACGTTCACATGGCAGCATAGCCAGTCGCTCGGCTATGGCGTGAATGGCTACGTGAACTTCACGAAGGTCTCGGACGACACTTATCCGGACGATTTTGGTGCGGGCACCAACTTCCAGACCGGTGTGCAGCGCGTCTACAACCGCGAAGCCGGGTTGACGTGGGGGTACGGCAATTGGTCGTTCCTCGCCCGAGTGCTGAAGTATCAGACGCTCGCGCCGACCGCGCCGCAGTATGAGTCGGTGCCGGAACTGTCGGCGACTTACAACAAGCTGGACTTCCACGGCTTCGATTTCACGATGCCGATCAAGTACAACCGGTTCCAGATTGCATCGTCGACGGGGCAGCCGAATGGCGAGCGCATTTACGCGCAGCCTACGTTGAGCTACCCGATCCTGACGCCCGGCTACTTTATCGTGCCGAAGGTCATCTTCAACGCGGCCGCGTACAACATCGATTATGCGAACGGCTCGACGATGCAGTCGTCGATCACGCGCACGGTGCCGACACTCAGCCTCGATACCGGACTGACGTTTGAACGCCCGCTGAACCTGTTCGGCTCGGCGATGCGGCAGACGCTGGAGCCGCGCCTGTTCTACGTCTACACGCCGTATCGAAATCAGAGTTCCATTCCGATTTTCGACAGTGCGGTTTCCGACTTCAACCTGGCAGAAATCTTCAGCGAGAACTCGTTCATCGGCGTCGACCGGATTCAGGATGCCAATCGCGTGACGGCGGCGCTGACCTCGCGCCTGATCGATGCGGAGTCGGGGGTGGAGCGAGGCCGTGTCTGGTACGCGCAGCGCTACAACTTCACGCGCTCGCTCGTGACGATGCCGGGCGGCACGCCGGAAGACGCCGGCATATCCGATTTTCTGGTCGGTGGTTCGGCATTGCTTTACCGAAACATCACGTTCAGCACCGCCGTGCAATACAGCCCGAGCACGTCGCAGTTCAACCGCTCGGATGTCGGCGTGACATGGCGCCCGGGGGAGCGACGGGTGTTCAACGTGTATTACCGCTACCTCCGAAATCCTGTGCCGGTCGTGGGACAGACCGCATTGACCGTCACGCCGATCAATCAGGTCGAACTTTCCGGTCAGTGGCCGATCACACCGCGGTTGGGCGTTGTGGGGCGCCTGAACTACAGCATTACCGACAAGACCTTCATCGATGCCCTGGCGGGTTTCGAGTATGATGCCGACTGCTGGGCCTTCCGGGTGGGGCTCCAGCGCTATGCGACCAATGCCACCACGACAACTTCGCGTATCTTCGCGCAGTTGGAGCTAAAAGGCTTGACGAAGTCCGGCAGCAGCGCCACAGAAGCCTTCAAGGTCGGGGTGCCGGGTTATCAGGCGCCGCCGACGAACCAGATTCCTTCTCGATTCAGCAACTATGAATGACATGTTTGTGAAGCGTGCCTCGCTGCTGGCGAGCCTGTGTCTCGCCGCCGGGGTGGCGGTGGCCCAGCCGGCGCCGGTGGGTAGCCGTGTCGCGGGAACGCCTGCATCGTCCGTGCGCGCGGTCGATTCCATCGTGGCCGTGGTCAACGACAGCGTGATCACCCGGAAGGAACTCGACGCGCGTATCGAGGAGGCCAAGCACCAGCTCGTGCTCGCCAAGCGCCCGATTCCGGACGCCGATCTGCTGCAGCGCCAGGTGCTCGAGCAATTGATCGTCACGCAAGTGCAGCTTCAACGCGCGAAGGAAGACGGCATCGTCGTGAAGGACGCCGACGTCGAGCAGGCCCTGCAACGCATCGCCGCCGACAACCATCTGAGCATCGATCAGTACAAGGCGAGACTGTCGCAGGCCGGTGTGCCATGGGATGCCTTCCGCAAGGAAGTGCGCGAACAGATCGTGATGGCACGCCTGCGCGATCGCGAAGTCGACAGCCAGGTGCAGGTCAGCGATTCGGAAGTCAACACCTTCCTCGCCGCACAGCGCGGCGCCACGGCGACGCCGTCCGAGACCGAGTACCGTCTGAGCGAAATCCTCGTGAAGCTGCCCGAGGGCGCTTCGCCCGACCAGGTCAGCGCGGCGCAGAAGAAGGCGGACGAAGCGCTGGACAAGGCGAAAGCCGGCGGAGATTTCGCCGCGCTTGCCAAGCAGTATTCAGACGCCTCCGATGCCGCGAGCGGTGGCGACATGGGCTTTCGCATTCCCGAACGCATTCCCGATCTGTACCTGAGCCAGATTCAGAAGCTGCAGCCAGGGACGGTGGTTCCGCAGGTGCTTCGCAGCAACAACGGTTTCCACGTCATCAAGTTGGTCGAGACCCGCAAGCAGGGCGGTGAGCAGGGCATGACCGTGCCGCAGATCCATGCGCGTCACATCCTGATCCGGGTGGGCGATGGTGTGTCGGAAGCGCAGGCGCGTCAAAAGCTGCTCGATATCAAGGCCAAGATCGAAGCGGGCAAGGGCGATTTCGCCGACTTTGCGCGACAGTTCTCGGCGGACGGTTCGGCATCGCAGGGCGGTGATCTTGGCTGGATCTCGCCGGGCGAGACCGTACCGGCGTTCGAGCGCGCCATGTCCGAACTCAAGGACGGCCAGATCAGCGACCCGGTGCGCTCGGAGTATGGCTATCACCTGATTCAAGTGCTGGGTCATCGCGAGACGCAGGTCTCGGGCGATCAGGAGCGCAATGTCGCCATGCAGGAACTGCGTGGCCGCAAGGCCGAGCAGCAGTACCGCGACTGGTTGCAGCAACTGCGCGACAGTGCTTACGTCGACTATCGTCTCAATAACGCGCAACAGTAAGCGGCGTGTGAGACATTTCAGTCCCCCTCTCCTTTCTCTCTCGTCCCAGGCATGACTTCCGACCGGTCCTTCGTCCTCGCCATCACCACGGGTGAACCGGCGGGCGTCGGGCCGGAGCTGACGGTGCAGGCACTTGTGAAGTGCCTGTCCCCCACGGAAGGTGCCACCGACATCAGCGTCAACGCCCCCCTTCTCCGTTGCCAGTTCGCCGTGCTCGGCGATGCGTCGCTGCTCGCGGCACGCGCGCAGGCCGTGGGGCTCGGCGACGCATGGCAGGCATTGCTGGCCAGTGCTCGCGTGCGCGTCGTGCATCATCCACTTGCCGTCACGGCACAGCCAGGGAAGCTGGACGCCGCCAATGGCCGTTACGTGCTGGCCCTGCTCGACGATGCCATCGATGGTGCGCTGGCCGGCGCCTATGACGCCATTGTCACGGCACCGCTACAGAAGAGCACGATCAACGACTGTGGCGTGGCCTTCACCGGCCACACCGAGTACCTGGCCGAGCGCACCGGCACGCCGCGTGTCGTGATGATGCTGGCCGGCGGTGGACTGCGCGTGGCGCTGGCGACGACGCATCTGCCGCTCGCGCAAGTGCCGGGTGCGATTCGTCGCGACGATCTGCTGCAAACGCTCGTCATCCTCAATCAGGATCTGATGCGTCATTTCGGCGTGACGCGTCCGCGCATTCTCGTCACGGGTCTCAACCCGCATGCGGGGGAATCGGGTTACCTCGGCCGCGAGGAAATCGACGTCATCACGCCGGCCCTCGACGACGCGCGCGCCGCCGGCATCGACGCCCGCGGCCCGTATCCCGCCGATACACTCTTCCAGCCACGCCACCTCGAAGGGGCCGATGCGGTTCTCGCGATGTACCACGACCAGGGACTGCCGGTGCTCAAGTACGCGAGCTTTGGCGCAGGCGTGAACATCACGCTCGGCCTGCCGATCATCCGCACGTCGGTCGATCACGGCACGGCCCTCGATCTCGCCGGCACCGGGCAAGCCGAGAGCGGCAGCCTGCTTGAAGCCTTGCGTACGGCCGCCACCATGGCAGCCAATGCCGCGATACACGCATCATTGACCGCAGGCGCGAGCGGCGATCCGCACGCCGCAAAACCGCGTTCATAAGGAATTTCACATGAGTAGCGCATCGAAGCGCACGGGCGTCCAACAGGGCCACGTGGCGCGCAAACGTTTTGGTCAGAATTTTCTCGTCGACATGGGCGTGATCGACGCGATCGTGGGCGCGATCTCGCCGCGCACCGACGACCTGATGGTCGAGATCGGGCCGGGGCTGGGTGCGCTGACGACGCCGCTCACGGAGTGGCTCGCGCATTTGCATGTGGTCGAACTCGATCGCGACCTGGTTGCGCGCCTGACGCGCAAGTTCGGTGAGCGCGTGAGCGTGCATGCGGGCGACGCGCTCGACTTCGACTTTGGATCGCTTGTTCCGGCGGATCGACGCGACGAAGCCCCGCTGCGCATCGTCGGCAACTTGCCGTACAACATCTCCAGTCCGCTGCTTTTCCATCTGATGCGCTACGCTGCGCTCGTGCGCGATCAGCACTTCATGCTGCAGGACGAGGTTGTCGAGCGCATGGTCGCGCCCGCGGGGTCGAGCAACTATAGCCGGCTCTCGGTCATGCTTCAGTATCGCTACTGGATGGACAAGGTGCTCGACGTACCACCGCAGGCGTTCAATCCGCCGCCGAAGGTCGACTCGGCCGTGGTGCGGATGATTCCGCGTGCCGTGGCCGATCTGCCGCAGGTCGATCTGGACGTGTTCGGCGCGGTGGTGGCGCAGGCGTTCTCGCAGCGCCGCAAGATGCTGCGCAACACGCTGCACAGTTACCGCGATCGTGTCGATTTCGATGCGCTGGGATTCGATCTCACGCGCCGCGCCGAGGACGTTCCGGTCGGCGAATACGTGAACCTCTCGCGTGCCATCAGTGGCGCCGGTTCACCAGGCTGATCCCGGCGAACACGAGCACGACGGCGCCCGCGAAGCGCCAGCCGACCGATTCGCCCAGCACCAGCACGCCGAACGTTACGCCGAAGAGCGGGCTCAGGAACGAGAACGACGCGAGGCGGGCGGCGCTGTAGCGCGTCAGCATCCCGAACCAGATCAGGTAACTGGCAAACGCCACGCCAATGGACTGATAGGCGAGGCTGACCCATGTCGTGGCCGTCATCGGGCCGACGTGCACGCTCCCTGTGCCCAGTGCCAGTGCGCACAGCAACACGGCCGAGACGGCGAGTTGGTAAAGCAGCGTCTTCGACGGTGCGGCGCTCGCCAGGCGTGACGCCCGGACGATCACCGTCGTCATTCCCCAGAACACGCCGGCGAGGAGGCCGAGCAGGTCGCCGGGCCACGTTTTCGCGAGGTCAGAACCGCTGCCGTCGGAGAACGCCACCACGATGCCGCAGAAGGCGACGGCCATGCCAAGCCATTGCATCGGTCGCAGCCGTTCGCTCGGCACCGTCCAGTGAAGGCCCATGGCGGTAAAGCAGGGGGCCGAGTACAGGAAGACGGCCATGCGCGAGGCCGTCGTGTGCGTCAGGCCGACGAAGATGCAGAGGAATTCCAGCGAGAAGAGCAAGCCCGCAAGGAGGCCCGCCGGCAAGGTGCCGTCGCCGGTGAAGAGCTTCTGACGGCGCCACAGCATCCAGCCGCCGACAAGCACGGTCGCGATCAGCGAGCGCAGGCCGGCTTGCAGCACGGGAGGCACGACAGGCACGGCCAGTTTGACGGCGACCTGCTGGCCGCCCCAAACCGCACATAGGCCAAACATGATGGCGAGCGCGGCGGCATCGATCGGACGCGGAGTGGTTTTCATGAAATTGGTTCGGATGGCGACGTATCGTGAGCCCGATACGCTGTGTGGCTCATTGTCTCCGATCCCGGTCGCACGGGCATCATTCTGGTGCAGGCAACAGGGGTAATCCGGGACGCATTGTTTCGTCTCGCGACATTATGTTTCCCTATTCCACGGGTTTATTGCACATAGCCGTGGCGATACAATGCTCCGCGCGGGCCGTGGTGCCTGCCTCCGCCGTCATTTTCCGCACTATTGCGCATGTACAAAAAAGGCTCCGCCGTCGAACTTCAGTTCTCCCCGTCACGACTCAACGACGGGGCTGGCGATCCGTACTGGATCGATCTCACTCGCGACGAGGCGCAAGCACTGCTCGCCGCGCTCCAATCGCATTTGAGCCGGCGAGAACCCGTTGCCTCGGGCACCGAATCGCCGCTCGTGTTCCCTCTGTTGGATCCGGCGGCACCGCAGAAGACCGAAACGACACAGCGCGACGGTGCTACGCCCGTCGTGTCCGGCGACACGGCGCCGACCTACCGCCAATGGGTCTGTGTGATCTGTGGCTGGATTTACGACGAAGCGCTCGGCTGTCCGGACGACGGCATTGCTCTCGGAACCCGCTGGGAAGATGTGCCGGAGGACTGGCGTTGCCCGTTGTGCGACGTGGGCAAGGAGGACTTTGCGATGGTGGAGTTCTGACGCGTCGGGCCGGTCTGCACGGAGGTGGCCGGCACGCTGTTGTGTCATCCGGGTAACGGCCACCGCAAATGGGCGGCCGTTACCGCATGGCGCGCGGATTGGCGGGCTTTACAAGCCGCCCTTGGCCGAATGCTTCTGGATCAATTCGATCTTGTAGCCATCCGGATCTTCGACGAAGGCGATGACCGTGGTGCCGCCCTTGACGGGCCCGGCTTCGCGGCTGACCTTGCCACCGGCCGCACGGATCGTGTCGCAGGCGACGTAGGCGTCGTCGACTTCGATCGCCAGATGGCCGAACGCGGTGCCGATTTCGTACTTCTCCACCCCCCAGTTGTAGGTCAGTTCAAGCACCGTGTGTTCCGACTCGGCGCCATAGCCGACAAAAGCCAACGTGTACTTGTACTCGGGATTCTCGCTCTGACGCAGCAGTTGCATGCCAAGCACACGCGTGTAGAAATCGATCGAGCGCTGCAGGTCGCCGACGCGCAGCATGGTATGGAGCATTCGCATGGTGTTTTTAACCGATGGGGACAACGAGAACTCGATTGTACCCGCGCGCATGAAAATGAGCTGCATTCACGCAGCGTTGAGCCATGCTAACGATCAGACGCGACCGTGCGGTCAGAATTCCGGTAGCCACTCGGGCGCATGCGACTTGAGCGTATCGCGCGCCGACTCGAACTCCGGGAAGATCGACGCCACGGCTTGCCAGAAACGAGGCCCGTGGTTCATCTCCTTCAGATGTGCCAGTTCGTGCGCGACCACGTAATCGATTACGCCCAGCGGGAAGTGAATCAGCCGCCAGTTCAAGCGGATACGCCCGTCAGCGCTGCAACTGCCCCATCGCGTGGTGGCCGATGACAGCCCCAGCGCCGAATGACGCACGCCGAGGCGCTCGCCATAGACTTCCAACCGCGTCGTAAAAAGTTTGCGGGCCTCCTGCTGCAGCCAGCCCTGCACGCGGTCGCGCATCTGCTCCGGCGCGGCTTGCGGCGGCAAATCGAGCCACAACGTATGCGTATGGATGTCGTACTGTGCAGCGCGAGCGCTCGCGCCGAGCCGAATCGTCAGCGTGTGGCCGAGGAACGGCAGCGTGGTGGCGTCGGCCCAGATCACACGCGGAATCACTCGACGCGCGGCGCGATCGCGAAATTCGGCGATCTTGTTGAAGATCCAGCGCTTTTTCTCGACCACGGCGGCTTCGACGTCCGCGAGCGTGACCCAGCGCGGGGCCGTGACGGCCAGTCCCGATTCGTCGATCATGAACCCGATGGTGCGTCGTGACGAGCGCTTGAACCGGTAGTAGATGGCATGGCCGTCGAGCACGATCACCCGCTCGCCGGCGGCGGGCAGGCGACGCGGACCCGGGGCCGCCGCCGTGGGCTCGTGGCGTGTGCTCGTGTCGCTTGCCGAGGGACTCTGTGTTACGGAAGGGCCTGGCACGTCCGTGGCCACCCCATTCGCTTCGGCCGCCGGGTTGCCGAACAGATCGAGTTCCATCTGGGGAACAGGTGTCTCATGCCGGGAGCGAGTGTCGCGCATAGCGGATTGGACTTTCGACATGAGACGGTTCCGGGAGATAGCGTCAGGTCCGTGGCGTGGTGTCGGGCTTGTCCGACGAAGCGGGTGAATCCGTCGATTGGGACGCGGTCTTCGCCGGCTTTGCCGTATAGGCACTCGGGTCGATGCGCACCATTTCGCGCTCGATCCATTCGGTCACGTCGGCGTTGACGGCCTCGGCCGTGCGGCCCGCCGTCTCGATGACCGGCCCGATCGACACGATCACTTCCCCGGGCTTTTTCATGAACGTGTTGCGCGGCCAGACGCGCCCGGCATTGTGCGCGATGGGCACGACAGGGGCGCCGGTCGCCGTTGCGAGGCGCGCGCCGCCCGACTTGTACTTGTTGCGCGAGCCAGTCTTCGTGCGTGTGCCTTCCGGGAACATGATGATCCACGATCCTTGGGCCAGGCGCTCGCGACCCTGCGCAACGACCGACTGAAACGCATCGGTGCCTTTGCTGCGATTGATGTGAATCATGCTGAGCAGGCCCAGCGTCCAGCCGAAGAATGGCACGTAGAGCAGCTCGCGCTTGAACACGAAACACAGCGGGCGCGGCATGAGCGCCGGCAGCGCAATGGTCTCCCAGGCCGACTGATGCTTCGACAGCAGGACCGCGGGGGTATCGGGCAGATTCTCCCAGCCGATGACCCGGTAGCGCATGCCACACAGCTTGTCGCCCACCCAGATGACCACCTTGCACCAGCCCGCCGCGACCCAATAGCGTTGCACGCGCGAGAGGAACGGGAAGGAGACGATGCACGCGATGGCGTACGGAATCGTCCAGACGATCTGGAAGATGAAGAAGATAATGGAACGAAGTTGCAACATCGGATCTTGGCCTGAAATAGGGTGCCGGAGCGATTGTCCTACGCGCGCCGATGCGCGTCCTGAGTAATGTGGCGGGCAAGCGCCGCGCCGCTCACGCGCTCTTGGCGTCCTCTTCGGCGAGCAGGTCGTTCACAAACGCCTGCAGGCTGTCATGCACACGCGTGCCTTCGGGCAGATTACCTGCGGCGAGCGTCTTTTTGCCCTTGCCGGTCAGCACCAGATGCGGGCGTGCGCCGACCGCCGCCGCCGCCTGCAAATCGCGCAGCGAATCGCCCACGGCCGGCACGCCGGTCAGGTCGACCTCGTAGCGGCGCGCGATTTCCTGAAACAGACCGGGCCGCGGCTTGCGGCAGTCGCAGGCGTCGGCGGCGGTGTGCGGGCAGAAGAACACGGCGTCGATGCGGCCGCCGGCGGCGACGGCCAGCTTCGACATCTTCGTGTGCATGGCACCGAGCGTCGCCATGTCGAACAGCCCGCGCCCCACGCCTGACTGGTTCGTCGCCACGACGACCCGGTAGCTGGCCTGATTCAGGCGGCCGATGGCCTCCAGACTGCCGGGCAACGGTACCCACTCATCCGTCGACTTGATGAACTGGTCCGAGTCGGCGTTGATGACGCCGTCACGGTCCAGAATCACGAGCTTGCGGGCGGCGGGGCCGGGGGTGCGGTCTTTACGCGAATCCATGACGAACGGGCTTCCGGGACATTAGGCCGCGATCAAGCGGCGAGCTTCGAGAGATCGGCCACGAGGTTCATCTTCAGATGCAGATGGCTGAGCAGGGCGAGGCGATTGTTGCGCAGTGCCTCGTCGTCGGCCATCACCATCACGTCGTTGAAGAACGCGTCGACCGCATCGCGCAGGTCGGCCAACGCCGACAGCGCTTGTGCATACTCGTGCGCCCTGAACTTTTCATCCACCACGGGGGTGACCTTGTCCAGTGCGGCGGCGAGCGCCTTCTCGGCCGGCTCGATCAGCAGCGACGCCTTGATGACGCCCTCGGGCGGCGGCGCCGTCTTCTTGAGGATGTTGCCGATGCGTTTGTTTGCCGCGGCAAGCGCGTCGGCTTGCGGCAGCGCCGAGAACGTACGCACGGCCTCCAGGCGCTCGATTACATCGCTCAGGTTCAGGTAGATCGACGGGGATACCAGAACCGCCTCGATCTCGTTGGCGGCGTAGCCACGCTCGCGCAAATAGCCACGCAGGCGATCGAGCACGAACTGGTAGACGTCGTTCAGGTACGCGTCGCTGGCGACACCCGACGTAAATTGCCGGTACGTCACGTTCAGCAAGTCCGACAGCATGACCGGCAGGCGCCGCTCGACGAGCATACGCGCGATCCCCAGCGCATGGCGGCGCAGCGCGAACGGGTCTTTCTCCCCGGTCGGTTGCAGGCCGATGCCCCAGATGCCGACGAGCGTCTCGAGCTTGTCGGCCAGCGCCACGAAGAGACCCGTGTCGCTCGCGGGCAGGGCATCGCCCGCGAAGCGCGGCTGATAATGTTCCGAGCAGGCGCGCGCGACGTCTTCGGCTTCGCCGTCGTGACGCGCGTAATACGTGCCCATCGTGCCTTGCAGTTCCGGAAACTCACCGACCATATCGGTCAGCAGATCGGCCTTGGCCAGCAGGGCGCCGCGCTCGGCCATCGCCACGGCGTTCTGGTCCGCGCCACGGATCATCTGCGCAATGGCACCGGCCAGTCGCACCAGACGTTGCGTACGCTCGAACTGCGAGCCCAGCTTGTTGTGATAAACGACGTTCGCGAGCTGCGGCACACGGTCCGCGAGCGGCTTCTTCTTGTCCTGCTCGAAGAAGAACTTCGCATCCGCGAGGCGCGGGCGCACCACGCGCTCGTTGCCCGTGACGATCTGTTCGGGCGTGTCGGTCGCAATGTTGGAGACGATCAGGAACCGGTTCGTCAGACGGCCGCCCTCGGCGAGCGGCTTGTCGGTGAGCGCGAAGTACTTCTGGTTCGTCTGCATCGTGAGAATCAGACATTCCTGCGGCACCGCGAGAAATTCCTCTTCGAAGTGGCAGGCGTAGACCGCCGGCCATTCGACGAGAGCGGTCACTTCGTCGAGCAGTGCGTCGGGCATGATCACATGATCGTTGCCCGCCGCGTCAAGCAACTGCGCGCTAATCGCATCGCGGCGATCGGCGAAACCGGCTAGCACCTTGCCTTCGGAGGCGAGGGTGGAGGCGTAAGCGTCGGCATGCGCGACGACGACTTCGCCGTTCGACAGGAAGCGATGTCCCAGTGTCTTGTTGCCCGAGGCGAGGCCGATCGCCGTGGCGGGCACGACGGTGTCGCCATGCAGCGCGATCAGGCCGTGCACCGGGCGCACGAATTGCACCGTCTCGCCGTCCGGACGCTGGTAGCTCATGACCTTCGGGATCGGCAGTTTGCCCAGCGTCTCGTTGAGCGCCCCTTGCAGCGCGTCGCCCAGTTGGGCGCCCGCCGCCGTGTAGGTGTGGAAGAAGGCCTCGGCCTTGCCATCCATCGAGCGCTCCAGGCTGGCGACCGGCAGGTCGGCAAAGCCCATGGCGGCAAGCTTCTTCGCCAGCGGCGGCGTCGGGTTGCCGTCAGCGTCGAGGGCGACGGAGACCGGCAGTACCTTGGCGCGGATGCTCGCGTCCGGAGCGCGTTCGAGCACATTCGAGATCGAGACGGCCAGGCGTCGCGGCGTGGCGTACGGCGTGACGACGCTGGCGTCCGTGGTCAGGCCGCGCGCGCGCAGGCCGTGGGCAATGCCGTCGGCGAACGCGTCGCCCAGACGCGCCAGCGCCTTCGGCGGCAATTCTTCGGTCAGCAGTTCGACCAGCAGGGTGCGTTGTGCGGTGCTCATCATGCGGCTTGCGTTTGGGTTGGGGCGGCGGGGGCGTTCAACATCGGGAAGCCGAGCTTCTCGCGCGAAGCGTAGTAGGCCTGTGCGATCAGGCGCGACAACGCCCGGATACGGCCGATATACGCCGCACGTTCCGTCACCGAAATGGCGCCGCGCGCGTCGAGCAGGTTGAACGTGTGGGCAGCCTTCAAAATCATCTCGTAGGCGGGCAACGCGAGTTCGGCTTCGATGAGGCGCTTGGCTTCGCTCTCATAGTTATCGAAGAAGCCGAACAGCATCGGTTGATTCGAATGCTCGAAGTTGTACGTCGATTGTTCGACTTCGTTCTGATGGAACACGTCGCCATAGGTCAGGCGACGCGTGACGGGGCCCTCGGCCGTTTGTTCTTCCCATTCGGTCCACACGAGGTCGTAGACGTTCTCGACCTGTTGCAAATACATGGCCAGACGTTCGATCCCGTAGGTGATTTCGCCGAGCACCGGCTTGCAGTCAAGCCCGCCGACTTGCTGGAAATACGTGAACTGGGTCACTTCCATGCCGTTGAGCCACACCTCCCAGCCCAGGCCCCAGGCGCCGAGCGTGGGGTTTTCCCAGTCGTCTTCCACGAAGCGCACGTCGTTTTCGGTCAGATCGAGGCCGAGCGCGCGCAGCGAACCCAGGTACAGGTCGAGAATGTTTTCCGGTGCCGGCTTGAGCACCACCTGGTATTGGTAGTAGTGCTGCATGCGATTCGGATTCTCACCGTAACGGCCATCCTTGGGACGGCGCGACGGCTGCACATAGGCGGCGCGCCACGGCTCCGGGCCGATCGCGCGCAGGAACGTGGCAGTGTGCGAGGTACCGGCGCCGACCTCCATGTCGTAAGGCTGGAGCAACGCACAGCCTTGCTTGTCCCAGTAATCCTGCAAAGTCAGGATGACTTGTTGAAAGGTAAGCATGATGAATTCGCGCGGACGAACAGAAAAAAATGCGGATTTTGCGCAGTCTTTTGGCCCGGCCGCGAGCGCGGCCAAAAGACTAAAACATTGAATTTTAGCGGGAATTCGACCCGAACGGGGCGTCGATGCCCTTCGGGTAGCCAGACAGGGGGATTTTCACGGCCCCCCCGCGTCATTTCGATGTCGCCGTCGCGACGTCGGCTCGGACTCAGCGCGCCCTGCGCGACATGGCCAGTCCGAGGCCCAGCGCGATCAGGGCGAGCCCCAGCGCGGGCAGGTTGCCGAAGCGGACGTACGGCGTGAGGCCGCTGTAGGGCTGCACGCTGCCCGTGAGAGCGCCCGTGGTCATCGTCGGCAGACGGCCCTGCACGCGGCCGTGGGCATCGATGATCGCCGTCGTGCCGGTGTTCGTCGCCCGCAGCATCGGACGTCCCGTTTCGAGCGTGCGCATGCGCGCAATTTGCAGATGCTGGTCGAGCGCGATGGTGTCGCCGAACCACGCCAGGTTGGTCGAGTTGGCGAGCACCGTCGCGGGCTCGGGCATGCTGCGCAGTGTCTGGGCGATTTCCTCGCCAAACAAGTCTTCGTAGCAAATGTCGAGCGCCACGCGCTGGTCGCCGACCGCGAAGCCGCTCGGCGTGGCCGTGCCGCGCAGAAAGTCGCCCAGCGGGATGTGCATCATGTCGACGAACCAGCGAAAGCCCCACGGAACGAATTCGCCGAATGGCACGAGATGATGCTTGTCGTAGCGATGCAGCGTCATGTCGCGCGGCGTGACGCCGAAAAGGCTGTTGGTCAAGTCCGTCGGGCCGCGATCGGTGAGCGTGGCGCCGACGGCCCCGAGCACCACGTGCGAGCCGGTGCGATCGGCGAATTCGCGGATCGGGCCGGCCACATCGGGCGGTATGCCTTGCAGCAACACGGGGAAGGCCGTCTCCGGCGTGATGATGAGGTCCGCCGGTGCGGCCACGATCATGTCGCGATACAGTGCCATCGCGTGATCGATCCCCGCGCGCTCGAACTTCATGTCCTGCGCGATATTGCCTTGCAGCAGCCGAACGGTGAGCGGCTTGCCCGACGGGGTGGTCCAGGCGTGGCGCGCAAGCCCGGCGCCCGCGCCGAGCAGCGCCAGCACGCCGACGACTGCCGCCAGCCGCCGGGCGGGCCCGGCCGGTGGTGTCGTGTCGGCGACGGGAAGCACCGCGCGGGCGAGCCAGGCCGCCGCGAGTGCGGCGAGTCCGCCAATGCCGTAGACCCCGATGAGCGGCGCAAAGCCTGCCAGTGGGCCATCGACATGGGCGTAGCCGGGCGACAGCCACGGGAAGCCCGTGAACACGGTGCCGCGCAGCCATTCCGCGAGCGTCCATGCCCCCGCGAACGCGAGGGTACGCCACAGGCCGCTGGGGGAGACCCCACGCGTGATGAACGTCGCCAGCGCAGGATAGATTGCGAGATAGATCGAGAACAGCAGCACGGCTGCACCGGCCATGATGCCGGGCATGCCGCCGTACGTATGCATGCTGATATAGAGCCACCAGATGCCGGACGCGAACGACGCGACGCCGAAACTGCCGCCCAGCCAGAGGGCGTCGCGGCGCGACCCGCTGCGCTCGACGAGCGCGAACAGCCCGGCCATGGCCAGCAGTTGCAGCCACCAGACGTCGCGCGGCGCGAAGGCGAGGGTCTGGGCGATACCGGCCAGGCCGGCGAGCGCGCGGGCACGCCAAGCGGGCCACGAGCGCCGCTCGGGCGCGTGGAGGGTCATTTCCTGCATGGGTCGATGAAGACGTTGATCGGAGCGTGAGTCAAGACGTCAGGCAGTCGGATCGGCGCCAGCCGTTTCCATGCGCCGCAACAGCAGCACGTGAATCTGACGGCCGTCGGCACGCAGCACTTCGAACACGAGATTGCCTAAACGCATGCGCTCGCCGCGACGTGGCACTCGGCCGAACTGGTGCGTGATCATACCGCCGATCGTGTCGTTCTCGGCGTCGGCGAACTGCGTGCCGAACGCCTCGTTGAACTGCTCGATCTCGGTGAGGGCACGAATGCGATACGTGCCGTCGGGCGCGGCAATGATGTTGTCTTCTTCCTCGTCGAAGTCGTACTCGTCCTCGATATCGCCGACGATCTGTTCGAGCACGTCTTCAATGGTGATGAGGCCGGCCACGCCGCCGTATTCGTCGACGACGATGGCGATGTGATTGCGATTGACGCGGAAATCGTGCAGCAGCACGTTAAGACGCTTCGACTCGGGAATGAACACCGCCGGGCGCAGCATGTCGCGCACGTCGAAGTCGTGATTGGCGTAGTAACGCACCAGATCCTTCGCGAGCAGAATGCCGATGATGTTGTCGCGATTGCCTTCGTACACCGGATAGCGCGAGTGCGCCTGTTCCAGCACGAAGGGGACGAACTCTTCGGGTGTCTGTTCGATGTTGATGGCGTCCATTTGCGCGCGCGGCACCATGATGTCGCGGGCACACAGGTCGGCCACCTGGAATACGCCCTCGATCATCGCCAGCGAATCGGCGTCCATCAGGTTGCGGGCGTGGGCGTCTTGCAGAATTTCAAGCAGCTCCGCACGCGACTCCGGCTCCGGGGAAATCAGATCGGTGAGGCGTTCGAGCAGCGAGCGGGGTTTATCGGTGTTTTTTCGACCGGGTCGACTGGGATATGGGTCGTTCATGACGGCGCGTCCAAGGTGGGCGGACGCCGAGCTGTTACAGGAAGCTAAAGGATACACCAGATGTACGGCAATTCTGCGTCAGTACCGCAGCCTGTCGCCTCGCCGGGTTCGTGTCTGCGCGATGCTACGGATTTCAGGACGGACGGGCCATGTCAGCGCGCACCGCAGCGGTGCAGCACGGCTTCCAGCGCCGGGTCGGGCATGCCGGCTTCGCGCAGCGCCTTGACCGTGCGCGCGACGTAATCGTGCGTTGTGCCGTAGCGTCCCTGCGCCTGATCGAAGACCTTGCGGATGATGTCGTCGGGTAGGCGGCCGGCGTAGCTCTTTACATCGCGTCGCATGACAAATGCGAGTGCGGGCGCGCTGCGTCCGTCGGCGAGGCAGCAATTGAGCCATGCAGGACGATACGAGCCCATCGCCATCTCGCGATACCAGAGCGTTTCGAGTTCGGCGCGTGCCTTCGCTGCCGAGAGCCGCAGCGCCACACCCGCGCAGGACCCGCCACGGTCGAGGGCCAGCACGAGTCCCGGTTGCTCGGGGGTGCCTCGATTGACGCGCGACCACAGATACAGCCCCCGGTGGTAACCGAAGACGCGAGCACGCAGGCTCTCCTCGACGGGCAGGCCCGGATTCCAGATGAGCGAGCCGTACGCGAAGATCCACAGATCCTCGCGACCATCCCAGTGGGCGAGCGCGGTATCCAGCGAGCCCGCGAGTTCTTGCTGGCTCAGATGACGGGCGTCGCCGAGATCCGGCGGGTACTGGTTGCACCCGGGGCCGCTCGACACACTGGCCGGTGGCGTCTCGGGGGCCGTCGGGCGATTGGGGAAGCGGTCCATGCGATATCGTTTCAGGCGCGGCGCGTGTTGGCCGGTGTGCGGGCCGTCGGGGACTTTTCGACCAAGTAAGGGTCGGCGTAGCCGAGACCGGTGAGAATCTCCGTTTCGAGGCCTTCCATCTCCTGTGCCTCATCGTCCGCTTCGTGGTCGTAACCTTGCGCGTGAAGCACGCCGTGCACGATCAGATGGGCGTAATGCGCTTCGAGCGTAATGCCCTGTTCGCTCGCTTCGCGCTCGACCACCGGACAGCACAACACGATGTCGCCCGTTACCGGGTCGCTGTCGTGCTGCGCATAGGCAAACGTGAGAACGTTGGTCGCGTAGTCTTTGCCGCGATAGCCGCGGTTCAGCGTCTGTCCTTCTTCCGCGCCGACGAAGCGCAGGGTCAGTTCGGCGTCGGCGAGCAGCGCGGCCTGCACCCAGCGGCGCAGCGTGGTGCGCGTGAGCAATGCCTTGTGCGTGGCGAACGCGGGACCGGCCACGAACTGGTGCGTCAGCGTGAGCGCATGACGCGGCGAACGCGAGGCCCGCTCGCTCATGCCTTGCCTCGCGATGCGCGGGCGGCGCGCGGGGCGCGTTCGGCCGACACGCGCGCCTCGAGGCTGGCTTCGTCAAGCTGCGCGTGAGCGTCGTATGCATCGACGATGCGGGCGACCAGCGGGTGACGCACCACGTCCACGCTGGTAAAGCGGGTCACGGCGATGCCGCGAACGTTCTTCAGGATCACCTGCGCTTCCATCAGGCCGCTCTTCTGGCCGCGCGGCAGGTCGACCTGCGTGGTGTCGCCGGTCACGACCGCCTTGCTGCCGAAGCCGATGCGCGTCAGGAACATCTTCATCTGTTCGGGCGTGGTGTTCTGCGCCTCGTCAAGAATGATGAACGCGTGGTTGAGCGTGCGGCCACGCATGTACGCGAGCGGCGCGATCTCGATCATCTGCTTCTCGAAATACTTCTGCGTCTTGTCGAAGCCGAGCAGATCGTAGAGTGCGTCGTAGAGCGGTCGCAGGTACGGGTCGACCTTCTGGGCCAGATCGCCGGGGAGAAAGCCCAGGCGCTCGCCCGCTTCCACGGCGGGGCGCGTCAGGACGATGCGCTTGACGGCGTCGCGCTCCAGGGCGTCGACGGCGCAGGCCACGGCCAGATAGGTCTTGCCCGTGCCCGCCGGGCCGATGCCGAATGTCACGTCGTGCGACAGGATCTGCTTGAGATAGTCGCGCTGCGCCGGCGTACGACCGTGCAGATCGCTGCGGCGCGTGTGCAGCACGGGCGATCCGTCTTCCGTCTCGCCGGCGGCAAACGGGTTGTCGTCGCCGTGACGCACGCTGGGTACGAGCCCCTGACGCGACTCCACGAGTCCCAACTGGATATCGTCGACCGACAGCGGCTCGGTCGCGCGGTTGTAAAAGCTCTCGATGGCCTGGGTGGCGATCGCGGCGCTCTTGCCGCGAACGGCGAAGCGATGGCCGCGGCGGGAAATGGAGACGTCGAGCGCCTGTTCAATCTGACGCAGGTTCTCGTCGAGCGGGCCGCAGAGGTTGGCCAGACGGCGGTTGTCGTCGCGCGGTGCGGTGAATTCTTGGACGGGTGCTTTCAAGATGATCCGGTCGGGTGCCTGTTCAGATCGTTCGATGGAGTCGCCGGGGACAGGCTCGGGCACGCGATGCATGAGGTGGGTGCGCCCGAATCTGCCGGATCCGATCATAGTCGCAAATTTCGGTCAGTGCGTGGTGAGCAATTCGCCACGCAGCGAGTGCGGGTAGGCGAGCGTGATCACGACGTCGGTCATCTGGCCGATCAAGTGGGCGCGCTGGGCTTCGGTTGCCGGGAAGTTCACCACGCGGTTGTTCTCCGTGCGGCCTTGCAGCTCGTTGGGGTCCTTGCGCGACACGCCTTCGACGAGAATACGCTGACGCGAGCCGACCATGCGCTGGCTGATGCGCGCGGCGTTCTCCTCGATCACCGCCTGCAAATGTTGCAGACGGCGCAGCTTGACCTCGCGCGGCGTATCGTCCGGCAGGTTGGCGGCCGGCGTGCCCGGGCGCGGGCTGTAGATGAACGAGAAGCTCGTGTCGTAGCCGATCTCGTGAATCATCGCCATGAGCTTGTCGAAATCCTCTTCCGTCTCGCCGGGGAAGCCGACGATGAAGTCCGACGACATCGACATGTCCGGGCGCACCTGGCGCAGGCGGCGGATGATCGACTTGTATTCCAGCGCGGTATAGCCGCGCTTCATCGCCGAGAGCACGCGGTCGGCGCCGTGCTGCACGGGCAGGTGCAGATGGCTCACGAGCTTGGGCACCTTGGCGTACGTGTCGATCAGGCGTTGCGTGAATTCCTTCGGGTGGCTGGTCGTGTAGCGGATGCGCTCGACGCCAGGCACCTCGGCCACGTATTCGATGAGCAGCGCGAAGTCGGCGATCTCACCGTCGGCCATCGACCCGCGATAGGCGTTCACATTCTGACCCAGCAGCGTGATTTCGCGCACGCCTTGCTCGGCCAGGCCGGCAATCTCGGTGAGCACGTCTTCGAATGGGCGCGAGACTTCGTCCCCTCGCGTGTAGGGCACCACGCAATAGCTGCAGTACTTCGAGCAGCCTTCCATGATCGAGACGAATGCGGTCGCTCCCTCGACCTTGGCGGGCGGGAGGTGATCGAACTTCTCGATTTCCGGGAACGAGATGTCGACCTGCGAGCGCCCGGTGGCGCGGCGCGCTTCGAGCATCTGCGGCAGACGGTGCAGGGTCTGCGGGCCGAACACTACGTCCACGTAGGGGGCGCGCTGCACGATCGCGGCGCCTTCCTGGCTGGCGACGCAGCCGCCGACACCGATGACCAGATCCGGCTTGATTTCCTTGAGCGCGCGCATGCGGCCCAGATCCGAGAACACCTTTTCCTGCGCCTTTTCGCGTACGGAGCAGGTGTTGAACAGGATGACGTCGGCGTCTTCGGGAGTGTCCGTCTTTTCCAGACCTTCGGCGGCGCCGAGTACGTCCGCCATCTTGTCGGAGTCATACTCGTTCATCTGACAGCCGAACGTCTTGATATAAATCTTCTTTGCCATTGAGTGTGCGCCGTTCGCAGTGGTTGACCTGGGGGCGTCCGTAATGAATGTTTCAGGGGTTCAGTCTTGCCCGGCCGCGAGAGAGAAGCGGCGGCCCAAACGCAAAAGCCGGCGTGGCCGGCCTGTCCGGACCTCCTTGGCGGGGCCGGTGTGTGGTGCACGCATTATAGCGCGTATAGCGCGTGCACCGTGGCGGGCGGGGCGGCGGCCGACTAGCGGTTGTCCTTCATCGCGGCGGCGATGGCGCGCACGTTGTGCTGGAACAACTGAAGGTAGGTCGTGGCTTCCGGATTCTGTGACAAGGCGTCGGAATACAGTTTGCCGTCGACCGTCACCTTGGCGTCGCGGGCGATGCGCTGGATCAGGCGCGGATTGGAAATGTTTTCCATGAAAACGGCCTTGATACCTGTGCGGCGAATTACGCGGATCAGGTTCGCCACGTCCCGGGCGCTGGCTTCGCTTTCGGTCGACACGCCTTCCGGGGCAAGGAACCTGACGCCGAAGCGCTGGCCGAGGTAGCCGAAGGCGTCGTGCGAGGTGAGGACAACGCGGCGGGCCGGCGGAATCGGGGCGAACTGCTTGTTCGCCCAGGTGATCAGGTCATCGAGTGCGCCGCGGTAGTTCCTGGCGCGGTCCGCGTAATAGGCGCTGCCGGACGGGTCCGCTTGCGACAGGGCGGCGGCGATGTTATCGACCATCGTTTTGACACGTTCCGGATCCTGGAACATGTGCGGGTCGGGCACGGTCCTTCCCTCGTCGACCATCGTGCGCGCTTTGAGGCCCTTGGTGACGGTGACGAGCTTGCCGGGATAGTGGCTCGCCTTCATCAGGCGAGGCATCCAGCCTTCGAAGCCCAGGCCATTGACGAAGAAGAGCTTGGTTCCCGAAATCTTGGCGACATCCGCCGGCGTGGGCTCGTAGACGTGCGTGTCCTGGTCGGGACCGACGAGCGTCGTCACGTCGACCCGGTCGCCACCGACGGCCTTGACGATGTCGGACAGGATGCTGAAGCTTGCGGCAACAGGCAGGTGCGTGTCCTGCGCGCGTGCCGGGCTGGCGAGCGCCAGCGCCATGGCGAGCAGTGCGGCGAGGCGCGCTGCGCCAAACCACGATTTGCCAGCCGATTGACCCAATCCGAACATGTTTTCCTCTCTCAAAGCGCCGGGGCCCTGGCCGTATTGGCGTGGCCCGGCGTGGCGAGCAGCGCGCCCAGGTAGGCGATGCCCGCCGTCAGAATGATGGCCGGTCCCGAAGGGCAGGCCAGGTAATACGAAAGCAGCAATCCGATCACGCTCGACGCGCTCGCGACCAGCCAGGCCACGAGCAGCATGCCCGGCAGCGTGCGGGCGACGAGCCGGGCGGTGGCCGCCGGCAGCATCATCAGTCCCACGGCCATGAGCGTGCCCATCGCCTGAAACCCCGCGACGAGGTTCATCACCGTGAGCACCGTAAAGCCCAGGTGATAGCGCATGACGCCCCTGCCGTGGCCGTGACCGAGGAACGCCGGATCGGCGCTGTCGAGCACGAGACCGCGATAATGCCATCCGAACCATAGGAGCGTCACGGACGCGATCGCGGCCACGAGAATCAGCGACGGATCGTCCACCGCGAGCACCGAGCCGAAGAGCAGGTGCATCAGGTCGACGCTGTTGCCCCATTTCGAGACAATCACCACGCCACCGGCCAGCGCCAATAAATAGAAGCCCGCGAACGATGCCCCCTCGTCCAGCCGCGTGCGGCGGCTCGACAGTCCGGCGAGCAGGGCCACCAGCAAGCCCGCCACCATCCCGCCGCCCGCCATCCACGGCAGCGACAGGCCGCCAATCAGATAGCCGATGGCGGCGCCCGGCAGCACCGCATGCGAGAGCGAATCGCCCATCAGGCTCATGCGCCGCAGCAGCAGGAAAACGCCCACCGGCGCGCAGCCGACCGACAGCGCGAGGCTGCCGACCAACGCGTGGCGCATGAAGTCGAACTCGGAGAACGGGCCGACGATCAGATCCAGAATCGCGCTCATCGGTGGCCTCTCCCCGACGTCGCGATGGCGCCTGACGCGCGCGAGCCCCCGTGGGACGGCAAGCCATAGGCCGTCGACGCGGCACCTGCAACGCGGGCGGTATAGCCGCCGGCGCCGGACAAGCCCGCATGCGCGCCGCCGCCCGCGCTGTCGGCGGACGGCAACCCACCGTTCAGACACTCGGCCGGCGTACCCGTCGACACCAACCGACCGGCCATCACGGCGACGTGCGCAAAGCGCTCGCGCACGAGTGGCAGATCGTGGAGCACCGTCACCACCGTGCGTCCCTCGTTGCGCCATTGATCCAGCAAGGTGAGCAACAGTTCCGCAGAAGGCAAGTCGATGCCGGTGAGGGGTTCATCCAGTAAAACGATCGGGGTGTCTTCCACGATTAGCCTTGCGAAGCGGGCGCGCTGCCATTGCCCGCCGGACAAGGCCTCCAGGGCTTGCGTCCGTTTGTCGGCAAGACCGACGCGTGCAAGGGCGTCGAGAGCGCGCTCGACTTCGTCGCGTCCGAGACGTCGTGCGTCGCCCGTACGCCGCCATGTGCCGGTCAGCACGTATTCTTCGACGCACATGGGGAATCGGTGGTCGGTCTCGGGCCGTTGCGACAGGTAGGCGACCGGCCCGTCGCAGACGATCTTGCCCGTCGAGGGCTTTTGCAGGCCCGCGAGTGCGCGCAGCAGCGTGGTCTTGCCTCCGCCATTGGGGCCGACGACCGCGCAGAGCATGCCGGGTGCAAAGGTTGCGCTCACGCGATCGAGCGCTACGTTCGGTCCGAAATGAACCGAGAGATCCTGGCAGCCGATCACGGGGCGACCCCCTGCAGAGCCCAGCAGACGAGCGCCCAAAGCGGCAGGAGCACCAGCAACGTCAGGACGGTGCGTTCCCAGCCAGCCAGGCGGTAGAGCCAAACGGAAAAACGAATCATGGACGACGCGTGGATGGATTAGGCGTCGGCGCGGCGACGCTCAGACACAGTTTGCAACTGTGTAATAAATGCAACAAGGTTGCATTATGGCATGAATTGATGCGTGTCGCTGTGCTCGTGGATCGTCGGGGCCCCTGGGTTCGAGCGGTCTGCGAGGCGTGCCGGGACACAGCACGTTACATATCGGCGCAGCAGAGTCGGGCGAACCGGCGTAACATGGGTTCAAGCTCGAGTCACTGGCACGCTGTTCGCTTCATTCCAGGGATCGGCAATTTGCAAGGCATTGATGAGACGGTGGCATGGTGGGGTGCAACGGCCCGGGTCGGAACCTTCCGACAGACGGTAGGGCAAGCGCCGCAGGCATGCCGAAATCGCCGAGGAGGTTCGCTCGTTCAGACATCCGGCCGTCGTCGACTTTCCGCTCGCGACACCATGCTTCGCTGCATGACGATCGCACGACCTTCGCGACTTCGCGCAGTCGCGTCGCCTCGACAGGAAAGCACCCCATCACGCGCCCACGTCTTCGCGTTCGTCGACGTCGTCGGGCCGCCCACTTTTTTCTGCAAACGCGTGCTCACGGCGCGCCGAATGTGCGTGGAAAAATCTATCGGATAGATAGCATTCCTTAGTAAGCGTCGACGAATTCAAACGCGGTCGAATGCAGATAAACCCGAGTGCGCATTGCGTGGAAGAATTGCCGAAAAATCGCGCGGTTTGTGAGGCGGTTCCGCTGACGTGCGCAATGCGTAGATGAGGCGCAAACCCGCGTGGAATATGGCGGATAGACGATGCTTAGCGCTGCGGAAAATATCTAGCGACAGTTTTTTTGTTTTGTGCATATGATGAGGTAACGGTTGCAATTTTCAGCGACAAGTTTAAAGTCAACCTAAACCTATTTTGAGTCGTTCATGTGAGGGAGGGGGCCGTGCGAAAGGTTTCGCGACAGTCGCTCCGGCATGCAGTGAGCCAGGTCGAAACCTTTGCGCAGTCATCCAGGTCTTAGGCAACAGAGCGGACATCGCGTCGCGATGTTTTCCGATGAGGCGGGGGGTGAGGCATATGGATATTTTCAGCCACTACACGACACGTTTCGAAGCACGCAAGGAAGAGGAATACAGCATCCAGGAGTATCTGGAGATCTGTAAGAAGGACGCGACGGCTTACGCATCGGCTTCCGAGCGGATGCTGCGCGCCATCGGTGAGCCTGAACTCATCGACACGCACCACGACCCGCGCCTTTCGCGGTTGTTCTCGAACAAGATCATCAAGATCTATCCTGCCTTCCGTGACTTCTACGGCATGGAAGACACGATCGAGCAGATCGTGTCGTTCTTCAAGCACGCCGCGCAAGGGCTCGAAGAGCGCAAACAGATCCTGTACCTGCTGGGCCCCCCGGGCGGCGGCAAGTCGTCGCTGGCGGAGAAGCTCAAGGCGTTGATGGAAGACGTGCCCATTTATTGCCTGAAGGGATCGCCGGTGCACGAATCACCGCTGGGCCTGTTCTCGCCCGACGAAGACGGCAAGATTCTGGAGGAGGACTTCGGCATTCCGCTGCGGTATCTCAATACGATCCCGTCGCCGTGGGCCACCAAGCGCCTGAACGAATTCAACGGCGATATCACCAAGTTCCGCGTGGTCAAGGTGCGGCCGTCGGTGCTGCAACAGATCGCCATTGCCAAGACCGAGCCGGGTGATGAAAACAACCAGGACATTTCGTCGCTGGTCGGCAAGGTCGACATCCGCAAGCTCGAGGAATTTCCGCAGGACGACCCGGATGCCTACTCGTATTCGGGGGGCTTGTGCCTGGCCAACCGCGGCCTGCTCGAGTTCGTGGAAATGTTCAAGGCGCCGATCAAGGTGCTCCACCCGCTGCTGACCGCCACGCAGGAGGGCAACTACAAGGGCACGGAAGGCTTCGGTGCGATTCCGTTCGACGGTATCGTGCTGGCGCACTCGAACGAGGCCGAGTGGCAAAGCTTCAAGGGCAACCGCAACAATGAGGCTTTCCTCGACCGGATCTACATCGTGAAGGTGCCTTACTGCCTGCGGGTGACCGACGAGGTGAAGATCTACGAGAAGCTCGTCAAGAACAGCTCACTCTCCAACGCGCCACGCGCGCCGAATGTGCTCAAGATGCTCGCCCAGTTCGCGGTGCTCACGCGTCTGAAAGAGCCCGAAAACTCCAACATCTTCTCCAAGGTCCGAGTCTACGACGGTGAGAACCTCAAGGACATCGACCCGAAGGCCAAGTCGTACCAGGAGTATCGCGACTACGCCGGGGTAGACGAGGGGATGACGGGGATGTCAACGCGCTTCGCCTTCAAGGTGCTCTCCAAGGTCTTCAACTTCGACAACACGGAGGTGGCCGCCAACCCGGTGCACATGCTGTATGTGCTTGAGCAGCAAATCGAGCGCGAACAGTACCCGGGAGAAGTCGAGAAGCGGTATCTCGCCTACATCAAGGAGTATCTGACGGCGCCGTTCGTGGAGTTCATCGGCAAGGAGATTCAGACGGCGTACCTGGAGTCGTATTCGGAGTACGGTCAGAACATCTTCGATCGCTATGTGAACTTTGCGGATCTCTGGATTCAGGATCAGGAATATCGCGATCCGAACACCGGCGAGATCCTCGACCGCAACGCCCTCAACGACGAACTGGAGAAGGTCGAGAAGCCGGCCGGGATCACGAATCCGAAAGACTTCCGCAACGAGATCGTCAACTTTGTCCTGCGCGCGCGCGCCAACAACGCGGGCAAGAATCCGCTCTGGACGAGTTACGAGAAGCTGCGCGCGGTCATCGAAAAGCGCATGTTCTCGACCACCGAGGACTTGCTGCCGGTGATCTCGTTCAACGCGAAGTCGTCCAAGGAGGATCAGGAAAAACACGCCAACTTCGTCAACCGTATGGTGGAAAAAGGCTATACCCCGAAGCAGGTTCGCCTGCTCGTGGAATGGTATCTGCGCGTGCGCAAATCCTCGTAACCAATCGGGGCCACTATGTCAGCAATCATCGACAGACGGCAAAACGGCAAGAACAAAAGCGCCATCAACCAACAGCGCTTCATCAAGCGCTATCGCGATCAGATTCGACGCGCGGTAGCGAAGGCGGTGGCTGGGCGCAAGATTACCGATATCGATGGCAGCGGACAGGTCTCGATCCCGGTCAAGGACATTTCGGAGCCGTTGTTCCACCATGGACCCGGCGGGCGGCGGGAGATGATTCATCCCGGCAATCGCGAGTTCGTGGTGGGCGACAATTTCGAGCGTCCGCCGTCGGGCGCGGGGGGTGGCGGCAGCCGCGCCAGCGACTCGGGAGAGGGCGAGGACGATTTCGTCTTCAACCTCTCGCGCGAGGAGTTCCTGAAATTCTTCTTCGAGGACATGGCCCTGCCGGACCTCGCGAAACGCCGGCTCGCGCAGATTCCGGAGTTCCGCAAGGTTCGCGCGGGCTATTCCGTCGACGGCACGCCGTCGAACCTCAACGTCATTCGTACGATGCGCAGCTCGCTGGGTCGCCGCATCGCGCTCACGGCGCCTTACCGCAAGCAGTTGCGTGAGCTGGAGGCCGCGTACGCGGACATTGTCTCGCGTGAGGGCGACACGTCGCCGCGCGCGCTGGCGATGTTGCCGGAGATGTCGCGCCTTCGCACGCGCATCGAAGCCATTCCGTACATCGAGAAGCTGGACCTGCGCTATTCGAATCGGGTCATGCAGCCTCGGCCGCAGGCGCAGGCTGTCATGTTCTGCCTGATGGACGTCTCCGGATCGATGGACCAGAGCCGCAAGGAGTTGGCCAAGCGCTTTTTCATGCTGCTCTATCTGTTCCTGCGGCATAACTACGAGCGCATCGATCTGGTGCTCATCCGGCACCACACGACGGCGAAGGAAGTCAACGAAGACGACTTCTTCTATGCCCGCGAGTCCGGAGGGACGGTCGTCTCCAGCGCACTCAAGCTGATGACGGAAATCATCGCGGATCGCTATTCGCCGAGCGATTGGAATATCTACGGGGCGCAGGTGTCCGATGGCGATAACTGGGACGGCGATTCGCCCATCTGCCGCGATATCCTGATGCAGTCGATCATGCCTGCCGTGCAGTACTTCGCGTACGTGGAGGTGGCCAGCGCCGAGCCGCAGAACCTGTGGAACGAATACTTGTCGGTCAAGCAGCGGCACCCGAATTTCGCGATGCAGCGCATCATGGAGGCGGCCGAGATCTATCCGGTGCTGCACGACCTGTTCAAGAAGAAGGCGGCCTGAAAACCGCCCGGCGTCGGCCCCGCAACGAGGACGCATCATGGCGTATATATCCACCGGATCGGAATGGACGTTCGAGCTGATTCAGCGCTACGAGCATGAGATCGCGCGCATCGCGGCGAATTTCAGGCTCGACACGTATCCCAACCAGATCGAGATCATTACCGCCGAGCAAATGCTCGACGCCTATGCGACCGTGGGTTTGCCCATCGGCTATCACCACTGGTCGTACGGCAAGCACTTCCTGTCGTCCGAGCGCGGGTACAAGCGCGGACAGATGGGGTTGGCATATGAAATCGTCATCAATTCGAACCCCTGCATCGCGTATCTGATGGAGGAGAACAGCATGACCATGCAGGCGCTGACCATCGCGCACGCCAGCTACGGTCATAACTCGTTCTTCAAGGGCAACTACCTGTTCCGCACCTGGACGAGCGCCGACGCCATCGTCGACTACCTGCTGTTCGCGCGCAACTACATCACCGAGTGCGAGCAGCGCTACGGCGAACAATCGGTCGAACTGCTGCTCGACTCTTGTCATGCGCTCATGAACTACGGCGTCGACCGCTACAAGCGGCCAAAACGCCTGTCGCTCGCGCAGGAACAGGCGCGCCAGAAAGAGCGCGAGAACTATCTGCAAATGCAGATCAACGATTTGTGGCGCACGTTGCCTCATCACCCCTTGCACGATGACGAAGAGGACGACGGGCTCGACCCCACCGAGTCCGAAGAGGCGCCGTTCCCGGGCGAGCCGCAGGAAAACCTGCTGTATTTCTTCGAGAAGAACGCCCCCAAGCTGGCCCCCTGGCAGCGCGAGATTGTGCGCATCGTGCGCAAGCTCGCGCAGTACTTCTATCCGCAGCGTCAGACCAAGGTGATGAACGAGGGCTGGGCAACGTTCTGGCACTACACGATTTTGCAGCAGCTCTACCAGGAGAAGCTCGTCAACGACGCGTTCATGATGGAGTTCCTGCATGCGCACACGAACGTGGTGTACCAGCCGTCCTTCGACAGCCCGTACTACAGCGGTCTGAATCCGTATGCGCTGGGCTTTGCGATGTTCCAGGACATTCGCCGCATGTGCGAAGCGCCGACCGAGGAAGATCGCCAATGGGCGCCGGACATCGCCGGCACCGACTGGTTGACGACGCTCGACTTCGCCATGCGCAACTTCAAGGACGAGAGCTTCATCCAGCAGTTCCTGTCGCCCAAGGTCATTCGCGATCTGAAGCTGTTCTCCGTGCTCGACGACGACCGCGACAGCCGCCTGCGCGTGACGGCCATTCATAACGACGCCGGCTATCGTGAAATTCGCGAGATGCTCGCGCAGCAATACAACCTCAGCCAGTTGGAGCCGAACATTCAGGTCTCGCACGTCGATCTGCACGGCGATCGATCGCTCACGCTGCGCCATGTGCAAAGTGAGCGCAAGCCGCTCGACGATAGCTTCGAAGAGGTGCTCAAGCACGTGGCGCGCCTGTGGGGCTTCACGGTGCGCTTGGAGACGGTGTTCGAGGATGGCCGCAACGAGATGACGCACGAGACCAAGGTCGAGAAGCGGCGGCGCTATGCGCTGAGTGCCTGATGAGGATTCCGCTCGTTGCGCTTGATCACGTGGTGCTGCGCACCAACGATGTCGAGCGGCTCCAGCACTTCTATATCGACGTCCTGGGCTGCACGCTGGAAAAGGTGCAGGCCGACCTCGGGCTAGTGCAACTGCGCGCGGGAGACGCGTTGATCGATCTGGTCGACGTCGCCGGCGAAATCGGCCGCCGGGGCGGCGCTGCACCCGGCCCCGAGGGGCGCAATCTCGATCACTTCTGTCTGCGAGTCGAACCGTTCGACGCGGTGGCCATCCGTCAGGAACTGGCCTCGCATGGGGTGACGCTCGGTGAGGTCGCGCCGCGCTATGGGGCGCACGGCGAAGGGCCGTCGTGCTACGTCGACGATCCAGACGGCAATACCGTCGAACTCAAGGGGCCGCCGTTCGGTCCGCTTCGTTGAGTCGGGCGCGACATCAGGCCGCCAACTGCCCCAGCACGCTTTGATCGCGTCCCTTGTGCTTGGCTTGATAGAGCGCCCTGTCGGCACGCTCGAGCATCGCGCTGATGACGAGCGGCGCGCCGGGTTGCCACGTTGCTATGCCCACGCTGATCGTGATGGCCTCGCCTCTGTCGCGCGCCTTCTCGGGAAGTAGCTCGGTGCTCGCGCGCTTGACCGATTCGCGAATACGGTCCGCCACGCGCAGGGCGGCCTGTTGATCGATTTCCGGCAGCACCACCGCAAACTCCTCGCCGCCCAGGCGCACCGCGAAATCGCTCGGCAGCCGAATACAGTGCTGGATCGTGCCGGCGATACGTTGCAGCACGGTGTCGCCGAATGGATGCCCGTAGCGGTCGTTGACCTGTTTGAAGAAGTCGATGTCGATCAGCAGCACCGACAGGGGGATCGCACGTTGCTGAACCCGGTCGGCCACGAGGCGGATGCGATTGTCGAAATAGCGGCGATTGTAGATGTGCGTGAGTGGATCGACGAAGACCTTCTCGACCAGGTCCGTATTCGTGAGCGCGAGCGACTGATACTGGCGCGTGATTTCCCAGACAAGGGCGAGCGTTGCCACACCGGGCGATGCCAACGCCAGCAGGCGTGCGGCATACCATTGATACGATGCGTCGTTGGGCGCTGTGAGCGAAAGCAGCAACTGGCACAGCGAGATGGTGACGACCACCCACACGAGCAGAAACAGCTTGTGAGACAGACGCGTGACGGTCGCGACACGCCACCACAGCGCGACATAGGCGATGAAAAGCGCGTATAGGGCGAGCGTCTCGACGCCGATGCCACCGACCGGAGGCGCTATGATCAGCGGGCGGCCGGTGCCGATCAGCGCCAGCGACACCGTCGCCCAGATGACGAGCACGGTAGCGCCATACCACGCCGCTTCCTTGTAGCCGGGACGGATGTGCGGATCGCTGCGCGTGCGTGTATAACTGCGCACGCTCAGCATTACGTACGCCGCGAAGCTCGCTTCGGCCATCAACCAAAGCCAGAAGGGCGCGTGCGTGACATGCGTTGCAATGCCGGCGAGCTGGTTCGCGAGCAACACCCCTTCGGTAAACATGAAGAGTCCGCGCAGCAGAAAGGCGCATCCGAATTGCGCGAAATATCGTTTGCCGTTGTAGAGGTACTGCACGCCGAGCAGACACGCGGTCGACAGGTTAAGAATCCCGCCGGCCGAGACGAGGAAAAACGTCAGTAAGGGGTTGACCTCGCCCTGGATGGCGCGCGCGAAAAATCCGGCGAGCGTGAGTGCGGCGCACGCGACCAGGATGGTGGTTGCGGCGACACGATTGCCGGGTTCGGTACGGCTGATGGTAGTTTTCATAGTTCTTATTCGCCAATCAACGACCTCGTGCTTCGCGCACGATCGCCCTTTTGCCGTTCAACCATCGCGCCCGAGACTGGCCGCAAGATCGTCGCCTCACGTGACCGTCCCGTTTCCCCGATTTTTCGCTAAATAGTTGAAAACTAAGATAAACGTCGCAGAATACACGAGTTTCTTCGGGTTGGCATCCGTTTCGAACGGCGCGCGTTGCATTCCCGTTCGACCCTCGCCGAGGCGCGGATTTCGGACTGCCCGCGCAACGTTTTCGGGCGCGCGAAAACGCGATGCCGCCGTCGCGGAAAATAAATCAGAGTGGCACACTGATCCGCTATGCGGAACTTTGCGTCGACGAAATTCGGGGCGCGCGCGGGGGAATTCCCGCAACGCCAGTGATGACGGTGGATTAAAGAGCGTGCAATTGATTTGGTATCCGATGCATTGTTAATGATGAGAGCGGATATTGCACAAAAATGCATGGGATTTCCCCCGTAAGGTGGGCGGCGGCTTGGCAGCGACGCACTATCTGTACTAGAATAAAAAAAGCCAATCGCCACGATTGGTCCATAGAAGCAGAAGTCAAAGGGTTGTCGGTGTTCCTCGTTGCGCCGACATTCCGTTCCATCACGCAATGAGTTCATGCCGTAGAACATTCGCGCGCTTTCAATGAGCGTGCACCGAGAGGCCCAGGCGCTCATGGCGTCGAAAGCTTGTCTCTCATGTCGCATTTCGCGACGCCTGGTTCGTCACCGTTGTCTTCCTCAGACCTTCGGAGCGAACACTTCACAATTCGCAAGGCAGCTAACAGTTGTCATGCTTGTTTGACCGCGTTGTCACGCGGGGCGATTGCTATTGCCCTGCGCCAACGCTGCCAACCCATTCAAAGGGAGCATGAACGTGGCGAAGCAGTACCGCATTTTCTATTTGGCAGGCTTCGGACTGCTCGGCGTTGCCGCCGCAGTCACCGGTCTGCTGTATTGGCTGGGTATCGATGCGCTCGTCAAGTACCGGGGCGATCTGGTCTATTACACGCAGCAGCACCTCAAGCTCGTGGCGATCTCGATGACGATGGCGATCGTGGTCGGCGTGCCCGCCGGCATGCTGATCTCGCGTCCGAAGTTCGAAAGGCATGCCGAGCGCGCCGTGCAGATCTTCAATATCGGCAATACGCTGCCCTCGCTCGCCGTGCTGGCGCTGTCGATGGCCGTGCTGGGTATCGGTGATCGGCCCGCCATTCTCGCGCTTTGGCTCGCATCGTTGCTCCCTATCGTGAGAAATGCCTATGAAGGCCTGCGGCAGGTACCGCCCGCCTTGCGGGAGTCGGCGCGCGGCATGGGCATGACGCCCGCGCAAGTGCTGTTCCGTGTCGACATGCCCAGCGCCATGCCGGTCATCGTCGGCGGCATTCGCACCGCCCTTGCGATCAACGTCGGCACCGCGCCGCTCGCGTTCCTGATCGGCGCAGACAGTCTGGGGCAACTGATCTTCCCGGGCATCTATCTGAACGACCCGACGAAGCTGCTGCTCGGCGCCGGCGGGACCGCACTGCTCGCGCTAATGCTCGACGGCATCGTCGCCTTCGCCAGCGGCCTCTGGTTCGCGCGTCACGGCGCCCCTGCCCGCTAAGGCAAAGGAGACCCATACTTATGCAAGTTTCATTATTTCGTCCACGCAAGGGCATGACGCCGCGCTGGATACGACGACTCGGCGCGGCCTGTCTGGCGCTTGGCGTGATCGTCGCGAGCGCCGTGTGCGGCACCGCGCATGCCGAGACCCTCACTGTCGGCGGCAAGAACTTCACCGAGCAGTTGATCCTCTCGGAAATGACGACCCAGTATCTGCGCAGCCTGGGGTACGACGTCGAACTCAAGAATGGTCTGGGCAGTGTCGTCATGCGTCAGGGCATGGAGAGCGATCAGCTCGACATCGTCTGGGAGTACACCGGTACCTCACTGATCGTCTACAACAAGGTCACCGAGAAGCTCGATCCGCAGCAGACCTATGCGCGCGTGAAGGAACTCGACGGCAGGATCGGCCTCGCCTGGCTCAACCCTTCGGCGCTCAACAATACGTATGCGTTTGCCGTGCCGGGCAATATCGCGCGCGAAGCGGGCATCGAGACGGTGTCGCAACTCGTGGACCGGTTTCGAGCCAATGCGAAGATGCAGTTCGCCTTCGATTTTGAGTTTGTCGGCCGCTCGGACGGGCTTGTGCCGATGGAGAAGCTCTACGACTTTCATCTCGCGCGACGCAACATCAAGCAGATGGATCCGGGCCTCGTTTATACGGCGCTCAAGAACGCGCAGATCGACGCCGGCCTCGTCTACACGAGCGACGGACGCAACAAGGGGTTCGACCTGAAGGTGCTGGCCGACGACAAGGGCTTCTTCCCGGCGTACGCGGCCACCCCTGTCGTGCGTCAGGCGGTGCTCGACGCCCATCCCAACCTCGCCGACGAACTCAACGCGCTGTCCGCGAAGATCAACAACGAGAACATGCGCGACATGAATGCGATGGTCGACATCGATCATCGTGCCGTTTCGCGTGTGGCGAGTGACTTCCTCACGCAGGAAGGACTGGTGCAGTGACGGCGATCGCCCGTTGCGTGCCCTGAAAGTGACTGACCGAGGAGTCCCATGATTGAATTTCTCACCTATAACTGGCACCGCATTCTGATCCTCACCGGTCAGCATGCGTGGCTGGTGGCCGCGTCGGTAGGGGCGGCCATTGTGGTTGGCGTACCTCTGGGTGTGCTGGTCACGCGTTTTCGCTGGCTGTCGGGCGCCGTGCTCGGCCTGGCCACCGTCGTGCTCACCATTCCGTCGATCGCACTGTTCGGCCTGATGATTCCGGTGCTGTCCGTCTATGGCATGGGCATTGGGCCAGCGCCGGCCGTTGCCGCCGTGTTCCTGTATTCGTTGCTGCCGATCATGCGCAACACGAGCCTCGCGTTGCAGCAGATCGACCCGAGCATTCGCGAAGCGGGCATCGGCATCGGCATGACCTTCTGGCAGCGCCTGCGCCTGGTTGAATTGCCGTTGGCCGTGCCGGTGGTGCTGGGCGGCGTGCGCACGGCCGTCGTCATGAATATTGGCGTGATGGCCATTGGCGCCATCGTCGGGGCCGGCGGTCTCGGGGTGTTGATCACCCAGGGAATCAGTCAGAGCGATACCCGGCAGCTTGTCGCGGGTGCGGTCATGGTGAGTGTGCTCGCCATCGTCGCCGACACCCTGTTGCACCGCCTGCAGCGCGTGCTGACACCCAAAGGAATCCGAACCGTATGATTACACTCGACAATCTCACCAAGCACTTCGTCCAGAAGGACGGCACGCCCATGACCGCCGTGAATTCGGTCAGCCTTGACGTGCCGCCGGGCGAGATCTGCGTCTTCCTCGGCCCGTCGGGCTGCGGCAAGACGACCACGCTCAAGATGATCAACCGGCTCATCAAGCCGACGTCCGGGCGCGTTCTGCTCAACGGCGAAGACACCGGCAACATCAACGAAATCGAACTTCGTCGTCACATCGGCTATGTGATTCAGCAGATCGGCCTGTTCCCCAATATGACCATCGAGGAGAACATCACCGTCGTGCCGCGTTTGCTCGGCTGGGACAAGACACGTTGCCGTGCCCGCGCGACCGAACTGATGGCGATGGTGGCGCTCGATCCGAAGCGCTATTTGTCGCGTTACCCGCGCGAGTTGTCGGGCGGCCAGCAGCAGCGTATCGGCGTGATTCGCGCGCTGGCCGCCGATCCGCCCGTGTTGCTGATGGACGAACCGTTCGGTGCGGTCGATCCGATCAACCGCGAATCGATCCAGAACGAGTTCCTGCAGATGCAGCGTCAACTGGGCAAGACCGTCATCATGGTCAGCCACGATATCGACGAGGCGATCAAGCTGGCGGACCGCATCGCGATCTTCCGTCAGGGGCGGCTGGTGCAGTGCGCGCAACCCGATGCGTTGCTGGCACGTCCAGTCGACGAGTTCGTGGCGAGCTTCGTGGGACATGACCGAATTCTCAAGCGCCTGTTGCTGGTGCGCGCAGAAGACGCGGCCACGCCGCAGCCGACCGTCAAGCCGCAGACGACGCTGGCCGAGGCCTACGGCATGATGGACGAACTCGACACGCGCTCGTTGGTTGTCGTTGACGAGAACGCGCGCGCGTTGGGTTATGTTGCGCGTCGTGACACGCGTCATGCGCTCGGGGCGTGCGGTGAGCGGGTGCGCGAATTCAAGGCGTCGGCGGTGGCGGGCGACAACCTCCGGGTGCTCCTGTCGCGCATGTATGAGCACAACCTGGCGTCGTTGCCGGTGCTGGGCGATGACAACCAGTACCTCGGCGAGGTCACGCAGGATTCCATCGCGGACTATCTGAGTTCAGGCAAGTCGCGTGGCAACGGGGGCGGAACGATCACCGTGCCGCCGCCGCCAGGTGCGCCGCATGTGATCGCGAGTGTTCCGTTCGGTGCGACGGTGTAACCTGGCGCCTGATTCGAGACGATGGCTTGCGCTGTCGTCGACGGGTGAATGTCACTGACATTCGCCCGGCAAGTCAACGAATGACGGCCCGATGTCTGGCCGTCATTTTTTTGTATTCACCTGCGCGGCGTAACGCTCGGGACAATCAGCAGGCAAGGAGTTGCAGGATGACGTGGGAAGCAATGATGGCGTGGCTCGACAACGCGCCGTGGGCACGGTTGGCCGGTGCGTTGGCGATACTGTTCGCGGTGGCGCTGCTGGCGCAGGCGGTGGCGCAGTGCCTGATCGTTCGCGTGGTGCGCATCGTCGTGCAGCGCACGGCGAATCGCTGGGACGACGCTTTGCTCGCCCATCGCGTTTTTCACCGCGTGGCGCGGATCTTGCCGTACCTCGTGATTCAGTTCGGCATCGCGTGGGTGCCGGATCTGCCGGCGAAAGCGCTCATGATCGTCGGCAACGTCGCACTGGCGATGACGCTGCTCTACGCCACGCTGGCCATCGCAGGCATTCTCGATGCCGCACAAACGGTCTACGCGCTCTCGGAGCATGCGCGCACGCGCTCGATCAAGGGATACGTGCAGTTAGGCAAGATCGCGCTGTATGTGGTCGCGGCGATCGCGATCGTGGCGACGATCATCGACCGTTCTCCATGGCTGCTGCTCTCCGGTCTGGGGGCGATGTCGGCGGTGCTGCTGCTGGTGTTCAAGGACACGATCATGTCGTTCGTCGCCAGCGTGCAACTCACGTCGAACGACATGCTGCGCGTGGGCGACTGGATCGAAATGCCGCAAGTGGGCGCCGACGGCGATGTGGTCGACATCGCCCTGCATACCGTGAAGGTGCAGAACTGGGACAAGACGATCACCACGATCCCGACCTGGCGGTTGATTGCGGAGAGTTTTCGCAATTGGCGCGGCATGCAGCAGTCGGGCGGACGCCGCATCAAGCGCACGCTGTGCGTCGATGCGGGGAGCGTCGGGTTTCTCGACGAGGCGGAGATTGCACGCCTGTCGCGGCTGCATCTGCTCGGGTCGTATTTGACGGACAAGCAGCGTTCGTTGGCAGAGGCGAATGCGGCGCTGGGGTCGTTGGGTATTGCGGCGGCGGTACCGGCCAACACCCGGCGGCTGACGAACATCGGCACCTTCCGCGCGTATGCATTGGCGTATCTGAAGGCGCATCCGAACATTCACGAGGGCATGACGTGCATGGTGCGCTCGCTCGAGCCGTCGTCCACGGGCATCCCGGTCGAACTGTATTGCTTCACCAACACGACGGTGTGGGCCGAGTACGAACGCGTGCAGGGCGATGTCTTCGATCATCTGCTCGCGATCCTGCCCGAGTTCGGCTTACGCATGTACCAGAATCCGGCAGGCGCGGATCTCGTGCGCTGGCAAGGGCAGCGGGCGGCGTAACCGCGCAATGACGGGGAGTGACCTCGAATGCTGGTGAGTCCGAAACACATCTCGGATTGCCGGCGCTTTGCTTCAGGAAACTTCCGGAATACTTTCGACGTCGTTTACTTCGACCGTCCGGGCTGCGACGATGCCATCCAATCCACACAAGAGGGATCACGGGGGAATGACATCGGAGTGGAATATGGATGAACGAAACGAACAGGGTTGTGTGGGGAGTGAACAGCGCGAATTGCTACCGATTGAACTGGGCGACATGGACAGCGACGAGGAGCTGCAGTTGTGGCGTTTCGGCAACGACTTCGATGAGGAGGCGTGGACGTGGTGAAACGAGGCGAAGTGTAGGTCGTTTTACTGGACCCCGCCATTGGGTGTGAGATCAGGAAGACGCGGCCATGTGCCGTGATCTCTTCCGCGAATATGCACAAGCACACGTGCACGGTGATCGTTGCGCCGATGACGTCATCATTGCATGCGTCTCGATATCGCGTCCCGACGAGGTTTGCCGGGCGGCCCGGATCGGTGACGCTTGATCAAGTCAGGGCAATTGATCGACGACGTCTGGTGCGCCGCGTCGGTGCGCTTGACTGCGGGGCGTTGAGGGCGACGATGGGAGGAATTCGGGGCGTCGTCTCGGACCACTTGCACGACGCATGCCGCGATTGATATGGCACTCAGCAGACAGAAAGGGCTCCCGCAGGAGCCCTTTCTGACGCAGCGCAACGATCCGACGCGAGGGCGTTGCGGGGCGTTATGGAGCGTTATGGAGCGTTATGCCGCCGATTCGTCAAGCGTCGGATAGTCGAGATAGCCGTGCGCGTCGCCGCCGTAAAGCGTGGCGCGATCCAGGTCGTTGAACGGGCCGCCGCGCTGGAGGCGCTCCACCAGATCCGGATTGGCGATGAACGGTTTGCCGAACGCGATGAGATCAGCGCGGTTCTCCTTGCGCGCCTCGATTGCCAACGCGAGGTCGTAACCGTTGTTGGCCATGAAGGTGCCAGTGAAGCGTTGACGAAGCTTCTGCAGATCGAAGCCGTTTTCGACCTCACGCGGACCGCCCGTTGCGCCTTCGACGATGTGCAGATACACGAGGCCGAAACGGTTGAGCTGTTCAACCGCGTACGTGAATACCGGTTCCGGATGGCTGTCGCCGCAATCGTTCGCCGGGCTGACCGGTGAGAGGCGAATGCCGACGCGATCGGCGCCCCATACATCGACGACCGCCTGCGTGACTTCCAGTGTGAGCCGCACGCGATTCTCAATGCTGCCGCCGTACTGGTCGGTGCGATGGTTCGTCTTGTCGCGCATGAACTGATCGAGCAGATAGCCGTTCGCCGCATGGATTTCCACCCCGTCGAAACCGGCGCGCTTCGCGCACTCGGCGGCGTGACGATACTGCTCGACGATGCCCGGGATCTCGGCGGTCTCCAGCGCGCGCGGCGTCGGGTGCGGCTCGAAACCGTGTTCCGTGAAGGCCTTGCCCGCCGGTTGAATCGCCGAAGGCGCGACCGGCAGCGCACCGTCAGGCTGCAGCGACGTGTGCGAGATACGGCCGACGTGCCAGAGCTGGCAGAAGATCTTTCCGCCCTTGGCGTGGAGCGCGTCCGTCACCCCTTTCCAGCCGGCGATCTGCGCTTCGGTGTAGATGCCCGGCGTGAAGGCATAGCCCTTGCCTTGCTGCGAGATGTTGGTCGCTTCGCTAATGATGAGTCCTGCCGACGCGCGTTGCACATAGTACTCGGCGTTCATCGGGCCCGGCACGTCGCCGGCACCGGTGCGGCTGCGCGTAAGCGGTGCCATCACGATACGGTTGCGCAGTTCGAGCGGACCCAGCCGGTACGGCGAGAAGAGGTCGGTGTCGAGCGCGGTGAGTTGTGGGTGTTGCGAGTCCGTCATTGTTCAGGGTCCTGTGAAAATGGGGGATGCTGTCCTGCACAAAACTTGAATAGGTTATGGCAATTGCTGAAATCTCGCCGACGTCACCAAAGGCGACGCCTGTCGATGCCAAAACGCGCCTCGACGCTTGGCCATGCGTGTCCCGGTGCGAGGCATCATGGCGACCCGATGGATTACGCGCCGGCCGGGACGGGCTGACTCGGTGCGCGCCTGTTAATGCGCAGCACCATGAACGCGCCGATGATGCACACGCCGCCCGAGAGCATCGATGCCATTGTGTAGTTGCCGAGCGTGGCGCGCAGCGAACCGGCGACCAGGGCGGCCGTCGCTGCACCGAGCTGGTGCCCCGCGACGATCCAGCCGAACACGATCGGGGCCGCCGTTTTGCCGAAAACATCGGTCGTCAGGCGCACGGTCGGCGGCACGGTCGCGATCCAGTCCAGGCCGTAGAACAGCGCAAAGAGCGGCAAGCCGAAGAAATCGAAGCCGAACGCATACGGCAGGTAAATCAGCGACAGCCCGCGCAACCCGTAATACCAGAACAGCAACACGCGACTGTTGTAGCGATCGGAGAGCCAACCCGAAAGCGTGGTGCCCACGAGATCGAGCATGCCCATCGCCGCGAGAATGCCGGCTCCCTTGACTTCGGAGAGCCCGTAATCGCTGCACATCGCGATGAAGTGCGTGCCGATGTAGCCGTTGGTGCTCGCGCCGCAGATGAAGAAGCTGAAGAACAATAGCCAGAAGTCGCGCTTTCCGGCCGCCACGCGCAGTACCGACAACGCGTGGGTCAGCGGATTGCCTTGCGCGAGCGGGATATCCGGCGCGTCTTCAGGGGCGCCGACCGGGCGCAGGCCGACCGACCCCGGACGCTCCGGCAAGAGGAAGGCCACGAGCGGCAGCACCAGCGCCGCCACGATCGCCACGATCAGCACCACCGGTCGCCAGCCGTGACGCTCGATGATCGCGGCCATCATCGGCAGAAAGACCATCTGACCGGTGGCCGAACTCGCCGTCAGAATGCCCATCGCCAGACCGCGATGCGTGTGGAACCAGCGGTTCGCCACGGTGGCGGCCAGCGTGATGGCCGCCACACCCGTGCCGCCGCCGACCATCACGCCCCAGATCAACACCATCTGCCAGGGGGCGGTCATCAGCGACGAAAGGGCCGTGCCCGAGGCGAGCAGCAGCAACGCCACCATGACTGTCGGGCGAATGCCAAAACGTTGCATTGCAGCCGCGGCGAACGGGCCGGTCAACCCATATAGCGCCAGATTCACCGAAATGGCCAGCGAGATGGTGGCGCGGCTCCAGCCGAAGTCGTGCTCGAGCGGCACCATCATGACGCTGGGCGTCGCGCGAATGCCCGCCGATGCGAGCAGAACCAGGAATATCACCCCGACCACGACCCAGCCATAGTGGAAGTGACCGTTGATGCGCCTTGCGATGGCTGCCTTCATGGCGGAAATCCTTGCGGGGGATCGGTCTCGTCAGCCGTCCCGGGAACGTTTGCGCGAACCGTGCTGTCCATGGTCAATCGTTAGCTTGTGACAGATCGGTAACATTAGGTTGCCATGGTATGAACCGATCGGTAACATGTCAAGTATTCGTTTGCGACATCCGGGTGCTGCCCGACATCGCGAATCACCGCTTCAGGGGAGTGCCGGATCATGGCCAAATCGACAACGCCTGTCATGCCCGATGTGCCTGGGACGCCGGATCCGGCGAAATCAGGGGGAGAAACGACCGCGGTCGCGAAGGCCACGAAGGATGCCAAGCGCGAAGGCACGGTGGTCCCTGCGCGCCGGGGCCGAGCAGCGACGCGCTCGGGCAAGACCGAGCGGCATGTGACGCCAGCGTCCGTCGCGCAGCAGTATCTGCTTAACGCTGCCGTGGAACTTTTCCATACGGAAGGGGTGCGCGCCGTGGGCGTGGACGCCGTCGTCAAACGCGCCGGTGTCAACAAAATGTGCCTCTATCGCCAGTTCGCGTCGAAGGACGAGCTGATTCTGGCGTATCTCGATCACATGCAGACGGCGAGTCTGGCGCGTATCGACGAAAGTATTGCAAAACGGCGCGGCGAGCCGCGCGCACAATTGCTGCAAATCTTCGTGGATCTCTCCGAGCGGGCGAGTCGGCCCGGCTATCGCGGGTGCCCGTTCGTGAACGTGGCCGCTGAATTCCCCGACCCGGCGCATCCCGCGCGCCAGTCGGTGGTGAATTACAAGGCGGAAATGGTGCGGCGTTTCACCGAACTCGTCACGGCCGCGGGTTTGCGGGAGCCGTCGCCGTTGGTCGATGCGCTCTCGCTGATTCTCGAAGGCGCTTATGCAGCGAGTCAAACCTTCGGACCCGGTTCGCCGCCGCTACGCATTTTACCGACGGTGGCGCGTCAGATCATCGACGCCGGAATGTCGGGTGCGCTGGCTGCCGACTGACTGCCTTCAGGCTGCTGCTGCCGTGGTGGCCCGCGCTTATCCGTGGATCACCACGAGCAGACCCCGTGCGACGGATTTACCGACATTGCGGATCGCGTGGGCGCGGTCGGCGGGATAGCGGGCGGTCTCGCCCGGCTTGGCGCGTCGCGCGAAGTGTTCGACCTCGATGTCGACCTGGCCGTCGAACACCGTGAAGTGTTCGCGCGTGCCCGGATCGTGCGGCTCGGAGACGAGTGCGGCGCCGGGTTGCAGCGTCAATTCATACCACTCATATTTGCCCGCCAGCTCCATCGGTCCGAGGATCTTGAGCTGATACGCGTGCTCCGCGCCCGCCAGTGTCGGAATTTCATGCTTGCCGATCACGCGTACCGGCTCGGGGTCGCCCGCCGGGGCGCCCAGCAGTTGGTCGAGGCGCACACCTAACGCATTGGCCAGCCGCCACGCCACGGCAATGGTCGGATTGGCCTTGTCGCGCTCGATCTGCGACAGCATCGACTTGGAGACGCCGGACGCGCGTGAGAGCGTCTCCAGCGTCATGCCGCGCTCTTTGCGCAGTTGCTGAATCATGTCGCCGACCGGCGGCGGGGCGACCGGTGACATCGCCGATGCTGCGGGAGTACTTGCCATATGCATTCCGGGATATTAGAATTTTTCAATATATTGAAACTAGTTCAATATAAAGTATAGTTTCCGATAAGGTGAATGGCTGCATGGTAGCAGAGCAAGCGCTCGATGCCTGGCTGCCTTTCGCGACCGGTCGGTATCCACCGATGCCGCAGGAATCCCACGACGGCGCTGCATAACGGCGCCGTCGCCCGCACCAAGGAGAGGCGCACGATGACCGCACATACCCCGGAAGCCCGCGAGGGCTTCTACCGTCAACTGACCGAACGACTCGAAGACACGCGCCGTCAGGGCCTTTTCAAGCAGGAACGCGTGCTGATGTCGCGGCAGGGGCCGGAGGTCATGTGCGACGACGGGCAGGCGCGTATCAACCTGTGCGCCAACAACTACCTCGGGCTTTCGGGCAGTGAAACGCTCGTCAAGGCCGCACAGCAAGCGCTGGAAGACTTTGGATTCGGCTTGTCGTCGGTGCGCTTCATCTGCGGCACGCAAGGTCCGCACAAGGCCCTTGAGGCTCGCATCGCCGCGTACCTCGGCACGGAAGACGCCATCCTGTACGCCGCAGCGTTCGACGCCAATGGCGGCGTCTTCGAACCGTTGTTCGACGAGCAGGACGCGATCATCTCCGACGCCCTCAACCACGCCTCGATCATCGACGGCGTGCGTCTTTGCAAGGCGCAGCGTCTGCGCTATGCCCACAACGACATGGACGACCTGGAGCGCCAGTTGCAGTCGGCGATGGGGGCGCGTCATCGCATCATCGTGACCGACGGTGTGTTCTCGATGGATGGCACGATTGCCCAGCTCGATCGCATCGTGGCACTGGCCGAGCAATACGGCGCGCTCATCATGATCGACGAGTGTCACGCGACCGGCTTCATGGGGCCGACGGGGCGTGGCACGCACGAGCATCATGGTGTGCTCGGCAAGATCGACATCATCACCGGCACGCTGGGCAAGGCGCTCGGCGGTGCGATGGGGGGCTTCACGGCCGGGCGACGCGAGGTCATCGAGACGCTGCGTCAGCGCTCGCGCCCGTACCTGTTTTCGAATAGCCTCGCGCCGGCCATCGTCGGCACGTCGCTCGCCGTGTTCGACGAACTCGAACACTCATCGGCGCGACGTGAGCAATTGCATGAGAACACCGCGTTCTTCCGCCGCGAAGTGGCGGCGCTGGGCTTCACCATCAAGCCCGGCACGCACCCGATCGTGCCGGTCATGCTCTTCGACGCTACGCTCGCTCAGCGTTTCGCGCAGCGGCTCTATGAGCTGGGCGTGATCGCCACAGGCTTCTTCTATCCGGTGGTGCCGCACGGACAGGCGCGCGTGCGCGTGCAACTCTCGGCGGCCCACACGCGCGATCAACTGAACCGGGCGCTTGCGGCGTTCGCCCAGGCCGGCAACGAACTCGGCATTCTCAAGCAAGGTTGAACATGGAACGCATCCTCATCATCGGCGCCAACGGTCAAATCGGCAGCGAACTCGTCGACGCGCTGGCCGCGCAGTATGGCAACGAGAACGTCATCGCCACGGACATCGCACCGGGACCGTCACGTCACGCGGTGCATTACGAGACGCTCGACGTGCTCGACGGCGCACGACTGGCCGCGCTTGTCGAGCGCTTCGGCATTACCCAGATCTTCCATTTGGCAGCGCTGCTCTCCGCAACGGGTGAGACCCGGCCGCTCCAGGCCTGGACGCTCAACATGAACGGCCTGCTCAATGTGCTCGAACTGGCGCGCGAACGCCAGGGACTGCGCGTGTTCTGGCCGTCGTCGATTGCCGCATTCGGTCCGCATACGCCGGCCGTCGAAACGCCCCAGCTCGCCATCATGGACCCGACCACGATGTACGGCATCAGCAAGCAGGCGGGCGAGCGGCTGTGCGAGTACTACTTCTCGAAGTTCGGCGTAGACGTGCGCAGCCTGCGCTATCCCGGCGTCATCAGCTACAAGACGCCCCCGGGCGGCGGCACGACCGATTACGCCATCGAGATCTTCCAGGCGGCGCGCCGCGGCGAGACGTACACGTGTTTCTTGAAGGACGATGCGACGCTGCCGATGATCCACATGCCCGATGCGGTGCGTGCCACGCTAGCGTTGATGAATGCCGACGCCTCGCGCCTGCGCGTGCGTTCTTCGTACAACGTGGCGGGGGTGAGCTTCGACCCGGCCACGCTGGCGGCGGCAATTGCACGTCGTGTGCCGGGCTTCACGGTGAAATACGCCCCGGACTTCCGCCAGGCGATTGCCGAGACCTGGCCGCATACGCTTGACGATACCCATGCCCGATACGATTGGGACTGGCAGCCGGCCTTCGGACTGGACGCGATGGTCGACGACATGCTCGCCAACGTGCCGCTCGACTGGCATGCGCCGGTCTTGGGAAACGCGGCTTGATCGGGAACGGGGAGGTGACGGCGGCGCTGAGGAGGAGGTGATGGCGCCGAAAGGCGGACCGGTCACTGCCAGGGAAATCGAGACAAGCCGAGCAAGGCGCGTGCGATATCGAGTCGTACGCGCCTTGTTGCGTTGCGCGCGGGGATTGCCGTGAGCCTTACTTCGGGTGGTGCACCGCGTAATAAGCCAGTGCGGCGATGACCGCACAGGTCACAGCAAAGGCGCGTCGGCGCCAGCGGTACGCGGGGGTCAAGCTGATGGCCCGCCCGCGGACGGCTTCTTTCGAATGGTAATAGCTCATATTGCGTCTTCTCGGGTCTGATGCACGGTCTTCGCCGCGGAAAGAACCTGCATGACTGCGCGTCGCTGCGCCCCCCGGTGCATGACCAGCAGGTTCCGTATTCATTATGCGACCGCATAAAAACGACCGCGAATCAGTATCTATACCGATACGTGTGGCCTTTTTGACACGGTCGGATCGTTTGATTCTCCGCAGCGATGACCGCTTCGGCGGGGGAAAATTTCCCGCCGTTTGCGCATCTGCCAATCGCCACGGCCATGCCGCCGACGTTTCCCGTTTCGATCGCTCGAACCGCGTGAATCTCAATTTGCCAAGGATCCGAAGAATCCACATTTCTCCGCTTGCATGCCACTTCACGCGCTGAAACAATGCCGAAAAACGGTGGCCACGCCGATGGCCATTTTCGAGTCGTCTGAGAGAACACGCCTGGGAGGGACGTGCCATGACGCCTAGTACCCGCCGCACCATCGCTTGCGGCCATCGCGGAAGCGCCATCAAGCGCGCCGCGTTCGTCTTCGTTGCCGCCAGCGTGTGTGCGGCCAACGTCTCTGCGCAGCAAGCCATGCTGCGCGCCAACAATCAGGTCTGGGTCGACGCGGGTGCCCAGCAATTGCATTACTGGGAAAATATCGCGCCCGGCAAGAGCGACTCCGAACGCGGAACGATCGCCGCGTTCGCGCTGGGGGCATCAACCCAGCGAGAGCTGTTCGGCGTGTCCAACCTCTATTTCGCTGGCTCGGTGCGTGTCTCGCACGGCAACGTCGATTACGGCGGTTATCTGCAAGATCTGGCGGGCCGTGTTGTTCAGCCGAACTATCAGATGAGCACGCGTTCGACCGCGACGGACGTCACGCTCAAGGCCGGCAAGGCGATTCCATTCCAACTCGGTACCTGGCATGCGCAGATGATTCCCTATCTGAGCTACAGCTACCGGGACTGGATTCGCGACAGCAGTCGCGACCCGAACGGCTTTTACGAGCGCTATCGCCATCACGTGATCGGAGGCGGTCTCATGGGGCAGCTTGAAGTCACACCTAAGCTCGTGGCGACGGCGGACGTTCGCGCGGGCGCGATGGTTGGCGCCTCGATGACGCTGGCGGGCTCGCAGAACACGTTCAGCCTCGGCAACAAGCCGGTCGTCGTGGCTGGCTTCGGGCTCGACTATGCGATCGCGCGCAACTTCCACGTGAACGCGAGCTACGAGTGGTCTCGCTTCCAATACGGGCGCTCGAGCGTCACGCAGGTTGCACCGGGCACGAATGCCTACGAACCCGATTCGAAGACGATCAACCAGACGTGGATGGTCGGTGCGGGCTACGCCTTCTAAAAACGACAACGCCGCGCGCTCAGTCGAGTCGCGCGGCGTTGGATTCCCGGCCGGACGCCGGCGGACGATAATCAGGTCGCGCCTTCCACGTCTTCCAGACTGAACGTCTCCGTGTGGTCGTTGTACGAGAAAATCTCGGCGTAACGTCCCCAGTTGATGGCGGTATCGAGCGTTTCCTGCGCGAGATCGTCCGACATCGAATCTTCCAGCTCCTGCTCGAACCGTACGCGCGGGGCGCGTTGCCCGCGGCGTTCCTGCAGCACGGCGCGAATCTTCGCGGCGAGCGGCACGTGACGCAGCAGATGCTCGGCGAACAGCACCTTGCGTTCCTGCGTGCTCACGTCCACGAAACGTTTGCCGGCGACGGTCAGCAGGATGTCGCCTTCCTTGAGTTCCGCGAAGCCCAACTGGTCGAGGATTTCGGCCACGGGGAAGAGGTCGTCGACCTCGAGCAGCAGCGTTTGCGCGATTTCCGGCAAGTCGGCGCGGCCGTTGTATGGCGGCCCGGCCAGCGCTTCGAGCAGACCGGCCATCAGGTTGGTCGACACTTCGTGCAGCGGACTCGACAACTCCAGCGCCATCTTCTGCGTGGTGTGTGCGTTGCGACGCGACGTCATCAGTGCATAGATATCGTCGACCATCTTGCGAAAGGCCGGGTCGAGACGGTTGCGTCGATGTGGGAACGGTACCTTGATCTCGGCGACCACGCGGCCGGGATTGGACGACAGCACCAGAATCCGGTCGCACATGAACACGGCTTCTTCAATATTGTGCGTGACGATCAGGATCGACTTGATCGGCAACTGCCGCTGGCTCCACAGGTCGAGCAAGTCGGTACGCAGCGTCTCAGCGGTGAGCACGTCGAGCGCGGAAAACGGCTCGTCCATGAGCAGCAGCGTGGGATTGACCACCAGCGCACGCGCGAAGCCCACCCGCTGGCGCATGCCGCCCGAGAGTTCGCGCGGATAGGCGTTCTCGAAACCGTCCAGACCGATCAGGTCGATGGCGGCGAGGGCACGGCGGCGACGCTCCTTCGGCTCGACGCCAAGCGCTTCCAGTCCGGCTTCCACGTTTTGCAGCACGGTCAGCCACGGAAACAGCGCGAAGGTCTGGAACACCATCGCTACCCCTTCGGGCGGCCCTTCGAGCGGTTCGCCGAGATAGCGGATGTCGCCCGCGCTCGGCTGAATCAGGCCGGCGATGATACGCAGCAGCGTCGACTTGCCCGAGCCCGAGCGGCCGAGCAGGCCGACGATTTCGCCTTCGTGCAGTTGCAGATTCACACCGTCGAGCACTTGCCGCTCGTCGCTGCCCTTGCGGAAGCCGCGGCCGACGTTGGCGAGCGAGAAGATCTCTTTTCCGGCAATCGGTTGGGTATCGTTCGGCATCACGGTCCCTTTAATTCAGGCGAAGCTTGTTTTCAGCGATGGCGTACATCGGACGCCACAGCAAGCGGTTGAACAGTACAACGAACAGCGCCATCACGGCGATGCCCAGCAAAATGCGCGGATAGTCGCCCGCTTCCGTCATTTGCGCGATGTAAGCGCCCAGGCCGTGCGCGGCAACCTTGTCGTTACCCCATTGCACGTATTCCGAGACGATCGACGCGTTCCACGCGCCGCCCGACGCCGTGATCGCGCCCGTCACGTAGTAGGGGAAGATGCCCGGCAGCATGATCTGACGCCACCACTGCCAGCCGCGAATGCGGAAGTTGGTGGCGGCTTCCTTGAAGTCGTTGGGAAACGCTGTCGCACCGGCGATGACGTTGAACAGGATGTACCACTGCGTGCCCAACACGATGAGCGGCGAGAGCCAAATGTCCGGATTGGCGTGGAAATGGACGATCGCCACCACGAAGACCGGGAACAACAGGTTGGCCGGGAACGCCGCGAGGAACTGGGCAACCGGCTGGATGCGTTCGGCAAGCTTGGGGCGTAGCCCGATCAGCACGCCCAGCGGCACCCACACCACCGAGGCGATGCCAATGAGCACCACCACGCGAACCAACGTGACCAGACCCAGGCCGAACACGCGCAGCACTTCGGCGACGCCGACTTCGGCCGTCACGAAGACGTAGATCTTCCAGGCGGCGACCACGCCCAGCACTACCAGCAGCGCGGCCCACACCCAATCGATCACGCGCGAGAGTGGGGTTTTCGATTCGGAATGCATCGCGGCGGGCAGCGAGAGCGGCATGCGTGCACGCGCGAGCGTACGCAGCAGCTTGCCGAACGGGCGGAGCAGGAACTGAATCGCGCGGGTGCGTTGAATCAGGTTGAGCACCCACGACTCGGGCGCGGCCTGCGAGACGGTGTCTTCCAGACGGAATTTGTCGGACCAGGCGACCATTGGCCGGAACAGGAACTGGTCGTAGATCACAATGACGACGACCATCGCCAGAATCACCCAGCCCACGGCATGCAGATCGCGCTGCACGATGGCCGTGGCGAGATAAGCGCCGATGCCAGGCAGCGTGACCGTCTTGTCGCCCACGGTGATCGCCTCGGACGCCACCACGAAGAACCAGCCGCCCGACATGCTCATCATCATGTTCCAGATGAGGCCCGGCATCGAGTACGGCACGTCGAGTTTCCAGAAGCGCTGCCACGGCGAGAGCCGCAGATTCACCGCCACTTCCGACAGATCGCGCGGCTGGGTGCGCATCGACTGGTAGAACGAAAACGTCATGTTCCACGCCTGGCTCGTGAAGATCGCGAAGATGGCGGCGCATTCGGCGCCGAGCACGCGTCCCGGGAACAGGGCGAGGAAGAAGGTGACCGTAAACGAGATGTAACCCAGCACGGGCACCGACTGGAGGATGTCGAGCATCGGCACGAGCAGCTTCTCGGCCCGTCGGCTCTTGGCCGCAAGCGTGCCATAGACGAGCGTGAAGACGAGCGAGGCGACCATCGCCGCGAGCATGCGCAGCGTGGTGCGCAACGCGTACTCGGGCAGGTTGGCCGGATCGAGCGAGATGACTTCGGTTTGCAGGTTGGCCAGCGGGGCCAACGTCTGACGGATGCCCGACGAGCTGACCATCAGGAAACCGATGATGATCGGGAACGCAATGAAATCCCAGCGGTTGGGAAGCAGGCGTCGCGCAGTGGCGGGGATGAACGGACGGGCTACGCGCGTCATCAAGACCTCTTGAGGATGAGGGGTCGGACGGATAACAGGATTCGGCGTCGGCATGCAGCGCGGCAGCGACGTTGCGTGCGCGCAGGGACGGCAGCGGATGCTACCAGATTGCCCCGTAAAAATATGTTAAAGCGCGTGTCATACGCTGGCAAACCGGATCTTCCAAGAGGAATTGTGGTTTTTATGTTGCACTGCGGGAAATCAAGATTTCGACAGATGATACCCGAGGTGTGCGCTAAGACCGTTTGCGCCGACGCCGTGCCGCAAAATGAGGCTGGGATGATGTGAACTTTATGGGCGTTGCGCGGACCAATTCCCGCGGCTTGCTTCGCGCCGTGCGGTCGTGTAGTGTGCACCGCTCGATCGGGCCACGGCGCCAGTGGCCGGGGGCGCAAGGCGCCCCCGGTGGTCGTGTGGCTTGCCGGCCCGACTCCCTCTCATTCCAAGACAAGCAAGGATGCGCCGCATGACGACGCCATTAGACGCGCGTTGCGAGCGTGCACGACAACTGAGTGCCGCCGGCCGGCTCGACGAGGCGATCGCCGAGTTGCGCCAAGTACTGAAACAATCCCCCGAATTCCTGCCGGCCCTCGAGGGCCTCGCCTACGTCTCGTTGCGCACCAACGCCTTCGAGTCGGCCGCCGACGCCTTCGACCGCCTGATCGCGCTCGTGCCGCAACCGGGCGCGCAGGCGAGTTTCGACGCTGCAATGGCCAGCCTCCAGGCCGGGCGCCAGATGCGTGCCGAGGCGTTGTTCGACGCCACCGTGCAGCAGTCGCCGGACGTCATCGGCACGATGCACACCATTGGTCTGACCTGGGCGCAGGCGGGCGACAACGCGCGTGCGCTCGGCTGGTTCGAGCGCACGTCGGCGAAGGCGCCGGCGTTGTGGCAGGCGCATTTCAACCGTGGCCGCGCGCTCGGTGCCCTGGGCCGCTACGACGAAGAGATCGACGCGTACCGGCTGGCCAACGCCATCGCCCCGCAGCAACCCGATCCGCTGGTGAATCTGGGGGTGGCGCTGCGTGAACAACACGCGTTCGGCGAGGCGCTGCAATGTTTGCGCGAGGCGGTGAAGCTCGCGCCGGACCATGCGGGCGCGCGCACCAACCGGGCGCAGACGAATCTGCTGCTGGGCGACTTCGAGCATGGCTGGCATGACTACGAGTGGCGCTGGCAGGAAGGCGGTCAGCGGCGGCGTTTCAGCGACCGGCTCTGGGACGGCCGCGCGCCGCTCGCGGGCAAGACGGTGTTCGTCCATAGCGAACCGGGCCTGGGTAATACGTTGCAGTTCGTGCGGTTTGTGCCGCGTCTGGTCGAGATGGGGGCGAACGTCGTGCTGTCGGTGCAAGCACCGCTTGTCACGTTGCTGGGCGGTTTCGCGCGCGGGGTGACGGTGCTTGCCGAGCACATACCGGTGCCGTCGTTCGACTGGCAGTTGCCGCTGCTCAGCCTGCCGCATCTGTTGAAAGCAGGGGGCGATGTGGCAACCGCTTTGCCCTACGTGCGCTCGAGCGCAGGGCGGGAGATGATCTGGCGGTCGATGCTGGGCAAGCCGCAGGAAGGCGCGTTGCGGGTGGGCTTCGTGTGGCGCACCGGGCCGTTTCCGCCGCATCGCGACGTGGCGCTTGCGCATTGGGCACCGGTCTTCGGCGCCGACGCGCATTTCTACGCGTTGCAGGTCGATGTGACCGACGACGAGCGCGCCGAACTGGCCCGGTATGCCAATGTGCATGACATCGGCGCGAAGCTCAGCGATTTTGCCGAGACGGCGGCCGTCATGGCGCAGATGGATCTCGTGATCTCAGTGGACACGGCGGCGCTGCACTTGGCCGGAGCGCTGGGAAAGCCGGTCTGGGGACTCGTCGGCTTTACGCCGGACTGGCGCTGGCAGTTATCGCGTCGGGACAGCGACTGGTATCGGTCGCTCACGCTTTATCGCCAGTCGCCGCGCGGCGACTGGGATGGACTGATGGCGCAGGTCGGGGCCGATCTCGCTACCCTTGTGCATGAAGCGCGGGCGGCAGTGCCGATGAAGGCCCACGGATATCACCCGGCGTCGGCCTGATCGCTGTCGTCGTCGCGCAGGCGCGTGTAGATATTCCAGCTCGAGATAAACAGAGCGGCGATGAGCGGTCCGATCACGAAGCCCGTCAGGCCGAAGAGCGACATCCCGCCGAGGGTGGCGATCAGCACGACCCAGTCGGGCAGCTTCGTGTCCTTGCCCACGAGAATCGGACGCAGCACGTTGTCGACCAGGCTCACAATGGTGCCGCAGAACGCAAACAGCACCACACCCTTCCAGACTTCCCCGGAGAGCAACAGCCAGGTCCCCACGGGCACCCACACGACGGCCGCGCCCACGGCGGGTAATAGCGACAGGAAGGCCATCACCACGGCGGCGAGCACGTAGCCCTGGATGCCGAGGACGGCGAAGATGAAGCCGCCGAGTGCGCCTTGCACCACGGCCACGGCGATGTTGCCCTTGACGGTGGCGCGTACGACCGTGGTGAACTGCCGGATCAGTTGGGTCTTGTGGCGTTCTTCGAGCGGCAGGGCGCGTCGGACCATCACGCCGAGCACTGTACCGTCGCGCAGCAGAAAGAACAGCAGGTAGAGCATTACGCCGAAGCTCACGAGCAGTTGCGCCGTGTTCTGACCGATGCTGACCAGATAGACCGCGACCAGGCGGCCGATTTGCGCGGCGCCGTCGCCGAGCTTTTGCTGGATCGCGTTGACGTCTTGCACACCGGCCAGGTCCATCACCCGATGCACACTCGCGGGCATCCGGTCGAGCAATTGCTGGAAGGCTACCGTGAGTTGGGGAAGATCGGCTCGAAAACGAACGAGTGCCGTGCTGATTTCCTGCGTCAGCATGCCGATCACGAGCGTAAGCGGCAGGATCACGATGAGCAGGATCAGCGCCAGCGTGGCGAGGGCGGCCAGATTCGGCCGGCCGCGCAGACGAGTGAGCATGTGGCGCTGCACTGGCTGGAACAGCACGGCGAGAATCGTGCCCCAGAAGACGGCGCCGAATAGCGGAAACAGAATCCACCCGAACACGATCGTCACGACGAACAGCATGAGGTGGAAGAACTTGCGCTGATCGCTACGACTCGACATGGGGTTTCCTCGAAGATGACGGTGGTGCAGACGGAGACGGCGCGCCAGTCGTTCTTATAGCAGAACCGGCGGTCGGGCCGATTTCACGGATGATTTGCGTCACGAGCGGATGGCCTTCGCCACGTCGCGAGCGAATGGCGTAGATGTCCTCGAAAACCTCGGCAGGGCGGCCCAGCCAGCGCAGGCCGCGCAGCAGCGAGACGTCGCCTGCGCCCGCCTCGCTCAGCGGAAAGACGCCCATGCCTCGTGTGGCAAAGACAGCCATGAGCGCGCTGTCTTCGAATTCACCGACGATATTCGGGCGAATGCTCTGTGCCTCAAACCATTGATCGAGCCGGGCGCGCAGGGCCGAGTGACCGGTTGGCAGCACGACGGGGAGGTCTGCCAGGCATTGAGGAAACGCGGCTCGCGCGGATTGGCGTACCAGCGATGCCGGCCCATACCAGTCGACCGGCGACGCGACCAGACGTTCGCTTGAGAGTCGCAGCGTAGGGTTATACGGGGCGGGCTGGCTCGCGAGCACGAGGTCGAGCTTGTGTAGCGCAAGTTCGGCGAGCAACTGCTCGTGCTCGCCTTCATGGCAGACGAGCCGCAGCGAGGGCGTGTCGAGCACCGGCGCGAGAATCGCGTGCGCGGCCAGTTTGGAGATACCGTCGGCCAGCCCGATGGCGAGCCTTGCCACACGACCGCTGGCGGCCTCGCGGACGTCGTCGGGGATCGACTGGCCGAGGCGAAAAATCTCTTCTGCACGCCGAAACGCCGCCTGCCCAGGGTCGGTCATTGCGACACCGCGTCCGGCGGGCTTGAGCAACTGGTGGCCGAGTGATTTCTCGAGCTCGCGCACCTGGGCGCTGATCGTCTGCACGGCCATGTCGAGACGCTCCGCCGCGCGAGCAAAGCCCCCTTCCTTGACGACGACCCAAAAATAGTAAAGATGACGGTAGTTCAACATATCGAATAGACTTCGGAAAAACCGAACTATTTTGAAGTATATAACTGGTTTTTACGAAACATGAGTTCGGGGATCATGCTGTCCTGGACCCGCACCTCGCGTTAGGTGCGGGATAACGAAGGGGCATGGCCGCTGTCGACTGGCGGCGAATGTTCCGATCACCCTAGGGAATCTCTGGCGCACATATGGACTATCTGCTTGCTTTGGCGGTTGACCCGGCGGTATGGGCGGCGCTTGTCACGTTGGTGGTCATGGAAGTCGTGCTTGGCATCGACAACCTGATCTTCATCTCTATCCTGACCAACAAGTTGCCGTTGTCGATGCGTGCGCGCGCGCAGCGTATGGGCATCGGTCTGGCGCTGGTCATGCGTTTGGCGCTGCTGGGTACGGTGGCATGGATCGCCAAGCTGACGACACCGCTCTTCGAGTTGTTCGGCCACGGCTTTTCGTGGCGCGACCTGATTCTGATCGCCGGTGGCCTGTTCCTCGTGTGGAAGGCGACGAAGGAGATGCATCAGCATGTGGCGTCGGCCACGGACGATGCTGAACATGGAGAGGGCGCATCGACGGCGGGTACGATGGCGACGATCACCGCGCGTGCCGCCGTGGTTCAGATCCTGATGCTGGACCTCGTGTTCTCGATCGACAGCATCGTGACGGCCGTGGGCATGACCGAGCACATCCCGATCATGTTCATTGCGGTGATTGCCGCCGTGACGGCAATGTTGTTCATGGCGGGGCCGCTCTCGCGATTCATCGAGGCGAATCCGACGGTCGTGATGCTGGCGCTGGGCTTTCTGCTCGTGATCGGCATGACGCTGATCGCGGAAGGCTTTGGGTCACATATCCCGAAGGGTTACATCTACGCGGCGATGGCATTTTCGGCGTTCGTGGAGGGGCTGAACATGTTGACGCGTCGCGCCAAGGCGCGCCGTAAGGCGGACGCGGAGCGCGTATTGCATTAAGCCGCGTGGCGGTGATCGGGTGGGACGGGGGGGCGGGAGGCGGTGATTGGGCGGCGAGGCGGGGCCTGAGCGCCAGCAGACTGCGGCGTTGACCTGGATCAACGGCGCTATCGGATTGGCGCCTAGATTGAGACCAAAGAGGTCATAGATTCCTTTCGCGGCGCCCGCCACCGGTGGCGGGCGCCGCGCGCGAACGTTCCTCGCCTCCACGGAGAACAGCAATGAAAACATCGTTCAAGATGGCTTATGTCTTCCTCGCGGGCGGACTGTCGGTCGCGGCGGCGAATGTCCATGCTCAGACCTTGGAAAAGGTGGCTGCGGCGGACAAAATCACGGTCGCCTATCGTGAGTCGGCGGTTCCCTTCAGTTATTTGCTCGGCCCGCACAAAGCCGTTGGATTTTCAGCCGACCTGACGGAAGCCATTCTTGACGATGTGCGAAGCCGGCTCAAGCGGCCTGGTCTCAAAGTCGAATACATCCCGGTAACCGGACAGAATCGTATTCCGATGCTGGTCAACGGTACCTACGATTTGGAGTGCGGCTCGACCACGAATACCAGCGCGCGTGGCAAGGAGGTGGCGTTCTCGATCAATTTCTTTTATGCGGGAACGCGTCTACTGACCAAACGTGATTCTGGCATCAAGGGCTACGCGGATCTGGCGAACAAGACGGTAGCCAGCACGGCCGGCAGCACGAACGAGAAGGTGCTGAAAAAGTACAGCGCTGATCACAACATCGACGTACAGGTCGTTTCCGGCAAGGACTATGCCGATGCCCTGCAACTGGTGGAAAGCGATCGCGCGTCGGCGCTTGCCCTGGATGACGTTCTGCTTTTCGGCTTGCGTGCCAATTCACGGAACCCTTCGTCGCTTGAGGTCGTGGGCGAAACGCTCCAGGTGGAGCCGTACGCTTGCATGGTCCGCAAGGACGATGCCGAATTCAAGAAATTGGTGGACGGAACGCTGACGAGACTGATGAAATCAGGGGAATTTACGCGGCTCTATAAGAAGTGGTTTGAATCGCCGATTCCGCCGGCCGGCGTGAATCTGAATATGCCAATGAGCGAGCCGCTGCGCGCCAACATCAAGGCACGTAGCGACAAGCCGGCGTTCTGACGAGATACCCGTGCCCCCCCTCGCGTGTCAAGGGCGTGCGGCGCTCGCGAGGATGGCTGCGGTAAAAGACAAGCTAGGCCACGCTGACGAACAGATGACGCGGCGGTATGCCCGGCACCGCAAAGGGACGCGGGTCATGGCAACTAAGCGATCGGTTTGCGGAACAGCACCGTTTTTGCGGGACCAAAAAAAACGGCTCCCATCGCTGGGAGCCGTTTCAAATTTGGTGGCGAATCAGGGACTCGAACCCCGGACCTGCGGATTATGATTCCGTCGCTCTAACCAACTGAGCTAATTCGCCGTAGAAGAAAGAGTATAGGTAAGCCCCCATGGGCTGTCAACATATTTTTGCGGGGCAGCGCAAATAATCGCCGCCGCTCATCCTGCCCCGCTATCCGGATGCCAGAAACGACAACGCCGAGACCCGAAGGCCCCGGCGTTGTCGATCCGTTTCAACCTGTCGGGCAGGTCACCCCATCAATCGTTGGCGTAGATATCGACGTCCTTGGTTTCCTTGATGAAGAGCATGCCGATCACGAAGGTCGCCAGGGCGATGATGATCGGGTACCACAGGCCGGAGTAAATGTCGCCCTTGGCGGCCACGATCGCGAACGCCGTGGCCGGCAGGAAGCCGCCGAACCAGCCGTTACCGATGTGATACGGCAGCGACATCGATGTGTAGCGAATGCGCGTCGGGAACATTTCCACCAGCATCGCGGCAATCGGCCCGTACACCATCGTCACGAAGATCACCAGAATCGTGAGCAGCACCACGACCATCGGCTTGTTCATCTGCGCCGGGTCAGCCTTCGGCGGATATCCGTCGGCCTTGAGCGTACCGGACATGTCGGTCTCGAACGCCGCAGTCTTTTCCTTCGCATCCGCCGCTTTGCCATCGACCGACGAAATCACCTTGTCGCCGATCTTCACCGTGGTCATCGTGCCCGCCGGCGCTGCTTGGTTCTCATAGTTCAGGCCAGAACGCGACAGGTAGCTCTTCGCGATGTCGCACGAACTCGTGAACTTCGACGTGCCCACCGGGTTGAACTGGAACGAGCACTCGTTCGGATCGGCGATCACCGTGATCGGCGAGCGAGCGGTTGCCGCTTCCAGGGCCGGGTTGGCGTAGTGCGTGAGTGCCTTGAAGATCGGGAAGTACAGCAGCGCGGCGATCAGACAGCCCCCCATGATGATCGGCTTGCGCCCGATCTTGTCCGAGAGCGCGCCGAAAAACACGAAGAACGGACTGCCGATAAGCAAGGCCAACGCGATCATGATGTTCGCGGTATTGCCATCGACCTTCAGCACCTGCGTCATAAAGAACAGCGCGTAGAACTGGCCCGTGTACCACACGACCGCCTGACCGGCCGTCAGGCCGACGAGCGCCAGGATCACGATCTTCAGGTTCTTCCACTCGCCAAACGACTCCCTGAGCGGCGCCTTCGAGGCCTTGCCCTCGGCCTTCATGCGCTGGAACGCCGGCGATTCGCTCAATTGCATGCGGATCCACAGCGACACCAGCAACAGCAGGAGCGACAGAACGAACGGCACGCGCCAGCCCCAGTTGGCAAACGCTTCTTCGCCAATCACCGTGCGGGTGCCAAGAATCACCAGCAGCGAGAGGAAGAGACCCAGCGTGGCAGTCGTCTGAATCCACGACGTGTAGAACCCGCGGCGGCCATGCGGCGCGTGTTCGGCAACGTACGTGGCGGCACCGCCGTATTCGCCACCGAGCGCCAGACCTTGCAACAAACGCATGGCGATGAAGATCACCGGGGCGGCAATCCCCCACGACGCGTAGCCCGGCAGCAAACCGACAACCAGCGTCGACAGCCCCATCAGCGTGATGGTCACCAGGAACGTGTACTTGCGACCGACCAGGTCACCGATGCGGCCGAACACGATGGCGCCGAACGGACGCACCGCGAAACCCGCCGCGAACGACAACAACGTGAAGATGAAAGCGGCCGTCGGGTTGATCCCCGAGAAGAACTGCCGGCTGATGAAAACGGCCAACGACCCGGCCAGATAGAAGTCGTACCATTCGAACACCGTGCCCAGCGACGACGCGAAGATGACCTTTCTTTCTTCGGCGGTCATCGGCGCATGGGAGGTGGCTGTCGTTGTAGTAGCCATGCGGTTGTCTCCTGTAATGTAAGCACGCCCCTGGGTCGTGCCCGGGCCGCTGCAACTGATTATTGGAGGACAACCTTACCGACGTCTGACGCCAAACTGACTCGAAGCTTACGTTGCTAGGGACTTACCCTCGACTTTGGCCCGATATTGAACGTATTTCGCGTGAATTCGTCACGCATGCGGGTTTTCGATAGGCGCATCGGCGAGGGGGAACGTGACACGAATGAGCGTGCCGGTTGCTTCGGGGTGCTGCGCGTCAACATGGTCGAGCACGCTCACGTCGCCCCGATGGATCTGCACGATCTCGCGCACGATGGCCAGACCCAGGCCGCTGCCGTCGCTGTCGCTGCCGAGAATGCGATAAAAGCGCTCGAACACCCTTGGACGCTCCGACGCCGGAATGCCTGGCCCGGTATCTTCGACTTCGAGATGAACGAAGCCGTCGGACGCCTCATGCCGCAGACGTACCGTCACCTTCCCACCCGTCGGCGTATAACGGATCGCGTTATCGATCAGGTTGTTGAGCAATTCGCGAAGCATCACCGGTTGACCCGACAGATGCACCGAAAACGGCGGCTCCTCGAAGCCCAGATCGATCCGCTTGGCGAAGGCGGCCTGGAACCAGTCCTGCATGGCGCTTCGGGCAAGCACGCTGAGATTGACCGGCGTGAAGGCGGCGGCGTCGTTCGCGCTGTTCTCCGCGCGGGCCAGCGCCAGCAACTGGTTGACGAGGCGCGCCGCCTGCTCGGAACTTACGGCGATCTGCGACAGCGAACGGCGTAATTCGTCGGGAGACGTCTGGCGCAAGGCCAGTTCGGCCTGCATGCGCAGCCCCGCGAGCGGCGTTTTCAACTGGTGCGCGGCATCGGCGATGAAACGCTGTTGAAGTTTCATGTTCTGCTCCAGCCGACCGAGCAGATCGTTCAGCGAACCCACGAGCGGTGCAATCTCCGGCGGGGCCTGGCGCGCTTCGAGGGGCGACAGATCGTCGGGACGCCGGGCGCGGATGTGTTCCTGCAACGCATGCAGCGGCGCAAGGCCGCGCGACAGGCCGAACCACACGAGCACGATGGCCAGCGGCAGGATCACGAACTGCGGCAGAATCACGCCCTTGATGATTTCGTTCGCCAGTTGGCTGCGCTTGTCGAGCGTCTCCGCGACCTGCACGAGCGCCATGCTGCCTGCGGGCGTCACACGCGGCAAGTCGACGTAGGTGAATGCCACGCGGATGTCGTTGCCGCCCACGGTTTCGTCGCGAAACTGTACGACGCCGGGTTGCGGACGGTCGTCTTCGTGCGGTAGCGGCAGGTCGGGCGTGCCGCCGACGAGTTCGCCCTTCGCCCCCAGCACCTGGAAGTAGACGTTGTCGGTGGCGTCGGCGCGCAGCAGATCGCGTGCGGGCATGGGCAGCGTCAGGGTGACTTGGCCGCGGTCCGAATGGACTTGCTGGGCGAGAACGTAAGCGTTGGTCTCGAGCGCCCGGTCGAAGGGGCCGTTGGCAATGGATTTCGCGACGAGGTACGTCACGGCAATGCTCATCGGCCAAAGCAGCAGCAGCGGCGCGAGCATCCAGTCGAGGATTTCGCCGAAGAGCGAGCGCGGGGGCGGCTCCGCCTCGTGCTCGAGCGGCGCGCCAAAGCCGGGCCGTACGAACGGATCGGTGTAAGGGTCGAGCCGGTCGAACGGATCGTCGGCGCCGGGTGGCGAGGCGGTGTTAGGTCGTGGGGACACGCGCTCTGATGATGGAGGCGAATGCGACGACGCGTCCGGGTCCGCAGGCGTGGCGCGATGATGGTGGCGAAAGCTCAGACGCATCGGACGGAAAGGCTAAAGAGGCTGGGGCGGCCGCGGCCGCATTCGGCGAACTATGCCGCATTGGCAGGCGCGGCGGCAGGCTTCTCCAGACAATACCCCAACCCGCGGATCGTGGCGATGCGCACGCCACTCGGCTCGATCTTCTTGCGCAGCCGGTGCATGTACACCTCGATGGCGTTGTTGCTCACCTCTTCGCCCCAGCCGCACAAGTGGTCTACGAGCTGCTCCTTGGAAACGAGCCGGCCGGTACGCAGCAGCAGGACTTCGAGCAATTCCAGTTCGCGGGCGGACAGGTCGAGCATCTGCTCATGAATATAGGCGGTGCGTCCGACCTGGTCGAAGCTGAGCGGGCCGTGACGGATGACCGTCGAGCCGCCGCCCGCGCCGCGCCGCGTCAGCGCCCGCACGCGCGCTTCGAGTTCGGCCAGCGCGAACGGCTTGGCCATGTAGTCGTCGGCACCGAGATCGAGCCCCTTGACGCGGGCGTCGACACTGTCTGATGCGGTCAGGATCAGTACGGGCAGATGGGAATTGCGCGCGCGCAAGCGGCGCAGGACCTCGTGACCGGGCAGGCGAGGCAGGCCGAGGTCGAGAATCAGCAGGTCGAACGTCTGGGCGCAGAGCGCGGAATCGGCTTCGAGCCCCGTCTTGACGTGATCGACGGCATAGCCCCCCTGGCGCAGCGAGCGGGTCAGGGCGTCGGCCAGAATGCTGTCATCCTCTGCGATGAGAATTCGCATGGGCGTGATAGGCTCGTATTGGCACCGTCGCCTGACGGCTGCGGTGTGTCTCCTGTGATGTTGCGGCGCGTGGTTCGCGGCTTTTTTTGTCGTTTCGGCGCTTTCGGACAACAGGCACTTGCAAACAGCACTGGTTTTTTATACAGTACTGGCATTCACGCCTCACCCGAGCCGTCTCGCTCATCATATCAAAGGACGATTCATGGAAGAAAGCAAGAAAGGGTCTGCCAATCTGTCGGCCGAGAAAGGCAAGGCGCTGGCCGCCGCCCTCGCGCAGATCGAAAAGCAATTCGGCAAGGGCTCGATCATGCGTCTGGGCGACAGCGAGGTCGAAGCGGACATCCAGGTCGTCTCGACCGGCTCGCTGGGCCTGGACATCGCGCTGGGCGTGGGCGGCCTGCCGCGTGGGCGCGTGATCGAAATCTACGGTCCGGAATCGTCGGGTAAGACTACGCTCACGCTGCAAGTCGTGGCGGAAATGCAGAAGGTCGGTGGCACTTGCGCGTTTATCGACGCCGAGCACGCCCTCGATGTCGGGTACGCCAACAAGCTGGGCGTGTCGGTGCCGGAACTGCTGATCTCGCAGCCGGACACGGGCGAACAAGCCCTCGAAATCGCCGACGCGCTGGTGCGCTCGGGCTCGATCGACCTCATCGTCATCGACTCGGTGGCGGCGCTGGTGCCGAAGGCCGAAATCGAAGGGGAAATGGGCGATTCGCTGCCGGGTCTGCAGGCCCGTCTGATGTCCCAGGCCCTGCGCAAGCTGACCGGTACCATCAAGCGCACGAACTGCACGGTGATCTTCATCAACCAGATTCGGATGAAGATCGGTGTGATGTTCGGTAACCCGGAAACCACGACGGGCGGTAATGCACTGAAGTTCTACTCGTCGGTGCGTCTGGACATTCGCCGGATCGGCTCGATCAAGAAGGGTGACGAGGTCGTCGGCAACGAAACCCGCGTCAAGGTTGTCAAAAACAAGGTGTCGCCGCCGTTCCGCGAAGCGATTTTCGACATCCTTTACGGCCAGGGGATTTCGCGCGAAGGTGAAATCATCGATCTGGGCGTGAACGCGAAGATCGTCGAGAAGGCTGGCGCCTGGTACAGCTACAACGGCGAGAAGATCGGTCAGGGCAAGGACAACGCGCGTGAATTCCTGCGCGAAAATCCGGATATCGCCCACGAGATCGAAAATAAGGTACGCGCATCGCTCGGCGTCACGGCAATCAACGAGACCGGCGAGATCGAAGCAGACGACGAGGTCTGAGGACTTCCCGCCTGTTCCGGAGCGGCAACGCGAAGCCAGTCGGCGCCGCGTTGCCGTTTTGCTTTTCCGGCCCCCGCTTTGATGGCATCACGATGACGTCATGATCACTCGCCGTCCTCCCCGAGATCCGAACGCGCCGCCACCTCCGCCGGGCGACGCCGCCGTTGCGGCCAAGCCGTCGCGCAAACCCGTGCTGAGCCTCAAGGCGCGCGCGCTGTCCTATCTCGCGCGTCGCGAACACAGCCGAGCTGAGCTGCGTCGCAAGCTTGCGCCATTCGCCGATGCCGACGATCCCGAGGCGCTCGATCGCGTGCTCGACGGTCTTGAGCAGGAGCGCTGGCTGTCCAATGAGCGATTTGCGCAAAGCGTCGTGCATCGGCGTGCGACGCGCATGGGGACGACGCGTATCGTCAACGAACTCAAGCAGCATCAGGTCGACGCCGATACTGTGACGGCCCTCGCGACACAACTGCGCGAAACGGAACTCGTCCGGGCCCGCGCCGTATGGCAGAAGAAGTTCGGCGAGATTGCCACGACACCCGAGGCGCGCGCCAAACAGATGCGTTTTCTCGCCTCGCGCGGTTTCTCGCGTACCGTTATCAGCAAAATCGTGTGGGGTGCCGACGAATTCTCGGACGACTTTTGACGCGACATCCATCACTTTCCTGATGGATGTCGCATCATTCATCGGGGAAGTGCGGGTGACGCCCGTGGGCTCGCAAGCCGCATGAATACTGGCGTGACATGACGCGGTATCTCGCGTGTCGCGTCATGCCACAGTTATCGCGATATGGCGTTGCACCATACGCCCATCACCCGCGGAATTTTGATAATCCGACCCATTGGTCGGGTAATTCGACCTTATGCGGCGGGCTTCTGTTGCGCTGCGGCAATCGCCCTCGCTGCCTATGCTAGAATTCAGATCTTTCCGCGTTCATGCATTGCACACTCTCGCATGCCGCTCTCTGAGCCCGCCTCTCGTACCCTGCGTCACCGCCGCGCGATCGCTGTCGAAGCGTTTTCGCGCGACGATGGCCTATGGGACATCGAAGCCTGTCTAACCGATCACAAGGATCGCGATTTTGCATTGGCAACGGGCCTTCGAAAGGAGGGCACGCCGATTCACTCGCTGTGGTTGCGTCTGACGATCGACGAGAGTTTCGAGGTGCGTGACGCCGAGGCCGTCTCCGACTGGGTGCCTTATCCCGGCATTTGTGACCAGATTGGCCCAGACTATCGTCAATTGATCGGACTTAACCTGCGACGCGGGTTCCGCCATGCGGTGCGCGAGCGCCTCGGCGGCGCGGCGGGCTGTACCCATCTGACCGAACTTTGCAGTGTCCTGCCCACGGCAGCGATTCAGGCCTTCGCCGGCGAGGTGATCCACACCCCCGACACGGCGCTCAAGGCCGCCCATGAGGCCGATGTTTCGGCGCCTCCTTTCCAACTCGGACATTGTCACGCCCTGCGGTTTGATGGCGAGGCGGTGCGCCGGTTTTACCCGCGCTGGTTCAACGGCCGCGCAAACGATCGAGCGAACGAGCCCACGACGCCCGCCACAACCGAAGCGGTGCGCGATGGTGCCTCGACTCGCCAGCTCGAACCCAAACTTCCAACTCAGCAAGAAGGGAATCACGCATGAAGATTCATGAGTATCAAGGCAAGGAAATCCTCCGAAAATTCGGAGTCGCGGTGCCCCGCGGCATTCCGGCGTTTTCCGTGGACGAGGCCGTGAAGGCAGCCGAAGAACTCGGCGGTCCGGTTTGGGTGGTCAAGGCCCAGATTCACGCAGGCGGTCGCGGTAAGGGCGGCGGCGTGAAGGTTGCCAAGTCGATCGAGCAAGTGCGCGAATACGCCGGCCAGATCCTCGGCATGCAATTGATCACGCACCAGACGGGCCCGGAAGGTCAAAAGGTCAATCGCCTGCTGATCGAAGACGGCGCCGACATCAAGAACGAACTCTACGTCAGCCTCGTGGTCGACCGCATCACGCAGAAGATTGTGCTGATGGGTTCGAGCGAAGGCGGCATGGACATCGAAGAAGTCGCCGAAACGCATCCGGAACTGATCCACAAGGTCATCGTTGAGCCGTCCGTCGGTCTGACCGACGCGCAAGCCGACGACCTGGCCAAGAAGATCGGCGTGCCCGACGCTTCGATCGCCCAAGCCCGCACGATCCTGCAAGGTCTGTACAAGGCGTTCTGGGAAACCGATGCGTCGCTGGCCGAAATCAACCCGCTGAACGTGAGCAGCAACGGCACGGTCACCGCGCTGGACGCCAAGTTCAACTTCGATTCGAACGCGCTGTTCCGTCACCCGGAAATCGTGGCTTACCGCGATCTGGACGAAGAAGATCCGGCAGAAGTCGAAGCCTCGAAGTTCGATCTGGCCTACATCTCGCTCGACGGTAACATCGGCTGCCTGGTGAACGGTGCCGGTCTGGCCATGGCTACGATGGACACCATCAAGCTGTTCGGCGGCGAGCCGGCGAACTTCCTGGACGTGGGCGGTGGCGCCACGACCGAGAAGGTCACCGAAGCGTTCAAGATCATGCTGAAGAACCCGAACCTGACCGCCATTCTGGTCAACATCTTCGGTGGCATCATGCGTTGCGACGTGATCGCCGAAGGCGTGATCGCAGCCTCGAAGGCCGTCTCGCTGAAGGTGCCGCTGGTCGTGCGCATGAAGGGCACGAACGAAGACCTGGGCAAGAAGATGCTCGCCGAATCGGGTCTGCCGATCATCTCGGCGGACAGCATGGAAGAAGCTGCCCAGAAGGTTGTCGCGGCTGCCGCAGGCAAGTAACCAGAACAGTCGAAGCCGCAGCGGCGCGACCCCAAAGGGGTGTGCGAACGCTGCCCGGCAACCGGATGAAGGAAATCAAGCAATGTCGATTCTGATCAACAAAGATACAAAGGTCATCACCCAAGGTATCACTGGCAAAACCGGCCAGTTCCATACCCGCATGTGCCGCGAATACGCGAATGGCAAGAACGCGTTCGTCGCCGGCGTGAACCCGAAGAAGGCTGGCGAAGACTTCGAGGGCATTCCCATTTTCGGTTCGGTCAAGGACGCGAAGGCACAGACCGGCGCGACCGTGTCGGTGATCTACGTGCCGCCCGCAGGCGCGGCCGCCGCGATCTGGGAAGCCGTCGAAGCCGATCTGGACCTGGCGATCTGTATCACGGAAGGGATCCCCGTTCGTGACATGATCGAAGTGAAGGACCGTATGCGTCGCGAAGGTCGCAAGACCCTGCTGCTCGGCCCGAACTGCCCGGGCGTGATCACGCCGGACGAACTGAAGATCGGCATCATGCCGGGTCACATCCACAAGAAGGGTCGCATTGGCGTGGTGTCGCGCTCGGGTACCCTGACGTATGAAGCCGTGGGTCAACTGACCGCCCTGGGCCTGGGCCAATCGACCGCCGTCGGTATCGGTGGCGATCCGATCAATGGTCTGAAGCACATCGACGTCATGCAAATGTTCAACGACGATCCGGATACGGACGCCGTGATCATGATCGGTGAAATCGGTGGCCCGGACGAAGCCATGGCGGCCGAGTGGATCAAGGGCAACATGAAGAAGCCGGTCGTCGGTTTCATCGCGGGCGTGACGGCGCCCCCGGGCAAGCGCATGGGCCACGCCGGCGCGCTGATCTCGGGCGGTGCCGATACGGCCGAAGCCAAGCTGGAAATCATGGACGCCTGCGGTATCAAGGTGACCAAGAACCCGTCGGAAATGGGCCGTCTGCTCAAGTCGGTGCTGTAATTCCCGTCGGACGACCGGCTCGTGCGCGCCGGAACTGGCGCGCGCGAGCGAGGTCATGAAAAGGGAGCCCGGGACATCGGGCTCCCTTTTTTGCTATGGCGCTTCACAAGCCATTCGCGTCCATCGTTGCATTCGTTCCTGAGGATATTCTCGCCATGCTTGCGTTTTTTGCCGAGCTGAACTGGGCTGCGGTTCTGCAGATCATCATGATCGACATCCTGCTGGGTGGCGATAATGCCGTGGTGATCGCACTCGCCTGCCGCAACTTGCCGGCCAAACAACGTTTGCAGGGCGTCGTATGGGGCACGATCGGCGCCATCGTACTGCGCGTGATCCTGATCGCGTTCGCCGTGACGCTGCTCGCAGTGCCCTATCTCAAGGCGGTGGGCGGCGCGTTGTTGCTCTGGATCGGGATCAAGCTGCTGGTGCCCGACCATGAGGCTCACGATAGCGTACAGCCGGCCGACAAGCTCTGGACGGCGGTCAAGACCATCATCATTGCGGACCTGGTGATGAGTATCGACAATGTCATCGCCATTGCCGGCGCCGCGGAAGGGGCGGCCAAAGACCATCAGTTGCCGCTCGTCATCTTCGGTCTGCTCGTGAGCATTCCGCTGATCGTCTGGGGCTCGCAACTGGTGCTCAAGGCGCTGGACCGGTTCCCATTCATCGTGATGGCCGGGGCGGCGTTGCTCGGCTGGATTGCGGGCGGGCTGATCGCGTCGGATCCGGGCATCGGCGACTGGTTGCATCTGCCGGGCGCCGCGGCCGAATATACGCATTACGTGGCGGCTGCGATCGGCGCAGTGCTCGTCGTGGTGGTGGGGCGCGTGCTCAAGCGTCGGGCCGATGCACGTCAAATGCGTGCAACCTCTTCGGAATGATCGGGTCCATCCCCGGGACCGACATCGTCGGTCCGCGGTGGTTTTTCCAGGAGCCACTGTGCTGTTCGGCTGAATTGTCCCGCCTCTGAATAGGACGATTCTCCTCACCCATACGGCCCCGCCCGATTTTGATCTATGGCAGGGCGCTGGCCGAAGGGGGTATGGCATACTCCGCCCACTTCCCCCCGATGTCCCTTTTGTTTTCATTGCTTTCGCAGGGAGTTACACAATGCGTCGTTTCGGCCACCGGACCTCCGGTATTGCCAAGTCTCGGGGTTTCACCCTGATCGAGTTGATGATCGTGTTGGCGATCATCGGTGTGCTGGTCATGGCAGGGGTTCCGTATCTGCAGAGTTATCTGGTACGTGCACGTGTTGTCGAAGGGCTGGGGGCTGCGGCGTCCGCCAAGGCACTCGTGAGCGAGAACGCCATGCACGGCGCGCCGTTCAACAGCGGCTGGCAAGCGCCGAGCGCCACCGACAACGTGAATGCGGTGAGTATCGATGCCGTGACCGGCAACGTGACGGTCGCCTATACGCAACGTGCAGGCGACGGCGCCCTTGTGCTGGTGCCGACGAGCGCCGCTGCCGATGGCTCGCCGAAGGCGCTGACGGTCGGCAAGGCGCCCGAAGGCCAGATCGTCTGGACGTGTTACGCCCAAGGCCGCGAAGGGGCCCCGAATGGCGCGACGCTGCCGGGCAAGCTGGCGCCGCCCGAGTGCCGTGCGGCGGCGGTCACCGGCAAGTCGGGCTGAGGCCGGCGCTCGGACGGCCGGATTGCGTTGATCCGTATCGGCGCGACATCCATGCAGCATCGGCACGACGTCGGCCGACGCGGGCCCGGCGCGTGCGTAACGTCGCGCTTGCGTTGATTTAGTGACGACCTGGCGTTGACGCACCGGCGGCGCAACCTTGACGTGCCCCCCGCGTGGCCTGCCGAGATGGCGGATTTGTCGACGGCAAATTCATATACGTCCGCTGTGAAATGGCTGCCCCAGGGGCAGCCATTTTTCGTTATGCTTGCGCATCTTCCAACGGGTGCATTGCACGGCGGCGATCTTGTTTCCTCCTCTGCTTCTCTCAATGATCGGGCTCACGCTGGCCCTGATCTGGGCCTTGCCCTATAACCTCGTCAAGCACACGTATCCGATTTCCACCTTCTATGCGGAAGCGCTGACATTCTCGCTGTTCGCGTTGCTCGGTGCGCTCTCGATGATCGCCGTGTGGCAACGCGACGCACGCGCGCTACGGATGCCTCGCGTCACCTGGATGCCGCTCGCTTTTGTGGCGGTCATCCTTGTGCAGCGTGCCACGATGCCGACCGAGCTGCCGCAACTGATGATGACTGCGCTGCTCTATGGCGTGGCGATGATCGTGGCCGCGAATGCCGGGTTCTGGCTGGCACAACTCGGGTGGCGCGACGTGCTCATGCGATGGAGTGCGATGGCGCTCACGCTGGGGGGGCTGTATGCCGTGGGCGCGCAGGTCTTGCAAGCGTTTCATCTGGACGCCGACGTACCCTGGCTGGTGGCCAAGTACTCCGTGAAGGTCGCGCGTCGACTGTTCGGCAATATGTATCAGCCGAATCACCTGGCAACATATTTGTCGCTCGCCAGCGCGGGGGCGTTCTATCTCTGGTATCAGCGCAAGCTGCCCGCCTGGCTGTGGCTTGTGGTGTGTGCGGCATTCGACATCGGTATCTGCCTGACCGGCTCGCGCACCCCGTGGCTGCAACTGGCGCTGTTGTCGGCATTCGGGGTGTGGCTCGTATGGGTGGCGCGCGCCGAGACGGCGCGCAACATGCGCCGGTCGACGCGCTGGTTCGTGCCCGTTGCCATCCTTCCGTTGCTCGCGCTGATGACGATGTTCGTCGGATGGGCGAATGTTGCCTGGGGGTTGCAGCTCGACGGCAGCGCCGTGGCTCGCATGCAGCAGGCCGGTCAAGTGACGGGACGATTGAACCTGTGGGAGTACGGTCTGGCGATCTTCCGCGAGCATTGGTGGTTCGGCGCGGGCTGGTCGAACTACATCGACGCGCAGTTTGCGTTGGTCGACAAGCTCGGCCCCGTTGAGATGGCCGACAACGCCCATAACGTGCTGCTTGATCTGCTCGCGAAGACCGGTATCGTCGGTGCGTTGGCGGTATTGGCGCCGCTGGCGTTCTGGTTCGCGCGCGCGGTGCGCGGCATCAAGGCGGCGTCTGTCGCGCTCGCCTTCGTTCTGCTGGGCATGCTGGCGGTGCACGCCATGCTGGAGTATCCGCAGCACTACGCATTCTTCCTCTTGCCCGCGCTGTTCCTGCTCGGTTTGTGCGAGACAAAGGCGATCGATAGCGTGTCACCCACCGCCGTCGGCGCCATCAATGGCGTGATCGTGCTGTTTGCATGCGTGGCGATTCCTTGGCTTTACCACGACTACCAACGCGTCGAAGTGGCCTATCGCGCCGGCAAGATCGAGGCCTATCGCACGGATCCGGCGCTCTTCTTTACCCCGTATGGCGACTACGCGGTCACGGGGGCGTTGTTCCTGAATCGCGATCAGCTCGACGAAAAGCTGGCGGCGCATCGTGAAGCGCTGGCGCTGGGTGCCGGGCCGACCATGATCAAGCGTTATATCGTGCTGCTCGCCCTCGCAGGGCGTGACGACGAAGCGCTCGAAGACATTCAGCGCCTGAAGAATTACAACTCGGCGATTTTCGATGGGCAGTACGCTGCGCTCGTCCGGATGTTGCGTGAGCAGGGCGATACGCTGAAGCCGTTCGTCAAACGGGTCATCGAGGCGTGGGGGCGGCCGAAGGGCGAGGCCGACGAGGGCGCGAGCGCCGCGCCGCGAGAGAAGACGTCATCGATGTCATAAGGTCAGTGGCGACCCTGCCATGAAGCACAACGCCCGTGAATTTCACGGGCGTTGTGTTTTGCGGCGCCGTCCAACAACGGCTCAAGCCTTGGGGGTATCGCCTTCGTCGTCTTGATCGGTCTCTTCGCTGCGCGCCCAGAAGAAACGGTCGGGGAAATGGCGCCCCATGCCCGGGCGGAATGCGTTCTCCAGGACCTGCTGCAGATATTCTTGCGCTTCACTGACGGCTTCTGGCACGGCGAGGCCGTTGGCGAGCATCGCGGTGACGGCGGCCGCCAACGTGTCGATGGCGCCGGCGACGTTGTGCGGCGGCCGGTCCCAGGCGTCCTCGCGCACGACGCCACCCTCGGTGTAGAGCGTATGCGTGAACTGCGGTGCGTTGTTGTCGCTCACCAGGATAAACTCGCAGCCGTTTTCCAGCAGGATGGCAACCGCGTCGTCGAGAGAAAGGTTTTCGTTCTCCGTGACGGTCTGTGCCAGCGCGATGGCATTGGCCGGGCTCACCACGAGCACGCTGGCCTGCGGCACGAGCAGACTGGCCGTGGCCTCGCGCAACTCGTCGGCCGAGAGCAGATGCTCGCCGGCCAGACCGAAGTCGGGCGCCACCACAAGCGGCGTCTCGTCGTAATCGGCCACGATCTCGGCAATGGCCGCGACGTTCTCCGCATTGACAGCGCTTCCGACCTTGAAGGCGGCGACCGGCATGTCTTCGAGCAGCATGCGGGCCTGATCGACGACCCAGTCCGGGTCGACCGGCTGTACGTCGTTGCATGTGCGCGAGTCCTGGGAGGAATAGCCGGTGAGTACCGACACGCCGTAGCCGCCCATGCTCGCGAACGTGAGCAGGTCAGCCTGGACGCCAGTTGCCGAAGTCGGGTCGGAGAGTCCGAAGGTCAGGAGAATGGGAGGGGATTCAGTGTGCATGGAGGCAGGATAGACGGCGATCTGGTCACGCCTTGGGTTCGTTGGTACCATCACGCCTTAAATGCCCGTTTCGGAGCGCTGGAAAGCGTCGTGGGCATCGCCCGCCGGCGAACGAATGCACCGGCTGGTTCCCACTCCACCGTACGACATTTTTGTCTGCGGGGCCCGAAGCGGTTGACAAAGCCATTGTAACGGAACGCTCGTCGCTGAAGAAAGCATGGAATACAAGAGCTGGATGTGCCTCATTTGCGGTTGGATTTACGACGAAGAGGCAGGTTTGCCCGATGAGGGCATTGCGCCCGGCACGCGCTGGGAAGACGTGCCCATCAATTGGACCTGCCCCGAGTGCGGCGCGCGCAAGGAAGATTTCGAGATGGTGCAGATCTGAGGACGGGCGGCCCAGCCGCCGCCTGTTCCTCAAGGTCCTTGCGCGTCCGCCGCGTTTGTCGCGTTTGTCGCGTTTGTCGCGCGCTCCGAAGCATCGGGTGCCTTCGATGCCTCTGATGTACCCGATCGCCGTTTCGCCGTCGTTACGGCATGGCGCTCGACGATCTGCCCGGCCTTCGGCCGGGACGATCACGCCGCGGACTTCCCGCCCGAATTCACGAAGACCGGCCGCATGGCCAGGAGATGGCCTATGGTGACGCCGCAAACGCCTTCCGACACCACCATCAACACGCCCGAAACGTCCGCGCGCGAAACTCGCGACACGCCCTTGTGGCGTTTGCCCGAAGTGGCAGACGCGCTGACCGAGGCGTCCGACGCCTGGTCGAACGGTCCGGCGGCCTCGCTCGGCCCGCTGCGACGGGCCAACCGGCTGCTCCAGTCGAGCGGCCACGCCGATTGGGCGCTGCACGGCGAGCGCCTTGTGCAGGCAATCGCCGAAGCGGCCTATGGGCAGCCGGCCAGCCAGGACACCCAGCGTAATGCCCTGCGTCAGTTCGAGCGCGACATCTGGCAGGCGGGGACGGCACCAGGTTCATCTCCTGCGGCGGCCGATGATGCACTTCGCGCTTCCGAGAGCTGGCCAGGCGCGCCGTCGCTGGGTGAGCTTCGTATGGCAGGCTGGCCGGCCGCGCACCCACGCCTGGACGGTCTGCCAGCGGGCACGGCACCGTTGCGAGCGGACGTCGAGCGCGTGCTGTTGCGACTGCTGCGTCCCGACGCGCAGGCCACCGACACCACGGCGGCCCTCGGTGAACTGGCTGATCTGGCGGCCGATCTCCACCGTGCGGGGGGTACGGCGCCGCTCGACTACTGGCGTCTGGCGGCCGCATGGCTGCGATTGGCCCGTGCGCCGTTGAGTCTGGCCGACAAGCGCCAGATTGGCCGGATGAATATGGCGTTACGCAAGCAACTGACGCGTGCGGTTGTCCCGGACGTCGGGGCCCCCGCCACAACGCCTTCGTCCGCCACGGTGGGTATCGGCGCAAAGGGCGTGAACGAGGCCATTCCCGGCCACGATTTGCTCGAGGCGCTCGCCACGTGGCATGCGCAAGCCCCGGATCGCTGGCTGGGCGCGTTGCTGAGCGATTTCGGCGTACTGCGACATCCTGGCCATCTGCCCGAGCCGCTGGTCGATGCCGCACAGATCGGTCAGAAGCAAGGCACGGGAAGCAGTTCGCGCGATTGGCTGCGCATTGGGCCGCTGGCGGTACGGCAGGACGTCTGCCAGACGTTCCTGAGCCTGGCGGACGAGGCGCTGCCCAATCTGAACGATCCGGCGGTGGCCGCGAAGGTGGCGCAATACTCGGCAGGGATCGGGCTGGCACCGGTCGCGCGGCTCGCGGCGGCGGTGGCGGCCACCGGCGAGCGGCTTGCCGCCTCGCCGCCGGCGGAGCCAGGGGGACCGGCGGCGCTGGCGATGACGGTCAAGGCGTTGCGCGGCATGCTGCATCAGTTTGCCGCCGATACTTATCCGGAGTCGCGGCCCGACCTGATCGCGGAAATGGCGATGTGGCGCGAGCGTGCGCTGGACGCCAGCGTATTCGGACAGAGGCTCGTCACCGGGCGCGACGTTCCGTGATAAAGTCGGCGCAAAGGCTGCCGTTGGCAGCCGATGGCCGTATCACGATGCGGAAAAAGTTCGTCTGCTGACCCGCAGCACCCGCTGCGCAAGGCAACACCCGGGCAGCAGACCGTCAAACAGCTTCCGATAAACTTTGGCCCTATGCCGAACGACCGTATCAACCTCACGAATCAATTCCTCATCGCCATGCCGGGCATGGCCGATCCGACATTTTCCGGTACCGTCGTGTACCTGTGTGAGCACAGCGAAAAAGGGGCGATCGGGCTGGTCATCAATCGTCCCACCGACATCGATCTGCAGTCGCTCTTCGAGCGGCTCGATCTCAAGCTGGAAATCGATCCCCTCGCGCATCAGCCGGTGTTCTTCGGCGGACCGGTGCAGACCGAGCGCGGCTTCGTGCTGCATGAGTCGACCGGCGCGCCCTATAGCTCCTCGCTGTCGGTGCCGGGCGGTCTCGAAATGACGACCTCGAAAGACGTGCTCGAAGCCGTCGCGAATGGTCAGGGACCGCGTCGTTTCCTGCTGACGCTGGGACATTCGGGTTGGGGCGCCGGGCAGCTGGAAGACGAGATCGGCCGCAACGGCTGGCTGACGGTCGCAGCGGATCCGGGCATCGTGTTCGACGTGCCGCCGGCCGAGCGCTTCGATGCTGCGTTGGCGTTGCTGGGCGTTACCTCGTCGATGCTGTCCGCCGACGCGGGTCACGCATGACGGCTGGCAGTGCCACGGTCCTCGCCTTCGATTACGGCGAGCGCCGAATCGGGGTCGCAATCGGCAATCTGATGTTGCGCGAGGCCAGCGCATTGACCGTCGTGGCCAATCTCAATCGTGAAGTCCGGTTCGCCGAGACCGGTAAGCTCATCGCCGAATGGGAACCCGAACTCATCGTCGTCGGGCTGCCGTGCCATCCAGACGGCACGCCGCACGAGATGACCCAGCAAGCCAAGCGCTTCGGCAACCAACTCAACGGACGATTCAACGTGCCGGTCGTGTGGGTCGACGAGCGTTACTCATCGGTCGCTGCCGCCGCGGCGCTGGCCGAGGCGGGCGTCAAGGTTTCGCAAAAGACATCGCTCGACGCCGAGGCCGCTCGCATCATCCTTCAGCAATATTTCGACGAGCATGGTCCTGTCTGATATCCCGAGCGGCATTCCGCCCGCGCGCCGCCAATGCGACGCCGCGCAACGCCATCTCGCCGCGGAGCCCCTGCATGGCTAACGGAATCCTGGGCCGGCGCGGCCACCCGCAGCTCAACCGCAACGGCGAGCTGAAGCATTTGCTGACGGTGGAAGGGCTGCCGCGCGCCGTATTGATGCACATTCTCGACACCGCCACGCAATTCGTCGGCGTGAACGATGCCGACGTGAAGAAGGTGCCGCTGCTACGCGGCAAGTCGGTCTTCAACCTCTTCTTCGAGAATTCGACACGTACGCGCACGACGTTTGAGATTGCCGCTGCGCGTTTGTCGGCCGATGTGCTGAATCTGAATATCAACGCGTCGTCGACGAGCAAGGGCGAAACGCTGCTCGACACCATCGGCAACCTGTCGGCCATGCACGCGGATCTGTTCGTCGTGCGTCACGCCCAATCGGGCGCACCCTATCTGATCGCGGAGCATTGTGCGCCGCACGTGCATGTCATCAACGCCGGCGACGGGCGTCACGCGCACCCGACGCAAGGCTTGCTCGACATGTACACGATTCGTCATCACAAGGGTGAATTTCAGAATCTGACGGTAGCGATCGTCGGTGACATTTTGCACTCGCGCGTGGCGCGCTCCGACATTCACGCGCTCACCACGCTGGGCGTGCCGGAAGTGCGCGCCATCGGGCCGCGCACGCTGTTGCCCGAGGGCCTCGAACAACTCGGCGTGCGCGTATTCCACGACATGGATGAAGGGCTGCGCGACGTCGACGTCATCATCATGCTGCGGTTGCAAAACGAGCGAATGAGCGGCGCGTTGCTGCCGTCGGCGGCCGAGTATTTCAAATATTACGGCCTGACGCCAGCGCGTCTCGCTTTGGCCAAATCCGATGCCATCGTCATGCACCCCGGACCGATGAACCGGGGTGTGGAAATCGATTCGGCGGTTGCGGACGGTCCGCAGTCGGTCATTCTCGAACAAGTGTCGTTCGGCATTGCCGTGCGCATGGCGGCGATGAGTATCGTTGCCGCGACTCACGGGTGAGGGCGCCATGAAACTGCATCTGAAGGGCGGCCGCGTCATCGATCCCTCGACCCGAACGGATCGTGTCCAGGACGTCTTCATCGCGGCGGGCAGCATTGCCGCGCTGGGCGCGCCGCCGGCCGACTTCGTCGCTGACCGAACCGTCGACGTGACGGGGCTGGCGGTCATGCCCGGGCTGGTCGACTTGGCGGCACGTCGCATGACGGCGGCCAGCGAAGCTGCGGCGGCGCTTGCGGGTGGGGTCACGCGCGTCGTTTGCCCGCCCGATACCGACCCTGTGCTCGACGCGCCGGATCTCGTCGAAATGCTGCAGTTGCGCGCCCGTGCCGCGCACCATGCGCAGGTGCATCCGCTGGGCGCCTTGACGGTGGGACTTGCCGGCCGAGAACTCACGGAAATGGCGCAGTTGGCGCGAGCGGGCTGCATCGGACTGTCGCAGGCCAACGCGTCGATCACTGACAACCGCACCTTGTTGCGCGCGATGCAGTACGCGGGCACGTTTGGGCTGACTGTCTGGTTGCGCCCGCAGGACGCCGCGCTGGCGGCCGGGGGCGTGGCGGCCAGCGGTGCCGTTGCCTCCCGTCTCGGACTGGCGGGCATTCCGGTGGCGGCCGAGACCATCGCGCTGCACACCATTTTGGAACTTGTACGCGTGACCGGCACGCGTGTGCATCTGTGCCGTCTGTCGTCTGCGGCGGGGCTGGCGCTCGTGCGCTCGGCCAAGGCCGAAGGGTTGCCGGTGACGTGCGACGTCGCCGCGCATCATCTCCACCTGAGCGATATGGACATCGGCTATTTTGATGCCCAGTACCGACTCGATCCGCCACTGCGAGGGCAACGTGACCGAGAGGCCATCCGCGACGCCGCGCGCGACGGCACGGTCGATGCCATCTGCTCGGACCACACGCCGCTGGCGGCCGACGCACGTCTCGTCCCGTTTGCCGAAGCTGAGCCGGGCGCGAGCGGCGTGGAGTTGCTGCTGTCGCTGGTGTTGAAGTGGGCCGACGAGTCGCGCGTGCCGCTGGTCGATGCGCTGGCGCGGGTGACGTACGGGCCGGGACAGCGGCTCGCGACGGTGGCCCCGGGCGCGGGCCGGCTTGCGCCGGGACAACCGGCAGATCTATGTGTCTTTGCGCCGTCGACACACTGGACGGTGGCCGCGCAGCAGATGCGCAGTGCCGGCCACAACACCCCGTTTCTGGGTTACGAAGTGCCGGGGCGTGTAGGTCTCACGCTGGTGGGTGGCCACGTGGCGCACGAAACCCTCGCCGTCTAGGATGCGATTGTCGTGCTGCTAATCAAAAAAATTCGTCTTGGCTTGCACCTCACACGCGGTCTGCTGACCGCGCTGCTGTTTTTCCCGTTCCTGTCGGAAGCGGCGAAGCATCGTCGCATTCGCGCATGGTCGCAAAAGCTGCTGAAGCTGTGCGGCATGCGTCTCGAAGTCGAGCAGCGTGCGCCGTTGCCCGACAGCGGCGTGATGCTGCTGTGCAACCACGTGTCGTGGATCGACATCTTCGCGATCAATGCGTGGCAGCCGGTGCGGTTTGTCGCCAAGGCCGAGATTCGCCACTGGCCGTTGGTCGGCTGGCTGTGCGTGCAGACGCGCACCATCTTCCTGCAACGTGAGCGCCGTGCCGACGCGCGCCGCATCATGCATTACCTGTCCGATTGCCTGCGCGATGGGGACATCATCACGGTTTTCCCCGAAGGCACGACCACGGACGGTCGAAGCTTGTTGCCGTTCCACGCCAATCTGCTGCAGGCTCCGGTGGCTACGTCCAGGCCGGTGCAGCCGCTGTGTCTGTTCTATTCCGATGCCGAGAGCGGGCGCCATACGATGGCGCCGGCGTATATCGGCGAAACGAGTCTGATCGAGTCCATCGACATGATTCTGCGCGCGCCGCCCATGACGGTGCGCTTGTCGGTGGGCGAACCGCAGCATCCGCAAGACGGTCAGCACCGTCGCGAGTTTGCGCTCGGCGCGCAGCGGGCGGTTGGCGATGCCTTGCAGGGGTTTCTGCCCGAGGCAGTGTTGCCGCAGAGCGGCTCGGTCGGCTCGCGTGACTCGGCATTGGGTGATGAAGACGACGATACGGTGCGAGCCGTTCAGGTCTGACGCGTGTCGCGATAGTGCAGTAGCGCAGACGAAAACGGCGCCCATCGGGCGCCGTTTTTGTTGCTTGGGGTGATGGCCTTTGCGCCGCATACGTCACAGAGGCAGGCCATACGTGCAGATGTCGGAGGTAGGCCACAGGTGCGGATCGCGGAGGCACTCCAAAGAGGCAAGCCAAAGGGACCGGTCACGAGACAGACCACGAGTCCAAGCCTGCGCGCGATCAATTGCCTTTGCGCTTCGCTCTTTTTTCGGCGCGTGCGCGCTTCTCGATTTTTTCCGCTTTCTCTGATTTCCCGGTCTTCTCGACCTTTCCGACCTTGCTTGCGGCGGGCCGACTGGGCTTCTCGGCTTTCGCGGCCTTGGGCGCAGCTTCCGACTTGCCGGTCTTGTTTATCTTGTCGCGCGCCTTGTCATCCGCAAATGCCAGCGGATCTCGAATCTGCGGGCAGTCGACCTGTATCAGCTCGCGCGCGGCGGGCGAGCCAGCCAGCTTCACCGCCGTCAATTGCCCGCCCCAGACACAGCCGGTATCGAGTCCAAGCAGATTGTCGCGCATGAGCAGTCCGAGCGCGGACCAGTGACCGAACGCCACCGTGACGTTGGCCGTGCGACGGTTCGGCGCGTCGAACCAGGGCTTCAACTCATCCGTGGCCGCGTTGGCCCCTTCCTTGATCTTGAAGTCGATGCGCCCGTCCGCTGTGCAAAAGCGCATGCGCGTGAGGGCGTTGATCGTGAGACGTTGACGGTCTTCGTCGCTCAGATCGTCGTGCCACCGATCGGGCTGATTGCCGAACATGCGCGACAGGAACGTTCTCCAGTCCGGGCCACGCAACTGCCGCTCCACGTCGCAAGCGAGCGTGATGACCTGCGCGGCGTCCCATTGGGGGAGGACGCCGGCATGCACCATCAGATGGCCCTGTGCGAAATGCGCGAGCGGTCGATGGCGTACCCAGTCGATGAGGGCATCGCGGTCGGGGGCCTTGAGAATGTCATCGAGGGTGTCGCTGCCGTGGGTCTGGCGCACACCGGCCGCCACGGCCAGCAGATGAAGATCGTGATTGCCGAGCACGGCCGTGACGCGATCGCCCAGCGCGATGACCTGGCGTAACGTATCGAGCGAGCGCGGCCCGCGATTGACGAGGTCGCCTGCCAGCCAGAGATCCGCGTCCTGAGGCAGGTGCGCGAGCAGTTGTTCAAACGACGTCTGGCAACCCTGCAGGTCGCCGATAGCATAGATGTCACGCATGGCGGAGGTGGCGCTGTCTCGTCTGTCTAGTTGTCCCGATCATGGGGATGGCGGGTGCCGCGGCTTCGCGCCTGCGATGCGTTGCCCTTGGGACGTTCATTTTTTGAAAATGAGCCAGCGGGGTGCTTTGAAGCGAACGATGCGCAGATACAGCCAGACATACGTCACCATGAAGGCGACGCAGCACAGCGCGAGCACCAGACTGTGTCGCCAGAACACCGTCGCCGGGATCACTGCCAGCAAGCATAGCAGCCAGAGGTACGGTGACGTCAAGGAGTTGCGTTGCGTCAGCGCGCTTGCCGTGCGGGCGCCGACGGCCCAACGCATCAGCCGCTTGTAGACGAGCATGTGCAGGTGCACGCCATCGGGAATGCCGGGCGACATGCCGCGTACGAAGCGTTTGCGATAGATTGAGAAACAGACCTCGAAGGCGGGGTAAATCACCATCAGTGCCGGGTACCACGGCGACACCTGCGGGTTGCGCATGACCAGCAACACGGCAATTTCGGCCAGCATGAAGCCGATGAAATACGCGCCGCCATCGCCGAGAAAGATCAGTCCGCCGGGAAAATTGAAGATGAAGAATCCGAGGATCGCGCCCACCATGATCATTGAAGTAGTGAGCACAACGGGGTCTTGTACCTGAAACCCGACATAGCCGAGCGAGGCGAACATGATCATCGCGACCATCGCGGCGAGCCCGTTGAACCCGTCGATGATGTTGACGGCATTGGCCATGCCGGCCACGCAGAGCACGGTGAGTGGCACCGACACGGCGGCGAGCATCAGCGCGTGGTCGGCCAAGCCGATGTCGATGCGCGTGATATGAATGTCGAGCAGAAGCCACGCCAGCAGCGCGGCGAACATCGTGCAGATGAGACGCACCGTCGGCGTCACTTTCTTGGTCAGGTCTTCGACGAAGCCGGAGAAGAATGCGGGCAGGCCGCAGGCGACGAGCAGGAGGATATTGCGCGAGACGACGGGATACGAGAAACCGAGCGCCGTGGCGGCCACGATCAGGCCCGCCAGAATGCCGACGCCACCGATGCGCGGCACCGGACGCACGTGAAACTTCTGCACGCCGGCAACATCGCTATCGCCGGAGAAACGGGCGTGAACGTGCGCATAGCGGACGATCAAGAGCGTCGCGATGAACGACACGAGCAGGGCGATGGCGAGACTCAGCATGATGCGGGGAGGGATCCGAGAATCCGAAAATACTCTGCAATGACGACATGTTCGTCGAATTCGCGCGCTACTTTAGCACGCCCGGCATCGCCCATCCGGACGAGCTGGCTCGCGGGTAATTGGGCCATGTCGCGCAGGCAGGCGGTCAGTGCGGCGGCGTCGCGTGCGCGCACGAGCCGGCCGGTCGCTCCATCGTCGATCACGTCGCGGCAACCCGGCACGTCGCTCGCGATGAGTGGTCGCCCCATCGCGCTGGCTTCGAGTAAGGTGCGCGAGAGGCCCTCGCGGTACGACGGCAGTACCACGCAATGCGCATTCGCAATAATGGGCCGGACGTCGCGGGTCGTGCCGAGATACTCGACGACGCCTTCGCGCTGCCAAGCGTCGACCTCGCTGCGTGTGACGGCCGTGGGATTCTCGACATCGGTCGCGCCGAGCATTTGAAAGGTCAGGTGCGGCATCTCGGCGCGTAGAGCGCGCGCGGCCTCCACATACTCCAACACGCCCTTGTCGCGAAGCAGACGGGCGATGAGGAGAAAGCGCATTGGTTCGGGCGGAGCGTCGGCGGGCGCGTTCGATGTCGGCCACGGCGCCTTGGCGAAGTGGGCGAGATCGACACCCTCTCCCGGCAGCAACCGGGTCTTGTCGATCGCAACAAGCCCGCCTTCGACAAACGCGCGATGGTCTTCGGCGTTGAGAAACCAATTCTCGAGCGTATGGCGAAACGCGACGCGGTAGAGCTGTCGCGCCAGCCTCGTGGTCAGCGATTCGCGAATGAAGACGTATCCAAGCCCCGTGGTCATCGACACGCACGGAATGCGGGCAAGGCGTGCGGCGATGGATCCGTAGATGTTTGGTTTGATCGTGTAGTGGAAGATCACCGCCGGACGAACTTGTCGGTAAAGACGAAAGAGTCGCCACATCAGTCCGAGATCCTGCAGCGGATTTTGTCCCTTGGCGGCCATCGGGACGCGATGGACGACGCAGCCCATTTCGGCAAGCTGCGTGGCGAACGCATCGTCTGGCGCCGCGACGTGCACCGAATGGCCCGCCGCCAACAGCGCGGCTATCGGGCCACGCCGGAAGTTGTAGATCGACCAGAAGGTGTTGGAGCAGAGCAGGACAGGCGATGTCATTGACAGGGTCGTGGTGTAATCAGGAGCGGTTGCGACGCGTTTCGCGCAGACGCGAATAGACCGCGATCCAGCGCGTCACGACTGCATCGAGAGAGTAATGGGTGATGATGCGCTCGCGATTGGCGACGCCGGTCGCGTGACGCGCGCTCGCGTCGGCGCGCAGATGGCGAATCAGGGCGTCGCCGAGCGCCTGCGCATTGCCCACCGGCACGAGCGTGTTGCCCGAGACGGTGCCCAGCAGTTCACGCACCCCTCCGCAGTCAGTCGACACCACGGGCAAGCCGCTGGCCATCGCCTCGCCAATCACGAGCGGCAATCCTTCCCAGGCGGACGACATTGCATAGACGTCCACAGCACACATCCATTGCGCGATGTCGTTGCTACGCCCGAGCAGCGTAATCGCATGGGCCAGCCCGCGTGCGTCCACGAGCGCCTGCATGGCACCGCGCAACGGCCCGTCTCCGGCGATCGCGAGGCGTGCTTCGGGCACCGCCAGGAGCACGTGCGAGAACGCGTCGATCAGCGTCGGATAGTCCTTCGCTTCAACCATCCGGCCCGCCGCGAAGACGATGGGCGTCGCCGTCGAGGGCAACGTGGGCATGGCCGCGCGCCACTGCGACCGAACTTGCTCGTCGGGACGGTAGCGATCCGTGTCGATGCCGTTGGGCACGCTCACGATACGTTCCGCCGGCGCGGCGCGTTGCGCAACGAAGGCGGCCACCGCGTCATCGCTGACGTTCGTCGTCAAATCCGTCCACCGATCCGTCAGCCGATAGGCCAGCATCCGCAGACGTCCGCCTTCATTGCGGCTGTGCGCGCTTGTCACCAGCACCGGCACCGGGGCAAACCACCGCGCCACGCGAGCCAGCAGATTGGCATGCACCATGTGGGCGTGCACGACGTCGGGCCGCCACGCGCGCACGTGCGTGACGAGGCTTCGCAACGCACACGCGAGGGACCACGGCATCTTGCCCGCCTTCAATTCAATGAGCGTGAGCCGCGGCGATTCCGGCAAGGCGATCGCACAGGTGCCCGTGAGCGAGATGAGTGCGACATCATGCCCGCGCGCGAGGAAACCCCGGGCGAGATCGGCCACCTGCGTCTCCGCTCCCCCCAATTGCAGACCGGTGACGAACAGGAGAATCTTCATCGCGCGCTCCCCGGTGTCGAAACCCCCTCGGCCCATAGCGCTTCCCAACGCGCCGCGATGGCATCCGCGCCGAAGTCCCGCGCATGGGCGTAGCCCGCCAGGCCAAGTCTGCGTCGCAGGGAGGCGTCGCCGATCAGTCGTTTGAGCCCGCCAGCCAACCCCTCGATATCACCGTCGTCGATGATCAGACTGTCGACCTCGTCATGCAACAGCGCACGGGGCCCCGCATCGGCAGCGTAGGCCACGATGGGCACCGCATACGCCTTGGCTTCAATTAACACGAGTCCGAAACTTTCACGTCGCGACGGGAGACAGTAGATCGCCGCCCGCGCATAGTGCTGCGCGATGTCGGCCACGGCGGGCAGCACCTGCACGCTGTCGCCGACCCCGGTGTCGCGCGCGTTCGCGAGCAGCGCGTCGCGCAGCGGGCCATCGCCCACGATACGCACCTGCCAGCCAGGGGCGTCGCGGGCAATACGCGCCCAAGCGTCGATCAGGCGGTCGAAGCCCTTCTCCGGAACCAGGCGCCCGACGGCGAGAATGCCGCCTTCGCTGCTGGGCTCGGGAGGCTCGTCAGGGATCGCAAGGCCCAGCGGATTGGGTAGCGTGACGAACTGCGCTCGAGCGTGGGGATGATGCGTTCGCCACGCGTCGCGGTCGGCGTCGGTGAGCACGACCACGGCGTCGTACCGACGTGCCGCCAGCGCACGCGCCCATCGGCGGGCGCGTCGGCCGAGGTCGCTGGCGTAGGTGCTGTGCTCCCAGGCGATGCGTTGCAGCGGTAGTCCGATCGTGGCGGGCACGGTGTAGAGCGCGAGCATCGGATCGACGTCGATCAGCACATCGATGGCGTGCTCGCGCACATAGCGCCGCACCTGCCGGACGATGGAAACGTAGTGATGCTTGAACGCCAAACGCTCGGCGAACATCGCGTGATGCGCGACACCGGGCGCCAACGGGAAGACGGGCGTATGGCCCCACAACGACAGCACGTGCACGCGATGCCCGCGCGCCGCAAGCGCGTTCGCGAGCGTGGCCGTCGCGCGTTCGGCGCCGGCGAAGGCCGCGAGCGTACCCGTGAACAGGCAGAGGGTACGGCCGACGAGGTTGTTCGGAGAATGAGACAGCGTCATCGCATCAGTCTCGCCGGAGCAACCAGACGCCGAGCACCAGCGCGGCCGCATACCCCGCGCCGTAGCCAAATGCGCCGGCGAGTGCCCCGAAGTGCGGGGCCAGGCCGCGCACGACCGTAAAGGCCACCACGGCCGCACACAGCCACTTCGCGATGACCCAGCGTCCGGCGCCGCGACGAATCAGCGTGAGGTTCAGGGCGGCGTCGGCGAACACCAGAATCCCCATGAGCGCCGAGACGCGAAGAATTTGCGCCGACTCCGCGAACCCGGCGCCATAGATCAGGTGCACGATCCAGGGCGCCAGCAGCGCAATCGGCATCGCCAGGCAAGCGCCTGCGGCGACCATCAGCCACACCGCCCGCACGGTATTGCGTCTCGCGGTCGCATTGTCAAACGTCTGAAAGATCAGTTGCGGCGCGAGCGAATTCGCGATGATCGGCGCCACGAGCACGAAGTTTTCCGTGATCTGCATGGCGGCGGCATACGCGCCGAGTTCCGCGAGCGGGATGAGCGGCTTGAGCACAAGCTGGTCGATACGCTTGAAGAGGATCATGAGCATCAGGCCACCCCAGAACGTCATGCCGCTCGAGAGCAGGTCGACCAGCAGCGTGCGCCGCCAGATCACAGGCGTCTTCGGCGAATGCCTGAAGTAATACCGAACCAGCAGCGCGGCGGCCACGACGGCCTCGACGGCGTAGACGAGCGCGAACGCGGCAACGCCCGCGTGCGTCACGAACAGGAGCGCCACGAGGGCGAGTTTGACGCCGAGACCGCAGAGGTTGGCCGCGACGCTCGGCCGGTTGAACGTGCGCGCCTGCAACCATGCGATGACAATGCCGGCAGGCTCGCGGAACCAGAGCGCCACGCCGAGCCAGAGGGCAACGGCGACCAGCTCGGACTCGGCAAACCCGATGACGTAGATGGCCAACGCCGCGTAGGCGACGGCCGCCGCGGCCAGGCGCAGCACGAAAGCATGGGCGATGACCGTGCGTTGCTCTGCCTCGGTCTTGCCGACCAGTCGCGGCACCACGACCTCGCTGCCGCACAACAGCGTGAGGGACGCGGCGAGGAACACGAGCGATTGCGCGTACTGAAACAGGCCGAACTGCGCGGCGCCGAGACTGCGTGCCAGAAGCCCGGAAACGGCAATGCCACCGGCGATCTGCGCGCCGCGCTCGGTCAGCATCCAGAGGATGTTGCGAATGATGGTGCGATAGGGCATGTGGCGCTCGCGCGGCTCACTCGTTCTCAAGTCAAGATAAGCAAAACCGGCCTCGCGAGGCCGGTGCTGGGGGACGTCACACGCTTGTCACGATGCGCGGACACCGATTGTAGGCGATCATTGACAAGGGTTTGGGGGGAAATGCCGCAGTGCGGCGATGTCCCGTATAATTTTAGCGTAATGCAGCCGATCCCGGCCGGGCTTCCTGCCGGGATTTCACGTTTGCTGCGCGGCCGATGCTGGCTTTCCGGCCGACGCGCTTCGCCACTTCCGGTACGCACGGGGTTCGCTCAGGCGACACGCCCGGCCCCTCGCGTCGGATGACGACTTTTTCCCTCGTTTCCGAGAGATCCTCCCCCATGACGCAAACCACGCAAGTTTCACCTGCGATTTTCAAGGCATACGACATCCGCGGCATCGTCGGCAAGACCCTGGATGCCAACGTCGCGCACCTGATCGGACGCGCGTTCGGCACGGCGGTGCGTCGCGAAGGCGGCAACGCGGTCGTGGTCGGTCGCGACGGCCGCCTGTCCGGACCCGAACTGGTCGGCGCGCTCTCTGACGGCCTGCGCGCCGCCGGCGTCGATGTGGTCGATATTGGCGTCGTCGTCACGCCGATGGTGTATTTCGCGACGAATGTCACACTGCACGGCCGCATCGTCGACTCCGGCATCATGGTCACGGGTAGCCACAACCCGCCCGACTACAACGGTTTCAAGATGGTCTTGCGCGGCCGGGCGATTTACGGCGATGCGATTCAGGGCCTCGCGACGCTGATCGACCAGCAGGACTTCGAGACGGGGCAGGGCACGTACACGGCCGACGAGATCGGTGAATCGTATCGCGCGCGCATCGCGGGCGACGTGCATCTGGCGCGGCCGATGAAGATCGCCGTGGACTGCGGCAACGGTGTGGCGGGCGCGTACGCCCCGGCGCTGTTCCAGATGCTCGGCTGCGATGTCATCGAGCTGTTCTGCGAGGTCGACGGCACGTTCCCGAACCATCACCCGGATCCCGCCCATCCGGAAAACCTCCAGGATCTGATCCGCACGCTGCAGACGACCGATGCCGAGATCGGCCTTGCGTTCGACGGCGACGGCGACCGTCTCGGCGTAGTCACCAAGGACGGTCAGATCATCTATCCGGATCGCCAATTGATGCTCTTCGCCGCCGAGGTGCTGAGCCGCCATCCGGGCGAGAAGATCATCTACGACGTGAAGTGCACCCGCAACCTCGCGGATTGGGTGCAAAAGCACGGCGGCGAGCCGCTGATGTGGAAGACGGGGCACTCGCTGGTCAAGGCCAAGCTCAAGGAGACGGGCGCACCGCTCGCGGGCGAGATGAGCGGCCACGTGTTCTTCAAGGACCGCTGGTACGGTTTCGACGACGGCCTGTACACGGGCGCGCGTCTGCTTGAAATCCTGTCGAAGGCGGCCGATCCGAGCGCGGTGCTCAATGCGCTGCCCAACTCGATTTCGACGCCTGAGCTGCAGATCCCGCTGGCCGAAGGCGAGAACTTCGCGTTGATCGACAAGCTGCGCGAGACCGCCAAGTTCGACGGGGCGCGGGACATCGTCAAGATCGACGGCGTGCGTGTCGAATATGCGGATGGCTTCGGTCTGGCCCGTTCGTCGAACACCACGCCGGTCGTCGTGCTGCGTTTCGAGGCCGATAGCGATGCGGCCATCGCGCGCATTCAAGACGACTTCCGCCGCGCCATCCTGGCCGTCAAGCCCGACGCGAAGCTGCCGTTCTGAGGCGAGGCCTGGGAGTCCCAGCGCCGGGCAACCGGCGCGGGGCGTCTTAAGGGATGCCTGATGGGCGTCGAGTGGACGCCATAAGATACGCCGTAAGGGGACCGCTGCAAGAACGGCGCAATCAACGCTGTTCGGCGGGCCGGGTCGGGGTAAAATCGCGGTTTTGCTCACGAGGCCCGGCCGAACCGCCGGGGCGTGCGGTTGCAGGTTCTGATCGTCAAAGTCTCGTCGCTCGGCGACGTCGTCCATAACATGCCCGTCGTGCAGGATATTCTGCGCCACCATCCCGACGCCCAGATCGACTGGGTGGTGGAAGAGGGCTTCGTCGACCTCGTGAAACTCGTGCGCGGTGTGTGCCGGGTCATTCCTTTCGCGCTGCGCCGCTGGCGCAAGCAGCCGCTCGCGGCGCGCATCTGGCAGGAAATCGGCGCATTCCGTCGCGCCTTGCGCGAAACCCCTTACGACTACGTGATCGACACGCAAGGCCTGATCAAGACCGGCTGGATCGCGCGAACGGCGCGCGGCACCGTGTGGGGGTTGGGCAACCGGACCGAGGGGGCCAGTTACGAATGGCCGGTGCGTTACCTCTACCGGCATACCGTGCGCATCGAGCCGCACACGCATGTGGTTACGCGCTCGCGGCTGCTGGTGGCTGAAGCGATGGGGTTCAAGGTCTCGGACGAGATCGACTTCGGCATTGCCACCGAGCGCGCCGACCACAGCCAGTGTCCGGACTATCCGTATGCGGTGTTCGTGCACGCCACGTCGCGCGACGACAAAACCTGGCCGGAAGACGACTGGATTGCGCTGGGTCGCGATCTGGCGTCGCAAGGGTTGCGGATCGTATTGCCGTGGGGCAGTGCGGCGGAGCGCGAGGTCTCGCTGCGATTGGCCACCGCGCTGGGTGACGACGCCTGGGTGCCGCCGAAGATGAATCTGTCGCAGGTCGTTGGCCTCATCGATCGCGGCGCGATCACCGTTGGCGTGGATACGGGGCTGGTGCATATTGCCGCAGCGCTGAACCGTCCCACCATCGAGTTATACAATTTCAGCACCGCGTGGCGCACCGGCGGATTCTGGTCGCCGCGCATTGTCAATCTTGGCGACGCCGCGCACAAGCCAACGCTCGCGCAAGTCCGCGACGCCGTGCGCCAGCTCGCACCGTCGCTGCGGCCTGTGCCGAGCGGCGACGGCGCGCCCCGGGAGGACCGAAGCGCATGAGCCAAATGAATAAAAGCGGCCAGATCGTTACCGTGGATTCCGGCGACTGGCAGGCAGGGCAACTGTCGGTGCCGCGCGAGACGCTGGTGGCCGATGTCGAGGCCGGCAAGGTGCTGTATTTCCCGCACCTGGCTTTCGCGATCGATGCCGCGGAGCAGCGCCTGCTCGATCCGGCCATTGCCGATCCGAAGCGCAAGAACATCAGCCTCGATCCCAAGTCCGACGTGCTGGTCGGCGTGGCCGCCGACGACAGCACGCAGCGCGCCGTCCATGCGCTGGTCAAGCGTTACTACACGCAGGCGTGCAGCCTGATCGACGGTCTGTTGCCCGAGTATCGCGGCAAGTTGCGCGCGGCGCCCACGAGCCTGCGTCTGCATCGGGTTGAAACGCGCCAGACGTCGTGGCGCAAGGACGACAGCCGACTGCACGTCGACGCCTTTCCGTCGCGCCCGAACTACGGCGAGCGCATTCTGCGCGTGTTCACCAACGTCAACCCGGCAGGGCAGCCGCGGGTCTGGCGTGTGGGCGAGCCGTTCGAAACGGTGGCCAAACGCTTCCTGCCGAAAGTGCCGACCCAATGGCCAGGCTCCGCGTGGCTGCAGAACGCGGTGGGCATCACCAAGCGCAAACGCAGCGGCTATGATCACATCATGCTGCATCTGCACGATGGCATGAAGGCCGACATGGACTACCAGCGCGACGCCGAACAGCAGACCATGCCGTTCCCGCCGGGCAGTGTGTGGATCTGCTTCTCGGACCAGACGTCGCATGCGGTGATGTCGGGCCAGTTCATGATGGAGCAGACCTTCTTCCTTCCCGCCGAAGCGATGGTGCACCCCGAGTGCTCGCCGCTGGCGATTTTGCAACGTCTCACGCATCGGGCGCTCATCTGAATGTTGCTGCGTCTCGTCTATCGCGCGCTCTGGTGGATCGTCGCGCCGCTGGCAGTGGTGCGGCTATGGTGGCGCGGCCGCTTCGAGCCCGGATACCGTCGTCACATCGGCGAACGCTTCGGGTTTTACGACGCGCCGCCCTACACCGGTCGGCCGCTGATCTGGGTGCACGCCGTCTCCGTCGGCGAGACGCGCGCCGCGCAGCCGCTCATCGACGCACTGCTCGAACGTTACCCGTCGCACGGCATCCTGCTCACGCACATGACGCCCACTGGGCGTGCGACCGGGGAGACCCTGTTCGGTGATCGCGTGCTGCGCTGCTATCTGCCGTACGACATGGTCGGACCGATCCAGCGCTTCCTGAAGCAATGGCGGCCGAGCGTTGGCGTGGTCATGGAGACGGAAGTCTGGCCGAATCTGATCTTCACCTGCCGTGAGCGCGGCGTGCCGCTGGTGCTGACCAACGCGCGGATGTCGGCGCGGTCCTTCCGGCGTGCCGCGCGCTTCGGCGATGCGGCCAAGCCCGTCTTCGGCGGGTTCAGCCGCGTGTTCGCGCAGAGCGATGCGGATGCCGAACGTTTGCGCATGCTGGGCGCGAACGACGTCGACGTGATGGGCAACCTCAAGTTCGACATGACGCCACCGCCCGCGCAGCTTGCGCTGGGGGCACGTTGGCGCGAACGTTTCGGCGAGCGCAAGGTCTGGCTGGCCGCGAGTACGCGCGACGGCGAGGAGTCGCTGGTGCTTCACGCGCGCGCCATGTTGGCGGCGTCCTCGGAGGTGGGGCGGCGTTCGTTGCTGGTGCTCGTGCCGCGACATCCACAGCGCTTCGACGAGGTGGCCGAGATGCTGGATCGAGTGCGAATTCACTACGTTCGTCGCAGCACATGGGCTGACGACGACACGCCGCTGCCCGCGGACGTCGATGTTGTTCTCGGCGATTCGATGGGTGAGATGGCCGCGTATTTCTCGGCGGCGGACGTCGCGTTCATTGGCGGCAGCCTGCTGCCGCTGGGCGGTCAGAACCTGATCGAAGCCTGTGCGGCGGGCACGCCCGTCGTCTTCGGTCCGCACATGTTCAATTTCACGCAGGCCAGCGAGAACGCATTGACGGCGGGCGCCGCGCGACGGGTAAGCGACGCCGGTGACCTCGCGACGGTACTGGCCGAATTGCTGGTCGATGACGACCGGCGGCTCGCGATGCGCACGGCCGCCATGCTGTTCGCGAAACAGCATCAGGGCGCGACCGCGCGTACCGTTACCGCGCTGGGGCGTTGGCTCGACGCGGGCCTTGCCGTCCCGCAGGACTGACGCCGCGCAGGTTCAGTAGGTCGGCATCGACGGGTCGACCTGGCGAGCCCAGGCATCGATTCCGCCGTCCAGATTGAACAGTTGGGTAAAGCCTTGTTGTTCCAGGAACATCGCGGCGCGAGCGCTGCGCATGCCGTGATGGCAGATGCACACGATCGGCGCTTCGGCGTCGAGTTCCGTCAGACGGGCGGGCACGTCGCCAAGCGGTACGTTCCGGCTCTCGGCGATGCGGCACGTCTGCACCTCCCAATCTTCACGCACGTCGAGAAGCGTGGGTTGGCCGCGCTCCCCGTCCGCGAGCCACTGGGCCAATTGCGCCGGTGTAATGTTTTGCATGATGGTCGTGTGTCGTTTGGGTCGCGGCCCAGCTCAGAACTTGAAGCTGGACGGCTTCGTCGCGACCAGATAGGCCACTTGCGTCTCGAACAGGTTTTCGCGGCGGTATTCGGTCTCGGACACGCGCGTGATGAGCACGGCTTCCATGACCGGGCTACCCCCGATGAACGCTGCCAGACGGCCGCCAACCTTGAGTTGATCGAGGAACGCCTGCGGCAGTTCGACCAGCGCGCCCGAAATGGCGATCACGTCGTAGGGCGCGGCGGCGCTCCAGCCTTGCGCGCCGTCGGCGTTGACGACTTCCACGTTGGTCACGCCATTGGCGCGCAGCGTCTGCTGGGCCGTCTGGGCGAGATTGGCGTCGAACTCGATGCTCGTCACGTGGTGCGCATTGTAGGCCAGCAGCGCGGCCATATAGCCCGACCCCGTGCCGATTTCAAGCACGTTCTCATGCTTCTTCGGCGCGAGCGCTTGCAGAATGCGCGCTTCCACACGCGGAAACATCATGTGCTGGCTCTTGTCGGCAATCGCTGCGCCCGGCAGCGGCAGTTCGACGTCGGTGAACGCGAGTGCGCGCTGGGCCGTCGGCACGAATTCCTCGCGCTTGACGAGCTTGAGCAGATTGAGCACTTCTTGGTCGAGCACATCCCAAGGACGGATCTGCTGCTCGATCATGTTAAAGCGGGCCTGTTCGTAATTCATTTCGATTACCGTGGGTAGTAGGCAAACACAACCCGGCATTTTACCAGTTCCGGGCGGTAGTCATGTTACTGCGTGAACTTTTGTCGCCGCGACGTCGTCGGCCGCCCTGGCCACGCGATGCAGATAGGCGCCGCACATCGTCGCCATCTGATCGGCGATCTGGCTGGCGAGCGTCGCATAACAGGTGCCTGCGGGCGCGCGATTCTCCAGAATCGCCTTGATGGGCCCGGTCATCGAGTTCAGGAACACGAACGCGACGGTCTCGGGATCGTCGAAATGCGCGTTTTGCGCCGTTTTCAGCATAGCGACGACAGCCACGTGCATGCGCGTGGACGCCCCCGCAAACACTTCCCGCCCATCGAGATCTTCCGAGAGCCGGTACAGCGCCTGGGCTTCTTCGATGTCCGTCATCTTCGCGCCGACATACGCCTTGGCGAGCGTCTGCGCCATCGTTTCCAGCGGCTGGGCGTGCGAGGCCAGACAGGTCGCCTCCACCGTCTCGACGATCCGGTCGATGTGCCGCCCGAGCACCGCATAGAGCAGCACCTGTTTGTTCTGGAAATACTGGTACAGCGTGCCCACCGACACGCCCGCCCGTTCGGCCACACGCGTCGTGGTCAATTGACGCCCGCCATCGAGCAGCAAAACCTGAAGCGCCGCTTCGAAAATGGCGTCGATGGTGACCCGCGAACGCGCCTGCTGCGGCGTCTTACGGGGCGTTGCGGGGCCTCGGCTGTCAGGTTTCATATGCGAATGGAAAAACTGAAGGATTCTTCATAAACTCGATGCTAACAAATTTGCGTGCGGCCGGGCGCAACACGACAGGTCAATCGACGGGAGCAGGGATGAAACGGGACGCCATCGAGAATACGGTGCGCGCGGATGCCGAACGCCATCTGGGACGTGTGGCGCTGGTCACGGGCGCGACCCGGGGTATTGGGCAGGAAGTCGCGCGGGGGCTGGCCGAGGTGGGCATGACGGTGCTGGTGGGCGCCCGCGAACTCGCGAAGGGCGACGAGGTGGTCGAGCCGTTGCGCAAGGCGGGTTTTCAGGCAGAGACGCTCGTGATCGACCTGCTGCAGCCCGAGACGTTGCATGCGGCGGCCTATCGGATTGGCCGCTACTACGGTCGACTTGACCTGCTGATAAACAACGCGGGCGTGACCGATCCGCGCGACGACGCGCCTGAGAAAGCCTCCATCGAAGCCGTCGAGCGGGTGTTCGCGACCAATTTCTTCGGCACCTTGCGCGTCACGCAAGCCATGCTGCCGTGGCTCGCGCGCTCCGCGCGGGCACATATCGTCAATGTGTCGAGCGGCCTGGGCTCGCTGGCGCACAACAACGATCCGGCGTGGGAGCATGCGGCGTTCCGGCAGATCGGGTTCAACGCATCGAAGGCGGCCTTGAACATGCTGACGGTGCAGCTCGCGCAAACCTTGCGTGAGACATCGATTACGGTGAATTCGGTCGATCCGGGCGCGCCCGCGGATCTGACGGTCGATGCGGCCGGCAAGCGTGCGCGGCAGGGGGTGGCCCAAGGCGCGCGCAGTGTGCTGACGCTGGCGCTCGGCGAGCGCGGGCCGGTGACGGGCGGCTTCTTCGACGGCGCGGGCCGCTTGCCGTGGTGAGCGTCATGCAGTGTCGTCCTCACTGCGCGGCCTGCTGCATCGCGCCTTCCATCTCGACGCCCATTCCCGGCATGCCGAACGGCAAGCCGGCGAACACCCGTTGCGTGCAACTGGACGACGAGGACCGTTGCCGGATTTTCGGCAGCCCGCTGCGTCCGGCGGTCTGCGGATCGTTGCAGCCCTCGGCCGAGATGTGCGGGAACGATCGTGCGCGGGCCATTGCCTGGCTAACGCAGCTCGAAACGATGACCGCGCCGGCGACGCCGTAGTGGCGCGCCGCATGCGAATGCTATAGTCGCGCGTGTCGGGCGCCGGGCGCCCAGTCGCGGACTTTGTCATGCCGGGTAGTGCTCATCCAGATCAGCGAATTCGTCAGCAGTGCGATGGGCTTGCGTCGCAGGACATCTCGTGCTTCCCGTGCCGCCTCACGCGCCGCCGTTGGCTGGCGCTTACCGGCGCGACGGCGCTTGCCGCCGGGCTGGCTGCCTGTGCGGGGTTGCCGTTCGGCAACGACTACACCTTCTCCGAAAGCCAGTTGCAGCGCGCGCTCGAACGCAAGTTTCCGTTCGACCGTCGCGTGCTGGCGGTGCTCGACGTGAACCTCTCGCATCCGCGTCTGACCTTGCTGCCGGAGCGCAATCGTCTGGCGGTGTCCGTCGACGCGACGGTGACGCATCCGTTCGGTGGCGCGCCGCTCACCGGCACGCTCGCCATCGACAGTGCGCTTGCGTACGACCCGGCGACGATGTCGATCGTGTTGCGCGATCCGGAAGTCGAGACGTTCACCATCGACGGATTACCCGAGCGCTGGTCGCGCCAATTGAACGCCGCCGGGGCATTGATTGCGACGCAATTGCTGCAGGACGCGCCCCTCTACAAGTTCAAGCCCGAGCAATTGAGCATCGGCGGCGTGGCGCGACAGCCGGGCGCGATCACCGTGCGCTCACATGGCGTGAACGTCAAATTCGATGACCGCTGACGGGGTCGTCCGACGCGGACTGCCTCATCGCGCTCGCTACCCGTATTCCCCTATTCGCGATTCGCAATTTCTCAGGAACTCATTGCATGGACTTGTTGCTGGCGTTCAAAGCGCTCATTCTCGGTGTCGTGGAAGGTCTGACCGAGTTTTTGCCGATCTCGTCGACCGGACACCTGATTTTGGCGGGCAGCCTGCTCGACTTCAACGACGAGAAAGGCAAGGTCTTCGAGATCGTGATTCAATTCGGCGCCATTCTTGCGGTGTGCTGGGAGTATCGCGAGAAGATCGTGCAGGTCGTGGCCGGCCTCGGCAGCGATGCCAAGGCGCGTCGCTTCGCGGTGAACGTGATCGTCGCGTGCCTGCCCGCCATCGTGCTCGGCCTGTGGCTCGGCAAGCACATCAAGGCCGCGCTGTTCAACCCCACCGTCGTCGCCACGGCGTTTATCGTCGGTGGCGTGGTCATCCTGCTGGTGGAGCGGCATAACCGTCGCAACACCGAAGCGGGCAAGCGCCCGCGCGTCAATTCGATGGACGACCTGTCGGTCGCTGACGCGTTGAAAGTCGGCCTCGCGCAGTGTCTCGCCCTCGTGCCGGGCACGTCGCGCTCAGGGGCGACGATTATCGGCGGCATGATGTTCGGGCTCGAGCGCAAGGTGGCGACCGAGTTCTCGTTCTTCCTCGCCATCCCGATCCTGTTCGGCGCGACCGTGTACGAGCTCTACAAGGCGCGCGCAACGCTGTCGGTCGACGACCTCAGCCTGTTCGGCATTGGCTTCATTGCCGCCTTCATCAGCGCCTTCATTTGTGTGCGCTGGCTGTTGCGCTACATCGCGTCGCACGACTTCACGGCGTTCGCCTGGTATCGCATCGTGTTCGGTCTAGTGGTGCTGGCGACGGGCTACAGCGGATGGGTGGTCTGGGCCGACTAAGAAAAAGGGGCACCGTGTGGTGCCCCTTGTTGCCTCTTGCGACGCGTCTCAGCCGCGTTTGCGGAACACGAGGTCCCACACGCCGTGACCGAGGCGCAGGCCGCGATTCTCGAACTTCGTCACTGGACGATAGTCGGGACGCGGTGCATAGCCGTCCGCCGTGTTTTCGAGCGTGGGTTCGCCGCCGAGCACTTCGAGCATCTGCTCGGCATATTCCTGCCAGTCCGTTGCGCAGTGCAGATAACCGCCCGGCTTCAGGCGCGACGCGAGCAGCGCGACAAAGGGAGGCTGAAGGAGGCGGCGCTTGTGGTGGCGCTTCTTGTGCCACGGATCGGGGAAGAAGACGTGCACGCCGTCCAGCGAGCCTTCGGGCAGCATGTGCTGGACGACTTCCACGGCATCGTGCGCAATGATGCGAACGTTCGACAACGGCGTTTCGCCGATGCGCTTGAGCAATGCGCCCACCCCCGGCTCGTGCACCTCGACGCCAAGGAAATCGTCTTCCGGACGCAGCTTCGCAATGTACGCCGTGCCGTCACCCATGCCGAAGCCGATCTCGAGAATGCGAGGCGCATCGGCGCGCGCGAAGGCGGCGGGCCAGTCGAGCGGCTCAGGCGCGTAGGGCAGCAGGAACTGCGGGCCGAGGACATCGAACGCGCGCTTTTGCGCCTCCGAGCTGCGGCCGGCGCGACGCACGAAACTGCGAATGCGGCGCGGGTGCGCCACGTCGTTCGGGTCGACGTGTGTATCGTGGTCGCCCGTGGCGTTGGATTGCGGCGCGCCCAGGTCGGCGTCGTCGTCGTGGGCCGGGTGCGCGTCGTCAGCCGGCGGATGTCCGTGGTTCGTCATGGAAACAAAAAGCCGTCTGGGCGACGGCTTGTCGAGGAATGCTGCGGCGGGCGGCACATCCGGCATTGCGGCCTGATTCGGCACCCAACACGATGATTTTTCGAAAGTTTTTCCCGTGCCATGGCGGCGGGAACGGGCCCGATTATCTCCCGGAACGTCCTCCACTGGCAAGTTGACGTCGTGCACAGGCCAGGCAGGCGGCCCGCAATAAGCGTAGACGCATGGCACGAGGGCCTGGAATCTGTGCCTGCGACGTCAACCGACGCGGGCGATGTCCGCGCAGGCGTTAGCGCGTCTTCGTGCGCGACGGCTTGGCCGCCACGCGCGCCGCCGGCTTGTTGCCAAGCACGCCGGTGGTCTCCATATCTTCGAGCCAGGAGAGCGCGTCGGCGTGGCGCAGAAAGTGCCGCAGGTAGTCGGGCGAGATGTCGTGCATCAGCGACAGTGCGCGGTGTACCAGATGGCTGGAGTTGAGCGGTCCGGCGTTCTCCGGCACCTGGGCAAGCGACTGACGCAGATTGCCGTCGGTGCTCACTTTCGACCACGTCTCGCGGAAATATTCGAGGACGTCGAGGTCGTCGAAGGCATCGTCGGTGGTGATGACCGTCGGTGTAAGCGCCACGGGGGCGGGCGGCGCGACGGGGCGTTTCGGCGGTGCCGTGGTTCCGCTGACCGGCTGAACGGCATCGGTGGTGCGGGTGCTGGAGCCATCGCGCAGCGTCTGGCTCGGCGGTGTTGCGGCCTTACCGGCGTGAGACGTCGTCGGCGGCGGCGCGGACCGTTCACGGGGGGGGGCCACGCGTTGCGCAATGCTCGCCGTCAATTCCGCAAGCGGTGAGGCGAGACGTTGTGTCGTCGGGGCAGCATCATCGGCGGACGCGGGCGATGCGTGAGATTCGGCGGATTCGGCGGATTCGACAGATTCGGCGCCGGCTGCGCCATGCGCCTGCGCAAACTCGTCGACGAGTGCCGTCAAACGTTCGTCGAGCACCCGTCGCACGTCGCCACGAAAGGCACGGCTGCGCAGCGCCAACGCCTCGATGCGATGAAAGCGCACCGGGTCTCGTTTGTCGGCCCCGTGCGCCCGCCATGCGGCGAGTTGCGCGGACAACGTGTCCGTTGCCTCGTGCGCCTGCGCGTCGCCAACCTTGGCGTGCATCGCGTCACGCATGGGGCTTGCCCGCGTTGCTGGCGCTGCTGCGTGGCATCGGCGCGATTTCCACGCGGCGGTTCTTCGCGCGACCGGCCTCGTCGCTGTTCGACGTGACGGGTTGTTCCGAGCCAAACGCCGCGGAGAAGACCGACGACGGCGGCACGCCCGCGGCGATCAATTCGCGCGTAACGGTGAGCGCACGCTGGGCCGACAACTCCCAGTTATCGGCAAATCGCCGGTTCGTTTCTCGCACCTGTTGATCGTCGGTGAAGCCGCTGACCATGAGAATCTCGTCGCTCGCGCGCAGATAGGCGGCCAGCGGGGTCGCCAGGCTGCGCAGCACTTCACGCCCCTGCGGTTGCAACTGGTCCGAGTTCAGCGCGAAAAGCACATTGCCGCTGATGCCGATACGGCCGTTCACCAGTGTGACGCGTCCGCCCGCGAGGGGGCCGGCCAGCGCTTTCTCGAGCGTCTCGCGGCGTTGCGTTTCGGCTCGGCGCTCCTTGACCTCACGATCGAGCTTGGCGGACAGTTCGATCTGCACGCCGATCACGCCGAGCATGATGAGCACGAACGCGCCGAGCATCACCGACATCAGGTCGCCGAAGACGGCCCATGTCGGCGCTGCCGCACCGACCTCGCCGCTGTCCCCGATGTCCGCGTCGAAATCGTCTCTCATGCTGCCGCGCTACCCGGTTGCGAGCGCATCTGCGCCAGTTCCTGAAGGTTTTCGAGGATCTGCTTCTGCGACATCACGCTCAGCTCCACGACCTCGCGTGCCTGCGCAACGTAATAGCCGAGTTGTTCGTCGCTGCGCGCCATCGACTTGTCGAGCGCGGCTTCGATGCGTTGCAGATGGTCGAGCAGTTGCGAGTTAGATTCGCCGAACGATTGCACGGCGGCCCCGAAGGCGTCGCCCAGGCTCGCGATTTCCACCGCGCTGCCGGTGACTTGCGCCGAGGCAGCGGTGAGCTTCTCCGTTTGCGCGGCGATGGCGTCGCCCAGATGCGTACCGGCACGTTCGAGCAGGTGTGCGGACGTCGTCACGAGGTCGTCGACCGCGGCGCGTTGCTCGTTGCCCGCGAGCTTGACGGTGTCGAGCAGCGTGCCCAGCGTGTCGAGCAGACGTGAGCGCTCTTCGAGCATGGCATTGTCGCGCACCATGCTGTCCGAGAGTTTCTGGCGCAGCTCGCCGATGATCTCGGCGGCGGCCTTCGGCGCCTCGGACGCGGTCTGCACCAGACGCGAAATTTCGGCGAGCGTGTCGCTGGCGTGGGCGCGCGTCTGTTCGGACATCTCCAGCGCGGTGCGCGCGAGCGTGTCGCAGATGGCCTGTTGCTGGCTGGCGCTGTGCTCACCGACCTGCTGCCATTCCGAGCGCAGCGTGGCGAGCGTGCCTTCGAGCGTTTGCGTCCACGCGGACAGGCGTTGCGTTTCGCGCTCGGCCGTGGCGTCGTGATGGGCCGCGTTGGCTTCCTGAAGCGCTTGCAGCAATGACGCGCTGTGGTCCGTGAAGACGCTGGTCGTCGCGGCCACGAGTTGCTGGTTGCCGTCGGCCAGCCGTTCGCTCGTGCGCGCGTGCTCCGCGATCGCGTCGCGCCACGTTTGCGCGACGTGGGTCGACGTTGCATCCATCTGCGCCGAGACGCTTTGCAGCAATTGCGAAGCGCGTGCCTCGAAGGTGTCCGCAAAGCGGGCAAGCGCGCTCGCCAGATCGCGGGCGAGTGCGTCATTGGCGGACTGCTGCGCGGTGAGGGCTTGCTTCCACTCGCCGGACACGACGCTGGCCGTCTCCGACACGCTGTGCATCGCGCCTTCCGTGCGCAGGCTCACGCCATCGATCAGATGCGCCGAGCGTTGCTCGAAGGTCTCGGTGAAGCGCGCGAGTGCGGCGCCGAGTTCGGTATTCAGCGCGGCGTTGGCTTGCTGTTGCAGGGCGATCGATTGATCCCACGCCTGGGCGACGCGCTCATGCGCGCCGCTGACGTTCCCGCTGGCGGCGTCGAGCTTGGCGGCCACGTCGCCGAGCAATGCCGTGGAGCGGGCTTCGAACGTCTGGGCGAAGCGTTCCAGCGCGGTGCCGAGGTCTTGCGTCAGGGCGTTGTGCGAGCGCTGCTGCTGGGCGAGGGCTTGCTCCCATGCTTGGGCGACGGTTGTCTGCGCCGTGGCGATGCTGCCGGTCGCATTGTCGAGACGCGAGGCGACGTTGGCCAGCAGGTCGGTGGAGCGGGTCTCGAAGGTCTGGGCGAATTGCGCAAGCGTGGCGCCGAGATCCCTGGCGAGCGCATCGTTGGTCTGTTGCTGTGCCGCGAGCGAGGTTTCCCACGTTTGTGCAACGCCGGCGTGCGAGGCGCTCACTTGTCCGGCTGTGGTTTCGAGACGCGCGGCGACCTCGTCGACGAGTTTGGCCGAGCGGGCCTCGAAGGTTTGGGCGAACTGGGCCAATGCGCCGCCGAGTTCCTTGGCGAGGGCATCGTTGGTGCGCTGCTGCGCGCTGAGCGACGTCTCCCAGGTTTGCGCGATACCCGCATGCGCGGCGCTGACGTGTCCGGTCACGGTTTCGAGCCGGGCGGCGACGTCGTCGACCAGTCGGGATGAGCGCGTCTCGAACGTTTGCGTGAATTCGCCCAGCGCGGCGCGCAGATCAGTGGCGAGCGATGCGTTGGTGCGCAACTGGGCGTCGAGCGAATCCGTCCAGACGTTTGCCACGCGGGCGGTGGTGGCCTCGAAGCGATCCGACAGGCCGTCCATTCGATCCTGCATGGCGGTGGACACGGTCTGGTGCCACGCGGCCGACTCGCGCGCGAGGCTGGCCATCGTCGCCTCGACCTCGGGGCGGATGGCGGCACTGGCCGCGTTGGCCGTCGTTGCCACGCTGTCCTTCAGGTACTGCTGCATGGCGCCCGTGAGTTGCGCGTACGAGGCGTCGGTCTTGGCGTGCAGGGCGTCTTGATTCGCGACGAGCCGTTCGCCAAGCGACTGACTCTGGCGCTCCATGGCGGCCATCATGTCCTGCAGACGGTCGACGAGGGCGGGCATGACCGTCGCCTGCTGTTGAAGCAATTGCAGCGTGGTGTCGCGCTGATGCTGTCGCGAGAAGCCGCGCAGCGTCGTGACGATGCGCGCGTCGAGCGATTGCACGACCTGGGCGCGTTGCTTGCGGGCGAGCGCGGCGAGCAGGCCGAGCATCGCGGACGTGGCGACCCCGGCCACCGACGTGCCGAACGCAAAGCCGAGGCCTCGGACGGGTGACGCGAGCGAGGCGCGGATGGCTTCGAGATCGGTGGCGCCTTCGAGCGCGAGACCGGTGCCGCGCAAGGTGGCGGCCATGCCGAGGAAGGTGCCGAGCATGCCGAGCAGCACGAGCAAGCCGACCAGATAGGGCGTGAGGGCGGGGCCGGGCAGGCCGACGCGTTCCCCTTCGACGCGCAGACGCACGGCGGTGCGCAGGCCGGCCGGCAGCGTGTCGAGCCACGACGGCAGCGACGCGGGGGGCGAATTCAGGCCGGAGACGGCGTTGGCGAGAGCATCCGTGGCTTGATGGAAGCGTTTGAGTTCGAGGGCGCCGAAGAGATAGACGGCGGCGATGAGCAGGGCGACGGCCAGCGCGAGCGGGTTGGTGCCTGCATAGCCGATGGCGATCCAGCCGACGACGGCCAGGCCTGCGACAAAGGCGACGAGATCAACGAGGTAACGGGTCATGTTGTCCGGGTTCACTAACGTTTTCGCCGGGGGGCGCCGAGGCGAGGGCGGCGATCAGCCCTTCGATCGGTTCGAGGCGTATATCCAGTTCCGCGAGCAGGATGCTCTGCATGTCCCGGTGAAAGGTGTCGAGCCATGTGCCGGCGGGCGCGAGTGGCGGCGCGCCGGGCACGCGCGGGGCGGCCATGGCGGCTTGTTCCGTATCGCGCAGTCGCACGAAGTGCCCTTCGAGCAGATTTGGTACGCCGGCGAGAAGTGTGCGCTCACGGCCGGCCATCACGCGTTCCATGACGGCGTCGACGCTGGCGAGCCGTGCGGCGTGCGGCGCGCGGCGTGCCAACTGGCCGCGCAGGCGGGTGCGCAGGGCGCTGATTGCCGTATCCATCGTCTGTTGCGAGGTCGCGTAGCGTTGACGATAGGCGGGAAATTCCGCGAAGGACGCGGCTCGTTGACGCTCGGCGGCGCTCAGGGCGCGGATCTGCCCGCCGGGCGCGGCGGCCAGGCCGCAATCGCGGGCGATGGCGGCGGCGAGTTCTGCACGCACGCGTGCGAGTTCGCTCGCCGGATCGTGCGCAGCCGCGTGCGCGCCGGGCGTTGCGGCCGGCGGGGCGGATTTGAGGGCCGACGACAGGGCGATGGCGTCGGTCCAGCCCAGCCACTGGCTCATGCGGTCCGAGAGCGACGGCGCGGCCTCAGGTGGCGCGAACGAGCTCAAACGGGCCAGCGAGCGTATGAGTGTCGGGGCGCTGATAACGGGACGCCGGGGCACTTGCACCATTTCACTGGGGGGTCGAAAACCCAGCAGTTTACACTGCGCGCGGCCTTTCCCCGTCCTTCGTTTCCCCTTCGCTCGTTGTCAGCTCGTTCTTCGCCTTCTTCGCGCCCGCCCGTCGCCTCAGAAGCCCCAGTAGCACACCACGTTCTGGCCTGCGCTGGCGTCGCTCACTGACGGGCTGAAGCCGCGCGCCCGGCTGCGGGAGAAGACGATTTTCGCCTGGCGCGCGTTGCCGCATCCGCCGACGTAGTCGAGCGTGCCGATCCAGAGCTTGCGACCTTGCATGCCTGGGTGCTCCCGTGACCACGTCAGCAATTCGCGCTCGACGGCGGCGTCGTACGTTGGCGCGTAGACCTCCTCATGCGCGATGCCGTCGAGCAGAGACGCGAAGGCGACACCGCCGGTGAGGCCGTGGCGCGTTGCCGGGCCGGTGGCGTTTTGCATGACGAGGATCTTGTCGGGAAAGGCTTCACGCAGTTCGCGCACGAGGTCGAGCGCGCCTTGCTGGCAGGCGGCGTCACAGGGGCCGTTGTGGGTTCGCACGCCATGCTCGATCAGTTCGAGATTGTCGAGATAGAAGCCGTCGACGCCCTGCGCAATCAGCCGTGGCGCTACGTACGAGACGATGAGCTTGCGGTACGCCGGGTCGGACGGGTTCATCCAGGTCTCATCGCGGTAGCCGTCGTAGCGGCCCAGATGCGCGCGGCGATTGCGGCCGCAGGGGAGGAAGCCGGCGGGGGCGTGCTGCCAGTACGAACGAAAGCGCTCGCAGGCGCCGAGATTGAGATAACTGATGACGCGGTTCGTGCCGTCGGCCTTGAGTGTGGCGATTTGAGCGGGCGTGACGTTGCCTTGATCAGGGTCTGCGTCGATATCGATGAGGCGGAAGGTGCTCGCCATACGGGCGAGGTCGAGATGGGCGACGTTGCCGTAGTAGCTGACCCATGGGGCACCGATACCGATATCACGCCCGGTCGGTGCGGCGACGGCTGCCCGGGGCTGTGTGGGCGTTTGCGCGGACGACACCAGGGCCGTGAGAGCGAGGAGAACGCACAGAACGCAGCGCAGCCATGACATCGGGGCTCGCGCACGCTGTGGAAACCCTTGTAGATCGACCTGCCGGGCGTGAGTCGTCATGGATGCGATGGACGCAAAAAAGCCGTCTGCAAGACGGCTGATCGATGAGTGCTACGAGCGTTGCTGAAGAATGCTGTGGAGCGGGCGATGGGAATCGAACCCACGGCTCTAGCTTGGGAAGCTAGGGTATTACCATTATACGACGCCCGCGAAGGGTGCCATTCTACGCGGGGATTGTGGCGTTTGGCAATCCACGCGTTTTACCGGTGGGTACGATTCTGGGGTGAGGGCTGACCTGACTGGTTTTTTCGTACCGCTGGCGTCTAGAGATTTACGGCCCCTGAACCACGCCGTGAATCGTGGAGGCCGTGCCGCAGGCGATGCCGAGCGGGTGCCCCTTTCGCGTGGGGTGGCCTGATTGCCGAACTGGCATACTTAAGCAAAGTTGAGCCACTTTCCCCGTTTCCATGTTCTGGAATTCAGCCGAGCCGCGCCCCATCCTCCGCTTGGGCCTGAGTCGCATCCGTCTTGAGAGAGAAAGTCATGAAAGCAGCTATTGGACAATTCGCCGTTGCCGCTGACGCGTCGATCAACGCGCAGACCTGCCTGCAATGGATGGCCAAGGCACGCGCCGCCGGTGCCGACCTGCTGGTACTCCCCGAGGGCGTGCTGGCGCGCGACATCGCCGACCCCGACCTGGTGCGCCGCGCCGCGCAACCATTGGACGGCGAGTTCGTGACCACCTTGCGCGAAGCAAGTCGAGGCAACAACCTCACGACGATGATGACGGTGCACGTGCCCGCGACCGCCGACGGCAAAGTGTGGAATGTCCTGATCGCACTGCGCGACGGTGAAATCATCGCCGAGTACAAGAAGATCCACCTTTACGATGCGTTCTCGGTGAAGGAGTCGACGAACGTGGTCCCGGGTAACGAGGTACCGCCGCTGGTCGACGTCTGCGGACTCAAGGTTGGGCTGATGACGTGCTACGACGTGCGCTTCCCCGAACTGGCGCGACGCCTCACGCTCGATGGCGCCGACGTGTTGGTGTTGCCGGCCGCGTGGGTGAGGGGACCGCTCAAGGAGGCGCATTGGGAAACCCTGTGCACCGCGCGTGCGCTGGAGAACACGTGTTACCTGGTGGCGTCGGGGGAATGCGGGCCCCGCAATATCGGCGCAAGCATGGTCGTTGACCCGTTGGGTGTGATTGTCGCGCGTGCCGCGGAAGCGCCCGCCTTCCTGCTTGTCGACCTCGATCCGGCCCGCATCGCCGAAGCGCGCCGCTTACTGCCTTGCAACGAAAATCGTCGTTTCGCGGCGCCGCAACTTTAGGGCGTGTCGGGGCGGCTCAGCGCATGGCATGAACGGCTGACGTGCCGGGCAAGCCGAGTGACGATGTCGGCCATGTCGGACGAAGCCGCCATTACATCAACCGATTGCGCGCTTCGAGCAGCAACTGCACCGCCAACTTCCCCAGCACGGTACTTGGCGCGTGAGTATCGGGCACGCTCGGCACGCACGCCATCCATTCGGTCAACGCTTCGGCCGGCATCGGGCGCGCAATCGCATACCCTTGGGCGATATCGGCGCCGAGAATCACAACCGCCTCGAGCATGCCCTCGTCTTCGATGCCCTCCACCACGACGGCCTTGTTCAACGAGTGTCCCAGCTGGATCAACTGATAGGTGAAGCGCAGGGTCTCCAGGGGATCCCGACCGACAGCGCTCACAATGTCCCGGTCGATCTTGACCAGGTCGAACGGCACTTCGCGCAGACGCGTCAGACTGCTATATCCCGAACCAAGATCGTCCTCTGCCAACTGGATCCCCAGGGCTTTGAATTTCGCCAGCTCGTGCGATACGTCCACGCCGAGCGGGAAGGCATCGGTTTCCAGCACTTCCAGCGTCAACTGGTTTGGCGCGGCACCGCTCTTTTTGAGCGCCCGCTCCGTGACTTTGAAATAGCGGATGTCGCCGAGTGCACTCGATGGCAAGTTCACGGAGACGCTCAGCGGGAAACCCGCCCGCAGCCAGAGGCGGCGCTGCGACAGTGCCTGCTCGAGCCCGCGCTTGTATAGCGTGAGGAAGTCCTCGGACGACAGGGCCGGGAAGAATTCGCCAGGTGCCAGAAGGCGATCGCCATCCTGCAAGCGGGCCAATGCCTCCACCTTGGTCACTTGCCCTGTTTTGAGATCGAGCAGCGGTTGATAGTGGATCTTCAGCGCGTCAGTCCCGAGAAGCTTGGACCAACGCTGCCGAACGGTATAAGGCACGGTGCGGGTATTGCCGGCCAGGCGCTCGGTGCCGGCAATGGCGAAGCCCAGAATCGTCTGCAACAGGGAAACGAAGGCAATCTGATCGGCCCCGGTGAGTGCGCCGGGTAAGGGGCTGTACAGGTTCAGGATGGCGGCCGTGGGTTCGCCCGGCTGGTGCAGGGGAATCGCAATGCAGGAATGAAAACCGACCGGCAAGGCCGCGGCCCGCCACGGCACCATCTTCGGATCGTTCGCAATATTGAGCGAGCGCACCACATGGCCGCTGCGCCAGGCACGCCCCGTGGGCCCCTGACTGCCGGACGAATTGCCCACCGTGATGGGCGCCGTCTTTTCGATCCCGGCGAGATAGCGCTCAATGGTGCCGCCAGCCGCCAATTCGAAGCGAAACACCCCCTGACGATCTGGCCGGCCCACCGCACAGCCGGCGATCTCGTCATGTTCGCCCAGAATCTGGACCACCTGGCTGATCAGGTCGGTATAACTTTCCGTTCTCCACGCCAGCAACGTGACGCGCTGCAATACCTCATGACGGGAGATCTGCAGACGCTGATAGGCCTCGGCCTGCCAGGCGAGATCCTGGTTCATGCGCCGGCTCAGCAGGCATAGCGCCTCGCCATGCGCCGCTGTATCGATGTACTTGACGATGGCTTCGCCAAGGACCCCTCGGGCGCGAACCAGATCTTCCCAGTTGAGACCGACAATGGCATGCGTACGCCCTGCCCTGATGGCTTGCGCACGATGATCGGCAGCCGTTAGCGCAGGGGCCGAAAGTGCACATAGTCGGCGGGTCTGACGCGATTTGGCATACCGCATTTCCGCTGGCGTCAGGTGATCCAGGATGCGCTGGGACGCCGGCAGGCATGCAAGTCCATCGTGGAACTGGCTGACGATAGCTGCGGCGTGGCGTTGCACCTCTGCGAAGAGCGCCGTGAGTTGTGGCGTCCCTGCCATGCCGTACATCTCTCGTCCCTCGCTCACGGACGCGGGATCCTGAAGCGGGTGCCAGAACTTCTCGACGTTCGCTGAAACACCGGGAGATTGCATCTCGTCGTCTTGCGTGACCATGAACGTCGGCGGATCTGTGGTTTGCCTTGAAGGAATTAACGACCGGCAGTTGGAAATCCGCAGGCCGCGTCCAGCGACGAGCATACTGCACGGCCGGCCGCCATGCTACCGTGGTTTCACCTGACGATCCCAGCGGGGATCGTGGAAAATAGATGGCGCGCGGAGATGGATTGGCGAGAGCGCATCGTGCATGGAGCACCGATGGCCGCAAAGAGAGGGGGCCGGCAGAGGGTGCCGACAGAGCGCGCAGACACCTTGACACGCCGACACGCTGACGTGCGGCATGTCCTGGAGGCCGGCCGCGGCCATGGGGGCCGCATTGTCGCGGTAAGGCGCTAACGCGTTACCGCGTTGCGATCAGCACCAGGCGGGGACGTAGGCGGACCGGCAGTACGATCTGCCATACGGCGTCAATTCGAGGCGCTCGCCCACTCGGCAGACCAGTTCACGCGCCAGCAGCGCGTTAATGATGGCATCCGAAGGGGGGTCGTCATTGCGAATGACGCGATAAATGGCAGCGACTATGGCCTGCTTCGACAGCGTGAGCATTCGTGCTCCTGACATGGATGAGATAACTGCGAGCCGCGTTGACCGACGCACATTTCGCGTCGGGCCTGAGATACCCGCACATGGCTCACGAACAAGATCGGTCGCGTAGCGATGGGCTATTGAGTTGGGTGGGTTTGTCGATGCCTGCAACGCTTTTGGACCGTGCACCTCATCAAACGACGTAGGTCGGTTCTCGCGAAGTGATCGAATTCGCTTCGACCGACTGATTGAATCTCGCAAGGATCGAGGAGATTGACGCGGTGTGGACAAGCGTCAGACTTGAGATTCTCTTTGTCACTTATACGCGTGTTCCGCGCATCGCGCAATGCTTTGTGCCGCCGAACGCCCGCCGACCGTGGCATCCGACGACACGCCCCCTGTCAGCCGATATGCGCGGCAAACCCCGTCTGTCCGTTGGCGACGTTGTCCTTGAGCGTGAGCGCCGGAATGTCGTATTCGCCGTGGTTCTGCCGCCGATAGGGAATCGGCGCCGTCGTGGCGAGTGTATCGAGACGCTCGCCCAACTCGCGCTGAATCTGCGCAAAGCGCTCGGCGTCGATGCGTCCCGTCCGGAAGGCGACGTAGGGCGGCAACACGTCGAACCCTGGGTAGAACAACATCCCGTGCTGAATCGGGAACAGCACATCGTCAATGGGACCGTTGATGCCGCGATGGCTGTAGTGCGAGTCCCAGCCGCCGGTCGTCACCACGAGCATTGCGCGCTTGCCCGCCATCGACCCTTCGCCGTAGCGGTCGCCCCAATGCGTATTCGAGTGCTCGCCAACGCCATACGCGAAGCCGTAGGCATACACGCGATCAAACCATCCCTTCATGATCGCCGGCATCGAGAACCACCACAGCGGGAATTGCAGGATCACCGTGTCCGCCCAGCGCAGCTTTGCCTGCTCGCGGGCGATGTCGGCGCGCTGCGTGCCGTTCGCAAACGCATGCTTCGAGTCGAGCGACGCATGGAACGGCTCGCTCGCATTGCGTTGCGGCGCGTCATCCTCGTCAATGGTGCTCTTCCACTGCATTGCATACAGATCCGAGACTTGCACGTGGTGCCCGGCCGCTTCGAGTCGCTGCACTGCAAAGTCGCGTAATGCGCCGTTGAGCGAGCGCGGTTGCGGGTGGGCATAAACAATCAGTACATTCATTTTTCAAACTCCGTTGCGATTGGGTTCATTCGTTTCAGTGAACACATGCAGGTTAGGCGCACGGGAGGTATATTGGAAATGAATTCCTGATATGCCAGGTATAACGATGAATAATTTGCGACGTATCGATCTGAATCTGCTGGTCACGCTCGATGTTCTGCTTGCCGAACAGAACGTGACACGTGCCGCCGAGCGGCTGTACATGTCTCAGCCGGCGGTCAGTGTGCATCTGGCGAAGTTGCGCGATTTGCTCGGCGATCCACTGTTGCTGCCGGGGCCGCGTGGCATGCGCCCTACCGCGCGCGCAGAGGCGCTGCGCGAGCCGTTGCGCGATGCGCTTGAATCGCTCTCACGTGCCGTCTCACCCGCTGCGGCTTTCGATCCGGCCAACGCTGAATTGACCTGGCGTATTGCCGCCACCGATTACACGGAGTCGACCCTGGTACTGCCGGTGCTTCAGCGCCTGCGAGCGGCGGCGCCACGCACGCGCCTGGCGGTCTTCGATCTGTCGCCGTCGCGCGTTGCCCGGCAGGCGGAGCAGGGTATCGTCGATATCGCGTTTCACACAACGGATGGCGCACCACAGGGCTTGCGTCGCAAGGCCCTGTTCGCGGAGCGCTATGTTCTGGTCGGACGGCGTGGGCATCCGAAGCTCAAACGACGGCCCACGCTCAAGCAGTTCTGCGAGCTGGAGCACGTCATTGTGTCGCAGGACGGCGGCGGCTTCCATGCGAGCACTGACGATGCCCTCGCGAGGCTAGGGGCATCGCGGCGCGTCGTTCTGTCCGTGCCGCATTTTCTCTTCCTGCGATCCGCGCTCGCCAGCACGGATCTGGTGGCGATGGCCCCCGAACGCCTCGTTCGCGACGATACGGCGTTGCAGGTGACGCCGCCGCCCGTCGACCTGCCGGGCTTCGAGATCTCGATGTACTGGCACGAGCGTGTGCATCGCGATTCGTCGCATCAATGGCTGCGGGAATGCATCGCGAGCGTCGTGTGACCCTCAGCTCGGGCGAACGAGCGTACGGCGCTCGTAATCGCGCGATCCCATCTCGGCCAGACGGCTGATCGTGCGCGACAGATCGCGCCAGTCGCGCAGCGCATCGAGCGCGGGAATGAGCGGCATGTCGGACGCGATCAGCAACGTGCGTTGGCGGTCATAACAAATGTCGATCAGCCACAGGAATCGTTGCAGCGTGTCGGGGCGCTGGAGCCGTTCGACGCGCAGATCGCCCACGATCAAGGATGGCCAGCGCTCGGCAAGCGCAAGGTAATCCAGATGCGAGCGATGTGCGACGCAAAGGTCGTCGAAATTGGCCCACAGCACGCGCGCGCCTGCGCTTTGTGCCGGCAGTGCACGGCCGGCGATCGTCACCGTCGACGGATTTGACGCGGGTCGCCCCTCCAATTCGGCATAACGTAGCGGCAAGAGGTCGCGGGCTTCGTCGGGGGGTGCGATCCAGCGCGGTAGCCGTGCCGCTTCGCCGCCCATGCGGTAGTCGGTGGCGCCGTCGAAATGCACGACCGCGAAGCGTTGCAGAATCACGGCGATGGTCGGCTCGAAACGCTCGTGAAACTCGGGGTCCGGCAACAACTGCTGCGGCGCATAGTTCGACGTCAGCACCAGCCGCACACCCCGCGCCAGCGCGATGTCGAGAAATCGCCCGATCAGGAAAGCATCGGCAATGTCGTGGACGTGAAACTCATCGAAACACAGTAACGCGACGCCGTGGAGCCAGCGATTCGCCACCGCCAAGAGTCGGTCGTCGCATGCCGGTTCGCGCACGAGTTGCCGATGGATGTCGCGCAGGAATTCGTGAAAGTGCACGCGCCGCTTCTCGCACTCGGCGACGGCGAAGGCGGCGTCCACGACGAGGCTCTTGCCGCGCCCGGGGCGTCCGTAGCAGTACACGCCGTCGAAGGCCGGCCTGGCGGTCCCCAGCAGCGCGGTGAGCGCGGCGAGGGCGTCGCGTTGGCGAAGGTCGGGACGGACGTGGCGCTCAGCCAGCGCCCGCGTCACGCGCGCAATGTCGATCATGTAAAGCAGACTCCGGATAGCAGCAGCCGGCATACCCGGCCGGCCAATGGGGGCCACTATACCGACGCTGCGCGGTTCGGGCTAATTTGGACTGCGGTGCGAAATCCGCGAATTTCGGCATCGCCTGATCGCCCGCTCACCTCGTCGCCGTGACGGCATTGCGCAAAGACGCGGCGGATGCGCTAACGTATGGGCTCTGCGTAGGTCCGCATCCCTCAAGAGGACGTCAGGCATGTCTCATCCCTTCGATCCGGAACGCTATTTTCAGCGCATCGGCTACACCGGCCCGCGTGAAGCAACGCTCGATGTTCTGCGCGCCATCCACTCGCTGCATCCGCTGGCCATTCCGTTCGAGAATCTCGATCCGATTCGTGGCCAGCCGGTCGACGTCGATCTGCCGTCGGTCGTTGCCAAGTTGCTCGATGGCGGACGCGGCGGCTACTGCTTCGAGCAGAACGCGCTGTTCGCCAACGCGCTGACCCATCTCGGATTCGCGGTCACGCCCTTGATCGGCCGCGTCGTGTGGGGGCGCGCGTTTGATGGGGAAGCGCCGCTCACGCACATGCTGCTGCGCGTCGATCTCGACGGCGAGGCCTGGCTGGCCGATGTAGGTTTCGGCTCCGTCACGCTCACGGCACCGCTGCGTCTGCATTCGGCGCAACCCCAGTCGACCCTGCTGGAAACGTTCCGACTGGAGACGGTTCGCACGGAGGACGGCGGGCCACCCAGCGAGTACCGCCTGAGCGTGCGCTCCGCCGACAAGTGGTTGCCTGTCTATCGCTTTGCGCCGAAGCCCGCCGAGTGGATCGACTACAAGCTGGGCAATTGGTATACGTCGAGCGCGCCCGATTCCATCTTCCGGAATCAGCTCATTGTCTGCCGTGTGCTGCCGCTGGGACGCATTGCGCTGCTCAACACCACGCTGACGGAGCGCTCGGCGCAAGGCGACGTCGTGGCGCAAACCGACATCGCGTCGGCGGCGCAACTCGCGCTAGTGCTGCGGGAACGCTTCGGACTGAGGCTGGACGGCATCGATACCGACGCTTTGTACGACCAGGTGCGCGCCTGTGCCGCAAAGGCCGCCGGCTGAGCGTTGTCGGCGCCATGCACTCGCCCGGGGCTCCCTAATTACCCAACGCGCCAAACGACAAGGCCGCCTCCCGAGGGAAGCGGCCTGGGTATCTTTGTCCCGTCGTCGTCAGCGGCGGGCTATGCGTCAGTGCGCCGATGTCGTGCCGGGCCACAGTCGCACGGCGAGCGCGGCGAGGGCCGCCAGCGTGGCGAGCGATGCGACGCCCGTCCAGCCCCAGTGGGCCAATGCCTGCGCACCGAGTGCCGCGCCGATCGACATGCCGATGAAGACACCGACGAAAAGCACAGCGTTCAGGCGGCTGCGGGCGGCGGGCTCGATGCCGTACACGATGGTTTGATGCGAGACCAGCGCGACCTGCACACCCAGGTCGAAGCCGATGGCGGCCAGACCGATCAGCCACAGTTGGGCATGGGCGCCGAGCATGGGCGCTAACAGCATCGCGGCGAAGGATACGGCCACCAGGCTCGCCCCAAGACGGGTGACGATCTGCGGCCCCTTGCGATCCGCGATGCGACCGGCCAGCGGTGCGCCGAGCGCCCCGGCCGCGCCTGCCAGACCGAACGCCCCCGCCGCCGCCGCGCCCAGATGGAACGGAGCGTCGTGCAGCATGACGGCGAGCGTCGACCAGAAGGCGCTGAAGCCGACCGACAGCAGGCCCTGCGCCAATGCCGCCCGGCGCAGCGCCGGATGACGACGCCACAGGCCGGCCACCGAACCGAGCAATTGGCGATAGGTCATCTGCGTCGTCGGATGAAACGACGGCAGGCCGCGCCATGCCACCACGCCGAAACCGGCCACGCTGATGGCGGCGACGACATACATCGCCCGCCAACCGAAGTTCTGGGCCACGAAGCCGGACACCACGCGCGAGAGCAGAATGCCCAACAACAGTCCGGTCATCACGGTGCCGACGACTCGGCCCCGGATCGATTCGGGCGCGATCGCGGCCGCGGCGGGCACGATGTCCTGTGCCATCGTCGCGGTCAGCCCAATGGCCAGACTCGCGACGAGCAGCGTGCCAATGCCCGGCGCAAAGGCGGCCAGCAGCAGCGCGAGCGTGAGAATCGCGCCCTTGACGAGCACGATACGACGCCGGTCGATAATGTCGCCGAGCGGCACCAGCAGCAGAATGCCCAGCGCGTAGCCGAGCTGCGTGAGCGTCGGGACCCAGCCGACCGTCGTGTTGGCGGCGTGGATGTCGTCGGTCATGATGCCCAGCATCGGCTGGGCGTAGTACAGCGAGGCGACCGTCAGGCCGGTGCCCGTTGCCAGCAGCAGGATAAGCCGGGCAGACAACTCGGGCTGTGCTCGCGTGGCGGCTTGAGTCGCGCCGGCGGCGTTGGAAATCTGGGCAGAACGCATGGGGTGAGGCTCCAGTAGCAAGGTACGGGCCGTAGTGTCGCGCTTGGTGCAGTGCGGTGGTAGGCCTATAATCCGTACAACCTTTATACGTGCCACGTATGACAGAGCCCCTTCATCCCCCTGCCTTTGGTACTGATGGGCCCGCCGGCCGAGGCGGCGGCGCCGACCGCGTCGAGCTGATGCAGACGTTCGTGCGCATCGTCGAGGCTGGCAGTCTGTCGGCCGCCGCAACGCTGCTCGGCACCACGCAGCCGACCGTCAGCCGGCGTTTGCAGATGCTCGAACGCTCGCTGGGACTTCGCTTGCTGCAACGCTCGACGCATCGCATGAAGCTCACCGAGGACGGTGAGCGTTGCTTCGTTCGGGCGAAGGAACTGGTGACGAGTTGGGAGGCGTTCGAAGCCGATCTGCGCGGCACCGGCGACGACCCGGAGGGCACCTTGCGCGTGCTCGTGCCCCACGCGTTCGGTCAGGAAATGATGATCGGCCCGCTCGCTGACTTTCTAGAGCGCTACGCCGGGATGAAGGTGCATTGGTTCTTGCAGGACCGCGAGCCCGATTTCATTGCGGAAGGCATCGACTGCGCGATTCACGTGGGCGAACTGCGCGACCCGTCGAACGTGGCGATTTCGCTGACCGACGTGCCGCGCATCGTCGTGGCGTCGCCCGATGTGCTGCGCGGACATCCACTGCCCTCGCATCCCTCGGATCTCGCCTCGTTGCCGTGGCTCTCGCTCACCACGTTCTACCGCAACGACATCACGCTCACGCACGAACTAACGCACGAGACGGCCCGCGTCACATTCGATCCGCGCATGAGCACGGACAACCTCTATGCATTGCGCAGTGCCGCATTGCGCGGGTTGGGTGTGGCGGTCTGTTCGGCATGGCTGATGGCCGAAGACGTGGCGCAGGGGCGCCTGATCCAACTCATGCCGCCATGGCGCTCGACGGCCTTGCCGATGTACCTCCTCTACCCGTATGCGAAGTACTATCCGGCCCGGCTGCGCCGCTTCATCGAAGCGATGCGCGCGGCCATTCCCGCCGTGATCGACGCCGAGCAACGCAAGATTCGCTGATCGGCATCAGACCAGCCGCAATTGCCCCGATTGGCCTTGCAACAGGGCGTCATTACGCTGGGCGGCGTCGCGTAAATAATCCCACAGCACCGTAATGCGCTTGAGCGAGCGCAATTCCTCGTGGCAATAGATCCAGAAGCTGCGCGTGACGACCACATCGTCGACGAGCAGCGGCACCAGCCGGGCATCCTGCGCGGCCATGAAGCACGGCAGGATCGCCAGCGCCTCGCCCTGCAACGCCGCCTGATACTGGGCGATGACGCTCGTGCTGCGCAGCACGACGTTGCCCCCGGGCACGATGTCCTCCAGATAACGCAGCTCCTTGCTGAACGTGAGTTCGTCGACATAGCTGATGAACCGGCGTCCGGACAGATCCGCGAACGTCGCGACATCGCCGTATTGCGCGAGATAACCGGGCGTCGCATACAACTGCAGACGGTAGTCGCACAGCTTGCTGCACACATACGGCCCGCGCTGGGGGCGTTCGATGGTGATCGCCAGGTCGGCCTCTCGCTTCGACAGGCTCACGAAGCGCGGCACCGGCAGCACGTCGAAGGCGATGGCCGGGTATTCGCGCTGAAAGCGTGAGAGGACCGGTGTGACGAAGTACGTGCCGAACGCTTCCGTCGAGCCGATACGAACGTGGCCCGAGAGCGTTTGCCCGAGCCCCGCCACCTGCTCGCACGCCGATTGCAGCGTGGTCTCCATTTGCTCCGCGTAGACGAGGAGCTGCTGCCCCTCGGGCGTCAGGGCAAAGCCCGCGTTGCGCGATTTGTCGAACAACAGCGTGCCGAGCGACTGCTCCAGCGCGCGCACCCGTCGCGAGACCGTCGTGTGATCGACCCCCAGGCGCTGCGCCGCCGCGCTTACGCGCTGTGTGCGCGCGACCTCCAGGAAGTAGCGCAAGTCGTCCCAGTCGGGACGCGGCTCCGCCCCCGAAGCGCCAGCGATGCCCGACGGTCGTGCCGCGGCGGTGCGAACCATTGCGCAACCTCCTATGTGTATTTATGCACAAAGTAGATGCATATATTCGCTATGTAAAGCAAATTCGCACAAATACAATTCATGAGCGCCGCGCATAGACGGCGACGACGAACGCATAAAAGACCTGAAGGAGACGAAGCGATGAAGATCAAGCCGTGGCTGCTCGCGCTGGGATTCGGTGCGGGCTTGGGGTTGATGTCGGTGGCGGGTATGGCGCAGTTGCCGGATCGCCCGGTGAAGGTGGGCGTACTCACCGACATGTCGGGACCGTATTCGGCGATGGGCGGTGCCGGCTCGGTCGCGGCCGCGCAAATGGCGATCGATGATTGTCTGGCGGCCGAGTGCAAGGGCATGAAGATTGCCCTGGTGTCGGCCGACAACCAGAACAAGGCCGATGTCGCCGCCAACAAGGCCCGGGAATGGTTTGATCGCGACAATGTCGATGCGATTGCCGATCTCACGAACTCGGCGGCCGCCCTGGCGGTGCAGAAGATCGCCATGGACAAGCAACGCGTGACGTTGTTCTCGGGGCCGGCGACCACGCGACTGACGAACGAAGACTGTTCGCCCACGGGCTTTCACTGGATGTTCGACACCTACTCGCAGTCGGCGGCAACCGCGCGCGCCGTGGTCGGCGACGGTGGCAAATCGTGGTACTTCATCACCGTCGACTATGCCTTCGGGCACTCCCTGGAGAAAGACGCCGCCGATATCGTGAAGACGCTCGGCGGCACGGTCCTGGGACAGTCGCGACATCCGCTCAATGCGTCCGACTATGCGTCGTTCCTGTTGCAGGCGCAAAGCTCGAAGGCGCAGGTCGTGGCGCTCGCCAACGGCGGGCAGGACACCGTCAACGCGCTCAAGCAGGCACGCGAATTCGGCATTGTGCAACGCGGGCAGAAGTTGGCGGCGCTGCTGGTCTTCTTGTCGGATGTTCATGCGCTCGGCCTGAACACGGCGCAGGGCTTGTTGTTTACCGATGGCTTTTACTGGGATCAGGATGACGCCTCGCGTGTCTGGTCGGCCCGCTTCCAGAAAAAGTACAAGGATCTGAAGCCGACGATGGTGCAGGCGGGCGTGTATTCGAGTGTGCTGCATTACTTGCGTGCGGTAGCGGCGTCTCAGAGCGTGGATGCCAAGGTGGTCGCGCAAAAAATGCGGGAAATGCCGATTCGCGATCCGATCATGCACAACGCCTCGATTCGTCCGGACGGGCGGGTGATCCACGACATGTACCTGTTCCGCGTAAAGTCGCCGGCCGAGTCGAAAGGCCCGTGGGACTACTACACCAAGGTCGCCACGGTGCCCGCGACGCAAGCCTTCCAGCCGTTGTCGAAATCGACGTGCTCGCTCGTGAAGACGAGCACGGCGGCGAAGTGAGTGACGCTTGATCGTCACGGGATCGTCGCGGCGCAGGCCTCGCTGCGATTGCCTATCTTGTAATTGCCGGCGGCGCTGCGCGCTCACTCACCGCGGCCCGCCTTCCACCGAACTCTGAAGTCATTCGCAGTCTTTTCGCCCCCGAATCCTCGCATTCGTTTCCATCAGGAGAGCATGTCATGTCCCTACCCACCATTCCGCTGCTGATCGACGGCAAGCGCGTCGAGTCGAAGTCCTCGCAGTGGCGCGACGTTGTGAACCCGGCCACGCAGGAAGTCGTCGCACGCGTGCCGTTTGCCACGACGGAGGAACTCGATACCGCCGTGGCGTCGGCCAAGGCGGCCTACAAGGGCTGGCGCAATACGTCGCAAGCCAACCGCATGCGCGTGATGCTGCGCTTTCAGCAACTGCTGCGAGAGCATACCGGCGAACTCGCCGAGTTGATCACGCGCGAGCACGGCAAGACGTTGCCCGACGCCGAAGGCGAAGTCGGGCGCGGCCTCGAAGTCGTCGAGCACGCATGCTCGATTGCCTCGCTACAGTTGGGCGAGTACGCGCAGAACGCCGCGGGCGGCGTTGACGTCTACACGCTGATCGAGCCGCTGGGCGTGTGCGCCGGGATCACCGCGTTCAACTTCCCGGTGATGCTGCCGTGCTTCATGTTCCCGCTGGCGGTGGCCACCGGCAACACGTTCGTGCTCAAGCCGTCGGAGCAGGATCCGAGCGCGTCGCTGCGCCTGGCCGAACTCGCACTCGAAGCCGGCCTGCCGCCGGGCGTGCTCAATGTCGTGCACGGCGGGCCGGACATCGCCAACGGCATTTGCGATCACCCGGACATCAAGGCCGTGTCGTTCATCGGCTCGACGCACGTTGGCACGCATATCTATCGTCGCGCCTCGGAGGCGGGCAAGCGCTGCCAGGCAATGATGGGCGCGAAGAACCACTGCGTGATCCTGCCCGACGCGGATCGCGAGCAGGCCATCAACCATCTGCTGGGCGCGGCGTTCGGCGCGGCGGGGCAGCGTTGCATGGCCACGTCCGTGGCGGTGCTCGTGGGCGAGGCGCGCGCGTGGGTGCCTGAGCTGGTGGCCCGTGCGCGCGCACTCAAGGTCGGTCCGGGCTCCGACCGCACGGCGGATCTCGGCCCTGTGGTGTCGAAGCAGGCGCGTGCGCGCGTCGAGAAGCTCATTGGCGCGGGCGTGGAGGAGGGCGCGAAACTGCTGCTCGACGGCCGCGGCCACACGGTCAAGGAAGCGCCCGACGGCAACTTCGTCGGCCCCACGATTTTCGACGATGTCACGGCTGACATGTCGATCTACCGCGACGAGATTTTCGGACCGGTGCTGTGCATGACGGGCGTCGATACGCTCGATGAAGCGATCGCCTTCGTCAACGCCAATCCCAACGGCAATGGCGTGGCGCTGTTCACGCAGGATGGCGGGGCGGCGCGTCAGTTCCAGAACGAGATCGACGTTGGGCAGGTCGGGATCAACCTGCCGATTCCGGTGCCGGTCGCCTGGTTCAGCTTCACCGGGTCGCGTGCGTCGAAGTTGGGCGATCTGGGGCCGAACGGCAAACAAGCGATTCTGTTCTGGACGCAGACCAAGACCGTGACGGCACGCTGGCAAGCGCGCGGCACGGGCCCGGCGGGCGTGAACACGACGATCACGTTGAAGTAACGCGCACCACTCTTTCGAAGATTCGGAGACAGACGATGGCTACGGAAACGCAACAAGACGCCTGGCGTGTCGCCTTCATCGGGCTCGGCAACATGGGCGGGCCGATGGCGGCCAATCTGGTGAAGGCGGGGCACGCGGTGCGCGGCTTCGACTTGTCGGACGCGGCGCTCGCGCGACTCACGGCGGCCGGTGGCACGGCGGCCACTTCGATTGCCGACGCCGTGCGAAACGCTCAGGTGGTCATCACGATGCTGCCCGCCGGCGAGCACGTGCTCGCGGCGTACGATGGTCCGGACGGTGTGCTCGCGCACGCCGCGCCGGACGCGGTGCTGATCGACAGCAGCACGGTGCCGCCGGAAATTCCGCGCCAGTTGGCGACGCTCGCGCGTCCGGGCACGCCGTTGCTCGACGCGCCGGTCTCCGGCGGCACGGCGGGGGCGGCCGCGGGCACGCTCACGTTCATGGTGGGCGGCGATGCAGCGCTCGTCGAGCGCATGCGGCCGCTGCTCGGCAACATGGGACGAGCGATTCATCACGGTGGGCCGCTGGGCGCGGGACAGACGCTCAAGCTGTGCAACAACATGCTGCTGGGTATTCTGATGGCGGGCACGAGCGAGGCGCTGCGTCTGGGGATCGCCAACGGACTCGACCCGAAGGTGCTCTCGGCGGTTATGCAGCAGAGCTCCGGGCGCAATTGGACGCTGGAGGTCTACAACCCGTGTCCGGGCGTGATGGAGAATGCGGCGTCGTCGCGCGGTTACACCGGCGGTTTTGCCACCGATCTGATGGCGAAAGACTTGCGTCTCGCCCACGGGGCGGCGGTGGCCGGCGACGTGGCGACCCCGCTCGGCGATTTGGCGCGGCGCATCTTCGAGGTGCATCGGGCCAACGGGCACGGCGCGCTCGACTTCTCGAGCATTTTCCAGGATCCGGTCACGCTGGCGCAGGCATTGGCCGTGAAGTAACGGTTGTCCGGCAAGGCCATTGAAACGCCCGTCGGCTAGCGGCCGACGGGCGTTGTCTTTGCGGATCGCGGCAGCCGTGTCGACGTCAGCCGGCGATCATGCGATGCAGTTGGTCGAGTTCCTGATTGAGGGCACGTTGCTCGTCGCCCGACAGGCCACCGCCGTGTTGCGCGGCCATGTCGCGGGTTTCCTGCGCAATGGCGCCAAGGCGGCGGTGCAACTCATTGCCGCGCGGCGGCGGGTAATAGCCGTGGTTGACGTGATTGTCGATGTCGCGCGATTCATTGCCGATACGGCGGTCGATTTGCTCGCGGCGTTGCACGGCCACGGTATGCGGGTCCGGCTCCACGATGACGCGCGCCGCAGGCGCTTGACGCGGCGGTTCGACCACGCAGCCCGACAGACTGCCGAGCGCGCCGGCGAGTCCGGTCAGCAGCGCGATGGCCGCCAGTCCGCGCATCTTGCCGGTCCCCCCGGCGGTGTGAGGCGTGAGGTATGGGACGTTCATGATCGTTATTGAGTCCTGGTGTACGCCAAGGCGGCGTAATGCGATTTTCGCCAGCCGTCCGGGCGGCGCACAGCGATGTTGCAATCGGTTGCAACCATTTCAAACCGGCCGATATGGGCGTATCATCCCGGCGCAACGGCTTCCCCCACAGCCAGTCCTTCCGCGCTTGCGAGCGCCTCCATTCCCCCATGATCGTCCGACCCAATCTGAACTGGCTGCGCATGCTCTTCGTCGTGCGCGGCTCGATCGTTCCCAAGATTGCCCCGCAGCTCATTTTCACCACCCTCATCTCGATCGCCGTCACGCTGGCCCACGGACGCGTCTTCGAATGGAAGATTCCGCTCACGTTCGTGCCGTTCTCGCTGATCGGCATCACGCTCGCGATTTTCCTCGGCTTTCGCAATACCACGAGCTACGCCCGCTATTGGGAAGCCCGGATGCTCTGGGGCAGCGTGCTCAACGAGACGCGCGCGCTGGCCCGCCAGTCGATGACACTGGTGTCCGATACCTCGGATTCGTCGCGCTTCGTCGCCTATCTCATCGCCTTCGTGCATGGCATGCGTCATCAGTTGCGCGGAACGGACCCACAGGCCGACTTCGAACGGCTGCTCGGCAAAGCGGACGTGGCCTGCCTTGCCCGCAAGCAGTTCAAGCCCATCGCGATCCTGCTCATGGCGGGCGAATGGCTCCGGGAACGCCGCTCGCGCGGGCAGATCGAAGCGCCGCTTGCACAGGTCATGGAGATGCATCTGGATCGGCTCGGCGAAGCCATCGGCGGCTGTGAGCGGATCGCCACCACGCCGATTCCGTTCACTTATGGTGTGATCCTGCACCGCGTGACCTATCTCTACAGTCTGCTGCTGCCCTTCGGTCTGGTCGATTCGATCGGTCCGATGACGCCGGTGGTCGTGGCCTTCCTCTCGTACACCTTCTTCGCGCTCGAAGCGGTCAGCGCCGAAATCGAGGAGCCGTTCGGACTGGAGCCGAACGACCTCGCGCTCAACGCCATGTCGGAGACCATCGAGCAATCGCTGCGGGAAATCCTCCATCGCCAGCACACGGCCCACCTGCGCCCACGCAACGCGCATCACATCATTACCTGACGATATTGATACTAAAGTGCTTGCTTTACTTTTCTGAGCGCCTATACTCAAGTACATGCTTGACCATGACATCACCCTCGATCTGACCTTTCAGGCGCTGGCCGACGCGTCACGCCGCGCGATGCTTGCGCGGCTGGCGCAGGGGCCGGCGTCGGTGAGCGCGCTCGCGCAGCCGCTGGCGATGTCGTTGCAGGCGGTCATGCAGCACCTGGCCGTACTTGAGAGTGCGGGGCTGGTGCGAACGGAAAAGGCCGGACGCGTGCGAACGTGCCGGATCGAACCCCAGGCGCTGAGCCTTGCCGAGCGATGGATTCATCAGCGCCGTCACGAGTGGGAGGGCCATCTCGACCGATTGGGCGAGTATCTGGCCAGCCTGCCGCCCGAAGGAGGAGTTCATGAGGACAGCCAGTGAAGCCACACCCGAAACGCAGCCGCGTCCGTTGAGCGTCGGTCGGACTTACGCAACCACCCGCGAAACCGTATTTCTTGCCTGGACCCGCACCGATGCCGTGAAGCGCTGGTTTTGCCCGACCGGCTACACCGTGCCCGAAGCGAAGATCGATGCCCGCGTGGGCGGCGTTTTCGACCTGCGCATGCAATCGCCCGAAGGGGAGTCGCATTGGATTCGCGGGCGTTTCATCGAGATCGACGCTCCGGCACGTCTGGTGATCGACATGGAAGTGACCGACGCGAAGGGTCAGGCTCTGTTCGGCGCGCGCACGACGGCGCAATTCACGGAAGTGGGGCAAGGCACGCGGTTGGATGTCGAGCAGCGCTACACCATTCACGATCCCGCATTCGCCTCGATGCCCGCGGGGGCCGGTCAGGGCTGGGCACAGACACTCGACAAGCTTGGCCGCGAGGTCATGCGCGACGCGGAGGCGCCAACGCAGCGCAGTGTGGTGCATGCGACCTTTCGCATCGAGCGTCAGTACGCCGCGTCGCCTGCACGCGTGTACCGTGCGCTGACCGAGCGCGACGCCAAGGATCGCTGGTTCGCCAGAAGCGATGGCCTGACGTTGCTCGAGCGCTCCATGGATGTGCGTCCCGGCGGCCGCGAGGTGGCGAAAGGGCGGTGGGCTAGCGGCATGGTGTCCACGTTCGACGCGCTGTACTTCGATGTCGTGCCCGATGCGCGGCTTGTCTACACCTACGAGATGCATCTGGATACGCGCAAGATCTCCGTGTCGCTCGCGACGATCGATCTTCGTGCGCACGATGGCGGCACGCAACTCGTCATGACCGAGCAGGGCGCCTTTCTGGACGGCTACGACGACGCGGGCTCGCGCGAACGCGGCACCCAGCAGTTGCTCGATGCCCTCGGCGCCTCGCTCGCCGACTGAGCCCCCGCACGTTTCCCCAACGCTTGCGACGCCGTTGCGCCCCGTCTCTCGGGGGCAGCGGCGTTCGTCGCAGCGCGATTGCCCCATTGTGGTGCGTCGATTCTCATCGAAAGCCGCAATAGTTCCTCGACAAATATCGCGTTTTTCATCTCGGCGGCGAGTTCTAGACTTCCTTCCATCGACGGCGCAATTGAAAACAAAGTCGTCGCAAACTAGACAGGAGTTAAGAAAATGAACCGCAAGAACATCGCAATCGCCCTTATCGCCGCCGTGGCTTCGTTCGGTGCTGTGGCCAGCAACGCTGCCGAGAACGGCAACAACTACCCCGAGATCGCCTCGCAAGGTCAGCCGCTCACGCGTGCCGCCGTGCTCGCTGATCTGGCACAAGCCCGCGCTCAAGGGCTGATCCCGAACGGTGACGCCGATTATCCGGTCTATGTCGCTTCGGCCTCGACCAAGAGCCGCGCCGACGTGAAGGCCGAGCTGGCCCAGGCACGCGCGCAAGGCCTCGTGCCGCAGAACGACGTCGACTACCCGATCGTCGCCTCGCAAGGCCCGAGCGCAACGCGCGCTGGCGTGAAGCAGGAACTGGCGCGTGCCCGCGCCGCAGGTGAGCTGAACGTCAGCCAAGGCAGCTGATCGCCGGCCGGCGGTCGCCGTAACGTCAAAAGCCGTCCCGAGGGAAAATCCTCGGGACGGCTTTTTGTTCGTCCGACGAATCGTGATTCGTCGCTCAGGCGCGCTGGTCTTCGGCCGCGGGCTTGTCCTGGGTTCGTGACGCCAGTGCGTCGGTGGGCGCCGGGGCAGGGGCCGCGTCGGTCGCGTGCTCGCCGTCCCAACCGAACGTGACGTGTCGCCGCGCATGACGCTGCGCGCGCTCGCGTGCCATCTGCTCTTCGAACTGGCGGCGGCCTTCCTTGGCCGCGGCGACCATTGCCTTGCGATCCTGGTAAGCGGGATACATCTCGTCGGTCAGTTGCTGATTGGCGCGCCGGAAGGCCATCGCCGCCTCTCTCGCCTCGGCCGCCGGCCAGCCCAGGGTTTCAAGCACCGAGCGCGCACTGCGCAACGACGACTCGAAGACTTCCCGTTCAATGTGTTCGACACCACGATCGCGAAGCTGGAACAGATGGCCGACGTTGCGCGCCCGCGCCACGATGGGCACGTCGGGGAAGTGTTCGCGAAGCAGGTCGACGATTTCCAGGGACTGATCGACATCATCCACGGCGACGACCACCGCGCGCGCATGCGCCACGCCCGCGATACGCAGCAGATCGAGTCGTGTCGCGTCGCCGTAGAACACCCGGAAGCCAAACTGGCGCAGGCTCTCGATGGTGTCGGGGTCGTGATCGAGCACGGTCACCGAAACGCCCTGCGGTACCAGCGTGCGGCCGACGATTTGCCCGTAGCGTCCAAAGCCGCAGATCACGACGCTGGCCGACTGCGGCTCGTCGATCTCTGCCATGCGGGGCGATCCCGTCACGCTGTAGCGCGGCAGCAGCCACTTGTCGATGGCCACGAGCAGCAGCGGCGAGACCAGCATCGAGAGCGCGACGGCGCCGATGAGGAACGACGACACCTCGGGCGGCAGCACTTGCGGTCCGGCCGACTGGAACACCACGAAGGCGAATTCACCGCCCTGTGCGAGCAGCAGCGTGAAGATCGGCCGTTCTTGATAGGGCAATTGCATCCACCGCGACACCCCGTAGATGGCCAGTCCTTTGAGCGCCATGAAGCCGATGACGACGGCGATCATGCGCAGCGGTTGCGCGAGCAGTACCCCGAAGTCGATGCTCATGCCGACGGCAATGAAGAACAGCCCGAGCAGAAGCCCCTTGAACGGTTCGATGTCGGTTTCCAGCTCCCGTCGGTATTCGCTCTCGGCGAGCAGCACGCCGGCGAGGAACGCGCCGAGCGCCATCGACAGGCCGACCCATTGCATCAGTGCCGCGATGGCGACGACGAGCAACAGCGACGCCGCCGTGAAAATCTCCGGCGTGCGGCTGTTGGCGATCCAGCGCAGCAGCGGGCGCAACGCCAGCCGCCCGCCAAGGATGATCGCCGCAATCACGCCGACGATTTTCAGGGCTTCGAGCGCGCGCGCCGTCCCGGTCATCACGTGGCTGTCGAACGAATTGGCCAGCAACGGCAGCAGCGCGAGGATCGGGATCGCGGCAACGTCCTGGAACAGCAGGATCGAAAAGCCCGCCTGGCCGCTCGGGGTGCCGAGCAGATTGCGCTCGGCCATCACCTGCAAGGCGATCGCGGTCGACGAGAGCGCGAGGCCCAGGGCCGCGACGAGGGCGATGCGCCACGGCGCGCCGAGTGCGACGCCCGCCGCGAAGAGCAGCACCGCGCACCCGACGACCTGCGCCGAGCCCCATCCGAAGATCGGCCGTCGCAGATTCCACAGGCGTCGTGGTTCCAGTTCGAGGCCGACAAGAAAAAGCATCAGCACCACGCCGAATTCGGCGAAATGCAGCACGTCTTCCACGCGCGCGACAAGACCAAGTCCCCAGGGACCGATGGCAATCCCGGCGGCGAGATAGCCGATGATCGCGCCGAGTCCCAGCGCACGCGACAGCGGCACCACAATGACCGCCGCGGCGAGGTAAATCAGGCTGGCGAGCAACCAGGCGGGTACGTGTTCCATCAGGCGACCCTCCCTGGGCTTGCATTCATGGCGCGGGTGTCCTCCACGTCGGCGACGCCGGTTGCGCAGCGCGGACGATCCGCGACCGGAATGTCCTGACATTCGGGCGCGTCTGCCATGGAAATCAGCTCGGGCCATTGCGGGTACGTGGCGAGCTTGCCGGCAAACGCGCTCACGTGGGCGTCGAGTGCGGCATCGTCGCTGCGTCGCGCGCCAAAGAACACGTGCGGGGGCAGGAAACGCATGTTGCACAGGCGCGCCATCTGCTCGTAGGGCGGCAGGAACGCCGAGAACTCGTGCTCGTTGTAGCCTTCGGGGCGATAGCTCGCCTGTGGCCCGCCGGCACTCGCCACGAGCCAGAAGTCCTTGTTCGCGAGCGCATGTCCGTCGTGGCCGTAAGCCCAGCCCCACGACAGCACTTCGTCGAGCCAGAGCTTCTGCAACGGCGGCATGCTGTACCAGTAGATCGGGTGGACGAGCACGACCAGATCGGCGCGCGCAACGCGCCGTTGTTCGGCGGCAATGTCGATGCTGAAGTCGGGATACGTCGAGTACAGGTCGTTGACGTCGACACCTGCGATGCTGCGAGCGGCGTCGAGCAAGCGGTGATTGACGCGTGAGTCCCGCCAGCGCGGGTGCGCCACGATGACATAGACGGCTCGCGTCGGCGCATCGTGACGGGAGGCGCCATCGACGTCCGGGACGGCGGTGGGGAGAGGGGAAGGCGCGGGGGCAGTCATGCGGGGGAGCATACCGCATTCGTCTGGCGCCCGACATCACGTCGGGCATCGCCGGGGGGGGCTGCGTCAGTCCCTTCGATATCGCGTCCGATACCGCCGCGTGGCGAACACAGACGCGATGTCAGGCTAAAGACTGCGGTCGCGAAAGCCGTTAAGCCAGGATAAGCGCTGCGCAGATTCTGCAGGCGGCGGCAGGCCGAACGGCATACCGCACGTCACACGACGAATAACCAGAACCCTGGCGCCGGTGGAGCATCCGTGCTCACGCCGGCGCAACACCGACATGTCGCCGCAATCCTTTCGTACTACCGTCAATCTGATCTATCACGGCCGCAACGTCGCGCTGGCGCTTTTGCTCGTCGCGCTGATGTACAACCAGACGTTCTGGATCGTCGTGAGCGTTGCTGCGGCGGCGCTTTGCACCGGTGCGTTGCGCGAAGCGGCGCGGATGCCGGAGGAGGACGATCTGCCGCCGCGTTCGCTGGTCATCCAGGTACTGCGCATCTCGGTGCCGTTGCTGCTCACCATGTTCGCGCTCGGCTACGGCGCCGTGTGGATCAATCGCAATTTCGGCTGAGCGGGGCCTGCCCGCGCACTCGCGCCTGGGCGCGAGGCGGGACAGCAAGCGGCGCGATTACGACTGCGCCGCAAGCGCGTCGCGCGACTTGTGCAGCAGCGCGTTGCGGCGTGCATACGTGAAATAGATCCCCAAGCCGATGACGAGCCACACCACGAAGGCGACCCATGTGGTCGCTTGCAGGTGCGCCATCAGGAACAGGCACAGACCGGCGGAGATAAGCGGCACAACCGGGGCGCCGGGCACGCGGAACGCGCGCGGCAGGTCCGGGTGCGTGCGACGCAGCACCAGCACGGCTACCGACACCAGCGCGAACGCCGACAGCGTGCCGATGTTGATCAGCTCGGCGAGCACGCCCAGCGGCACGAAGCCCGCGATGACGGCGAACACCACACCAATGATCCACGTGCCGGCGAATGGCGTCTTGTGCGTCGGATGAATGCGCGAGAGCAGCGGCGGCAGCAGACCGTCGCGCGACATGGCATACGTAATGCGGGTCTGGCCGTAGGTCATCACCAGGATCACGGTCGTCATGCCGAGAATCGCGCCCAGATCGACGAAGCCCGCGATCCAGTTCTGACCGGCGTATTGCAGCGCCAACGACACCGGGTGGTCCACGCCCGCGAACTTCGCGAACGGCACGATGCCGGTCATGATCGCGGCGACCGCCACATACAGCAGCGTGCAGACGATGAGCGAGCCGATAATGCCGATGGGCAGATCGCGGCCCGGATTGCGGACTTCCTCCGCTGCCGACGTCACGGCATCGAAGCCGATGAACGCGAAGAACACGAGCGCGGCGGCGTTGAACATGCCGCGGGTGCCGAACGGCATGAACGGTGTCCAGTTGGCCGGCTTCACATGCCACACGCCCACCGCGATGAACAGCAGCACGACGCCGATCTTGATCGCCACCATCAGATTGTTGATGCGGGCGGACTCACGCACGCCGTACGACAGGACCCACGTGATGAGCAGCATGATGACGACGGCCGGCAGGTTGATTAAGGTCGTGATGCCGGGCACGCTGCCTGGTGCTGCCGTGATGGCGGCGGGCAAATGTAGACCGAACCCTGCCGCGAGCGACTGGAAGTAGCCCGACCACCCGACCGAGACGGCCGACGAGGCCAGCCCATACTCGAGCATCAGATCCCAGCCGATGATCCACGCGACGATCTCGCCGAGCGTGGCGTAGCTGTAGGTGTAGATCGATCCGGAGACGGGAATCGTCGACGCGAATTCCGCGTAGCACAGGGCCGCGAAGCCGCAAGCGGTTGCCGCGATGATGAACGAGAGCGTGAGCGCGGGGCCGGCGGTGAGGGCGCCGGTGCCTGTGAGCACGAAAATGCCGGTGCCGATGATGGCGCCGATGCCCATCAGGACCAGATCGACCGGGCCCAGCACCTTTTTGAGACTGCCGGTACGGCTCGCGACCAGCATGTGCTCGATGTTTTTGGTTCGAAAAAGACTCATGACCTGCAAAAGGTTCCTGCAACGTATGCCCCTGGCGTTTGCGTGGCGCGCCATCGGGGAATCCACGGGAGAGGCCTCCCGCGACCTGGCTGCAAGGGCACCCCGGGCTTGTGGCCGCGCGTTCCCATGCCTGGCGGAACACCACAGGGTGGGTCGAACCTCCTCGTTGCGCTAGCGTCGCGCGGTGCGCGTGGCACCGGCCTGTCGGCCGTCGGTGGCATGCGCGGGGGGCGCGCGCCGGATGCGGCAAGACGATAGACAACCACGGCGCGCGCAGTGCGCACCGGGGCGGGACGAACACGATCGAGACTTACGGAGGATCCTGCCGGACTGCCGCGTGCGTGACGACTGTCGCCGCGGCACATCGGAGAAGGGTGGGTCTGCAAGGTGGGTGCCCGTTCGGCGCCGTGGCGTCGTTCGGGGGAAGGCTCGCTGTCCTGCGGTCCGGCCGTCGGTGCCTGATCGGCGCCTCCGCCTGGCCGGAATTGCTCATATTTTAAGCGATTTTTCCCAAGGTGCGTACAACGTCTGCTGAATTGGGGGCACATCGATGGGGGAGCCGCGGCGCGAGGGCCACCGCGTCGCGAACAGGGCAACGCGCGCGGTTGGCGGGGTCAGTGGTTGGAACCACCGGAGCCACCGCCCCCCGGACCGCCGCCGGGCGGGCGTCCACCGTGTCCACCGCCTTGTCCGCCTGCGCGTCCCCCGCCTCGCCCCCGATCATAGTCTGCGCGATTCCCCCCACCCGGCGGACGCGGACCCGCACTACCGCCGCCTCCCTGTGGACGTGGCCCCGGATTGGCGTTGTGCCCCGGGGGACGCGGCCCGGGCCCCGGGCCCGCACCGTGACCGGGCGGGCGGTGCCCCGGTCCGGCCCCCGGTCCCGGCGGGCGAGGCCCTGCGCCGGGATAGTGGCCCCCGGGCGGACGTGGTCCGGCGCCTGGAGAGTAGTGCCCCGGCGGCCGCGGTCGCGGAGGCGGGCGTTGCCAGTAGCGCTGATCGTGATACCACGGCCGGCCACGATAATAGTTGCCCCAGTACGCGCCGATCGAGAACGTCACGATGGGCAGCCCGATCATCGGGCCGTAGTTGAGCACGGGCACCGGGTTGCCCTGATACGGATAGCTGAGCAGCGCCGCGTAGATCCAGCCGCGCGTGCCGGGCAGGCCGATGTCGCACCACGAGTAATCGGACAGACAGCCGTAAACCGTCACCGGCATGCCCGCGCCGGTCTGGGCGACAACCGGGTAATCGACGGCCGGGCCGGCGCGCACGTTGGCCGGCGCGTTGATCACCGCCTGCCCGGACTGCGCCGACGCCGCCTCCGGCAGCGCGACCAGCATCATGGCGCCCGCGAGCACGAGCGGCAAAGTCCATGTTTTCATGTCCGTCTCCTTGTCGTGACGGCGGTGCGTCCGGCACCCGTGACGCGCGGGCGGAACAGCGCCTTCGAAACGTGTCGATCAGTACAGCACGACCGAGCGGATCGACTCGCCGCGCTTCATCAGATCGAAGCCTTCGTTGATCTGGTCCAGACGCAGCGTGTGCGTGATCAGGTCGTCGATGTTGATCTTACCCTCCATATACCAGTCGACGATCTTCGGCACGTCGGTGCGACCGCGCGCCCCGCCGAACGCCGACCCTTTCCACTCGCGGCCCGTCACCAACTGGAACGGACGCGTGCTGATCTCCTGACCCGCGGCGGCCACGCCAATGATGAACGACTGGCCCCACCCCTTGTGGCAGCATTCGAGCGCCTGACGCATGGTCGTCACGTTGCCGATGCACTCGAACGAGTAATCGGCGCCGCCGTCGGTCAATTGCACGATCGTGTCGACGACGTTTTCGACGTCATTCGGATTGATGAAGTGCGTCATGCCGAACTTCTTGGCGAGCGCCACGCGCCCCGGGTTGATATCGACGCCAATGATCTTGTCGGCACCGACCATCTTTGCGCCCTGGATCACGTTCAGGCCAATGCCGCCGAGGCCAAACACCACGACGTTCGCCCCTGCCTCGACCTTCGCCGAATAGACCACGGCGCCCACGCCGGTCGTCACGCCGCAACCGATGTAGCAGACTTTGTCGAACGGCGCGTCCGAGCGCACCTTGGCGACGGCGATTTCCGGCACGACGATGTAGTTCGAGAACGTGGACGTGCCCATGTAATGGAAGATGGGCTTGCCGTCGAGCGAGAAGCGCGACGTGGCGTCCGGCATCAGGCCGCGGCCTTGCGTACTGCGGATCGCCTGGCACAGGTTGGTCTTGCGCGACAGGCAGAACTTGCACTGGCGGCATTCGGGCGTGTACAGCGGAATGACGTGATCGTCTTTCTTCAGGGTGGTGACGCCCGGACCAACGTCGACGACGACGCCCGCGCCCTCGTGGCCGAGAATGGCGGGGAAGATGCCTTCCGGATCGGCGCCGGAGAGTGTGTAGTAGTCCGTATGGCAGATGCCGGTGGCCTTGATCTCGATCAACACCTCGCCGGCGCGCGGCCCTTCCAGATCGACTTCCTCGATGGTCAGGGGTTTGCCGGCTTCCCAGGCAATGGCGGCTTTGGTCTTCATGGCGATAATCCTCGTTGCAACGTCGTTCGGGGGAGTCCCTTCGCGACGTAACATACCGCGTTCTCAAGACGCGCGCGAGTCTTGACATGCCATGTCTGCGGAAATAGCGGGGCCGGGGGCACGGATTGCGTGACGGCGGCGCGAGGTCAGCGTCGGGCGCCGCTGCCCAGCGGTGCCACGATGTGATAAAAGCTGCGCATGTCGACGGGCCGGGCGAACCAGAATCCCTGCGCTTCGTCGCATCCCAGCTCGGTGAGCCGCTGGGCCTGCGCCTGGGTCTCCACGCCCTCGGCCGTCACGCGCAGGCCCAGCGAGTGGGCCATCGCAACAATCGCGCTCACGATGGCATGGCTGTGGGCATGCGTGAGCATGTCGCGCACGAAAGTCTGGTCGATCTTGAGGCGATTGACGGGGAAACGGGTCAGGTAGGCGAGGCTGGCATACCCCGTGCCGAAGTCGTCGACGGCGATCTCTACACCCATGTCGTGCAGTGAGCGCAGACAACCGACCGCGGCGCTCGAGTCCCCGAGCAGCACGGTTTCCGTGATCTCGATCTCCAGGTGACGAGGTTCCAGCGCATGCGCGCTCAGGGCACGCTCGACCATGCCCACGACGTCCTGCCGTGCGAACTGCTGCGCCGACACGTTGACGGAGATGCGCGGCAGATGGCCGCACCGCCGCAGCAGACGGCTCGCCTCGCGGCAGGCGGTTTGCATCACCCATTCGCCCAGCGGCAGGATCAGTCCCGAGGTTTCCGCGATCGGGATGAATTCCGCCGGCCCGATGGCCCCCAGCGCCGGGTGACGCCAGCGCAGAAGTGTTTCCGCGTGGCGGATCTCGCCGTCGGACAGACTGACTTGCGGCTGGTACACGAGATGCAGTTGCGCGTGCGTCTGCTCATGCACCGCGACGCGCAACAGACTCTCGAGTTCGTTGCGCCGCCGCGTCTGCGCGTCCATCTCGCTGCTGAAGACGCGCAGTCCGCCACCGGCGGCGCTGGCGATCCCCAGCGCAATGTGGGCGCGGCGCAGCAGCGTGTCGGGGGTATGGCCGTGTTCGGGATAGCTGACCGCGCCGATGCTCGCGTCGAGCGCGACGGCATTTTGGTCGACGTCGGCCCATTGGGCGAGCCGTGCCTGAATTCGAGCGGCGAACAGACGCGCGCCGTCGCCCGTTTCGTTGGTGACGATGACGAACCGGCTGCCGCCGAGGCACGCGAGGGCGTCTTCGGGGCCGCTGGCTTCGCGCAGGCGTTCGGCGGCGATGCGCAGCGCCAGCTCTGCGGTCGGTGGACCGAAGGTGCTGCGCAATTGGCGCAAGTGATCGAGTTCGACCAGCAAAACCGTCAGCCCGACCTGCTGGCGCGCGCAACGATGAATCGCCAGTTCGAGCCGTTCGTTGAGCAGCGTCTGGTTGGGCAACTGGGTGACCGGGTCGTGATGCGTGACGTACCAGAGCCGGGACGCCACCTGCACCTGTTGCGAGAGGTCGAGCACGATGCCCACCCAGCGTCGTTCGCCGGGGGCATGTTCGACGCAGGAAAGCGCCAGCCGTACGGGCAGCCAACTGCGCACATGCGTGAGCAGATGCCATTCGTCGTCGTACGGTACCGCTTCGGTGGCCGACAGACTGGCCAGCGCTGGCAGGCGACGACGCGTCAGCTCGGACGGATCGAGCAACGACAGGAAGCTGCGCTTGCCCAGCAGGTCATCCGGGCGATGGCCCGTCAGCCGCGTGAACGCGCCGTTCATTCGCTCGAGCATGCCGTCGTCCGTGCAAACGAACATGGCATAGGGCGCACTGTCGAGCGCGGCGCGGCTCAACTCGGCTTGTACGTCGGGCACCCGACGAGGCACGGGATCGTTCATGCCCGGTCCCCCCGAAAGCCGGCCAAGCCGGACTTCAGGAACGTCATGCAATACCTCCCTGGCGTCGTGATTTTTATCTCGAAAATCGAGAGATCGGATCGCCGAATTTCTTTTGTTTTTCAAATGGTTGTGCGTACCATTCTGCCATGAGGAATGCGCGCGCGGGCAAGGGAAAACGCGGGGGCGATGGGGGTTCCGAAAATGCGTGGGCACGCGCATGCTGTGGACTGCGATCCGCCGCGGGCGCGTCTTGAATCGAGGCGGCCAGCGACGGCAAAACGCCGGTCGCGGCGAGGGGTGACCGGGGCATTCCTATGGCCCGAGCGCGATCCCTTCGGTATGATGCGGCCTGATTCACGCGGGTTTGCGCAGCACGCCGGTCAAGCCTCGCGTGACGTGCCCGCCACCACCGACATTCGGCAAAAGGAAGATAGCGTTGCATAACGCGTGGACATCGACGAGCGGTATGACCCGGGGCCTCTGGCGAGAACGTCGGACGCCTCGTCGTCTGCGCGCGCCCCTGGCGTGTTTTCTGTGGTTTGTGTGTTGGGCCACGTTTGGCAACGCATTTGCACAGACGCCGGAGGCCGCCACTGCACCCAACGTGCGGGACGCCAACGTGCGACAGGTGGTGCTCGGCATCATCAGTTTCACCCGCTGGCCGACGGACCCCGCCAAGGTGCGACTGTGCGTGGTCGGCAATACCGACTACGCGCGCGAGCTGCTCGCCGGGCCGTTGCCCACCTTGGGCTTGCCGGTCGAGGCGAAGCGTGTTGCGGTGACGGAGCCTGCCATTGGTTCGTTGTGCGACGCGTTGTATCTCGGTGCCGTGAGCGACACCGAGCGTCGCCAATTGCTGGCGAACCTCGCCGGTCACCCCATTCTGACGATCAGCGAGCGGAACGACTCGTGCACGCTCGGGGTCATGTTCTGCCTGAACGTCGATTCGGAGCGAGTGACGTTCGACATCAACCTCGACACCGTTGCGCGTAGTGGCGTTCGTGTCCACCCCAACGTGCTCAAGCTGGCACGAAAGCCGGGCACACCATGACGACGCATCGTCCCTCATCCCCGCCCATGCCGCCCGGCGCTTCGTCGGTCGCCGGCCTGCTGCCTGCCGACGCATCGGCCGAAGGCGAACGTGAGCCGCCGTTGGCGACATCGCATGTCGCGGCTCCCGACCCGATGCGCGGTCGCCGGCCGTCGTTGCAGGGCATGCTGCGCCGTACCCACTTGCGCCTGGCCGTGTCCGCCGTCGTGCTCGCAGCGGTCTCGCTGTCGCTGGTGGCATGGATCGCCTTGCGCGCGTATGCCGAGAACAATCTTCTGCTGATCGGGCGCTCGCTTGCCTACACCACGGAGGCCGCCGTCGTGTTTGGCGACCGCGTGGCGGCTCAGGAAGCGATTGCGCTCATCGCGAGCGACGAGGACCTTGTTCAGGTGCGGGTGTTCGATGCGAACAATGCGCCGTTCGCGCAGTGGCGTCGTCCCGACGGCGGGGCCCTGACACAAGTCGAGCGCGTGATCGCGAACTTCGCGCTGCCCGGACCCGTGACAATGCCGATTCGTCATGACGGAAAAGTCGTCGGCACGATCGATGTGCAGGGGCAGGGGCATCAGTTCTTCCTTTTCCTGCTGAGCGGGGTGGGCGGCGTGCTCGCCTGCCTGCTGGTGACGTTTGCCGTGGCGAACGTCCTGGCCAAAAGGATGCACCGCGATATCGTCAAACCGTTGCGGGCACTGGCGGAAGTGGCTCACGCGGTGCGCCGCGAGCGAGCGTTTCATCAGCGCGCGGCGGCGACGCCACTGGCCGAACTGAAGGAACTCGGCGATGACTTCAACGCACTGCTCGACGAATTCGAGGGGTGGCAGAATCACTTGCGCGCGCAGAATGCCACGCTCGCGCACCAAGCCAATCACGATCGGCTGACGGGGCTGCCGAACCGGGCGTATTTCGAATCGCGCCTGGTGCAGGCGCTTGCCGACGCGCGCGAAATGGGCACGCACGTCGCGCTGCTCTATCTCGACAGCGACCGTTTCAAGGAAATCAACGACCAACTAGGGCACGGTGTGGGTGACGTGGTGTTGATGACCATTGCCGAGCGTCTGCGCCAGCCGCTGCGCGAGGGCGATCTGGTGGCGCGTCTGGGCGGCGACGAGTTCGCCGTCATGCTCGTGGGCGTGCGACAGACGTCGAATGCCGTGCGTCTCGCGCAGAGCCTGCTCGTGGCGATGGAAAAACCGATTGTGCTGCCGGATGGCGGCGAAATCGTCACATCGATGAGTATCGGTGTCGCGTTGTACCCGACCCACGCCGAGGACGCCGCCGCGCTGCTGCGCACGGCGGACGCGGCCATGTATCAGGCCAAGCGTGCTGGCGTCGGCACCTGGTTTGTGGCGGGTAGTCCCAAAGGGTGAACCAACGTGAATTGCGCCATGCTGAATTAACACCATAACCATAATTGACGACCGGATGACACACTGCCATGGGGATCTGCTTTGGACTTCGCTGTTGACACGCACGACACGCACGACACGCACGACTCGCATTCTGACCTTTCGCACCGCGCAATGGTGGCCCATGGCGCTCGCGTCCTCGCTCGATGGAAGGCGTTGGCTCGCAAGCTGATGGGGCTGGTGTGCCTGGTGGGATTTGCCGCCCTGACGGGCTGCCAGACCACGCCCGTGCACGGCCTGACGGCCGAGCAGATCGCGGCGCTGAAATCTGAGGGCTTTACGCAAACCGAAGACGGTTGGGAGTTCGGCTTGTCCGACAAGGTGTTGTTCGATACCGACGAGTTTGTGATACACGATGCGGCGCGCCAGACAGTGGCTCGCATCGGCCGCACGCTCCTGAAGGTTGGCCTGAACAGTGTGAGCGTCTATGGCTATACGGATTCAATGGGCAGCGACGCCTACAACGAGCAGCTTTCGGCACGCCGCGCCGACGCGGTGGCCGACGTGCTGGTCGAGGCGGGCATGCAGCGCGCGGCCATTCAGACGATCGGGGCAGGCAAGCGCAATCCCGTTGCGGATAACAGCACGGCGACAGGCCGCGCGCAGAACCGGCGCGTTGCCATCGTCATCTCTACGCGCTGAGCGACGACACATCCCGTTTCGTTCTGCCAAACCCGAGGGTGCCGCGGTACCCTCGGCGGTGACGTCAACCGTTGCCAACGACCACAATCAGGCACAATGACGGCTGCCGCCGGGCGATTCCGGCTGAACTGCCTACGTTGTCCCGATGCTCCCGACGTTTCTGATTCCCCGGTCTTCCTCTGCCGACGGCAGGCCCATGCGCACGCTCCGTGCGCTGCCCGTTGTCCTGATCCGTGGGGTGCTCGCCGTCGTGGCGACGGCCACGGTGACGACGGCCGTCGCGCAGAACGCGCGCGTCGGCGTGTGGGCGACGGCGCCGCAAGCGGTGGCGCAACATCCGGCGGCGCCGTCTTTCAACCGAGCGCCGGCCGTGGGCGGGCGCACCGTGCGTCAAATTGTCTATCCAACACTCTCGGGAAGTGAAGTCCGCGTGCGTTTCTCGAACGCTTACGGCACGCAGCCGCTGGTGATCGAGCGGGCGAGCCTCGCCGTGGCACTACGCGGCGCGGCTGTCGATGCCGGTAGTCTGCGCGAGATGACGTTCGGCGCTCAGCCGACGGCACGGATCGCACCGGGGGCCTCGCTCGAGAGCGACCCGTTGCCGTTCGCAGTTCGCGCCGGAACGCCACTGGCGGTGAGCCTCTTCACGCGCGAAGCCACCCCCCCGACGACTTGGCACAAGATTGCGCAAGAGACGGCGTTTCTGAGTGGCGCCGGTGACTTTGTCGATGCCGCACAGGCATCGGCTTATCCGAAGCGCTTCACGAATACACTTTGGCTGGCCGGCGTCAGCGTGGTGCCGGCGCTTCCCGCACAAGCGATCGTCGCCATCGGCGACTCGATCACGGACGGCATGCGCAGCTCGTTGAATGCCAACCGGCGCTGGCCGGATGGGCTGGCGCGGCGGCTGGAGAATGCCGGACGACGCGATATTGCCGTGCTCAATCTCGGCATCAGCGGCAATCGCCTGCTGCACGATTCGGCCTGCTACGGCGAGCGGCTCGTCGCTCGCTTCCGGCGCGACGCGCTGGAACAGCCCGGTGTGCGAACGGTCATCGTGCAAATCGGCATCAACGATATCAATTTCGGTTACGTGCCGCCCCATGCGGGACTCGACTGCGATGTGCCGCATGTGATCGTGAGCGCGCCGGAGATGATCGCGGGGTATCAGTCGCTGATCGCCGCCGCGCGTTCGCACCACGTTCGCATCCTCGGCACGACCATCCCGCCGGGCAAACTGCCGCCCGAGCGCGAGGCGGTGCGTGACGCCGTCAACCAATGGGTGCGAACGAGCGGGGCCTTCGATGGCGTCATCGATTTCGACGCCGCGCTGCGCGATCCTGCCCAGCCGACGCGCTTGCTCCCACGTCTCGATAGCGGCGACGGCACCCACCCGAGCGATGCAGGCTACGCCGCCATGGCCGACGCCGTGCCGCTGCCGCTGGTCCTCGGCGGGGCGAAGTGAGCGCAAGACAGCGCGTTCTCAGCCCTCGCGCTTTACACCGATCGTAACGTGTTGCAAGCGCTCGACATCGGGCGAATGCAACCACGCCGGATCAGCGAGGCAGTGGCGGAACAGCGCGGTCGCGTCGTCTCCCCAGTACAGCACCCCGTCGAACGCGAACGTCGGCACGCCAAACACCCCGGCGGCAATCGCGGCCTCGGTGTTTTCGCGCAAGGTGGCCTTGACCGCCGGCGTTTCCGCCAGCGCGACGGCCTCGTCGGCGCGCAGCCCGAGCCGTGCGCACAAATCCTGCCAGCCCTGCGGGTCGGTGACATCGCGCCCTTCGGCCCAGATGAAACGGTAAATCGTACGCACCACGTCATGGGTCGCGCCGAGCGCTATCGCCAGGCGCAGCACGCGAATCGGATGAAATGGGTGGACGGGCGGCATTCGGTAGGTAATGCCGTCTTGCTCGGCGCGGAACTGCGCCATGCGATACGTGAAGAGGCGTTTGTGCGGTGTCTCTGCAGGGCCCTGCGTTTGCAGATGCGCCAGGATCGCGCCGAGCACGATCGGCTTGAGGTCTATGTCGAGCCAGCGCGGCAGCGTGTCGAATCGTTCAAATTGCAGGTACGCGAAAGGGGACGCGAAATCGAAATACCACTGCGCGCGGCGCGTGGGCGTGTTGACAGCTTGCGACATGGGTTCGGTCTCCGGGGGAGGGGGCGGATCGACGCTTCCAGGGGGTTTCGGAGAGTGTAGCGACCCACGGCAGGGGTTGGCTTGGGATGTTATGCGCAAATGCAGGCGCAAACGCAGGCCGATAGGCCCTTCGATTCGGGTATGACGTGCGAATCGATGAATTATCGTATTTATGGATAATTCGTATTTGATATAACGATTTTTATTATTTAATCGACGTTCGTAAACTTGTAGTCATTCCAGAAGCGAGGCTGTGATGACAACAAAAACCGATACGACTCCCCCTCCCACGGCCAGCCGCCCTAACGCGTTGGTGCCGGACCGTCAGAATCCGTGGGCAGGCCTGATTCTCTCGACCGTCATCGCGTTTGCCGCGCTGTTGTTGGGGCGTCAGATGCCGCTGGTCGGCGGCCCTGTGTTCGGCATTCTGCTCGGTATCGTCGTTCGCAATGTGTTCGCGCCCGGTGCACGGTATGAAGCGGGCATCCGGTTCGCCTCGAAGTACGTGCTCCAGTGGTCGATCATTGCCCTCGGCTTCGGCCTGAGCCTGTCGCAGGTGGCGCATACGGGCCTGGAGTCCTTGGCAGTCACAGCCGTGACGGTGACCGCCGCCGGTCTGTCGGCCTGGGCGCTGGGCCGCGCACTGGGTGTCGGCGGCAAGCTCAAGCTGCTCATCGGCATTGGCACGGCGATTTGCGGCGGATCGGCGATTGCGGCCGTCACCCCCATCATCAAGCCGGACGACCACGAAACGGCATTCGCGATCTCGACCATCTTCCTGTTCAATATCGCGGCCGTGGTGCTGTTCCCGATGCTCGGTCACCTGCTGCATCTTTCCGATCTGGGATTTGGCATGTGGGCGGGTACGGCGATCAACGATACGTCGTCGGTGGTCGCTGCCGGTTACAGCTACAGCAAGACCGCAGGTGATTACGCGACCATCGTCAAGCTCACGCGTGCCACGCTGATCATCCCCATCTGCCTGGCGCTGGCAGCGATTGTGGCATACCGCGCCAAGCGTGCCGGGGCCGCCAACTTCAGCCTCGCCCGCATTTTCCCGTGGTTCATCCTCGGTTTCCTGATCGCCTCGGGAGCGCGCACGGCGGGGTTTGTGCCGGCCGAGCTGCAACCCTGGATTCATGACGCGGCAGAATTCCTCATCATCGTCGCTCTCACGGCCATCGGCCTGTCATCGAACCTGCGTCGCATGGCATCGACCGGCGTACGTCCCATCCTGCTGGGGCTGGGCGTATGGGCTGCGGTCTCGGTGAGTAGCCTCGCGGTGCAACTGGCCATGGGCCAACTCTGACGCGCCGGGCGGTCGACGTCGTGTGCAAGTAGCACAAATCCGGCGGGCAAGCCGGGTTGCGTCGCCTAGAATGGAATCACGGACGACCGCGGGTCGTCCGTGATGCCTTTTCAGGAGGCCGTCATGACAACGTCTTTTGGTGAGATGTGGTACACGATCGGTGCCCTGGCCGTGATCGTGCTGCTGGCCGGGATGGTGTGGGAGCTGGGTCTGTGGTGGACGCGACACCCCGATCATCGCGCGGTGCAGCGAGTCGGGCACGCGTGGGCGAGAATTCGTCACCCTCGGCATTGATGGCCGGACATCCGGCGTTTCGGATCGGTCGCGGGGGCTTCACGCCGTGCGGCTGACGTGTGTCGGCCGACGCAAGGGCGTTGGCTGCGCCGTTCAGTCCAGCTTCAAATGCCGCGGTACGTTGGGGTCCCAGCGTTCAAGATCTTCGAGCGGATAAGGCTTGCTGCCATGCAGCGCGCGCTTGAAGCGGCTCTTGCCGCTGGGGCGGGGGACGTTAGGCAGCGCGGCACCCGCCGGCGTGCCGGCCAGATCGAGGTAGTCGCGCTTGAACTCAGCCTGTGTCATTCCCCACTTCATCAAAAACTCGCGACTGCCGCGATTCTTCACCACACGCCCTGTCGAGCGGCATCCGAAGTGATAGACCACGCTCTTGCCCACGATGCGGAACGTGCGGCAGCCGACGAGCCACAACTTCATCAGAAAGTCGTCGTCGCTACTCATGCCCGGCCCGAATTCGATGCTGTAGCCGCCGACCAGATGCCATAGTCCGCGGCTCACCAGCGTGGGCTGCGTCGGCACGCCGTTCACGTCGCTACGGTTCAGCGAGGCGGCGAAGGCCAGCAGGGCGGTTTCGTCAAATGTCTGCGGGGTCGTGCCGAAGTCGTGCGATATCACTTGTTTGCTGACGCCGGCGTTCGGTTCGATCATCACCGACGAGAGGTAATAGATCGGCGTATCGAGCGCACGGGCGGCATCGATGAGCGCGGTGTCCCAGCCCGGGGTGACGAACATGTCGTCGTTCAGGAAGAGCAACTGATCGTGCGATGCCAGCGGCGCGAGCTGATTCAGCGCGAGGCAGACCCCCACGTTGCCGATGCTGTGCGTGTAACGCAACCCCTGTTCCCGAACCCATGCCAGCGTACCGTCGCTCCCGTCGTTGACGTGCACGAGGATCTCGTGCGCCTCGCCGGAATGACGGCGAACGCTATCGATGCACAGCTTGAGAAACGGCAGGTTGTTCCAGGTGGGGATCAGGATGCTTAGCATGGGGGGATAGAGCGGTTATTTGCGCTCCGGTGAGCGGGCCGTAGTTTCTCCGCTTTCCGATCTCACCGGGCACGCAATGGCAGCGAATGCCGCCAGCATCGTCGCGTAAAACGCGGTCGTGACCTTGAGATTGAATGTCTCCACGGTCAGCCCAAAGATGAAGAACGCCACGGCGGTGAGCAGACCGAGCAGGCCGGTGCGGCGTGCTCGCTTGTCTCCGCGGCGAATACAGAGGATGAAGAACCAGGCCGGTACGAAGTACACGGCAAGCATGGCGATTAAGCCGCCGAAGCCATAGTCGGCGGTGTAGGCAAGAATCTGATTGTGGACCTCTCCACGGCCCAACTCGGCGGCGGTTGGCGTGATGATGCCTTTTTCTGCCATCGGTGCCATGGCATCGTGGAAGCCGTGCGCGCCCAATCCCGTGACAGGGTTTTGGCCAATCAGGATAAGAGCTGCTTTGTACAACTCCAACCGAATGCCGACCGATGAATCGGGCTGCCCCTTTGCCATGTTCGACAAATCGAGCGATATATCGGTGAACATGCGTGTGCGAACGGTTTGCGAAATGCTTACGGGCAACACAATGGCGGCACATAACACGACGATTGCCGCCCAGCGTGCACTACGATTCAGCGCTTTTCCGCCGATCCAGACGCACAAGAGGACCATCACCGGCAGTGCAATCCAGCCGCCCCGCGACTGACTGGCCCACGACGCATAACCGCCGGCCAGGGCGCCAGCCAGTTTGAAGATGACCCCCAAAACGTGGTCACGTTTGAGCCAATTGATCGAGAGCGCTGACAGCACGCCCAGGAGCAAGGCAATGTCACCGAAATGAATTGGATTAAGGAATGTGCTCTCTGCTCGAGTCGCTAATTCGATGAGCGAATAAGACGCCATCACGGCGGCCGCAAACGCCCCCATGGGCAAACCGAACGACACCCAGGCGGGCAGGTTCTCGCTGAGCCGTCGCAACGCGAACATGACCACGATCGCGATCAGAAACCGGGAGGGCGAGTCAAGCGTGTTGCCGGCGACATGCCCGTGAATCAACTCGCTCAGCATTACGGCAGCGAACGGCAGGCAGAGCGCGATGGTGAAAACAGTCAGGGCGTGACGCGGCATGACCGAGGCCGATGGCGTGGGCACCGGCGTTTTCGCGTCGACGACAAGCACGAAAAGACTGCACGCGAGCAGAAGGAACATCACGACGTTTCCCCCGCGAGGAACGACTAGCGTCGCAGCGGGAAAGAGAAGAAGCAATGCACCTAGAATCGATGTAACCGCTCGCCGTCGAATGCAGGACGGCAACGTCGAAGTGAGGGGCATGGGGTACTGAGGGCGAATCCGCTAAAAATTAGCGAGAAGTATGCCAGAAACAGTCCCCAACAGTCGGGTTTTGCGTCCTCCGCGTGAAATAGCGTCGCGCGCGACGCTTGTCCCGACCACTACAAGTTCATCGCCCCCAGCACGCCGCACAGATGCAGCGCCACGTGAGTCCAGGCGGCTTCATCGTACGACTGGCCTTCGCGGGCCAGCCGCTGTGCCTCGTGAAACGCGCGCCAGAGGGCGGCGGCGCTCGACGGGGTGCCGCCGGCCAACTGATACTGGCGTTGCAGGGCCTCCGCCAGCCATGGCTGCTCATGGGCACAGGCCTCGGCGTATGCCTCGACCGCGACGCGGGCATAAGGGTCGCCCGCGGGATCCAGCACGACCGGCTGGCGGGGGACCGAGCGCGGGATCGCGGACAGGACGTGGCGCTCGGCGGCGCTGTGGCGTGTGGCGTGATGTTTCATCAATGATGATCTCGTCTCGGTGACCGCGCCAAGGCCGCTGGCGCGGAATCGCTTGCGCGGACTCAGTCGCTTTCCATCTCTCGGATAAACAGCATGGCGGCATGCTTCGCCTGATCGATGCTGGTGAAGGTGCGGCCGTCCATGGGCCAAACGTCGACCAGCACCGCATAATTGCCGGGCTGATCGGCCTGCATGATGCGTATGTAATGCTGCCGGAACACGCACCGAGCAAGTTCCACGGTCGGATGCGGTCGGTGGAAATGGGGGGTTGCCATGACAGTCTCCAGATATTCGGCCCTCCGGCCTCGACGGGCCGTTGCAAGACATCCAGCAAATCTCGTGCCAAGCCTCTCGAGACGGTTAAGTGCATGATTTGTAAGGGGCGGGGCAGCGCTTGCCACCGACGCCCGACATAAAACGTTACGGAAACGAAACACGGCGGGAACGCCCGGCCGTAACAACCTTTCCCGGATGTCGCATGCCAGGCCATTTCGGGTGCCGGTTTTCTGTTCCCGCTAGAATCAGAGACTTCCGGCACTCACCACCGCCCGTCACACCGCATGAACCTGCGATTCCTCGAAACCTTCGTCTGGCTCGCCAAGCTGCGTAACTTCCGTCTGACGGCCGCACGTCTGCACACCACGCAGGCGGGTGTGTCGAGCCGGATCGCGTCGCTGGAGCAGAGCTTCGGGGTGCGTCTGTTCGACCGCAGCGCCCGGGAGGTCACGCTCACGGCGGCCGGGCAGAAGGCGCTGGCGTATGCGGAGCGCATCGTCATGCTCGGGCAGGAGATGAAACGCGAGTTGACCGATCCCGACATGCCGCCGGGGGTGCTCAAGATCGGTGTGGTCGAGTCGATCGTGCATAGCTGGTTTCCGGATCTGGCCGCGCGAATTCGCCACGACTATCCGCAACTCGAGATTGAAGTCACCAGCGAGACGACCATCCGACTTTGCAAGCAACTCGAAGCCGGTACGCTCGATCTCGCGCTGCAAACCGACGTTCTGCACGGCGCCGGCATCGAGAATTTGCCGTTGGCCGAATTTCCGATGCGCTGGGTGGCGAGCCCGAAGCTCAATCTCGAAGGCGAAACGCTCGATGTGGCCGATCTGGCGGCGTACCCGCTGGTGAGCTTTTCGCGCAACTCCGGCCCGCACAAGACCCTTGAACGCATGTTCTCGGTGGCGGCCGAGCGGCCGGTGCGCGTGAACTGCATGACCTCGGTCGCGGCGATCATCCGGCTGGTCGTGGACGGCTTCGGCGTGGCGATGCTGCCGCCGGCCATCATTCAGCGCGAACTGGGCGAGCACAGCCTGCATTTGCTGCGCGTGAACGCCCATTTCCCCAACCTGTCGTTCGTCGGGTCGTTCCGCCAGGGCGCACTGCTCGCCGAAAACGTGGCGCGCCTCGCGCAACGCACGGCCAGCGAATTCGCCCTGAACATGGGGCCGGACATCGCCATCCCACCCGCCGCCGCCATGACCGCCCCGGCCTGGGGCGCCGCCGAATCCTGAGCCTTCGGCGCTCGGCCGTGATCCTCGCCATGCCTCGCGCGCACACGCCCCGCGCCGCCACCGCCCGACACCGGTCATAAGAATTTTCTGTCGCGGCGAATTTGATTTCTTGTTGGACGCGTTTTCCCCCGTTTTGCACACTCGGCGAGACGGTCGACCCGCGAGCATCGCGTGTTGGCCGGCCTCCCGATTGTTGAAACCGATGGAATGCCTCATGACTGCGACTGCTCCCCGCGCCCAACTCTGCATCTGGACGAATATCGATCCGGCCTTCGACGCTGACTTCAACCGCTGGTACGACCGCGAACACATGCAGGAGCGTGTGGCCATCCCGGGCTTCAAGTTCGCTCGTCGCTTCAAGGCCCTGCACGACTGCGCGCGCCCCTATCTGGCGCTTTACTGCACGCAAGACGCCGCCGTCTTCACGAGCGAACCTTACGCCCGGGCTTTCCAGCATCAGACCGAATGGTCGCTGCGCAACTTCGCGCGCATGCAGGGCACACAGCGCCGTGTCGGCACGCTCGATATCGAGGCGGGCGAAGGCGAGGGCGGCATGCTGGCCATGTTCGTGCTGAGCGAGGCGGTCGTCACCCAAGCTCATGCGCGGCTGGGCGCGCAGCTCGCCGAACTCGCACAGGGCGACGGTATTGTCCGCGCCACGCTCCAGGTCACCGTGCCGACGCTGTCCGTCTCGCTCACCGCCAAGGACGCGCCGCTGCCGCCTGCCGATGCCGTCGTACTGATCGAAGGCACGGATCAGGACACGGTGCGCGCCGCCGCGCAATCGCTCGCCGCCGCCTACGGGGTGCCGGCCGGAGAAGTCACCCGCTTTGCCATGTTGTGGCGTCTCGGCGCCAACGACGACTGACGTCCCGCCACCTTCTCGCGGGATCCGGCCGTCCGGTGCATCCCGCAGACACCCTGGAGACATCCATGACAACGTATTCCGATACCCACGACGCTCGGCAAACCGACGCCGCCACCCCCTCCACCGCGGCCGCCACCGGTCATGCGAACCCGAAAAAAGGGCGGCTCGCGACCGCCAGCATGGTGGGCACTACGCTCGAGTGGTACGACTTCACCGTCTACAACACGCTCGCGGCGCTCGTGTTCAACCATCTGTTCTTCCCGTCGGTCGACCCGTTGGTCGGCACCATTCTCGCCCTGTCGACCTATGCCGTGGGCTACGTGTCGCGGCCGCTTGGCGGCTTCGTGTTCGGCAATCTTGGCGACAAGATCGGACGGCGCGCCGTGCTGGTGCTCACGCTCGTGGTGATGGGACTGACGACCGGCCTGATGGGCGTGCTGCCCACGTACGCGTCGATCGGTATCTGGAGCCCCGTGTTGCTCGTCGCCCTGCGCTTCGTGCAAGGCGTCGCGCTTGGCGGCGAATGGGCGGGTGCGGTGCTGCTGTCAGTCGAGCATGGCGATCAGCGCAAGCGCGGGTTGAATGCGTCCTGGACGCAAGTCGGCCCATCGTTCGGCACCCTGATCGCGACGGGCCTCATCGCGCTCATCACGCTGTCGATTTCCCCCGACGACTTCCTCGCGTGGGGTTGGCGCCTGCCGTTCCTGCTGAGCCTCGTGCTGGTCGGCTTCGGTCTGTGGGTGCGTCGCGGTGTGGAGGAAACGCCGATGTTCGAAGCGATGCAGCACTCGGCGCGTCAGGCGGACATGCCGATTGCCGAAGTCTTCCGTTCGCACTGGCGTAACCTGCTGGTGGCCGGCGGCTCGCGCATCGGCTCGGACGTGCTCTACGCGCTGATGGTCGTCTTCACGCTGACGTATGTGACGGGGACGCTGCACCTGTCGCGTCCGCTTGCACTCACGGCCGTGCTGGCCGGCACGGCATGTAATGCGCTGACGGTGCCCCTGTTCGGCGCACTGTCCGATAAGCTGGGTCGCCGCCCGGTGTATGGCTTCGGTGTGCTGTGCGCGGTGATCTGGGCATACGGCTTCTTCGTACTGCTCGATACGTCCCACCCGGCACTGATCGTGCTGGCCGTCGTTATCGGATTGGTGATTCACGCGATCATGTACGGGCCGCAGGCGGCCTTCGTCACCGAGCAATTCCCGACGCGGGTGCGCTACGCCGGTTCGTCGCTGGCCTATACGCTCGCGGGCATTCTCGGGGGCGGCTTCGCACCGCTCATCATCGTGACGCTGTACAAGACATACGGCACGACGGTCTCGGTGTCGCTGTATGTCACGGTGGCGCTCGCCGCCACGGCCATCGCGCTCCTGGCCGCGCGCGAGACGGCCCACCTGCCGCTCAAAGACTGAGGGGACCGGCTTCCCGAAGCAGTACCGCGGCATGCCCTCGGGCGTGCCGTTTTCGTTTGATGGGCGCCTAGTGGAACGTCGATGCCGCAGGGGCCTGGCACAGCGCGGTCAGTCCGGCCAGATCGCCACGCTGCGCGAGATGGTGAACCTGCCGCGCGGCAGGTCGTCCTTGGCGATGCCGCAGCCGGAATCCTCGACGCCGAAACAGACCTGCATGAGATCGGCGCGTGTCGCGTCCGGCGTTGCTGAAAGCGAGAGGGTGATCGTTCCGTTGGCGGTGTACTTCGCTGCGTTGTCCAACAGATTCCCGAGCACCTGACGCACGCGCTTGGCGTCGAACGCGAGCAGGGGCGGCAGCGGCGCACGCACGTCGAGCAGGAAGGCGTTACCGTGCTTGCCGGCGAGACTCATGCCCTCGTGCGCCACGCCGTCGACGAACGCATGGGTGTAGACCGGCGCGACATGCAGCGGGTCGGCCGCGCCCCCGCTCGCATACTCGATCAGGTCGTTGCTCATGGCGAGCATGTGATGCGCGCTGCGGCGGATGATGCGTCCACGGTCGGCGTCTTCGAGCCGCACGATGCCGACGCTCAACCAACGCGTGAGCGATGCCGTGCCGCGATTCTCGACGCTGCCCGTGAGCCAGAACGCCGAGCGGCTGTAACCCGGATTAAGCATGCAAACGTCATGTGCCGTCGGGCAAAGCTGCGATGATCGCGGGCGCGAGCGGCTCAGGTAAGGTCATTCGTCGGGTTCGTCGGGGCGAAGACCGGTGTGGGGCGATCGGGGGGGCGTCTACCGCCGGCGTGTCCCGTAGGGCGAGCCCGGCCCCCCTGGGGGGGGGCGGCAAACGACATGTGCGCACACGAAAGCGCGGGCTTACTCCTGCGGTGTCCAGACGACGTTCGCGCCCACCGAGCACAGGTTCTCGACGAAGCGCGGATGCGCGCGCCGGATCGGATCGGCGTTCTTGATCGTCGATTGCCCGTCGATGCTGGCCGCCACCATCAGCAAGGCAATCGCCACGCGGATGATGTACGGACTCTCCACGACGGCGGGCGAGAGCGGCACGCCACCGAACGTGATCAGGCGGTGCGGATCGGACTGGAACACATGCGCGCCGAACTTCGACAACTCGGTCGACCAGCCCATCGCCCCGTCGTAGACCTTGTTCCAGAACATGGCGCTGCCTTCGGCCTTCACCCCCAGCGCGATAAAGATCGGCAGCAGGTCGACCGGGAAATACGGCCAAGGCGCGGCTTCGACTTTCGTGAGGATGTTCTGCGTGAACGGCGCTTGCACCTTGAGCTTGCCCTGCGCGGTGGCGGTCGACCAGCCGTCGCGATGCTCGACTTTCACCCCGAACTTCGCGAACGTGCGGTCGATGAGCGGGAACTGGTCCGGCGCCGTGTTCTTGACCGTGATTTCCCCGCCGGTGATGGCACCGAGCGCGAGGAACGTGGTGATTTCATGGAAGTCTTCGGCGAAGCGGAATTCGCCGCCGCCGAAGCGCTCCACGCCTTCGATCGCGAGCTGCGACGTGCCGACACCTTCAATGGGCACGCCCAGCATCTGCATGAAGCGGCAGAACTCCTGCACGTGCGGCTCCGACGCCGCGTTATTCAATTGCGAGCGGCCCCTGGCCGTTGCCGCGCACAGCACGAAGTTTTCCGTGGTGGTCACCGACGCGTAATCGAGCCAGTGATGGATCGCGGGGTGCGCCTCGTCCGCATGGATGAGCAGCGAGCCTTCGGTGCGCTCGACACGTCCGCCAAAATGCCGCAGCACTTCGATGTGCGGATCGATCTCGCGCACGCCGAGCGTACAGCCCTTGACGTTGTCTTCGATGCGGGCGACGCCAAAGCGCGCGAGCAGCGGCGGCACGAGCATGATCGACGAGCGCATCTCTTCCGGCAGATGGTCCGTGCGCGGATCGAAGTGGGTATCGCGATGGTGGATGTCGAGCGTGCCGGCGTCGAAATCGACGTTCACCTCGCTGCCGAGCTGACGGAAGATGTCGAGGATCTTGCGAACGTCGGTGATCTCGGGCACGCCGATGAGGCGCACCGGCTGATCGGTGAGCAGCGTGGCGCACAGCACCGGGAGAACGGCATTCTTGTTGGCGGAGGGGGTGATGCGGCCACGCAGTGGCTGGCCGCCGTGGACTACCAGATGGGACATGGGCTTCCTTCGGGCTTCTTGCTTGAGCGTGTCAGGCGGGGGCGAAAGTGGCAGGCGGGCGCAGGCCCGTCGCGAACAGGCGCAATATACCCCCGATTCAGGGTCGTGTGCCACGCGACCCCCACGCCCGTGGTGGGATTGCCGCGCCGCTTGACGGGCGACGGCGCAACGTGTCGCGGGGGGGATGGCGGGGCCGGAGAAAGCCTATGACCCCGTGCCCGCGAACGCCTCGGCAAAAATGGCGCGGAAGTCAGGCGTCTCCGCGGCGGCGGCGCGGGTGAGCACGCGTGCTTCGAGTTCGTCGAGGTGCGCCGTGGCGAGCGCAATCGCCGCCTGCGTCTTGCCGTCACGCAACTGGCCGACGAGTTGGGCGTGCTCCGTGGGCGCGCAATGCATGAATTCCGCCGGATCGTACAGCGCCTTGTAAAGCTCCGTCTTGGCCACGAGCTGACGCGCGAACGTATCGAGTTCGACACTCTGCGCCATGCCGATCAAGATCAGATGAAACTCGCCCGCCAGGCGAATCGATCGCTCGTGCGTGCCCTGCGCATGCGAAAGCGCTTCCAACGCGACGTGCGCGTCGAGCGCCGCAAGCTGCGACGCACTCAATTGCCCGCAAATGCTCGCAATCACACCGCTCTCCAGCACGCGGCGGGCGCGGTAGGTCTGCCGGATGTCGTCGAGCGACGGTTGCGGGACGAACGCGCCCCGGTTGGGTTCGAGCACCAGCTTGCCTTCGAAGCCGAGCCGGGCGAGCACCTTGCGCACGGCGCCCCGGGTGCAGTCGAGCGCTTGCGCCAGATTGCGCTCGCGCAGCGGCATGCCCGGCCGCAGCTTTCCGGAGAGCAGCGCCTGCGAGATGGCCATGTAGACGCGCGCCTCGATCTGCTGTCCCGCGCTGCCCGACGTGCCATCGTCGCCGGCCGCCAGGCCCGCGGCGGTCTCGGTGGCGGCTTTGGGGCGTGACGCGTCGCGCGGCGACGCCGGTGCTGCGGTGCGGCTCAAGCCTCATCTCCTGGATAGACGCGGTTCGCGTGGGTGTGGGGCGCATTGTACCCGGCCCCCTTCGCCTGTCGGCGCTGCCTCCCGGAAAACCCTCGGTTTCGGCTGTGCCGCGATTGCAACCTTGCATTTCGGCAAATCGTTGCCGATAATGGTCAACAAAAATGGTTAACCATTTGTTTGTGTATGGTTGATAATATGGCGAATCGATGTAGTGCGCCATGACACCGGACACCACCGAATTGGCCAAGCCAGCGGGCTGCCCACGGCGACGTGTGTGCGGCCGACCATTGAATCCTCTAGGGTCTGGAGACGTCATGAAACCTGTGCATTGCCTGGCCGCGCTTCCCATCGCGGCGTTTTACAGCGGCGGTTGGCTGGCCGAACACGTAGGCACCCGTTTGGCGGGGCTGCCTTTCCTGATGGCGTGGAATATCGTCTGGCTGCTGCTCACGTCGGCGGTCATGGTCGTGATGTTCCGCTTTGACGGTTCGCGCGAGTCTGCGCAGGATGCGCGCGAACACGACGGAGCGACATCATGAACGCCGCCCTGACCGTCATTGCGGCGTTCCTCGCTTTTGCGCTCTTCATCGGACTGCGCGCGCGGCGCGGTCGCACGATGAGTCTGGAGCAGTGGGCCGTGGGTGGCCGCGGCTTCGGCACGCTGCTTGTCTTCCTGCTGATGGCAGGCGAGGCGTTCTCGACCTTCACGTTCCTCGGCGCGAGCGGATGGGCGTACAGCAAGGGGCCTCCCGCCTTCTACATCCTCGCTTACGGCGCGCTCGCCTATCTGCTCGGCTACTGGATGCTGCCGGCGGCGTGGCGTCACGCAACGCGACATGGCTGTGTGTCGTTCTCCGACTTCTTCGCGACGGCCTACCGCTCGCGCGCGCTGGGTGTCGTCGTCTCGGTAGTCGCCGTGCTCGGCATGAGCGCGCTGCTGATCATTCAGTTGCGCGGCCTGGGCATCATCGTGTCGGAGGCATCGTACGGCACGGTTCCGCCGGTGGTCGCAATCTGGTGCGGCGCGATCGCGATGGTGGCGTACATCACGGTGTCGGGCATTCACGGTTCCGCGAGCATTGCGATCTACAAGGACATTCTGATTCTCGTCATTGCCGTGTTCCTCGGCGTCTATCTGCCGCTGCATTACTTCGGCGGATTCGGCGAGATGTTCGACCGCATCGAAGCGGCGCGGCCAGGCTTTTTGCAGATGCCCACAAGCGGCCTGACGCTGTCCTGGTACAACTCCACGATTCTGCTCACGTCGCTGGGTTACTACCTGTATCCGTACGTGTTCACGTCGGTGTACGCGGCCAAGACCGAGAGCGCCGTGCGCAAGAACACGATTTTGATGCCGCTGTATCAGATGGTGATCGCGTTCATGTTCTTCGTGGGCTTCGCCGCCATTCTGCAAGTGCCGGGCCTGACCGGCGCGGATTCGGATCTGGCGCTGCTGCGCATCGTCAAGCAGACGTTTTCACCGTGGTTCGTGGGCGTGATCGGCGGCGTCGGGGTATTGACCGCGCTCGTGCCCGGTTCGATGATCCTGCTCAATGCGTCGACGCTGATTGCGAAGAACATCTACCGCGACGGCTTTGCGCCGCATGCGAGCGATGCCTTCGTGGGCAAGCTCGCCAAGCGTGTGCTGCCGGTCTTCGGGCTGGTGGCGGTGGGCTTCGTGTTGCGTGGCGGGGCGACGTTCGTGGCGCTCGCGCTCTTCGCGTCGAGCCTGCTCACACAACTGTTCCCGTCGTTCGTGTCGAGCTTGTTGCCGCGTCCATTCGGCAACAAGTACGGTGCCTTCGCGGGGATCGGCGCCGGCGCTGTCGTGCTGGCGGCGGCGGTCGGGTTCGACGTCACCCTGCGCACGTTGATGCCGGGCGCATCGGATACCGTCGGATCGATCAACATGGGGCTGGTGGCGCTGGCGGTGAATGCGCTGACGTTCGTGGTCGTGAGCCTGCTCACGCGCTCGCGCAACGTGGTGGCAGGCGTCCCGCAGGGCACCTGACAGGAAGCATTGAGGAAGGCATGACAACACTGGACATTCGCAACGCGCGCGGCCTCGATGGCGCGCCGCTCGACGTACGCGTCGAAAACGGACGGATTGCGGCACTTGCGCCGTCGCTGCCCAGCGCGCCGGGTAGCGGCATCCGTCTGATCGATGCGGGCGGTGCGCTGCTGCTGCCCGGTCTCGTGGAGGCACACACGCATCTGGACAAGACCGTCTGGGGCATGCCGTGGTACGAGAACGCGTGCGGCTCGCGGCTGATCGAGCGCATCGACAACGAACGTCAGTGGCGTGCGCAGAGTGGGCATGACGCGGGGGCCGCGTCGCTCGCCCTCGCGCGAGCGTTCCTCGCGGCGGGCACCACGCGGCTGCGCACTCACGTCGACATCGATACCGACGCGGGCCTGCGTCATCTCGACGGCGTACTCGCCACGCGTGAAGCGCTGGCGGACACCCTCGACATGCAGATCGTGGCGTTTCCGCAGTCGGGCGTATTGGATCGCGAGGGCACCGTTGCCTTGCTCGACGACGCGCTCGCACGGGGCGCGGATGTGCTCGGCTGGCTCGATCCGTGCGCCATCGATCGCGACCCGAAGGCCTCGCTCGACGCCATGTTTGCGCTGGCCGACAAACACGGTTGCCCCGTCGACATCCATCTGCACGAGCCGGGCGAGATGGGCGTGTTCTCGCTCGAACTGATGCTTGAGCGCATCGCTGCGCTTGGCATGCAAGGCAAGGTCGTGGTGTCGCATGCGTTTTGCCTGGGCGAGTTGGACGCCGCGCGCGCCGAGACGATGCTCGCGCGCCTGGCCGATGCCGGCGTGGCGCTGATCACCACCGCGCCGCCCTCGCGTATCGTGCCGCCGCTCATGGCCTGCCGGCGTGCCGGTGTGCCGCTGGCGGGCGGCAACGACGGCATTCGCGACACGTGGACGCCCTATGGCTCGCCCGACATGCTCGAGCGCGCCATGATGATCGGGCTGCGCTACAACCTGCGTCGCGACGATGAACTGGAAATAGCGCTCGATTGCGTCACCGATCAGGGGGCGAGGGCATGTGGGTTCGATGCCTACGGGCTGCGCGTGGGCGCGCGCGCCGACCTGGTGCTCGTCGATGCCGTGAATGCTGCGCAGGCCATCGTCACGCGTGCGCCGCGCCGCTGGGTGGTGGCGAACGGTCATGTGGTGGTGAGCGACGGTGTGGCGGTATGACACTGTGGCTCGCCATCGTCGCGGTCGGGCTGACGCTGCGGCCGACGCTCACGTCCATCAGTCCGCTGCTGCCGCAAATCCGCGAGGCTACGGGGATGACCTATCCCGTGGCGGCGTTGCTCACGTCGCTGCCGGTGCTCGCGATGGGCGCGGGCGCCTTTGCGGCGAGCGGGCTGACGCGCCGCTGCGGTGAGCGGCGTGGGGTGCTGCTCGGACTGGTGGCGCTTGCGCTCGCCTGCGGCATGCGTTTCGTGGCCGACGATACTGCCACGATGATCGCCACGTCACTCGCGTCGGGCATCGGCATCGCCGTCATTCAGGCGCTGCTGCCCGGCGTGGTGAAGGCGAACTACAGCGCCGCGCGCATGACCGCGATGATGGGCTTGTACTCGGCGGCGCTCATGGGCGGTGGTGGACTTGGCGCGGCGATCAGTCCGTGGGCGGCGTCCGAGGCGGGCGACTGGCGCGTCGGGCTGGGGATGTGGCTTGCGGTTGTCTGCACGGCCGCGTTGGCCTGGTGGCGCGCGCCGCTGATTCAGGCAGTGGCGGCACCACCGGGGGCCGTGACGTCGGCGGCGGATTTGCGCGCGGCGTGTCGGGCGGCGGGCGAGCGTGTTGCCTCGGCAACCGGCGGTGCGCCATCGATGTTTGCGTTGCTACGCAAGCGTCGCGCCTGGACACTGGCCGTGTACTTCGGTCTCATCAACTGCACCTATACGACCATGGTCGCTTGGCTGCCCCCGTTCTATCAGCAACACGGCATGAGTGCGACACGCAGCGGGGCGTTGCTGGCTGGGCTGACGGCCTGTCAGGTCGTCGCCGCACTGACGCTGCCTTGGCTGGCGCGCCGTCACGCCGATCGCCGTCGCTGGCTCACGCTCGCGCTTGCGGCCACACTCGGCGGACTCATTGGACTGGCGCTCGCACCGGTCGCCGCCGCGTGCGCGTGGATCGGCGCCATCGGCTTCGGGTTGGGTGGCACCTTCTCGCTTGGACTCGTGCTTGCGCTCGATCATCACGCGCACCCGCCACATGCGGCGGCGCTCGCGGCGTTCATGCAGGGCGTGGGTTTTTGCATCGCGGCGCTGGCGCCGTTCGCCGCTGGCGCGGTGCTCGATCGCACGGGCAGCTTCACGCCGTCGTGGATCGGACTCATCATGCTCAACGTGGCGTTGATCGCGCTGACGTGGCGCTTCGATCCTGCGGGCTATGCGTCGGCGCTTCGCTTGTCGCGCGACACGCCCGGCGGTCGCCCTCAGCGCGCATGAGGCGCGCTGAATGCGCGCTCGACGCACACTCGAAGCGCGCGCCCGGCGTACGCGCCGCACCTCTCGCGCGTTGCGCACGCGAGACACGTATCCCTTAGGCAAAATTCCTGCGGAGTCCCTACGCAATCCGCGCTAAGATGGTTTGTCGTGTGATGTCGCAGCGGGACGTTGGCGCGAGACCGTGATGCCTGGCCGATCGGCGGGATTCGGCCGGGCGCGTGCACCGCTGGATACCAAGGGAGAACGGATGCTCGGAATGTCGCGCGGGGCCGTGGGTCGATCTTTCGGGACGATGCTCGTCGCGCTCGGTGCCTGCAGTGTCGGCGTGGCCTTGCTCGCGTCGTTTCCCTCTCTGGCCGCGGCGGCCGACACGATCGTGCCGCGGCATCCGACCCTCGACGCCGCACCGACCGCGGCCCCTGTTCCCACGCCGAATGCTTCCTCGCCGCCGACCGGCATCGACCAGCGCGTGCCGCGCAGCGATGGGGCGTATGCCAATCTTCATGTCTTCCGGCCATCCTTGGCCTGTCGTGGCGTGGCGGTGCTGAGTCCCGGAGCGGGCGATGACCGCGACGCGCTTTCCTGGTTGGGCCGCGCACTCTCGCAATACGGGTGGTTAACCGTGACCATGGCCCACAAGGAAAGCGGGCGCGACTCTTTGCGCGATCGGGTCCGCAGCGGTGGATTGCGCGACGGTTTGCTGGCACTCACTACGGATCCCGAAGCTTACGACGACCGTTTCGAAGACGCCGGGGCGGCGCTGCACTGGGCGCGAACGCAGTGCAGCGCGGGACCGGCCGTCTTCGCGGGGCACTCCATGGGGGCGGCCACCGTGATGATCGAGGCCGGTGCGAAGAATAAGCTCGGGCTCGACAGCCGCGACCGTTTCGATGGCTACATCGCGCTCTCCCCGCAGGGGCCCGGCCCGATCTTTCCGTCGGGCGCTTGGCATGACATCCGCAAGCCCGTCCTGTTGGTGACCGGCACACGTGACGCACCGCTCGATGGCAAGTGGCAGACGCGCACCGAGCCCTACGCGGATCTGCCTGCCGGTTGTCACTGGCTCGCGGTCGTCGACAGCGCCACGCATTTCAATTTCGCCGGTTTCGGCTATGGTCACGGTGACATCGAGGCCAAGGTGCTGCCGCTGATCCAGCGGTTTCTCGACAACGTGCGCACGCAGCGGTGTGCCGTCCCCACGCCGGCGACCGGTGTGAAATTCGAGGCGAAGTAAAGCGGGCCATGGCCCGGCCGGGGGTGCGGCGCCACCGGAGGCCGTCAATCGAAGAACCGGTGCGGCATCGGCCGTGTGGGCAGGGGGAATGGCGGGGAATGGGCGGGAAAGGCGGTGAAAGCCTTCCGTTTTTCCTATCGGTCACAAATCGTCACAAATTTGTGATGCGCCTGGAGCGGCGTCCCAGCGGACGATTGAGATAATGTGAGTGCCCGCTTCGAAGCTTTTGCGGATGCATCTTTCGTCAATCGGTAAATGAGCGGGTAAAATTGCGCGTTCGGCGCAAGCTGGCTACGGTCGGCACGCGCGTGTCACGCTATCTCCAATGCCGATGGAATTCCTGCTCAATTTCGTTTCCCGCATGATTTCCCGCCGTGCCTTGCGCCTGGCGCTCGCCGGCGTACTCAGTGGGTGCGCTCTGGTCTGCGGCGCCGCGCATGCCTTCTCGTTCGACGACGTTGCCAAACAGGCGCGCACGCTTGCGAACAGTCGCTACAAGCCGAAGGATCCGAATCTGCCGAAGGCGCTGCAGAACCTCTCGTACGATCGCTATCGCAATATCCGCTTCAAGCCCGAAAAGGCGCTGTGGCGTGCGCAGAAGCTGCCGTTCGAGCTGATGTTCTTCCATGAGGGCTCGTACTACGACCGTCCGGTGAAGATCAACGAATTGGCCGGCAACAGTGTGCGCGAACTGCGCTACAGCCCCGACATGTTCGATTTCGGCGCGCTGAAGGTCGATCCCAAGCAGTTGCGCGGGCTCGGCTTCGCGGGGTTCCGCATTCACTTTCCCGTGAACACCCCGAAATACAAGGACGAAGTGATGGTGTTCCTCGGTGCGAGCTATTTCCGCGCGCTGGGCAAGAACCAGACCTACGGCTTGTCCGCGCGCGGGCTGGCACTCGACACGGCGCTCAATTCCGGCGAGGAGTTTCCGCGCTTCACCGAGTTCTGGATCCAGCGTCCGGCCCCCGGCGCCAAGGAGTTGACGATCTACGCGTTGCTCGATTCTCCGCGTGCGACAGGCGCGTATCGCTTTACGCTGCGTCCGGGTGTCGATACGACGGTGGACGTGAAGGCCGAACTGTTCCTGCGTGAGAACGTCACCAAGCTGGGCGTTGCGCCGCTCACGAGCATGTTCTTCTTCGGTGAGAACCAGCCGGCGGCGGTGCCCGACTATCGTCCCGAAGTGCATGACTCGGATGGTCTGTCCATCGAGTCGGGCACCGGCGAGTGGATCTGGCGTCCGTTGGTCAATCCGAAGCGTCTGCTCGTCTCATCCTTCGCGTTGACGAACCCGGCCGGATTTGGGCTGCAGCAGCGCGACCGCGACTTCGGCGATTACCAGGATCTGGAGGATCGCTACGAATCGCGCCCGAGCGCCTGGGTCGAGCCCAAGGGCAAGTGGGGGCCGGGCCGGGTGGAGTTGGTGCAGATCCCGACCCCTGACGAGACCAACGATAATATCGTGGCGTATTGGGTGCCGGATGCGCCGCCCAAGCCCAGGCAACCGTATTCGATCGAATACCGGCTGTCGTGGCAGAAGGACAACGACAAGCGCCCGCCGATGGCGTGGGTGTCGCAAAGCCGGCGGGGACACGGCTACCGGGGAAAACCAGACGACAGTCAGCTGTTCGCGCTCGATTTCGAAGGTCCGGCGCTCAAGAAACTGCCAGAAGATGCCAAGGTCGAAGGGAACGTATCCATCGATGGCAATGGCAAGATCCTCGAAGTGCAGACGCAGCGCAATGACGTCACGGGAGGCTATCGCGTCATGCTCCGCATGCGCCGCCTCGATTCCGAGAAACCCGTCGAAATGCGCGCTTACCTGCGCAACGGCAGTAACACCCTATCCGAAACGTGGAGCTACCTGTTACCCCCCGAATGAGCGACCGTTCCGACATTCCGGTCGACGAGTTGTACGTCGACCGGCTGCCACTGCCCGCCGAGAAGCGCCGCGCCCTGTTGGCTCAAGCCAGGCGTGACGGCGGCGATTCGCTCGACGTCCTCACACGCTTGCAGCGTTTTCTCGCCGCGCGCGCTGTGAACGGCGCGGGCGATGTGCCGCCTGATGCCGACGATGCCACGGCCGATGCCGCCAGCGCGGCGCTCGCCGTGGCCGCGGGGCAGACCGCCGCGCAGGCCGACGCACCCGTTGCCACGGCCGGCGTGGCGACGGCCGTGTGGCATGCGCACAATATCGAGGAGATCGAATCCGGCAGCGACGCGGTGCTTGCCTCGCAATCGGTGCGTCTCGCGCTCACCGACGGCGGATCGCTCGCCGCCGCTGCCGGATTGAACGAAGTGCGTGGCGTACAAACCTTGCGCACCGCACCGCCGGTGCGCCGCACGTCACTCATTCCGCGCGCCTGGTCACTCAATCCGCTCGCGCGACTGTGGCGCAAACTGACCGGTCGCGAAGATCCCGATCCGCTCGTGCGCGACGCCCCGGATCCCAAAGGCCGATGGTCGCAAGCGGGCCGGCGCCGCCGCTGGATGCTGCTCGTGCTGATGATTGCGCAGACGGCGCTGGCCACACATTTCATGGCGTCGGTGCTGCCGTATCACGGGGCCGATCCGCTCGAATTCTCCGTGCTGGTGCTGTTCGTGCTGCTCTTCGGCTGGGTCTCGGCCGGGTTCTGGACGGCGATCTTCGGCTTCTTCGTGCTGCTGTTCGGCGGCGAACGCCACATGATCTCGAAGATGGCCGCCGGCGACGCTCCGATCGCGCCGGAGGCGCGCACCGCGCTCGTGATGCCGATATGCAACGAAGATGTCGGCCGCGTGTTCGCCGGGTTGCGTGCGACCTACGAATCGCTGGCCAAGACCGATTCGCTCGAACGCTTCGATTTCTTCATCCTGTCCGATTCGAACGAGGCCGACAATTGCACGGCCGAAGTCGACGCGTGGCAGGCGCTATGCCGCCAGGTCGACGGCTTCGGCCGTATCTTCTATCGTCGACGTCAGCGTCGCGTGAAGCGCAAGAGCGGCAACCTCGACGACTTTTGCCGCCGCTGGGGCAGCGACTATCGCTACATGCTCGTGCTCGACGCCGACAGCGTGATGAGCGGTGAATGTCTGACGAAGCTGGTGCGCATGATGGAAGCGCACCCGAGCGCCGGCCTGATTCAGACCGCGCCGCTCGCCGCCGGACGCGAAACGTTTTACGCGCGCCTGCAGCAGTTCGCCGGTCGCGTGTACGGCCCGCTGTTCACGGCCGGCCTGCACTATTGGCAATTGGGCGAATCGCACTACTGGGGCCACAACGCGATCATTCGCATGGCGCCGTTCATGGCGCATTGCGCGCTTGCCCCGCTGCCGGGCAAAGGTGCCATGTCGGGCGCGATTCTCTCGCACGACTTCGTCGAGGCGGCCCTGATGCGACGCGCCGGCTGGGGCGTTTGGATTGCCTACGATCTGCCCGGCAGCTACGAGGAAATGCCGCCGAACCTGCTCGACGAACTCAAGCGCGACCGCCGCTGGTGCCAGGGCAACCTGATGAATTTCCGGCTGTTCCTCGCCGAGGGCATGCACCCGGTGCACCGCGCGGTGTTCGTCACCGGCGCGATGGCCTACGTGTCGGCGCCCTTGTGGTTCATCTTCCTGATCCTCTCGACCTGTCTGCTCGCCAAGCACACGCTGGTCGTGCCCGAATATTTCACTGCGCCGCGGCAACTGTTCCCGGTCTGGCCGGAGTGGCATCCCGAGCGCGCGCTCGCATTGTTCTCGGCCACGGCCACGCTGCTCTTCCTGCCGAAGATCCTGGCCGTCGTGCTGATCTGGGCGAAGGGCGCGAAACGTTTCGGCGGGGCATTCGCGGTGACGGTGAGCATGCTCATCGAACTCGTGTTCTCGGCCGTGCTCGCGCCGGTGCGCATGCTGTTCCATACGCAGTTCGTGCTGGCGGCGCTCACCGGCATTGCGATTCAATGGAAGTCGCCGCCGCGTGAAGACGCCGAGACGCACTGGGGCGAGGCGATTCGCCGCCACGGCCTGCATACCCTGATCGGGCTGGGGTGGGGGGGCGTCGTCTACTGGCTCAATCCGGACTTCATTTGGTGGCTGATGCCCATTGTCGGATCAATGGCGATCTCGATTCCCGTGTCGGTGTTCTCCAGCCGGGTGTCGCTGGGGCGCGCGCTCAAGCGTGCGCGACTGTTCCTGATTCCGGAAGAGTCATGGCCGCCCAAGGAGCTGCGCATGACGGAAAAATACACGGCGGACGCGCGCCAGCATGTCACCTTTGTCGACGCCGTCGTCGACCCGATGGCCAACGCCCTCGTGGCCGCGAGCGTGGTGCCGACCCTTGACGACGCGAAGCGCGACGCCCGGCGTGCCGGCCGTGTCGAGACCGCGTTGCTCAAGGGACCGGCGAAGCTGACGAACACGCAGAAGTGGGAGTTGCTCAACGACCCGCGCGCGCTCGCAGCGCTTCATTTGCTCGTGTGGACGGACCCGCGTGCGCATCGCGATTGGCGCGACGCGCGCACCGATGGGATGTCGCAGGGCTTTCTAGCGTCGGCCTGACCGGCAGATAGGCAGAGGCTGGAGGCAAGGAAAAAACGGCAAGACATCGCGCCTTGCCGTTTTTTTCGTTTGCGGTATTCGCCCGCAGGAAGAAGCGGGCCGCAGCACTGAATTATCGCGAGGGCAGGAAGTCGCGGGGGTTGAACGGCGTGCCCTTCTGGCGCACCTCGAAGTGCAACTTGACCGTGCCATGCGAGTCGGTGTCGCCCATCTCGGCGATCTTCTGGCCCTTGCTGACCGACGCCCCTTCCTTGACCAGAATGGCGCGGTTGTGCGCGTAGGCGGTGAGGTACCCGTTTTCGTGCTGCACCATCACCAGGTTGCCGTATCCGCGCAACCCGCTGCCTGCATAAACCACCTTGCCGGCGGCTGCCGCATAGATCGGGTCGCCCGCTTTGCCGCCGATATCGACGCCCTTGTTGCTGCTGCCATTGAAGTTTGCCAGCACCGGGCCATTGGCGGGCCAGACCATCGGAATCCGGTTGGTCGCCGTGCGTGGGGCGGCGGGCGCGGGAGCCGGCTTCGGGGTCGGGCGGGCTTGCGGTGCGGGTCTGGCGGCGCCGGACGCGGCGGCCGCGGCACCGGCGGGCGGCACGACACGCAGGACCTGACCGACTTCGATCTTGTCGGGATCGGTCAGGCCGTTCCAGCGCACCAGATCGGCGGCACTGGTATTGTTGGCGCGCGCGATGCCATAAAGCGTGTCGCCGGACTGTACGCGATAGCTTCCGGCGGGCACCGGGCCATAGATCGGTGACCCGGCGCAGGCGGCGAGCGTCAGGCAAACGGCCAGACTGAGCGCGTGCGTGCGGCAACGGGACACCCAAGCCGGTTGGCTTGGCGTACGAGCGTCAGACGGCGACGGCGAGGGGCGCATGAGGCGAGTAGGCTCCATCCGTAGGTGGTTATGGGGGTTGAGTGGCGCGGGCGCGGGAAAAAACGCCCATTGTACGGGCAGCAACCCCGGCAAGAACACCCGAAGCCCGCCCAAATCTCCCGCGAGGGCGAGAAATTGTTACGAGATTTGCAGGCCTTACCCTGTTGACAAACGACGCGTCTACACGTATAAAACCAACTGCAGATTGTCAAGCCGCGAAGTTGTTGTCAGACGTAGTTTTCCTGCTTCTCGCTGGTTTCTAGTCCTTCATTTTCCCTTGATTGTCAGCGCTCACGGGGTCATTTCGACCTCAAGCTATTGTTTTATTAGGAAAAAATATGGAAACCGGTATTGTTAAGTGGTTCAACGACGCAAAGGGCTTCGGCTTCATTACCCCGGACGCCGGCGGTGAAGACCTGTTCGCTCACTTCTCGGAAGTGAAGGTTGACGGCTTCAAGTCGCTGCAAGAAAACCAACGCGTGTCGTTCGAAGTCAAGACTGGCCCGAAGGGCAAGCAAGCTGCGAACATCAAGCCCATCTAATTGGCTTGAACGCATTCCCGTGATGCCGCGCCAGCCTTAGGCGAGGCGGCGTCCCGAGATAAGCAGGCCCGATGACGAAAGTCATCGGGCCTGTTTGTTTTTTGGCTTCTTTTATGATTCGCATGGGACGTGCACGCGGACGATGCGACTGTCGCGGTTCGACGCTACAATGCCTGATCGAATTCGCGTGAGCCCGCGCGTGAGCCCTTTTCCGAGGCAATCATGAGCTTGCAAACATGGTGGCTGTATGTCGTCACCGTTTTTTTCGTCTCGGCGACGCCGGGACCGAACATGTTGCTCGTCATGACGCATGGTGCGCGTCACGGGCTGCGTCCGTCGCTCGGCACGATGGCCGGCTGCATGACGGCACTCATCGCCATGATGTCGATTTCCGCCGCCGGACTGGGCGCGGTGCTCCGCGCGTGGCCGATGTTGTTTGACACGCTGCGCTATATCGGTGCGGCGTATCTCGTCTATCTCGGCTACAAGAGCTGGCGCTCGCCCGTGGATGCGAACGCGGCGGCGCCGTCCGACGTGCCCGCCACGGCCGTGGATTCGAGCTTCGGCAAACTCTTCAAGTCGGGCTTCCTGGTCGCGGGCAGCAACCCGAAGGCCATTCTCTTCGCCGCGGCGTTCCTGCCGCAGTTCATCGACCCGACCGCCGCCAAACTCCCGCAGTTCTCGATCCTGCTCGGCACGTTCGCGGTGATCGAGGTGAGCTGGTACCTGGTCTACGCCACCGGCGGGCTACGCATCGCGCCGTACTTGCGCGAAGCGCGTGTGCTCAAGGCATTCAATCGCATCAGCGGCGGCGTGTTCATGGGTTTCGGCGCGTTGATGGCCGCGGTACATCGCTGATCCGACGGTCGCGTGCGGCAAAGGTCCGAGGGCGCGTCCGGGGTGTGGCGCGCGACACGGGGCGCCGCAAGTTTGTGGGCCGGAGCCCTCAATATTCCGGGCCAGTGACCGTTAACGTTTTTGACCAGATTCATGAGACGGTGCATCAGCGCCGACAGACACGCATTCGCACAGTGACGTCGTGAGGCGTCACGTGTTGCCGAGACTTTATTACGTACGGCTTGCGCCGCCCGGCGTGGTCCGTCACGGGGACAATTAGAAGATCAGGTATGGAAATGACAGAACCGCAGGTGACACCGGCGCCCACGGACAACGAAACGCAACTGCATGATTCGTATCGCATCAGCAATCCGCTGGAAATTGGCGGCGTGCTGCGCCATCTGGCGACCCGTGGCGATTTCATGACGGTGTACTTCGCGAACGGGCAGCGGCAGCTCGTCACGCGCCTGCTCAAGGTCGAGCCGCAAGTGCGTGGCTTTTATTTCGACTGGGGCGGTGTGGAGACGGAGAACCGGGCGCTGCTTGCCAACAAGCGCGCGCTGTTCGTGGGCGTGCCCGAAGGCATTCAGGTGCATTTCCCCATTGGCGATGTCGAGGAGCGCGAGTTCGAAGGGTATCCCGCCTTCTACGCCTCGTATCCGGAAACGCTCGTGCGTTTGCAGCGCCGCGATTACTTTCGCGTGAAAACGCCGATCCTTGATCCATACCCGTGCACGGTCAAATTCCCCGACGACACGCCGATGCGCCTGTCGGTGTTCGACCTGTCGCTCGGTGGCGTTGGCTTGCGCACGAAGGCCGACGCGGCGGCCGAAATTCCGAAGGGCTCGATGCTCATGCACGTCGAGATCGAATTGCGCGACTACGGCACCGTCCAGGTAGACCTGGAAGTCTGTGCCATTCGCACGGTGCCGTTGGCGAAGGACGTCGAGTATCACATCGGCTGCCGCTTTATCGCTCTCTCGCGTACCGCCGAGTCGCGTCTGCAAAAGCTCATCACGCAGCTCGAACTCAATCGCAAGGCATTCGCGCGCGGCTAAGCGTTAGGTGCAATGCGATCCACCCGGCGCTTGCACCCGCGGCGCCGGACCCGCTCGCCGAGCGCCGATGCGGGCGCGCTTCCCGACGCGCTTACGCATCAATCGTCGCGTTGCCGGCTGACCGCGTGGGGCGGTTCGCCGCGGGCTTCTCGTACACCGTCGGGATAGATGCGTACCAGCACGATACGCGGTCCCTGCATCTTCTTCACGACAACGGAAAAGCCTTCGAAGTCGACCTTCTGCCCCTCGTGCGGCAGGTAGCCCAGCACGTCCATGATCAGGCCTCCCACCGATTCTGCGTGCTCGCTCGGGATCTCGATGCCCAGCGAGCGTTCCAGCGTCAGGATGGGTAAGCTGCCGCGGCCGATGAGCGTGCCATCCTCCATGTGGGTCCAGTCGTCTTCCGTCTGGCGGAATTCGTCGCGGATCTTGCCGACAAGTGCCGAGAGCAGGTTGTCGAGCGTCAGGAAGCCGATGGGCTTTTGGTCCGGCCATCCCACGATCGCGAAGTGAGGTGCGCCCCGGCGAAATCGGCGGAACAGCTCACGCGCCGGCATGTCGGGTTTCACGCGCTCCACGGGCCGCGCCATACTGCCCAGATCCTCGATCGACTCACCATGATGCTCTGCGAGGAACAGATCTTTCAGGTGCACCACGCCGAGCACGGTTTCGCCATCGTTGTCGAAGAACGGGTAGCGGCTGTAGCGGTGACGATAGGCCGTATCCATGTTCTGCGCGAACGTTGCATTGCGCCGGAAGCTGGCCACTTCGCTCATCGGATGCATGAGATCTGAGACGGTCAGATCGCTGAAGTCGATGGCGTAGGCGACCACATTCCAGTCGTCGCGCGACAGTTTCTCGCTCGAAGCCCCCCGGCGCATGATCAGCTTGATTTCGTCGGCCGAGTAATGGGCATCGGTGCCGTGCGACGGATCGAGACCTGTCCAACGCAGCAGGCGGTTGGCGCTGTGGTTGAGAATCCAGATCGCCGGATACATCAGCCAGTAAAAGCCGTAGAGCGGGGCGGCTGTCCAGACGGAGACGATTTCCGGCATGCGCAGGGCCATCGACTTCGGCGCGAGTTCGCCCACGACAATGTGCAGGTACGAAATCGTGAAGAATGCGATGAAGAAGGCGAGCGCATGAATCAGCTCCGCCGAGTTGACTCCCAACGCGGCGAATAGCGGCGTGAGAATGCGCGCAAACGCGGGCTCACCGATCCAGCCCAGACCGAGCGAGGCGAGGGTGATGCCGAGCTGGCACGCGGAAAGGTAGGTGTCGAGCTGGCTGTGAACCTTGGCCAGGATACGGCCGCGCCAACCGCGTTGGCGGGCGATGACATGAACGCGCGTCTGGCGCAGTTTGACGAGGCCAAATTCCGCCGCCACGAAGAAGCCGTTGAGCAACACCAGCAGGATCGCGGCGACGATCAGTAAAAAGTTTTCCAAAATATATGAAATGGGACATCAGGCCCGTCAGTATAAGTGACATTCGCCTGCGGAAATCAATTGCCGTGACGTTCCGGTGTGTTGTCTGTCAATTGCGTGGGATTCAGGGGGCTTTCGCGGTGGATGTCGGCAACACTGCGCGACTCAACGGCGGTCGATAGCCCGCCAGCCGGGCATGGCAAAGGCGTCGACGAGAAAGTCGATGAGGGCGCGGACCTTGGCGCTCAGGTACTTGCGCGAAGGATAGACGACGTAGACACCCATCTCGCCCTGCGTGTATTCGGGCAGGAATTCGACGAGCCGGCCGTCGCGCAAGGCGTCTTGCACGAGAAACGCCGGTTGCAGAATGATGCCCGCCCCGGCAACCGCGGCGGCCAGGCAGGTATCGCCGTTGTCGGCAATCAGCCGCGCGCGCGTACGCACGGAAACCGGGCCGTCTGGGCCGTCGAAGCGCCATTCGCGCCGATGCGAGAAGTAGCTGTAGCCGACTGTTTCATGATGGGCAAGTTCGCTGGGATGCGATGGCGTGCCATGCTGCGCGAGGTAGCCGGGCGAGGCGCACAGCACCAGCCGGGTGCCGGCGAGCCGCCGATGCACCAGCGACGAATCGGGCAGGCGCGTGATCCGAATGGCCAGATCGTAGCCTTCGTCAACGATATCGACGAGACGATCGCTCAGCGTGATGTCGAGTGAGACTTGCGAATGTCGCGAGAGAAACGTGGGCCAGAGCGGCGCGAGATGCAGCACACCGAAGGTGTGCGGGGCGTTGATGCGCAGCGGCCCGGCCGGCAGACCGTCCTGCTCGCCCGCCATGGCATCGGCCTCGTCGAGTTCGGTGAGGATCTGACGGCAGCGCTCGACGTAACGCTGGCCTGGCTCGGTGAGCGACAGGCGTCGCGTGGTGCGTTGGAGCAAACGCGTGCCCAGACGCGCCTCGAGATCGGCCACGTAACGCGAGATGGCCGTCTTGGAGATGCCCAACGTTGCGGCGGCCTTCACGAAGCTGCCCGACTCGACCACGGCAATGAAGCTCTCGATCTCGCGAAGTTTGTTCATGCCGGGATGGGGCTCCTCAGGAATGCGCACCGCGATGCGCGATCAGGCCGGTGGCCGGACAGGCGACGGCGCCGACGATGCCGCGACGGCCAGGCCTGTCGCGACACTCCCGGTGCCGATGTCGTTATTGTGCCAGTGCGCTCACTTGGGCGAGCGATGGGGCGGCGTTGCCGAACGCGAACGCGTCCATGCGCAGCGCGCCGTAGGTGGCGCCGGTGTCGAAGTGCGTCTGACGGGCGGCATTGTCGGCTGCGCCCAGGGCAATGTAGAGCGGCAGCAGATGCTCGTCGGTCGGATGAGCGCGCTCGGCGTACGGTGCGCGGGCGCGATAGTCGAACAGGGCATCGAGGTCCATCGTCGCGAGATGCTCGGTGAACCAGGCGACGAATTCGGCCAGGTAGGGCGCTTCGGCACGGTCCTCCGACGGGGCGCGGAACACTTCATGCAGGTTGTGTGTGAAGCTGCCCGACGCGAGAATGAGCGTGCCGTCCCGTGCGAGCGGTGCCAGATGCTGCCCGAGCCGATATTGCCACTCGGGACCTTCATGCCGTTGCAGCGACAACTGGGTGACCGGGACATCCGCGTCCGGGTAGAGGTAGCGCAGCGGCACCCAGGCGCCGTGATCGAGGCCCCACTGGTCGTCGGTGGTCGCGGGCAGACCCGCGTCGCGCAGAATTTGCACCGTGCGTTCGGCGAGCGCTGGTGCGCCTGAGGCGGGGTACTCCAGCGTGTACAGCTCGCGCGGGAAGCCGCCGAAATCGTGGATCGTGCGTTGCCGCGCCAGACTGCCCACGCGCGGAGCCGGCGTCGACCAATGCGGCGAAATCACGAGGATCTCCCGCGGACGCGGCACCGCACGCCCCAACGCCGTCAACAGGGGGCCGGTGCGGCCCGGATCGACCGCGAGCAACGGCGAGCCGTGGGAGACGAAGAGGGTAGGAAGGGCAGACATGGCAATGACTCCGGCAAAAGAACGCTAACGAGAACCCGACAAGGCAATCACGCAGTGCGCGTGCGGCGTACGGAGCAGGCGCCATCGCCGAGCAGGGCCAGGACCAGCAGCGCCACCAGCCAGAACGCGGGGAATTCCCAGCCGCCGCCCTTGTTGGTGAACATCCAGCCGTTGTGGCCGTGCACCGATACGATGGTGCCGAGCATCAACGCCGCCAGCGGCAGCGCTGCCCAGCGCGCATAAAAGCCCGTGATCAGCATCAGGCCGCCGATCAGTTCCAGCGCCATCGTGACATAAGCGACGAACGGCGGCAGGCCCAGCGAGCCCATGAAGCCGACGAATCCGGGCACGGTAAACACGAACACCTTGAGCGACAGATGGGCGAGGAAGAGGATACCCAGCGATACGCGCAGCAACAGTGCGGCGTAGGGGGCGGTTTTGTTGTCGATCATGACAGGCTCCGGCAAAGGAATCGAAGTAAGGGGCGGCTCAGCCATCAATGCGATGACTGACTTGGCTTCGATTTTAGGGAGCGCCATCGTTTAAATAAACGGGCATATTGGGGATTGATTGTCCCTTGCATGGGGACAATCAATCGTTGCCGCGGAGGTGAATCGGGATGGTCGCGCCGGCGCTCAGGCCGACGCAATCATCCGGTCGAGCAGTTCGATCCAGTGTTGAACCGGCGCGTGATCGCGCGCGTGCTCGCCCTTGGCGGTCGCTTGCAAATGACAGATGCAGCCGACGTTCGCGGAGACGACCAGTTCGGGCTCGAGGGCGTCGAGAGCCTTCCACTTCGCGTCGCGCAGTTGATGCGACAACGTTGGCTGCGTGACCGAATAGGTGCCCGCGGAGCCGCAGCAGATATGGCTGTCCTGCGGCAGCATGACGCTCACGCCAACCCCGGCGAGCACCTTCTCCACCACGCCCTTGAGTTGCTGGCCGTGTTGCAGCGTGCAGGGTGGATGGTAGGCAATCTTGCCGGTTTTGCGGCTCGGCACCCGTTGCTGCAGGGCTTCCAGGTTATCGAGCAGTACTTCCGACAAATCTCGCGCGAGCTCCGAGACCCGTTGCGCCTTGCCTGCGTACTGCGGATCGTGACGCAGCAGATGGCCGTACTCCTTGACCGTCGCGCCACAGCCCGACGCGTTGATCACGATGGCTTGCACGCCCGCTTCGATCTCGGGCCACCAGGCGTCGATGTTGCGTCGCGCATCGTCCAGGCCGTCGTCCTGATAGTTCAGATGCAGGCGGATCGCGCCGCAGCAACCGGCCGCCGCCGGACGCACCGTTTCGATCTCGAGTGCGTCGAGCACGCGGGCGGTGGCCTTGTTGACGTTCGGCAGCATGGCGGGCTGCACGCAGCCTTCGAGCATCAGCATGCGACGGGTGTGCGTGCCCTGCGGCCAACTGCCCGAACGCTGACGATGCGGCACCTTCTCGCGCAGCGAGCGCGGCAGCAGCGACCGGAACTGCTGACCCAGGCGAAGGGCGGGTGAGAAGAGCGTTCGATTGGGCAGCACGCGGGCGAGCGTCCAGCGCAGCGCGCGCTCGCTGGCGGGGCGACAGACCTTGGCGTCGACATGACGGCGGCCGATGTCCACGAGTCGGCCGTATTGCACCCCCGACGGGCACGTCGACTCACAGCTGCGGCAAGTCAGGCACCGATCCAGATGGCGCTGCGTTTCACGCGTCACGGGCTGGCCCTCGACCATCTGCTTGATAAGATAAATGCGCCCGCGCGGGCCGTCGAGTTCGTCCCCCAGTAATTGGTAGGTCGGGCACGTGGCGGTGCAAAAGCCGCAATGCACGCATTTGCGGAGAATGGCTTCGGCTTCGTCGCCGTCTGGCGTTTGACGGAGAAAGTCTGCGAGGTTCGTTTGCATCGTCGTCTTTAGCGGTACAGCCGATGGCGGTTGAAGATGCGGCTCGGGTCGAACGTGTGCTGCAAACGCTTGCCGATAGCGTGCAGCGCGGCCGATGGCGGGGTAAATACGCCAGCCGACTTGTCGCCGTGGCGAAACAGCGTAGCATGCCCGCCCACCGCTGCGGCAATCGCGCGCACATCGGCGGCGGCGCGCGGTGTGATCCACCAGCGTTGCGCGCCCCCCCATTCGATCAGGTGCTCGTCGCCGTGAGCGAGGGGCGGCGTGGTCGAGGGCACCGACAGGCGCCAAAGCGGTTGGCCGTCTCCCGTGACCGGCGCGCTCGCGAAGAACCGGTGCGTCTGCTCGCGCAGAGTCTGCCAGAACGCATGTGCTTCGAGGGCCTCGACAGGTTCGCCGCCCATCGCGGCGCGCGCTGCGGCGATGGCGGCTGCGGCACCGCCAAGGCGCACGCGCAGCACGCCGTCGTGCCACGCCGAACCCATCAGGGGCAGCGGCTGAGCGGCCCAGCGGTTGAGTTGCTCGATGGCTTGTGCCTGCGGCAGTTCGAACTGCAGCGTGGCCTCGGCCACCGGGCAGGGCAATACTTTAATCGAGAGTTCGAGCAAGACGCCAAGCGTGCCGAGCGCGCCGGCGAGCACCCGGGAGATGTCGTAACCCGCGACGTTCTTCATGACCTGCCCGCCGAAATGCAGCACTTGACCCTGACCGTTCATGACGACGGCGCCGAGGACAAAGTCGCGCGGTGCGCCGACGTGCGGCCGGCGAGGGCCGGCAAGGCCGGCCGCAATGCAGCCACCGAGCGTTGCCCCTGGCCCGAAATGCGGCGGCTCGAACGGCAGGATCTGCCCGCGCGCGGCCAGCGCCGATTCGATCTCGGTCAGTGGCGTGCCCGCTCGGGCGGTGATCACGAGTTCGGCCGGATCGTACGAAACGATGCCGCGATATGTCCGCATGTCGAGCGGCTCGCCCGTGGGCGTCTGGCCGTACCAGTGCTTGGTGCTGCCACCCTGGATGTCAAGCGGTGTGCCGCTGGCGGTGGCCGCGAGCACGCGCTCGCGTACCGCGGCGAGCACTTGTGCCGCTGCATGCGTATCCAAGTCGGGCAACGCGATGGAAGGGGCTGACGACATCAGAACCTCGGCAATTCGGGATGGGGCAACAGGCCGCCGCGCACGTGCATCTTGCCGTACTCGGCGCAGCGCGCACGCGTGGGAATGCCCTTGTCGGCGTTGAGCAGACCGGCGGGGTCGAAGGCACGCTTCACGCCAAAGAAGGCATCGCGCTCTTCCGGCGAAAATTGCACGCACATCGCGTTGATCTTCTCGATCCCGACGCCATGCTCACCGGTCACCGTGCCCCCCAGCGCCACACAGGCTTCGAGAATGTCGCTGCCGAATGCTTCGGCGCGGTGCCACTCGTCGAGATCGTTGCCGTTGAACAGAATCAGCGGGTGCATGTTGCCGTCGCCGGCGTGAAAGACGTTGATGCAGCGCAGGCCGTATTGCGCTTCCATCGCTTCGATGCGCTTGAGCAGCGTGCCGATGGTCCGGCGCGGGATCGTGCCGTCCATGCAGTAATAGTCCGGCGAGAGGCGTCCGGCGGCGGGGAAGGCGTTCTTGCGTCCGGACCAGAAGCGCAGACGTTCGGCTTCCGATGTGGACACCTGGATGCGCGTAGCGCCCGACGCCCGCAGCACCGCCGAGACCCTTGCGATTTCCTCCGCGACTTCTTCCGGCGTGCCGTCCGACTCGCACAGCAGAATGGCGGCGGCGTCCAGATCGTAGCCTGCGTGAACGAACGCCTCCACGGCCTGGGTGGCCGGCTTGTCCATCATCTCCAGGCCCGCCGGGATGATGCCCGCCGCGATGATGGCGGCGACGGCGTTACCGCCCGCCTCGACATCATCGAAGCTGGCCATGATGACTTGCTGCACCTGCGGCTTCGGCACGAGCTTCACGGTAATTTCCGTGACCACGCAGAACATCCCTTCGCTTCCGATGAACACGGACAGCAGGTCGAGTCCCGGGGCGTCGAGGGCGTAAGAGCCGAATTCCACGATTTCGCCGTCCATCGTCACGGCGCGCACACGCAGGACGTTATGCACCGTCAGGCCGTACTTCAGGCAATGCACCCCCCCGGAGTTCTCCGAAACATTGCCACCGATCGTGCAGGCGATCTGCGACGACGGATCCGGTGCGTAGTAAAGCCCATAAGGCGCGGCCGCTTCGGAGACGGCGAGGTTGCGCACGCCGGGCTGCACGGTGGCGGTGCGCGCGTAAGGATCGACTTCGAGAATGCGTTTGAATCGGGCGAGCGAGAGCACGATGCCGTCGGTAATCGGCATGGCGCCGCCGGAAAGCCCCGTGCCGGCGCCGCGCGGCACGACGGGCACGTTGTGCGCGTGGCAGGCCCGCAAGATGCGGCAAACCTGATCCTCGTCGGCAGGTAGTACCACGGCAAGCGGGAGCTTGCGGTAGGCAGCCAAGCCATCGCATTCGTACGGCGTGATCTGTTCGCGGTCGGTCAGCCACTGGGCGTCGGGCACGGCGGCACGCAGTGCCGCGAGCCGGGCGGCGCGTGTGGCGTCGTCAATCGTCTCGAAGACGGGCTCGTCGTCGACGCGCATGGGAACCGGCGGCGAAGCCGGCAACGACGGGAGCGGGCGCTGCGGACTCAGCGGCGCAGAGGGAGACGGGGGCAACGCATTCGATGTCATCAGGCGGGCTCTCGGACAATCGTTAACGTGTGGTGGCGTTTCGCAGATTGCTGGTCTACTGGTAGACTGGTCGACCAGTTATTGAATGATGCTATCGTAAAGGGAATGATCCGATTTCGACTACAGGGTTAACCCTTGTTTCAAGGGGCATTCCTGAGCGGTGCCGGTCATTCGGCCGTGCGCCTGCCCTGAACGAAGCGTCATCCTGTATCGTCGTGTCTGTGATTTTTCCGTCGAGAACCGAAGCCGACATGTCGTCCAACCAGTCGTCCTTGCCTATGTCTTCCTACCCTGCCAGCGAAGCTTCCGGTACCGCCGCGAGTTTTGCGCCGGTCACGCCGCCGCCGCGTCTGCGTCTGTCCGACATGGTGTACGAGCAACTGGAGACGATGGTCGTCGAAGGCCGGCTCGCCCCGGGCTCGGCGCTGCCGTCCGAGCGCGATCTGGCCCAGCAGATGGGCGTGTCGCGCCCGTCCCTTCGCGAAGCGCTGCTGCGGCTGGAGTCGCGTGGCCTGATCGTCGGCCGTGCCGGTGGCGGGTATCTGGTCGCCAACGCCAGCCAGCCGCTGCTCGCCGAACCGTTGTCTCAATTGATGTCGCGACACAGCAAGACCGTCGACGACGTGCTGGAAATGCGCGAAGTGCTCGAAGCCAAGGCGGTAGAGCTGGCGGCCGCCCGCGCAACGCCCGAGGACATCGCACGACTCGCACAAGCGCTTGAAGCGCTCGAAGCGGCCTATGCCGCAGGGCGCGATGGTCTGGATGGCGAGGGTGATGCCAAGGGGCAGACGCTGCTTACCCGCGTGCCCGAACTCGATGCGCATTTCCATCTGGCGCTGGCGGAAGCCACGCACAACCTTGTACTGGTGCACCTGATGCATGCGATCTTCGAGCTGCTGCGCGGCTCGGTGGTCGACAACTACCGCGCCATCGTCGGCCATGGTGCGGATCTGGCCGAGCTGATCGAACAGCACCGCCGCATCTTCACCGCCGTGGCGTCGCGCGATGCCACCGTTGCGCAGCGTTCGTTGCGCGAACATCTCACCTTCATTCGCAACCACTCAGGCGACGTCGAGCCGGTCTAACGCCATTTTTCTCGCCGGCGAGTCGCCGCGCCGAGGGTTGGCGGCCCCCCTTAAAACATCATCGTTTTCCCTGAGCCTGCACCCGGCGATGCGATACCGCCCGAGGGGGTGTCACGCCTCGTTCCGGCGCGCAATGTCCTGCAAGGCCCCGATTTCCGTACGTTTGCCGGTTATCGGGCGCTTACCCCGACGCCGTCCAGGCGTCCGAATGGGGGGCGACGGCAACCGGAATGCGGGCGCTCTCGGGTTGACAGTGCCCCGGCCATGGACTACTTTTGGAACCATAAAAATACTTAATTCGATATATTGAATCTTGTATATCAGATGAAGGGCGCCAAAATGGTCCTGATAAGACTCGAGAATTCCTTCGGGCAAGGGCTGAATTGACGCCGTATTTTCTGGAGACATTCGTTGGGTAAGCACGCATTTCCTTTCGGGCAGCTTTCATGCGACGGTTTATCCGCACCGGCTGCCCTGTCGTATCCGCCGTTGGCGTCTGAGTTGGTGGTTCAGCGCTACGGTCTTCCTCATCTCCCTGCCGCCCGTTGTGGGCAGGCGATCCGGCGATCACGCGTCTGCGAGGCGCGCTCGCCTGAGTGATGGGACGTGGCCTGCGATGTGACTCATGGGAATCCATCGCGACCCGCTGACAACGCAGGCCGTTTCCCACTCGAATTGATTCACCCGTCACCCTTCGGCAGCCGGCAACTTGCCGGCGCGGGCCTAAAGCCTGCGTCGCCGCGCCGAAGTGGGGGCCGGAAGCGTCCTTTGGCGCTTCCGAAAGTCAGTCAGCCGGGGCTCAAGCCCTGCGAGCGCGCCGCCAGGCAGCGTTCCGTGATCAAGCGGCCACGCATGAGCCGCATGTAGCGCCAGGAGGCGTGTCGTATGCGCGATTCCCCCACGTTGGGGCGCGAGACGGCACGCGATGACGGCGGGTACCGCACAACGAAGCGCGGGCCGGCGTCAATCGTCTGACAGGAACAGGAGGCAAGTCATGCAAGCAAATGGACAACCGGAGGAGAAGACCTCTTTTCTGGGAGGGCGCTGGTCACAACTGGTGATCGGCATCATCTGTATGGGCCTGGTGGCCAATCTGCAATATTCGTGGACGTTGTTCGTCGAGCCGATGCAGGCGAAGCATCACTGGGGCGTCGCGGCCATTCAGGTGGCGTTCTCGATCTTCATCGTGGTGGAAACCTGGCTCGTGCCGATCGAAGGCTGGCTGGTTGATCGCTTCGGGCCTCGGCCGGTGGTGGCGGGCGGCGCGATTTGCGTCGGCCTTTCGTGGATCATGTACTCGTACGCCGAATCGCTCGCCGTGCTGTACACGGCGGCCGTAATCGCGGGTATTGGCGCTGGGTGCGTGTATGGCACCTGCGTGGGTAACGCACTGAAGTGGTTCCCGGACAAGCGCGGTCTGGCCGCCGGCCTGACCGCCGCCGGGTTCGGCGCCGGTGCCGCGATCACCGTGATTCCGATTGCCAATATGATCCGCGGGTCGGGTTACGAGGCAGCGTTCTTCAACTTCGGCATCGTGCAGGGCGTGGCGATCTTCATCCTCGCGCTGTTGCTCGTGAAGCCGCGCGCGCCGAAGGGGGTGACCGTGTCGCGCCGCGTTCTGTCGACGAAGGTGGACTACAGCTCGGGTCAGATGATTCGTACGCCGGTGTTCTGGGTGATCTACGTTTGCTTCGTTGCTGTGGCCGCTGGCGGTCTGATGGCGACGGCACAGATCGGCCCGATCGCGAAGGATTTCGGCATTGCTTCGATGCCGATGACCCTCTTCGGCGCGACGCTGCCGCTGCTCACGATGACGCTGTCGATCGACAATCTGTGCAACGGCTTTACGCGCCCGTTGTGCGGCTTCGTCTCTGACAAGATCGGACGTGAGAATGCCATGTTCATCATCTTCCTGGGGGAAGGGTTGGCCATGCTGGGTTTGATGCACTTCGGTCAGAACCCGTACATGTTCGTGTTCTTCGCCGCGATGACCTTCCTGTGCTGGGGCGAGATCTTCTCGATCTTCCCGGCGCTGTGTGCGGACACGTTCGGTAGCAAGAATGCGGCGTCCAACGCAGGCACGCTGTACACGGCCAAGGGCACGGCATCGTTGCTGGTGCCGCTGGCATCGGTGCTCGCCGTCGGCGGTCACTGGGATCGTGTGTTTATCGCCGCGGCGATCATCAGTATCGCCGCGGCCGTGGGCGCGAAGTTCGTGCTCGCGCCGATGCGCCGACGCTGGATTGAAAGCGTGAACAGCAACGAGGTGCAGGCCTCGGCGAATCGCTCGGTCGCGATGGGGGCGCCCGCAAGCGAGTAAGCGCGTTGTTCAGGAAGTCGGAGAGCGGGGTGCCGGAGACGGCGCCCCGTTTTTGTTTGCGCGCTCGGCGGGAGGGGGGGGCACGTTCGACCGATGCTGCGGCCTGTCGCCGAAAACAAAAAAGCCTCGCCGATCGGCGAGGCTTTCTGTGTTCTGGCTCCTCGACCTGGGCTCGAACCAGGGACCTACGGATTAACAGTCCGGCGCTCTACCAACTGAGCTATCGAGGATCAAACTTGGGTGCCGCACACCGCTGTCACGGCGCGTCGACTAAAACAAAAGCCTCGCGTGCGCGAGGCCATCGCTTTGAAATGCTTGGCTCCCCGACCTGGGCTCGAACCAGGGACCTACGGATTAACAGTCCGGCGCTCTACCAACTGAGCTATCGGGGATCAAAAGAGAAAGAGATTATAGGGGCGGCGTTTGCACACTGTCAACACCGGGTGCGCATTTTTCTGCGCCTGGCGCGCGACGTCCGCCCAAGTCGCCCGAGGCTTAGCGCTCGAGCAAATGAAGCTTGTCGGTGACGTCCTTCCACTGATCCGCGTCGGGCAGGGACGGCTTGGTCTTCGTGATGCTCGGCCAGTTCGGGGACAGTTCCACGTTCAAGGCGATGAAGGCTTGCTGGTCGCCCGGCACGTCCTCTTCGGCATAAATGGCGTTCACCGGGCACTCGGCCACACAGACGGCGCAATCGATGCACTCGTCCGGATCGATGGACAGGAAGTTCGGACCTTCGCGGAAGCAGTCCACGGGGCAGACGTCCACGCAATCGGTGTATTTACATTTGATGCAGCTTTCGGTGACAACGTGCGTCATGCCAACAACTCCAGAGTAGGGCGCGAAACGGCTTCGAACGGCCGTTAAAGCCGTTATTGTAACGCAGCCGGGGACGGCAGGTGCGAGAGCCGAAGCGCTTCGCGCGCACGCTGCGGCGTCACCCCGCACCCCGCGCGCATGTCATGCGTGACGCCGCTTTGCGGTACGATGACTGCTCTTCCCGTGCGCCGCCTCGTGGCTGTCTTGCCGATCGGCGGCGTGCGCTGCTTTCTGTTGCGTGTTCCTTGCGAAGTCTGTCGTCATGATCATCACGTCGCTGCTCGATACCGATCTCTACAAGTTCACGATGATGCAAGTGGTGCTGCATCATTTTCCCGCAGCGCAAGTCGAATACCGCTTCAAGTGTCGCACCGAAGGTGTGGACCTCACGCCGTATGTCGACGAGATTCGCGACGAGATCCGCCTGCTGTGCGGGCTGCGCTTTACCGAGTCCGAACTCCGTTACCTAGGTGCGATGCGCTTCATCAAGAGCGATTTCATCGACTTTCTCGACCTGTTCCATCTGAACGAGAAGTACATCACGGTGCAGCCCTCGCCAAAGGGCAACGGCGAGATCGACATCACGATTCGCGGGCCGTGGCTGCATACGATCCTCTTCGAGATCCCGGTGCTCGCCATCGTCAACGAAGTGTATTTCCGCAACACACAGCGCAAGCCGGCCTACGACGAAGGCCGTCAGCGGCTCAAGGACAAGATCGGCATGCTCGCGGGCCGCGTCGATTATCGCGACTGCAAGATCGCCGATTACGGCACGCGACGCCGCTTCTCGAAGGAGTGGCATGAGGAAGTGATTCTCACGCTGCGCGACGAACTGGGCGAACAGTTCGCGGGCACGAGCAACGTGTACTACGCGCTCAAGCTCCGGCTCACGCCACTCGGCACGATGGCCCACGAATACCTTCAGGCATGTCAGGCGCTCGGGCCGCGTCTGCGCGACTCGCAGATCTTCGGCTTCGAGACGTGGGCGAAGGAGTATCGCGGCGACCTCGGCATCGCGCTGTCCGATGTCTACGGCATGTCCGCCTTCCTGCGTGACTTCGATATGTATTTCTGCAAGCTGTTCGACGGTGCGCGTCATGATTCCGGCGATCCGTTCGTCTGGGGTGAGCGCCTGCTGGCGCACTACGCAGAGAATCGCGTCGACGCGCATACGAAAACCATGATCTTCTCGGACGGCCTCGATATTCCGAAGGTCCTTCAGCTTTTCGAGCGGTTCCGCGACCGCTGCAAGCTCGCCTTCGGCGTGGGGACGAACCTCACCAACGATCTGGGCTATCAACCGTTGCAGATCGTCATCAAGATGGTGCGCTGCAATGGCCAGCCGGTGGCGAAGCTCTCGGATTCACCGGGCAAGAATATGTGCAACGACGATGCTTATCTGGCGTATCTGCGTCAGGTATTCGAGATCGCGCCGGCGTCAGCGGCCGGCGCGTGACGTTCGATGCCTGCCGCCTGGTCCGAGCGCCGCGCCAGAGCATTCCGATAGTGCGCGAACGTGCGTCGCGCCGGCAAGGGCAGCCGTTATAATTGCGCATCGCCCGCCGAACTTGCAACGGTGGCCTTTCGAGAGACGATAAGCGACGACGTTGGCCGCACACCGGCACGTCGGCTTCACAGGACAGCCCATGGATACCTCCGACGCCCGCAATCGCATCTTTGCCCGCATCCGCAATGCTCAGCATCGTCCCGATGCTGCGCGCGCGAACGAGCAGGCGGCGGCAGAGGACTACCTGGCACGGCATCCGCAGGGACCGCGTCCGGCCATGTCGGACGATCTCATCGCCACGTTCATCGACAAGGCGCAGGCGCTCTCGACCACGATCGCGCGCGTGCCGGGCATGAGCGACGTGCCGCCCGCGGCCGCGACGTACCTGCAGGCCAACGGCCTCACCGTCGAGGCGGTGGCGTGGCCGACCTTGCGCGAACTCGATTGGGCGGGTGCCGGGTGTCGCGTGGAATTCCGCAAGCCGCAGGGCGACGATCTGGTCGGCATCACTGGTTGCTTCTGCGCCATCGCGGAAACCGGCGCGCTGATGATGATGTCGGGCCCCGAGACATTTGCGTCGGCCACCCTGTTGCCCGAAACGCATATCGCGGTCGTGCCCGCGTCGCGCATCGTTGCCGGCCATGAGGACGGCTTCGCGCTCATGCGTAGTGAGCGCGGTCAACTCTCTCGCGCCACGAACTTCATCGCGGGCCCGTCGCGTACAGCCGACATCGAACAGACGCTGGTGCTGGGCGCCCACGGTCCCTACCGAGTGCACCTCATCATCGTCGACGGTGCCTAAGGCACGACGCCGTCCCATCGGCCTGCGACCGCGGGCCAACACCAAATGACTCGTTGCACCAGCGCGAATGCCGATACGCGATGGGGGGAAGGCTTTCGAGAATCACCCGCCCGCTTCGGTATTTGATCCGCCGGGCTGTGTGGGACCTTGGTTTGAGATATTTCCCAAGGTTGCGCCACTTCGGGCACTCCTGCTTCGCGGGCGACTCGTACGTCGTCGACTATCAATCAATAGGAACCAAGAACAATGCACAAGGGGATATGGAGCGCATTGGGGGCGGCGGGGCTGACATTGGCAAGCCCCGCGGCGTTTGCTGCCGGGCCGGACGGCGCACAACTCGTCGCCTGGTGGGGCGTGCCGTTTGCCGGACTGCTGCTCTCGATCGCCATTGGGCCGCTGCTGGCGCCGGCTTTCTGGCATCACCATTTCGGCAAGATCGCGGCGTTCTGGGGCGCGGCATTCCTGGTGCCATTCGCATTGGTGTTCGGCGTGGGGGCGGCCTGGTATGGCGCAGTGCATGCCGTTGTCGCGGAGTACATTCCGTTTGTCGTTCTGCTTACGGCGCTGTTCACCGCCGCTGGCGGCATCTGCGTGCATGGCAACCTGCGCGGCGGGCCGTGGCTCAACACCGGACTGCTGACGCTGGGTACCGTGCTGGCCAGCATCATGGGCACGACGGGCGCGGCGATGCTGCTGATCCGCCCGCTCATCCGCGCGAACGACAACCGCAAACACAACGTGCACGTCGTCGTGTTTTTCATCTTCCTTGTGGCGAACGCCGGAGGCTCGCTGACGCCGCTGGGCGATCCGCCGCTGTTCCTTGGCTTCCTGCAAGGGGTCGACTTCTTCTGGACGACCGCGCACATCTGGCCTGAGACGCTGTTCATCTGCGCGATGCTGCTGGTGCTGTTCTTCCTGATCGATAGCTACTACTTCCGGCAGAAGAGCGAGCCTCGGATCGAGGCAATGGACCCGACGCCGTATTCCGCGCCGCTGCGACTCGAAGGCAAGCGCAACTTCGTGCTGCTTGCCGCTGCTGTGGGGCTCGTGCTGATGAGCGGGATCTGGAAGCCGGGCGTCGAGTTCGACATCTTCGGTACGCCGGTCGCCTTGCAGAACCTCGCGCGTGACGTCGGGCTGATCGTGGTGACGTTGATGTCGCTGGCGATCACGCCGCGCACGGCGCGCGAGGGTAACGACTTCAATTGGGAGCCGATGAAGGAGGTCGCCAAGCTGTTCGCCGGCATCTTCCTGACCATCATCCCGGTGGTCGCCATTCTGCGCGCGGGAGAAGCCGGCGCGCTTGGCTGGGTCATTCGTCTTGTCACGGGGCCGGGCGGTGCGCCGGACAACGTCATGTACTTCTGGGCGACGGGCCTGCTCTCGTCGTTCCTCGACAATGCGCCGACGTATCTCGTGTTCTTCAATACCGCTGGCGGCGATGCCGCAACGCTGATGACCACCGGTGCGGCAACGCTCGCGGCGATTTCGGCCGGTGCGGTATTCATGGGCGCGAACACATACATCGGTAACGCGCCGAACTTCATGGTGAAAGCCATCGCGGAGCAACGCGGCATTCGCATGCCGAGCTTCTTTGGCTATATGCTGTGGTCGGGTGCGATATTGCTGCCGCTGTTCGTAGTGACGACCCTGATATTCTTCTGAGCCGCGCTTGTGTGACGCGCTCAACCTTTGCGAGATAACTGGTGAAACCGAAGATCCTGGTAGCCCGCGCTATTTTTCCCGACGTGATCGAGCGTCTGGCGCAGTATTTCGAGGTCGAGCGCAACGACGCCGATACCGTGTATTCGAGCGACGAATTGCGCGCACGTCTGGCCGACAAGGCCGGCGCGATCACCACGGCGAGCGAGCGCATCGACGCATCGGTGCTCGCCGGTGCGCCGCATCTGCGTGTGGTGGCCAATATGGCCGTGGGCTACAACAACTTCGATATCGAGGCGATGACCGCCGCCGGCGTCATGGCGACGAACACTCCCGACGTGCTCAACGAGACGACGGCCGACTTCGGCTGGGCGCTGTTGATGGCGACGGCCCGTCGCGTGACCGAGTCCGAGCGGTGGTTGCGCGAAGGGCATTGGGATAAGTGGGCCTACGATATGTTTCTCGGCGCCGACGTGCACGGCAGCACGCTGGGCATCATCGGCATGGGCCGTATCGGGCAGGCGATTGCGCGCCGCGCGATGGGCTTCAACATGCGTGTCGTGTATCACAACCGGTCGCGTCTCGATGCCGCAACGGAAGCCGCCTGCAAGGCGAGCTTCGTCGACAAGGACACGCTGTTGCGCACGGCGGATCACGTGATCCTTGTGCTGCCATATTCGGGCGCAACGCATCATACGATCGGCGCCGCCGAGCTGGCCGTCATGAAGTCGACGGCAACGCTGGTTAATCTGGCGCGCGGGGGCATTGTCGATGACGCGGCGCTCGCGGCCGCCCTTGCGGGCCGGCAGATTGCCGCCGCGGGCCTCGACGTCTTCGAGGGCGAGCCGAAGGTGCATCCCGATTTGCTCAAGGTGCCGAATGTCGTGCTGACGCCGCATATCGCGAGTGCCTCGGTGGCGACGCGTCGCGGCATGGCCAGTCTGGCGGCCGACAATCTGATTGCGGCGTTGGGATTCGGGGCGGCGGCGGGCAAGCCGCCGTGCCTGCTGAACCCGGCGGCGCGCCAGTCGTAGCGGCACCATGCAGGCATCGGCAGGTATGGGCTGGCATCGGCAGCAGGATCGAAGGGCATCAACGGGAGTCGCAACGCGATGGTAGAGATGGGGTGGGTGGCGCTGGCAGCGCTGAACTTGTTGTTGATGATCGCGATTGCGGTGAAGGTCTGGCAGCGCGGCGGCGATTCGACGTTGCGCGAGACGCTTGTCGACGCGCTGGCCCATGTCCGGGATGATTTGCTTCAGGCCGCCGATCGCAGCGAACGTGGCCTGCGCCAGGAGTTCGCGGAAACGGCGCGTGCCGCACGCGGCGAGCAAAGCGCGCAGATGGCACAGTTCCAGCAGACGCTGGCCGCGCAGATGACGAGCGTGGCCACAGTGCAGAACAACCAGATCGACGCGTTTGCCCAACAGTTGGCGAAGCTCACCGAGACGAATGCTGCCCAGCTCGATGCGGTGCGTCAGAGCCTGGTGCTCAACGGACAGCAGATGCGCGAAGAGCAGTCGTCGACGTTGCGCCGCTTCGGTGAGGCGCAGCATGAACAACTCACACAATTGGCCGAGGGCAACGAGCGGCGCCTGGCCGAAGTGCGCGCCACACTCGAACAGAAGCTCAAGGACATCGAGGTCAACAACGCGGCGAAGCTCGAAGAAATGCGCCGCACGGTCGATGAGAAGCTCCATGCCACGCTGGAGCAGCGACTCGGCGAGTCGTTCAAGCTGGTCTCGGACCGGCTGGAGCAGGTGCATCGCGGCCTGGGCGAGATGCAGACGCTCGCCGCCGGCGTGGGCGATCTCAAGCGCGTGCTGACCAATGTGAAGACGCGAGGCATCTGGGGGGAAGTGCAATTGCAGGCGTTGCTGGAGCAACTGCTGACGCCCGACCAGTTCGCCAAGAACGTTGCGACCAAGCCGGGAAGTGCTGAGCGGGTAGAGTTCGCGATTGCGCTGCCGGGACAGAACGGCGACAGCAACACGCCGGTCTGGCTGCCGATCGACGCCAAATTCCCGCGCGAGGATTACGAGCGCCTGCTCGACGCGCAGGAGCGTGCCGATTTGGCGGCGGTGGAAGAGGCATCGAAGGCATTGGAGACGCGCATCCGCTTGGAAGCGAAATCCATCGCGGACAAATATCTCGCGCCGCCCCACACGACCGACTTCGCGCTGTTGTTCCTGCCGACGGAAGGGCTTTACGCCGAAGTGCTGCGGCGTCCGGGACTCTCGGATCTGTTGCAGCGCGACTATCGCGTGACCGTGGCGGGCCCGACAACGTTGACCGCGCTGCTCAACAGCCTGCAGATGGGCTTCCGCACGCTCGCGATCGAACGCCGTTCCAGTGAGGTCTGGCAGGTGCTCGGCGCGGTGAAAACGGAGTTCACCAAGTTCGGTGATGTGCTTGCGAAGACCAAGGCCCAACTGGAGACGGTGACCCGTTCGATCGACAGGGCCGAGGTGCGAACGCGCGCAATGGCGCGTCAGCTCAAGTCCGTGGAAGCCTTGCCCGGTGAACAGGCGGTCGAACTGCTCGGTGTGGAGATGGAGGCCGACGACGAGGCGTGAGCGCCCGGGGGGGAGTCGCGCGCAGGCGCCTGCGGACGCGGGACGTTCACGACGCGCCTGACAGTCCCGACTTGGATGACGTTCGCAGCGTTCCCGAATGTCCCAACCCGTGGCGTGCTCAGAACGCTCGGGACGCGGGAGATTCGCCGCGATTGGCGAACCGCTCGAGTGCCTCGCCCGTCATGCGCACCACGCGCCAGTCGGGCAGCACCGTCGCGCCTTGCGAGGTATAGAAGTCGATCGCCGGCTGATTCCAGTCGAGCACCGTCCACTCGAAGCGTCCGCAACCTCGTTCGACGGCGATGCCGGCCAATTGACGCATGAGCGCCTGTCCTACGCCCTTGCCGCGCATCGACGGCTGTACGTAGACGTCTTCAAGGTACAGACCGCGCCGTCCGAGGAAGGTCGAGAAGTTGTGGAAGTACAGCGCGTAGCCGACCGCCTCGCCATCCCACTTCGCCATCAGGCACTCGGCTGCCGGCGCCGGCCCGAACAGCGCCTCGTGCACGCTCTGCGGCGTTGCTTCGAAAATATCCAGCAACTTTTCATACACGGCCAGCTCTCGCATCAGGCCGTAAATCGCGCCGACGTCGTCGGCCTTGGCGGTACATAGGGTCAGGGACATGGGGCAGGGAAATCAGAAGCGGTACGGTTGACGGCGCGCGGCGCCGGGGGCATGTGCCTTGGATGCCCCCGATGCATTCGACGCGCCAGGATCAAATCGTCGCCGGTGTGGCGGTCAGCGCTCTTCTTCGGGGATGTCGCCCAGGGCAACTTCGATGCCGCCGAAGCGCTCTGCCACCCAGTTGTAGGCGTGACAGGCGATCCAGAGCAGCACGAAACCGACGATGGCGTTCAGGACCAGCGCGGAAATGAATGCGAGACCCGGCAGTTCACCGTAGCGGTAAAACGCTGCGAGGAACGCGAGGAGCACCATCGGGATACTGAAAGTGAGATAGACCAGCACCAGCGCTTTGGCCGTCTGGCCCGGACTGATATACGTGATTTGCTTTTTTGTTGTCATTGACGTGTGCTTTCGGTTGGGTGCCGACATCGTCGAAGCGCCGACGCCGGCAATATATCGCAATTTCGCTGCTTCGCTTTAGGGGAATTCGAGAGGCTCGCGCTAAACCAACCCGTCGAACGCGATGACGTCGACCAATTCGCCCGCCGCGACATCGCCGCGAGCGGTGCCTAGCGTGACGAAGCAGTTCGCTTCGCTCATCGTGCGCAGAATGCCGGCGCTTTGGGCATCGGCCACCGTCACCCGCCAGCAGCCTTGCGCGTCAGCGGCGAGCACGCCGCGCAGGAATTCGGTCCGGCCGGGACGCTTGGCAATGGCCGTTGTCGTCGGCACCGGCAGGTTGGGCGTGACTTGCGGTTCGGCGCCCATCAGCGCGAACAGGCCGTCTCGAACCAGGTGGTAGAACGACGCCATCACAGCGGCCGGGTTGCCCGGCAAGCCGAAGAGCAGCGCGCGATGGCCGTCGGTCTCGAGTTCGCCGAAGGCGAACGGTCGGCCCGGGCGCATCGCCATCTTCCAGAAGACGACATTGCCCAGGCGCGTCATCATCTCGCGGGTGAAATCGGCCTCGCCAACGGAGACCCCCCCCGACGTGATGACGGCGTCGGCGTCGCGGCAAGCGGTGCGCAGGGTGTCCTCGATCGCTTGCGGGTCGTCGCGCACGACGCCCAGGTCGAGCACCTCGGCACCCAGACGTTGCAGCATGCCGAACAGCGTGTAGCGGTTACTGTCGTAGAGATTGCCCGGCGCGAGTGGCTCGCCCACCGAGCGGAGTTCGTCGCCCGTCGAGAAGAACGCGACGCGAATGCGGCGGCGCACCGGCACTTCGCCAATCCCCAGTGAGGCGAGCAGGCCGAGCGCGGCCGGGCGAATCCGCTTGCCCGCATGCAGCGCCGTGTGGCCGGCAGCCAGATCCTCGCCAACGTGACGCACGTGGCGCCCGGGCGTGACAGCGTTGGCCGCAAAGGTGACGATGTCGGTATCGCCTTCGCGCCGCACCTGTTCCTGGGGGATGACGGTGTCGCAGCCGGCGGGCAGCAAGGCGCCGGTCATGATGCGCACGCATTCGCCGGGCGCTGCCACGCCGTCGAACGGATGGCCGGCGAACGAGCGGCCGGCCACGCGCAGGCGTACGTCGCCCCCGGCGGCCAGCACGCTGCCGGCGAAGGCATAGCCGTCCATGGCGGCATTCTCGAAAGCGGGAACGTCGAGCGGCGACGTGACGTCGCGACCCAGCACACGGCCCAGCGCGCTGCGCACGGCGACCTGCTCGATGGCGGACACCGGACGCGCGGTGCGCGCAATGATGGCGCGCGCCGATTCGACCGTCATATGGTTGGGGTCGTAGTCCGGCAAGCCGGCCAGGGCTTCGTCAAGTGTAGTCATGGTGTGGCGTCGTCATCCGGCAAGTCCCCGGCATGCATCCCGTCAATGCGGTGGCGACAGATCGGGCCGCGTCGGTGTCCGCAATATCAGGGCGCGCGCGGCGTGTCGGACGTATCGGGCCTATCGGAGGTATCGGGTTGGAGGTCGTCCAGCGTGTTGACATTGTAAAACGGACGCTCGTCGCCGAAGTGAACTTGTACGGCCTTGTGGCGTGCCAGCCACGCCCTGACGCGATGTTCCCCGGCCGCGAGCGTGACGGCAAGATCGTCGGCGAGCGTGCGATGCAAGAGGGCGAAGACCGGATGCGGCCCCTGTGCCGTGACGGCATAGGCCGCCAGAGGCGGTGCGGCGGCGTCGGCGCGAGCGGCGCTCAACGCGGCCGCCAGCCGTTCGCCAAGATCCTCGGGGAGGTAGGGCGAGTCGCACGGTGCGGTGAGGAGGTAGTCCGAGCGCGTTGCCCGCAGACCGGCCAGCATGCCGGCGAGAGGGCCGGCAAAGTCTGGCGTCTCGTCGCTCACCACTTGCGCGCCGAACGCCGCATAGGCATCGTGATGTCGATTGGCGCTAATCAGCAACGTCGCGACCTGTGGCCGCATTCGTTCGAGGACGTGCTCGACCAGCGTTCGGCTGGCGAATCGTTGCAAGCCTTTGTCGCGTCCGCCCATGCGTTGGCCTCGCCCCCCTGCGAGGACCAGGCCGGTTATAGCGCTACGAGGGATCGGCGCGGTAGTCATGGGGGGCAGAATGCCAGGGCGATGGGCGGGCGGCGGACCGGTCAGGACCGATTGAGCGCGATGACGCGCCCGGACGCATCGAACCAGACGGCGCCGTTGCCCAGCATCACGCCCTGATCGCGGGCGAACATCAGGCGGGGCACGGCCGCGCCGATGGTGCGCACGTAACCGTCGGTGAATATCTCGTTGTAGCGCGCGAGCAGCGATTTCGGGTTCCGAAGCATCATCGTCTTGCCGCGCAACGACACGCGCAATGGATAGCGAATCGATTGAGCAACCACGTCGCGCCGGTCGTCGAGAACCCCCTTGCGGAACTGCGTGGCAGCACGATTGACCGTTTCGTCGTCGTCCACGCCGGCAACGCCGTAGAGGTGATCGAGCTTACCGTTCTGAACGCTGGCGAGCGCCAGCTCGAACGGCACCGAGCGCCCATTGCGAAGATCCTTCCATTGACCGGAAATGACCTCGCAACTGGACGACACACCGCGTTGGCGGTCAGCCTCGTCGTTGGCGGCGAAATCGCCGTCGAAGGTCGCTCGCGGCATGCCGCCCGCGTCGAACTCGGTCAGATGCAGGCGCGACTTGTTCTCCAGCTTGCCCGTGAGGTACGTGTCGCCCAGCGACGACGCATTGGCATAACGGCCCTCGAGCTTGCCGCCGAACGACGGACGCAGCACGAGCCGCAACGGATTGCGCTCGCCGAGCTGGCCGGTGTAGGTCATCACACGATTTGCGAAGTCGCGGCCGGCGGGGTCGCAATCGGCGCGCGCCATCGCGGGCGCGAGGGCGGCCAACAACACTGTCAGAGCGCTCAGGCTGACGGCGACGAAACGTCGGGCCGCAAGGCGAGCGCTCGGGGGCGAGACACGCCGGGAAATCTTCAGGGAGTCTCGGACGCAATGGGCGTCCGGGGCGTCAAAAATCATGAGTCGAGTGAGAGTTCGATATTACGAAAGCATGCGGACGAGCGGACGGGCACCGTGCCCGGACCGTTCAACCGCCGATGTAGGACATCTCCACTTTCGGAGGGGCGTTTTCGGGCAGGCCAGTCGCCGCCGTGCGCAAGGCGGAGTAACGGTCGGTGCGACCCTGCCAGATGTCGCCGATGACGGTCGAGATCTGCGCGTCGCTCGCGCCGTTGCGTAGCAGCGTGCGCAGGTCGTAACCGGCGCTCGCGAACAGGCATAGATACAACTTGCCTTCCGTAGACAGGCGTGCGCGCGAACAAGTGCCGCAAAAAGCGCGCGTGACCGACGAAATGACACCGACTTCGCCGCCGCCGTCGCGATACCGCCAACGCTGGGCCGTCTCGCCGGGATAGTTCGGCTCGAGCGCCTCGAGCGGCAAGGCGTCGTTCAACCGGGCGATGACGTCGGCCGACGGCAGCACTTCGTCCATTCGCCAGCCGTTCGACGTGCCGACGTCCATGTACTCGATGAACCGCAACATCACGCCGCTGCCGTGAAAATGCCGCGCCATGGGCACGATGTCGCCATCGTTGGTGCCTCGTTTGACGACCATGTTGACCTTGACCGGGCCCAGACCGACGCGTTGGGCTTGCGCAATGCCTTCGAGCACTGTGTCGACCGGAAAGTCGACGTCGTTCATCTGCCGGAAAATCGTATCGTCGAGGCTATCCAGGCTGACCGTCACGCGCGTGAGCCCGGCATCCTTGAGCGATTGCGCCCGGCGCGCCAGCAGAGACCCGTTGGTTGTGAGCGTGATGTCGAGCGGTTTGCCCGACGGTGTGCGCAGGCGGGCGAGCATCTCGATCAGACGCTCGATGTGTTTGCGCAACAGCGGCTCGCCCCCCGTGAGGCGCAGCTTCTCCACGCCATGTTCGACGAACAGGCGCGCGGCCCGCTCGATTTCTTCGAACGACAACAGGGAGGATTGCGGGAGGAATGCATAGTCCTTGCCGAACACGTCCTTCGGCATGCAGTAGACACAACGGAAGTTGCAACGATCCGTCACCGAGATTCGCAGGTCGTGCAGTGGCCGCGCCAGCGCATCTTCGAGATGGCCGGTGGCAGCGCGCACTTGCGCGGGCGCTTGCGGGGAATACGTCGCATAACGCGCGTCGCTACGCAGATCGGTAAGTCGGATGATCGTTTCGGTCATGGTGGGGCCTTGGCTTGCGTCTCCATTCTAACGAATTGGCCTGTTGGCCGCCGACGCCGACGAAATAAGCATCGGATATCGGGACCCAGGCATTCGCTGCGGGACGTCAAACCTGTTCTGAGCGACACGATACGGGGCGGGCCGGGCGGGCACAAGTCGGGACAACGTGGGGTCGCAAGGCGAAAAGCGATCCCCAATGGCAAAAAAGGAGGCCGAAGCCTCCTTTTCCAACATCACGTCAGGCGGATGGTCGCCAGCGGAACGGGTGCCGCCGCCTGAGTGTCTCGCTACGGCACGTTAGGCCACGTGATCCGACGAGCCGCGCGTTTCCACTTGCTCCATCGGGCCACTGCTGGCCGGCTTGGACGGACGGCGCTCGCGCGGCACGTGCGGTGCCGGTGCAGCTTGCGCTGCGGCCTCCCTGGCGGCGCGGTGCTTGTCGGCGTCCGTGTGGACCCAGACCAGACCCACACTTGCCAGCGACGACTCCAGCGCGTTGCTTTCCAGCGCAGGCGCTACGGCGGCCGGGGCCGGCCGAGTCGTCGCGACTTCCGTCGCGGCAACGGTGGCTACCGGTGCGGTCGGTGCCGGCGTTTGCACCGGTTTCGCCGTTTCGACGATCTCGAGCGGCGTCGACGGTGCGGCGGATGCCATCGGCGCGGGGCTGACGTCCGCCGGGGTGCTGGCGATGGCTGCCGTGGCGGCGATCTCGGTCAGGGCCTCGGCCGGGACGATAGGCTGCGCCGGGCTCGGCGTGGCTGCAGGCAACGGCGCGCTGACCGGCGGGACCACCGGTGCGGCGACTTCCACTGCAGGTAGCGGTGCCACGTTGACCGGGGCGATCGGTTCGGCGATGACCGGCGACGCGACTTCCGGCAGCGCTAACGGCGCGGCTTCGGTCACGTGTGCCGCCGGGACTTCCGCCGGCTCGACGTGAACCGGGGCGGGCGTCGATTCGACCTGCACCGTCGGCACATCGGCCGCCGTGACAGTCTCTGCCGCAATGACGGGCGCTGCCGCACGAACCGGGACATCGGTCGCGGTGGTGTCGACGGCTTCGTGCGTCAGCACTGGGGCTTGCACACCTTCCTCGCCGGTCGATATCGCGCCTTCGGCCTGATCGCCTTCGCCATGGAGTTGCTGCTCATTGGCCTCACGCTCGCGACGGCCACCGCGGCGACCGCGACGACGGCTGCGGCGGCGCTCTTCACCCCCTTGCTCGCCTTCCTCGCCCGCGAGAAGCGGTGCGCCTTCAACCTGCGCCGTCAGACGATCCTGTTCGAGATCTTCCTGCTCTGCGACGAGCGGGGCGGCTTGGGCGACGCGTTGCGGCGTGGCTTGCTGGCCGTCTTCCCCTTCGGGCTGACGACGATCACGACGCTCGTTGCGGTCGCGACGATTGCCGCGTTCGCGGCCTTCGCGCGGCTCGCGACCTTCCTCGGCACGCACGTCCTGAGCCGGTTGACGCGGCTGCGCTTCGTCGCGCTCACGCTTGTCACGGCCTTCCTGACGCTCATTGCGATCACCGCGTTCGTTGCGCTCGGCACGTTCCGGACGGGCGGCGCGACCCTCACGACCTTCACGGCCCTCACGACCCTCGCGGCCCTCACGACCCTCGCGGCCCTCACGACCTTCACGACCTTCACGCGCCGGTTGGCCGGCGTTGTCCTTGCCGGACTTGCTGTCGTCGCGAGCATTGCCACGACGGTTGCGGTTTTGCTGATGCGGACGTTCGTGGCGCTCGCGCGGCGGACGAGCGTTGGGCTTGGCCGGTTCTTCGGCCTGGACCGGTGCGGGTGCTGCAGGCTCGAGGCCCAGCAGGCGCTTCACAAAGCCGATGAAGCCACCGCTGCGTGCGGGGACTGCAGGCGCGGGTGCGGTCGCCGCGACGGGCGCAGGACGCGATTGCGCGGCCGGTGCCGGCTGTTCAGGCGTAATGCCCTTGACGGCGGCTTCCTGGCGCGGGCGCACGTCTTCCTTCTTCTTGCTGTAAGCCGCCGGATCCTCTTCCAGGGCACGCGCTGCCTCTTCGGCGAGGACGTAGCTGGCCCTCGGGGTATCCAGACGCGGATCGTCGAAGCGCAGGCGCTCGAGCTTATAGTGCGGCGTTTCGAGATGCTTGTTCGGGATCAGCAGCACGCCGACCTTGAAGCGTGCTTCGATCTTGTTGATTTCCTGGCGCTTTTCGTTGAGCAGGAACGCGGAGACTTCGACCGGCACCTGGCAGTGGATGGCTGCCGTGTGCTCCTTCATCGCCTCTTCCTGGATGATGCGCAGGACTTGCAGGGCCGACGATTCAGCGTCGCGGATGTGGCCGGTGCCATTGCAGCGCGGGCAGGTTACGTGCGTGCCTTCCGACAGCGACGGACGCAGACGCTGGCGCGACAGTTCCATCAAGCCGAAACGTGAGATCTTGCCCATCTGAACGCGCGCGCGATCGTGCTTGAGCGAGTCCTTCACACGTTGTTCGACTTCACGCTGGCTCTTGGCCGACTCCATGTCGATGAAGTCGATCACGATCAGGCCGCCCAAGTCGCGCAGACGCAACTGGCGCGCCACTTCATCGGCCGCTTCCAGGTTGGTGCGAAGCGCCGTTTCCTCGATGTCGGCACCCTTGGTGGCGCGCGCCGAGTTCACGTCGATCGACACGAGCGCTTCGGTGTGATCGATCACGATCGCGCCGCCCGAAGGCAGCGGCACTTGGCGTGCGTACGCCGTTTCGATCTGATGCTCGATCTGGAAACGCGAGAACAGCGGCACGTCGTCGCGATATTGCTTCACGCGATTGAGGTGATCGGGCATGACCACCTGCATGAAGTTACGCGCTTGCTCGGAGATTTCTTCCGTATCGATGAGGATTTCACCGATATCGGGTTGGAAATAATCGCGGATGGCGCGAATGACGAGGCTCGACTCGAGATAGATCAGCGCCGAGTCGCGCGGCAGTTCGATGTTGGTGGCGGCGCCTTCGACGGCGCGCCAGAGTTGCAGCAGGTAGTTCAAGTCCCACTGCAGCTCTTCGGCCGAGCGACCGATGCCTGCGGTGCGGGCGATGATGCTCATGCCTTCCGGCAGTTCGAGCTGACCCATCGTCTCGCGCAGTTCCTGGCGGTCTTCACCCTCGATGCGGCGCGACACGCCACCGCCACGCGGGTTGTTCGGCATCAGCACGAGGTAACGGCCGGCCAGCGAAATGAAGGTCGTGAGGGCGGCGCCCTTGTTGCCGCGCTCTTCCTTTTCGACCTGAACGATGAGTTCCTGGCCTTCGGAGAGGGCGTCCTGGATGCGCGCATTGCGCACATCGGCACCTTCGCGGAAGTACGCGCGGGCGACTTCCTTGAACGGCAGGAAGCCGTGACGGCCTTCGCCGTAGTTGACGAAGCAGGCTTCGAGGGAGGGTTCGATACGGGTAATAATACCCTTGTAGATATTGCCTTTGCGCTGTTCGCGGCCGGCCGTCTCGATATCGATATCGATGAGTTTCTGCCCATCGACAATTGCCACGCGCAGTTCTTCCTGCTGCGTGGCGTTGAACAACATGCGTTTCATGAAAACGACTCCCACCCGCCGCAGTTGCCAATGTGCAGTGCGTCGGGCACGTATCACTCGAGTTATCCAACACGCGAGGTTCGAGCCGGGGGTGGAAGAATTGCCGGGGGGTCCGGGCGATGAGGCCAACGGACGCAATGGCGCCAGCGAATACGTTATCGCGCTCACCCGGATCCGCCGAGGCACCGGAAAATTCCGGCCCGGCGCGGATCACTTCGGGCTTGCAGTCCCTACCAAGAGATACTGGACGAGAAACTTCATCAGCGTTTTCTCGGGGCGCCTGCCGACACTTTTTCTTCTTGTGACGGCGCCTCACCAAGACTCTTGCGCGAACGATACTCAGCAAAGCGATCAGCCCAGACAATCAAACCCGGGCTGACCACCAAAAAATTCTATAACCACCAACTCTATCCGCATCACGCGCGCTGCGACCGAAGCGGCCTATGGGCCCACTTCCTGCCGACGCTGCGTGATGTGCGTGCGCTCGCTGCTCCAGGGTCACCGGACGAGCAGCCTGCCCGGGGTGCAAGTAAAATACCGTTTTGAGGTCAGCACCGACAGAGGTGGGGATTTGGCATGATTCCCGCTACCACCACCTCCGTTGGGCAAATTATATTCATAATGAATGAGTTAGGCAAAAATCGGCAGAAAATGGTTTCGCCGGCGTCTGCGCCGCAGGTTCGGCTCGTCGAGGTCGACGACGGCTCGGCCGGCCAGCGGATCGATAATTTCCTCTTGCGCGAGTGCAAAGGTGTGCCGAAAAGTCACATTTACCGCATTTTGCGTAGCGGTGAAGTGCGCGTAAATAAAGGAAGAATAGACGCTACCTATCGCCTTGTTCTTGGCGATATCATCCGCATTCCGCCGGTTCGCGTTGCCGCGCCGGCTGCCGAAGCGCCGGCCTACGTTCCCGCCGCTACCTTCCCCGTGTTGTTTGAAGACGATTACCTCATGGCAATCGACAAGCCGGCCGGGGTGGCGGTGCATGGCGGTAGCGGCGTGTCGTTTGGGGTGATCGAGCAACTGCGCCGCGCCCTGCCGCACCTGAAGTTTCTCGAGCTGGTGCACCGTCTCGACCGAGAAACATCCGGGATCCTGCTGCTCGCGAAAAAGCGCTCGGCGCTCGTCGGCATGCACGAGCAGATTCGGCACAACCGGATGGACAAGCGTTATCTGGCCTGCGTCACGGGCGAATGGCGAGACCGTCAGCGTGCGGTCAAAGCCCCGCTGTATAAGTATGTGACGGCAGAGGGCGAGCGTCGCGTGCGTGTGCAGGAAGACGGTCAGGCATCGCACACCGTATTTCGCATGATGGAGTCGCATCCGCCCTATACGTTGCTCGAAGCGGAACTGAAAACGGGGCGGACCCATCAGATTCGCGTTCACCTGGCGCATTGCGGTACGCCGATCGTCGGTGACGACAAGTACGGCGACTTCACGCTGAACAAGACATTGGCCCGTCCCGGCACCCGTCCCGGCATCAAGCGGATGTTTCTGCACGCGTGGCGGCTGAAGTTCAACCATCCGGTTTTAGATACGCCGATTGCGTTGGAAGCAGCGTTACCGCCAGAATGTCAGCAATTTCTGAACCAACTTCGAGGCGCTTCTGCCGATGCCAAGCCCTGAGTTCGACCTGGTCGTGTTCGACTGGGACGGGACGTTGATGGACTCGACGCCCACCATTACCCGCTGCATCCAGGCCGCCTGCCGCGATCTGGGGCTGCCCGTGCCGTCCGACGAGATCGCGAGCCACGTGATCGGCCTCGGCCTGCGCGATGCCCTGCAAATGGCCGTGCCATCCCTCGACCCTGCGCACTATCCGCGCCTGTCTGAGCGCTATCGTTTTCATTATTTGATAGGCGACAAGGAGACCGTGTTGTTCACCGGAATCCGTGAGTTGCTCGAAGCCTTGCGCGCGCGTGGCCGTTTTCTCGCCGTGGCGACGGGCAAGTCGCGTGTCGGTCTGAACCGCGCGCTCGAAGCCGCCGGGCTGATGCGGATGTTCGACGCAACGCGTTGCGCCGATGAGACATTTTCGAAACCGCATCCGGCCATGCTGCAAGAGCTGACGCGCGAACTCGGTCAGGACCTGCGTCGCACGGTCATGATCGGCGATACCACGCACGATTTGCAGATGGCGCACAGTGCAGGAACGTCCGCCGTGGCCGTGGCTTACGGCGGTGCGCATCCGCGCGAGCAACTGGTGGCGCTGGAGCCCGCGTATTGCGCCGGGAGCGTGGCCGAGCTGCGCGACTGGCTGCTGGAGCGCGTGTGAGCGAGTCCGTCGTGCCGCTGCCGATCTGCGCGGGCGCCGCGCTCGAGGATGGGGGGCGCGGCGTGCGTTTCGAGGTATGCGTGAGCGGTCGTCGTACTCCGGCGTTCGTGATTCGCTATGGCGGGCACGTCTACGCCTATCTCAATCAGTGCGCCCATGTGCCGATGGAACTCGACTGGTCTGAGGGGCAGTTCTTCGAAACGTCCGGCTTATACTTGATGTGCGCGACGCACGGCGCAACCTATGAGCCCGATACGGGGCATTGCGTTGGCGGCCCGTGTCGCGGCGGTGCGCTGCAGCCCGTGCGCGTGGAGGAGCGGTCGGCTGACCCGAACGGGGGCGATGCCGCTCACACGACCGTCGTCTGGTGGCCCGATGCGTACATCGAAGCGCCCGGACCGTCGGCACACTGACGACACGACATCCTGGTTTCAATCGCCGTTTTCGCCCGCAGTTTTCGCCTTTTACCCCAAGTTCTCTGGATACTTTATGGCTGACGCCCTGCCGCCTGATTCACCCCGCACCGAACCTGGTTTTCCTCCGCCCGGTGGGCGGTCGTCGTCGGCAGCGGGGGGCGGCGCGGGCCGCGATCCGGGCGAGGTGAAGCTCTGGGAGCGCGAAATGCTGGAAAAGGTGTTGATGGCCGGCATTCGCGAGCAACGCGCGTCGCGCCGCTGGAAAATCTTCTTCCGGCTGCTGGTGCTGGCGATCGTCGCGCTTGTCATCTGGTCGATTTCCGATTTCGATGGCGGTACGGCGACGGTCGGCGCCGGCTCCGGCAGACATACCGCGCTGGTCACGCTGAGCGGCGAGATCGCACCCGACGGTCAGGCGAGTGCCCGGAAGATCAACGCGGCGCTCGAATCGGCGTTCGAAGACTCGTCGGCGGCGGGCGTGATTCTGCGCATCAACAGCCCTGGCGGCAGCCCGGTTCAGGCCGGGATGATCTATGACGACATCATGCGTTTGCGGGCGAAGTACCCGAAGAAGCCGCTGTATGTCGTGGTCGAAGAGATTTGTGCCTCGGGTGGCTACTACGTTGCGGCGGCCGCCGACAAGATCTACGTCGACAAGGCGAGCATCGTCGGTTCCATCGGCGTGTTGATGGATGGCTTCGGTTTCACCGGGTTGATGGACAAGCTCGGCATCGAGCGGCGATTGCTGACGGCAGGGCGTAACAAGGGGTTCCTTGACCCATTCTCGCCGCAGACGGATCAACAGAAGACGTATGCCCTCGATATGCTCGAGCAGGTCCATCAGCAGTTCATCGGCGCGGTGAAGAGGGGGCGCGGCAATCGACTGAAGGACGACCCGGATCTGTTCAGCGGTCTTTTCTGGACCGGCCAGCGTTCGATCGAGCTGGGTTTGTCGGACGGCCTCGGGACGGTCGATTCGGTGGCCCGCGACGTACTCAAGGCGCCGAATCTCGTCGACTACACCGTCAAGGAAAACTTGCCTGAGCGCGTGGCGCGACGTTTCGGTGCGGCCGTGGGTGCCGCGGCGATGAAGACGATGATGATGGGCGCGACCCTCTCGCTCAAGTAACGCCGACGCACCGCGGAACGCAAGCACGCAAGCGATAACGCCACGGAAGCTCTCCGTGGCGTTGTCTTTTACTGAGGCCGATATCAGGCGTTACTGGCCCAGAAATAGGAAAATGGCGGGGCGCTTGTGCAGATCGATACTCGCCTGAGGCCATCCCTTGATCCGGTGCGTGACAATCTGCTCGCCGTCCTGCGTGACGTCGACCGCGACGCACAGCAGGGTGGAGGCGTCGCAGGTCTGCAGCAGCGCGTCGAGCATGGCCTTGTTGCGATAGGGCGTCTCGATGAAGATTTGCGTCTGCTTCTCCTTGCGCGAGCGTTGTTCGAGTTCGCGCAAGCGCTTCGCACGATCGGCCGCGTCCGTTGGCAGGTAGCCGTGGAAGGCGAAACTCTGCCCGTTCAGTCCGCTGGCCATCAAGGCGAGCAGGATCGAACTCGGGCCGACGAACGGCACCACGCGCACCCCTTTCTCGTGCGCCCGTCGCACCAGCAGCGCACCCGGGTCCGCCACGGCCGGGCAGCCGGCCTCCGAGACGAGGCCGCCATCGACACCGGCGAGCATCGGCGCGAGGAGCGCATCGATGGCCGCTGCCGGCGTGTTGACGTTCAACTCGCGAATATCGATTTCCTGAATCGGCGTGGACACTCCGACCAATTTGAGGAATGCTCGCGTGCTCTTGGCCTGTTCGCCGACAAAATACGTCAGGCCGGCCGTCACGTTGCGGACGTCTTCAGGCAATACCGCCGGCAGGCCGCCGCGGGTGTTCGTGCCGAGCGTATTCGGGATCAGATACAGCGTGCCGCTCATGCTGGCGCTCCTGCTGCGCTGGGGCCGGGGCCTGGCAAGCGAATGCCGGTGTTCATCAACATGGTCGTGAGCGCAATCAGCGGCAAGCCGATGAGCGCGGTCGGGTCGTCATTCTCGATGGTTTCGAGCAGCATGATGCCCAGCCCTTCGGATTTGGCGGCGCCGGCGCAGTCGTAGGGTGTCTCTGCATGAAGATAGGCGGCGAGCACCTCGTCGGGCAGATTGCGGAACTTCACCCGTGTCACGACATCTTTGGCCTGACTTTCGCCGTTGCGGGCATCGTGCACGCACAGGGCGGAGTGAAACTCGACGACCTTGCCGCGCATGTCGCGCAACTGTGTCATGGCGTTCTCGAAATTGCCGGGTTTGCCGATCTGGCGGCCTTCGAACGTCGCGACCTGGTCGGCGCCGATGACGATGGCGCCCGGTCGGCGCCCGGCCACCGCCTGGGCCTTCTGACGGGCCAGGCGCAGCGAGGTATCGCGCGGCGTCTCGCCGGGGGCGGGCGTTTCGTCAATGTCCGGGACGTCGACCGTAAAGGGCACGCGCAGGCGCTCGAGCAACTCACGTCGATAGCGCGATCCGGAGGCCAGGATCACGGGTGGCGGGGGGTGTGCGGTCATCAGGTTTAAGTGTTTGACGAGAAACGAAAAACTATTTAGAATTCACGGCTTTTGCAATCTGGCGCTCGGTCCCGCCAGTCTGCGCGGTACGGGTCCAAACGTCCGGAAACGGTGTTGGATCAAGGCGCTGCGAGTGGCAGGGGACGTTGAAAACGCGCTCAGATGCGCCTAAGGCAAGGATGAGCGTGATGAACGAATATATCGTCGATCTGTTCGAATTCGCGCGTACCGGCCGGGTGGCGGAAGGTGACGTGCAACTTGCGGCATTGCCGCGCATGGTAACCGAAGTGCCTGCCGAAGTCTCGGCGTCGGGGCGCGCCCAGGGCGTGTTCCACTGGCGCGCCGAAGGCGTCGAGAAGCAGGTGCTGCGTGCCGACGGGAAGCCCACGGTGGCGCAGTTCCTGACGCTGTCGGTCGAAGGCCCGATGTGGCTCGAATGCCAGCGATGTCTCACGCCGTACCAGGAGCCGCTCGATTCGGAGACGACCTTCGAGGTTGTGCGTGACGAAGCAGCCGCGGAAGCCCGGCCCCTCGATGAAGATGAGTTCGAGGCGTTGGTCGGCTCCAAACATTTCGATTTGCGCGAGCTGATCGAGGAAGAATTGCTGTTGGCTTTGCCGATCGTGCCCAAGCATGAGGTGTGTCCGAATGTGCACGAAAGTCTGGCCACGGGCGACGACGGGTTGACCGAACCCGCGCCGCCGCCCGAAGAGGAGGATAAGCCGTCTCCGTTCGCGGCGCTGGCAGCGCTCAAGCGCTCGCCGGACAAGGACGGAAAGTAACGTGCGGCCGGGTCTCCGGCGCACCAAAGTACAAGTTTGCGTTAGTCGCACAGGTCGGGCCGACAGGCCGACACCGTAGGGCGGCGCTCGAACTGTGTTAAAATTTCGCGATATTTTGAGGAGTTATCATGGCCGTTCAACAGAACAAGAAGTCGCCGTCGAAGCGCGGCATGCACCGTTCGCACGATTTCCTGACCGCGCCGGCGACCGCCGTCGAGCCGACGTCGGGTGAGACGCATATGCGTCACCACATCTCGCCGAACGGTTTCTACCGTGGTCGCAAGGTCATCAAGACCAAGAACGACTAAAACTCGGCCCTCCAGGCGATACGCGCCCATCATGGCGCTGTTTGATCGTCCGATGTGGCAAAAGCGGCACTTATCCTGCCGCTTTTTTTGTTACCTGTACCGCAAGCCAATCACGTCGACATGACAGTCACCCTGACGATCGATTGCATGGGCGGAGATCACGGCCCATCGGTGACGGTGCCGGCCGCGGTTCGCTTCGTGCAGTCCACCGACGATGTCGAACTTGTGCTGGTCGGACAGCAGGAGATCATTAACGCGCAACTCGCAAAGTTGCGCGCGACGGATCACCCGCGCCTGTCCGTGGTCAACGCGACCGAAGTGGTCGCGATGGACGACTCCGTCGAGACCGCCCTGCGCAGGAAGAAAGACTCCTCGATGCGTGTGGCGCTCAACCTGGTCAAGGACGCGCGCGCGCAAGCCTGCGTATCCGCCGGCAATACCGGCGCGTTGATGGCCGTCTCGCGCTATGTGCTCAAGACGCTGCCGGGCATCGAGCGGCCCGCCATCGCCACCGTGCTGCCGAACCAGAAGGGTGGTTACACCACCATGCTCGATCTCGGCGCGAACGTCGATTGCGAGCCAACCCACTTGCTGCAATTCGCCGAGATGGGCCATGCGCTCGTCGCGGCGGTCGATGGCAAGGAGCGTCCGTCGATCGGCCTGCTCAATATTGGCGAAGAAGTCATCAAGGGCAACGACGTCATCCGGCAGGCGGGCGAGCTGCTGCGCGGCTCCACGCTGAACTTCTACGGCAACGTGGAGGGCAACGATATCTATCGCGGCACGACCGACATCGTCGTGTGCGACGGATTCGTGGGCAATGTTGCCCTCAAGACTTCCGAAGGCCTGGCACAAATGCTCGGCGACATGATCCGCGAAGAATTCACCCGTACGTGGTGGACGAAGGTGATCGCTGTCGTTGCGCTGCCGATTCTCTCCCGCTTCAAAAGCCGCGTCGATCATCGCCGTTACAACGGGGCAGCATTGCTCGGGTTGCGTGCGCTCGTGATCAAGAGCCATGGCTCCGCCGATGCCTACTCGTTTGAATGGGCCATCAAACGCGGCTATGATGCAGTTCGCAACGGCGTGCTCGACCGTTTGTCGCGCGCCATGCATGAGAATCAGACCCAGCTCCAGGACAACAAGCCGGTGGGCGCCATTCCGGCGCTCTGACGCCGGCGGCCTCGCTCCGGCGCTCTAACCGATCATAAGATGACTCAGTCCGCGATTCATTCCCGCGTCGTTGGTACCGGCAGCTACCTGCCGGCGCGCCGCGTGACCAATCAGCAGTTGGCCGACGAGCTGGCCACCCGTGGCATCGAGACGAGCGACGAGTGGATCGTTGCTCGCACCGGTATCCAGGCCCGCCATTTCGCCGCGCCCGATCAAACGAGCAGCGACATGGCGGTGGAAGCCGCCAGGCGCGCGCTCGACATGGCCGGCCTGAGCGCCAACCAGCTCGACCTCATCATCGTCGCCACGTCGACGCCGGATTTCGTGTTTCCGAGCACCGCCTGCCTCGTGCAGAACAAGCTCGGCATCGACAACGGCTGCGCGGCGTTCGACATTCAGGCGGTTTGCTCCGGCTTTGCCTACGCCATGGCGACGGCCGACAACTTCATTCGCACCGGTGCGTACCGCAACGTCCTCGTGATCGGTGCCGAGACCTTCTCGCGCATTCTCGATTTCACGGACCGTACGACCTGCGTGCTGTTCGGCGACGGTGCGGGCGCGGTCGTGTTGCAGGCGTCCAGCGAGCCGGGCATTCTGGCAAGCGCGCTGCATGCGGACGGCAGCCACGCGAACATTCTGTGCGTGCCGGGTAATGTGAGCGGCGGCGCGGTGCAGGGCGAAGCGTTCCTCTATATGGATGGCCAGGCCGTGTTCAAGCTGGCGGTGCGCGTGCTGGAAAAAGTAGCCCTCGAAGCCCTCGAGAAGGCCGGTTTGGCGGCGTCGGCGATCGACTGGCTGATTCCGCACCAGGCCAACCTGCGCATCATGACGAGCACGGCCCGCAAGCTTGGACTGCCGGAAGAGAAGATGGTCGTGACCGTCGACCAGCACGGCAATACGTCTGCCGCGTCGATTCCGCTGGCGCTCGACGTCGCGGTTCGTGACGGGCGCATCAAGCCGGGCCAGAACGTCATGATCGAAGGCGTGGGCGGCGGCTTTACGTGGGGCGCCGTGCTGTTCCGCATGTAAGTGGACCCGGCGCCAAGGCGCCACGCGGACCTGACGATGGGCCTTCAGGGCGCCGCGTGGGGTAGTGCGCCCCACGCCGCCAGATCGGTGCGCGACAGGGTGCCGCAATGTTTCTGAATCTGACTGCAAAACCAGGCGCTATGACATTCGCTTTCGTTTTCCCGGGACAAGGTTCCCAATCGGTGGGCATGCTCGATGCCTTCGCGGACAACGCGGTAGTGCGCGAGACCCTTGCCGAAGCTTCGGATGCCCTTGGGCAGGATATGGGCAAGCTGATCGCCGCCGGCCCGGCCGAAGACCTCAATCTGACGACCAACACTCAGCCGGTGATGCTCACCGCCGCCTACGCGATGTACCGCGCATGGTTGGCCGAGGGCGGTGCCAAGCCCGCGTTCGTTGCAGGCCACAGCCTAGGTGAATACACGGCGCTGGTCGCCGCGGGCGTAATCGCGTTCAAGGATGCCGTGCCGCTCGTTCGTTTTCGCGCGCAAGCGATGCAGGAGGCCGTGCCCGTCGGGCAAGGGGGCATGGCGGCCATTCTGGGACTGGATGACGACACCGTTCGCAACGTCTGCGCCGAAGCATCGGCCGCGGGCGTCGTTGAGGCCGTCAATTTCAACGCCCCGGCACAGGTCGTGATCGCCGGTGCGAAGGCGGGCGTGGAGAAAGCCTGCGAACTGGCGAAGGCCGCCGGGGCAAAGCGCGCGCTCGTGCTGCCGGTGTCGGCGCCGTTCCACTCGTCGCTGCTCAAGCCGGCGTCGGATCGTCTGCGTGAATATCTGGCCGACGTGACGTTCAGCGCGCCGCAGATTCCGCTCGTCAACAACGTCGATGTCGCCGTCGAAACCGACGTGGCCCGCATCAAGGACGCATTGGTGCGTCAGGCCGCGGCCCCGGTGCGCTGGGTCGAATCCGTCAAGTGGCTCGCGGCGCAGGGGGTGACCCAAGTCGTCGAGTGCGGTCCGGGCAAGGTGTTGAGCGGCCTGACCAAGCGCATCGACGGCACGCTCACCGGGCTGGCGATCACCGATCCGGCGTCGCTCGGCGACGTGCGCGTGCAACTCTCGTAAGACACAGTCAAGGGTATCTCTCTCATGAGCAAGCAACTCGATAACCACGTGGCGCTGGTGACCGGCGCTTCGCGCGGCATCGGTCGTGCCATTGCCCTCGAACTCGCTCGCCAGGGCGCGACGGTTGTGGGCACCGCCACCAGCGAAGCCGGTGCGCAGGGCATTACCGCGTACTTCAGCGAGGCCGGTGTGACGGGCAAAGGCATCGTCCTGAATGTGACCGACGCCGAAGGCGTGGCTGCGGCACTCGACGACATCCTCAAGCAGTACGGCAAGCTCGACGTCCTCGTCAATAACGCCGGCATCACGCGCGATAATCTCGCCATGCGGATGAAGGACGACGAGTGGGACGACGTGATCGACACGAACCTCAAGGCGATCTTCCGTCTGTCGCGAGCGGTCATCAAGCCGATGATGAAGGCGCGCAGCGGCCGCATCATCAACGTGACGTCGGTCGTCGGTTCGGCGGGCAACCCGGGGCAGGCCAATTACGCGGCCGCCAAGGCGGGCGTTGCCGGGATGGCTCGTTCGCTGGCCGCCGAGATCGGCAGCCGAAACATCACCGTCAACTGTGTCGCCCCGGGCTTCATCGACACCGATATGACCAAGGCGCTGGGCGAAGCGCAGCACGAGGCGCTCAAGGCACGGATTCCGCTGGGCCGCCTCGGCGCGCCGGAAGACATCGCCAATGCCGTGGCGTTTCTCGCGTCGCCGCAGGCGGGTTACATCACCGGGACGACGCTGCACGTGAACGGTGGCATGTTCATGAATTAAGGGAATTTCGTGGGAATTGTGCTGATAATGCGCAATTTTGAGCGATATTGAACATTATTTGGCGCAGGCTAACTTTGCTTGGCAAACCTGTTAAAATGCGCGCACTTGTCTGAACTAACTACCCCGGAGGGTTTGAATGGATAACATTGAGCAACGCGTCAAGAAGATCGTCGCCGAACAACTTGGTGTGAACGAAGCTGACGTCAAGAACGAATCCAGCTTTGTGAACGATCTCGGCGCCGACTCGCTCGACACGGTTGAGCTGGTGATGGCACTGGAAGAAGAGTTCGAGACGGAAATCCCGGACGAGCAAGCCGAAAAGATCACCACGGTGCAGCAAGCCATCGATTACGTTCAAGGCAATTCCAAGGCCTAAGAGGCCCGCGGAGGATCGCCTGGACGGCCGGGGTGCCGACCGGTTCCCGGCGCCAGGCATGCCTGTCAGCCGCAGGGAGCACAGGGTCGATCCCTGTCGCCTCTGTGGCTTTTGTTTTGTAAGACCCAGCAGAAGAAGGGGAGTATCGTGAGTCGTCGTCGCGTCGTCATTACCGGTCTGGGCCTGATCTCGCCGGTCGGCAACACTGTTGCCGAGGGTTGGGAGAATCTGGTCGCAGGCCGTTCGGGCATCGCCAACATCACGAAGTTCGATGCGAGCGAATTCAAAGTGCAATTCGCCGGCGAAGTGAAAAACTTCAAGACCGAAGAGTATTTGTCGGCCAAAGAAGCGCGCCGCATGGATACGTTTATCCATTACGGCCTCGCCGCAGGCATTCAGGCGTTCGAAGACAGTGGCCTCACCGTCACTGAAGCAAACGCGGAACGTATTGGCGTGCTGGTCGGTTCGGGCATTGGCGGTCTGCCGATGATCGAAGACACGCATGACGATTTGCTCAAAGGCGGCCCGCGCAAGATTTCCCCGTTCTTCGTGCCGGGCTCGATCATCAACATGATCTCGGGCCACCTGTCGATCAAGTACGGCCTGAAGGGGCCGAACCTCGCGATCGTCACCGCCTGCACGACCGGTCTGCACTGTATCGGTCAGGCTGCGCGCATGATCCAGTACGGCGATGCCGATGCGGTGCTTGCCGGTGGCGCCGAATCGACGGTGTCGCCGCTGGGGATCGGCGGTTTTGCCGCGATGACCGCGCTGTCGACGCGCAACGACGACCCGGCGACGGCGAGCCGTCCGTGGGACAAGGATCGCGACGGCTTCGTGCTGGGCGAGGGCGCTGGCGTGATGATGGTCGAAGAGTACGAGCACGCCAAGGCGCGCGGCGCGAAGATCTACGCCGAGCTGAAGGGCTTCGGCATGAGTGCCGACGCGTATCACATGACCGCTCCGTGCGAGGACGGCGACGGCGCCCTGCGCGCCATGACCAACGCGCTGCGCGATGCCGGCATCAATGCCGATACCGTGAACTATGTGAACGCGCACGGCACGTCGACCCCGCTGGGCGATATCGCCGAGACGGTTGCCGTCAAGCGCCTGATGGGCGATGCCGCCAAGCAGGTCGTGGTGAACTCGACCAAGTCGATGACCGGTCATCTGTTGGGGGGCGCGGGCGGCCTGGAGTCGGTGTTTACCGTGCTGGCCGTTCATCACCAGAAGTCGCCGCCGACGATCAACATCTTCAATCAGGACCCCGCTTGCGACCTGGATTACTGCGCAAACGTGGCGCGCGATCTGAAAATTGATGTCGCATTGAAGAACTCTTTCGGATTCGGCGGGACTAACGGCACGCTGGTCTTCCAGCGAGTCTAGGTTCGCGGGACGCCGCGCAGGCGTCCCGTTCCGCTGACCCACGCTCCGGTGAGTGTGCCCGGGCGTGCGGCGTAACAGACACTTCCCGCCGCGGTGGCCCGTGCTGCCGTGGAGCCATCAGGCCCGACCGGGGCCTGGCCGCCAGAGAAAATACGGATCCCAATCAGGTGAGTGAACGAGAAATCGACCAGGCGCTCGTCGAGCGCGTGCAAAAAGGCGACAAAGCCGCCTTCGAGCTGCTGGTCGCGAAATATCACCGCAAGATCATCCGCCTCGTATCGCGGCTCGTGCGCGACGCCGCCGAGGTCGAGGATGTGACGCAGGAGGCCTTCATCAAGGCCTACCGTGCCTTGCCGCAGTTTCGCGGCGAGTCGGCGTTCTATACCTGGCTGTATCGTATTGCTGTCAACACGGCAAAGAACCACCTGGCAACGCAGGGACGCCGTGCACCGACTTCGACTGAAGCGAACGCTGAAGAAGCGGAAACTTTTGCCGAGGCTGATCAACTAAGGGATATCAACACGCCTGAGTCGTTGCTGATGAGCAAGCAGATTGCTCAAACGGTCAACGCGGCGATGGAGGCTTTGCCCGATGAGCTTCGAACGGCCATTACCCTGCGGGAAATCGAGGGGTTGAGCTACGAAGAGATCGCCGAAGCCATGGGGTGCCCGATCGGAACGGTCCGTTCGCGAATTTTCCGGGCGCGTGAAGCGATTGCCAGCCGGCTCAGGCCGCTGCTGGACACGCCTGACGGCAAGCGCTGGTGAGCGCGCCGCCGGGGAAGTTATTTTCGTTAGGGGATATCATGGGATCAGCGACGGTGCAAACGCAGCGGGGGCTGCAAGCCGAGCGAATTTCCGCGTTGGTGGACGGGGAATTCGATTCGGACGAGCTGGCTGCCCTGCTGGATGAGGCTGACGCTTCCGGCCGGCCTTTGTGGGACGACTACCACTTGATTGGAGACGCCCTGCGTTCCGATGAGTTGACGTTGCCGCGGTCGGAGTCGGCCTTCATGGCGGCCTTCTCGGCGCGCCTCGAAACCGAGCCTCACCTCCTCGCGCCGGCCGCACTGGCCGACGCCCAGGCAAGCGCCGCACAGGGCGCCAAGACCGCGGGCTCGCGCGTCACCCGTATCAATCCATTCCTGCGCGTACGCCGCGTGCTGCCAACGGCGGCTGCCGCGGCGGCCGTGGCGGCGCTGTCATGGGTTGTGGTGCCGCGCCTACAGGATCACCCCGCCGGCGGCACGCAGCCGCAGGTGTTGGCTCAAGCCGCAACGCCGGCCGCTGGCGGAAGTAACCTCACGCGCGTTACGCTGTCGCAACCGTCGCAAGCCGCCGTGGCGGCCAACGGGGCGAGTGCGGGGGCACCGAACGATCTGATCGTGTTGCGCGATGCGCGGCTTGACCAGTATCTGGCGGCACATCAGCAATATGCCCCGACGCCGATCGGCCAGGGCGTTTCCCCTTATATGCGAGCCTCGGCGCAAGCGGACGAATAAATGCAGCGCCTGAGTATCGAATCCTTGCCGCGTGCGCCCCTCGGGCGCACCTTCTTCCTGTTCGCCTTGCTGCTGGCGACCACGCTGCAATCGCAGGCGTGGGCCCAGGCTGCCGCGCCGACGAACGACCCGCTGATCGAGCGGCGCGAAGTCGGCGCGTGGCTCAACAAGATCCACCGCGCGGCGCAGACGCAGAACTACATCGGTACGTTCGTTTATCAGCGTGGTTCGACCATGCGCTCGTCGAAGATCAGTCACTTCGCCGAGAAGGGTAACGAGTACGAAGCGCTTGAGACGCTGGACGGACGCCAGCGCCGCATTCTTCGACAGAACGACGATGTCTACACGCTCATTCCCGAGCAGAAGACCGTGTTTCTGGAAAAGCGCGAGAGCAAGGACTCGTTCCCTGCCTTGCTCGCCACGCCCAATCGCGACGTGCTCGACTACTACGCACCGAAGCTGCTGCCGAATGAGCGCATGGCGGGCTTTGACTGCATGGTGATCGAACTCACGCCAAAGGACGAGTACCGCTTCGGCTACCGGTTGTGGGCCGATCGCAACACCGGCCTGTTGCTGCGCGCCCAGACCCTCGACGCCGAAGGCCATTTGCTCGAGCAGGCGGCATTCTCGCAGATCTCGATCGGTGTGCCGAGTGAGAAGGCGCGCATCGTGCACGCCATCCAGGCAACGCACGGCTGGCACGTCATCAAGCCGCAAATCGTGCCGATGCATCTGTCCGATGCCGGCTGGAGCATCGACGTCGACAAGAAGGTGCCGGGGTTCAAGGCGGTGCGCGAAGTGCGCCGCACCATGCGATCGACGGCCGACGGCAAACCGCTGGAAGTCCAGCAGGTGGTATATTCAGACGGCATGGCCGGACTTTCGGTATTTATCGAACCGGCCACGCGAGAGCGCAAGGAAGGCCACGGCAGCGCCGGCGCGACGAACATTCTGATCAAGCGCTTCGGTGACTACTGGCTGACCTTGCTTGGCGAAGTGCCGCAGGCAACCTTGCAGCAGTTCGCCTCCAGCATCGAGTACAAACAGCCGGCGAAGTGACCGGCTGTCGGGTGGGCCGCAACCGGTGACGGTGCGGTCCGGGCAGCGAGGCACCGACAGACGCAATGCCCTGTCGGGGGGCCGGGCTGCCTTCAAGCATTCCGAGACTATCGCGCACCACGATCTTCCAATGAAGAAGACCTTCCTGCTTCGTGTCATCCTTGGCGGCGCCATTGCCGCGCAATTGGCGGGGGCACCTGCTGCTTTTGCCGCCCCGGCCTCAGGGTCGGCGGCGCCACTCGTCAGTAATCTTCCCGATTTCACCCAGTTGGTTGACCGGGTCGGCCCGGCCGTCGTGAACATTCGGACGACCGAGCGCGTCAGCCGCAGTCAGAGCGGCTTGCCGCCCGGCATGGACGGCGACATGGCCGAGCTGTTCCGCCGCTTCTTCGGTGTGCCCCTGCCGCAGCAGCCGGGCCCGAAAGGCGGTACGCCCCGACGCGGCCAGCCGCAGCCGGATGAAGAGCAGAACAGCGGCGTCGGATCGGGCTTCATCGTCTCGGCCGACGGCTACATCCTGACCAACGCGCACGTGGTCGATGGCGCCGAAAGTATCTACGTTACCCTCACCGACAAGCGCGAGTTCAAGGCGAAGCTGATGGGTGCGGACAAGCGCACCGACGTCGCCGTGGTCAAGGTCGACGCCAAGGACCTGCCGACCGTGCCGGTAGGCGACTCGAACAAACTGCGCGTTGGCGAATGGGTGGTGGCGATCGGTTCGCCGTTCGGTCTCGACAATACGGTAACGGCGGGCATCGTATCGGCCAAGGGCCGCGATACCGGCGATTACCTGCCGTTCATTCAGACGGACGTGGCCGTGAACCCGGGCAATTCGGGGGGGCCGCTCATCAACATGCGCGGCGAGGTGGTCGGCATCAACTCGATGATCTATAGCCAGACCGGTGGCTTCATGGGCATTTCGTTCGCGATCCCGATCGATGAAGTCATGCGCGTAGCCGACCAGCTCAAGAAGAGCGGCAAGGTCGTGCGCGGCCGGATCGGCGTGGCGATCAGCGAGGTCAGCAAGGAGGTTGCCGATTCGCTGGGGCTGCCGCGGGCGCAAGGCGCGCTGGTGCGCAGCATCGAGCCGGGTAGTCCGGCCGAGAAGGCGGGGGTGCAGCCGGGTGACATCATCATGAAGTTCGAGGGCCGGGCCGTTGATCATGCGACCGACCTGCCGCGCATGGTCGGCGAGACCAAGCCCGGGTCGAGCGCGATGCTGCAGGTGCTGCGCAAGGGCAAGAATCAGGACTTGCGCATCACCGTCGCGGAAGCCGATACGGATACGCCGAAGGCGTCCAAGGCGCAGAGCGGGAGTGCCGACACGCCCCACCCGAATGCGCTGGGCCTGGTGGTCTCCGACCTGACCGAATCGCAGAAGAAGGACATGAAGCTGCGCGGTGGCGTGCAGGTCGAACTGGCCGAAGGTTCCGCAGGGCGGGCCGGTTTGCAGCAGGGTGACATCATCCTGCGCGTGGGCGATGCAGACATCGTCAGCGCGAAGCAATTTGAGGAGGTGGTCAAGGCGCTCGATCCGAAGCGCCTCGTGCCGATCCTCGTGCGTCGCGGCGATGCCACGCAATTCGTGCCGCTGCGTCCGCGCACGCCCGGCAAGTAACATCGCTGTCTCATGCACGCGCCGGCGCTGACGCTCTATGGCCGCAAGTGGTGTCATCTTTGCGATGACATGCTTGCGGCGCTCGAAGCGATGCGTCCGGCGTGGAATTTCTCCGTCACCGTCATCGATGTCGACAGTGACCCGGCGCTGGAAGCGCAATACGACGAGATCGTGCCGGTGCTTGCGCTCGGCGAGCGCGAGTTGTGCCGGTATCGTTTCGACGCAGCGGCGGTCACCGCCGCATTGCGCTCAGGTTGACGTTTCGCTCTATCCCATCCCTGCCTCGAACGACGCCCGATCGTCCCAAGCTTCCCGCCAATTCCGATGGACTGCCGTGATGCATGCGATTCCGGACGGCATCGCCACGCTTTCGGCTAAAATATCGTGTTTGCCGATTCTCTCGAAAGTCGCTGCCGAGCCGAATCCGATGGCACCGACTCTTCTCTAGCCTCGCCTCATGGACCATATCCGCAATTTTTCGATCATCGCCCACATCGACCACGGGAAATCGACCCTGGCCGATCGCATCATCCAGTTGAGCGGCGGTCTGTCCGATCGTGAAATGGAATCCCGGGTCCTCGACTCGATGGATCTCGAGCGAGAGCGTGGCATCACCATCAAGGCACAAACGGCTGCCCTGGAATACAAGGCGCGTGACGGCAAGGTGTACAACCTGAACCTCATCGATACGCCGGGCCACGTCGACTTCTCTTACGAGGTGAGCCGCTCGCTCTCCGCATGCGAGGGCGCACTGCTCGTGGTGGATGCCTCTCAGGGCGTGGAAGCGCAGACCGTGGCGAACTGCTACACGGCGATCGAGCTGGGCGTGGAAGTCGTGCCGGTGCTCAACAAGATTGACCTGCCATCGGCCGAACCGGAGAACGCGATCCAGGAGATCGAGGACGTGATCGGTATCGAGGCAACCGACGCCGTGCGCTGCTCCGCGAAAACCGGCTTCGGCGTGGAAGAGGTGCTCGAAGCGCTCATCGCCAAGGTTCCGCCGCCCAAGGGCGATGCCGCCGCTCCGCTGCAAGCGTTGATCATCGACTCGTGGTTCGATAACTACGTGGGCGTGGTCATGCTGGTGCGCATCGTCAACGGCACGCTCAAGCCGAAGGAAAAAATTCAGTTGATGGCCACGGGCGCGACCTACCCGGTCGAGCAAGTGGGGGTCTTCACGCCGAAGTCGCAGCCACGCCCGTCGCTGTCGGCCGGCCAGGTGGGCTTCATCATCTCGGGCATCAAGGAACTGGGCGCCGCGAAGGTCGGCGATACCGTCACGCATGCGCTGACGACCACGACCAAGCCGGCGCCCGAGGCGCTTCCGGGCTTCAAGGAAGTCAAGCCGCAGGTGTTCGCCGGCCTCTACCCGGTCGAGGCAAACCAGTACGACGCGCTGCGCGAATCGCTCGAAAAGCTCAAGCTCAACGACGCCTCGCTGCAATACGAACCGGAAGTTTCGCAGGCACTGGGATTCGGTTTCCGTTGCGGCTTCCTGGGTCTGCTGCACATGGAAATCGTGCAGGAGCGCCTGGAGCGCGAGTTCGACATGGACCTCATCACCACGGCGCCGACCGTGATCTATGAGGTGGTCGAGCGCGATGGCACGGTGACCACGGTGGAAAACCCGTCGAAGATGCCGGATCCGGGCCGCATTGAAGAAGTGCGCGAGCCGATCGTCACGGTCAACCTGTACATGCCGCAGGAGTATGTCGGCTCGGTGGTGACGCTGTGTCAGCAAAAGCGCGGCGTGCAGATCGATATGCAATACCACGGCCGTCAGGTGCGCCTCATTTACGAAATTCCGATGGCCGAGATCGTGCTCGACTTCTTCGATCGTCTGAAGTCGGTGTCGCGCGGTTACGCGTCGATGGACTATGAGTTCAAGGAGTACCGCACGTCGGACGTCGTCAAGGTCGACATGCTGATCAACGGCGACAAGATCGACGCACTGTCGATCATCGTGCACCGTTCGGAGAGCCGCCGTCGCGGCGCGCAGGTCGCGTCGAAGATGCGCGAAATCATTCCGCGCCAGATGTACGATGTGGCGATTCAGGCGGCCATCGGCGCAAACATCATTGCCCGTGAGAACATCAAGGCTTTGCGCAAGAACGTGCTGGCCAAGTGCTATGGTGGCGACATCTCGCGCAAGAAGAAGCTGCTTGAGAAACAGAAGGAAGGTAAGAAGCGCATGAAGCAGGTGGGGAGTGTCGAGATTCCTCAGGAAGCGTTCCTTGCCATTTTGCAAGTCGAAGACAAATAACGAAGCGACAGGTCCCGCATGAATTTCGCCCTGATTCTTTTTGTCCTGGTGCTGGTGACCGGGGTGGCCTGGTTGGCCGACAAGTTGGTGTTTCAACCGGCGCGCCGCCGGGCAGCACAGGACGCCTTGGCGCAATTCGATCAACAGCAGCTTGCCACGCAGGGGTCTGGCATCCAGGGCTCCGGCTCACAGGATAGCGGCGTGATCGCAAGTGCGCGTGCGAAAGTGCGCGACGACAAGCTGCGTCAGCCATGGTGGCTCGAGTATTCGGCGAGCTTCTTCCCCGTGATTCTCGCGGTGTTCGTGCTGCGCTCGTTCGTGGTCGAACCGTTCAAGATTCCGTCGGGCTCCATGATTCCGACGCTGCTCGTGGGCGACTTCATCCTCGTGAACAAGTTCGACTACGGTATTCGCCTGCCGGTGGTCAACAAGAAGATCATCTCGATCGGTGAACCCAAGCGGGGCGACGTGATGGTGTTTCGCTACCCGAAAGATGAGTCGATGGACTACATCAAGCGCGTGATCGGCCTGCCGGGCGACGTGGTGGCCTACGAGAACAAGAAGCTCACGGTGAACGGCCAGCCAGTGTCGGAGACCGCCATGCCGGACTACTTCGACGAGGAGCACATCGCCTACTTCAAGCAGTTCGAAGAGACGGTGGGCGGCGTGAAGCACCGCATTCTGAACGACCCGAACGTGCCGCCGTATATCCTGGGCGCCGACGACTTTCCGAACAAGCAGAACTGCCAGTACAACAGCCAAGGCGTGATCTGCAAGGTGCCGGAGGGCAACTACTTCATGATGGGCGATAACCGCGACAATAGCGCGGACAGCCGCTACTGGGGCTTCGTGCCCGAGCAAAACATCGTGGGCCGGGCCTTCTTCATCTGGATGAATTTCTCGAACCTCAAGCGCTTGGGCGGCTTCCAGTAAGCTTGCCGATCGACGGGGAGACCACCGCCCCCCGGGGCGATGGTTCGATTGATGCGGAAATTGGCAATAAAAAGCTGATTTCCGCATTATTATTTTTAATTTAGAATTAATTGTTGCGACGGGCAGAGGGCACGGGGGAGATCGACGTTTCGTCACCCCGGAAATGTCCGATCCCACCCCCCTCTCGCGAGTCCGAAAAGCCCGCCGCAAGGCGGTCCGGCCCGTCGTTTCTTGGCGACGGCGCGCGCCGGGGCGGGAGCGTCGCGCTATACTTGCGCCATGCCTCAATCTCTGAACTCACTGGAAGAACGTCTCCAGTACCGCTTCCACGATGCGGAATTGCTTTGCCAAGCACTGACGCACCGTAGCCATAGTGCCGCCAATAATGAGCGGTTGGAGTTTCTTGGCGATTCCATCCTCAACTGTTCGGTCGCAGCGATCCTGTTCCGTCGCTACGGCAAGCTCGACGAAGGCGACCTCTCGCGTGTGCGCGCCAATCTCGTCAAGCAGCAATCCTTGTACGAAATCGCGCAGACACTGGGCGTCTCCGAATTTCTGCGCCTGGGCGAGGGCGAACTCAAGAGCGGTGGTTTCCGTCGCCCGTCGATTCTGGCCGATACCCTCGAAGCGCTGTTCGGGGCAATGTATCTCGATGGCGGGTTCGAGGCGGCGTATGCCGTGATCGAGCGCTTGTACACGCCCGTGCTTGAACATGTCGATCCGAAAACGCTCGGCAAGGACGCCAAGACGCTGCTCCAGGAATACCTGCAAGGCCACAAGATTGCGCTGCCGCAGTACACGGTGACCGCCACGCACGGCGCCGCGCACAACCAGCAGTTCGAGGTGGAGTGCACGGTGCCGAAGCTCGACATCAAGGCCGGCGGATCGGGCGCGAGCCGACGCGCGGCCGAGCAGGCGGCCGCCAAGAAGGCGCTGGAGGAAGTGCAGAAGATGCCGGCGCTGGCCAAACCGAAGGCCGAGAAGAGCGCCAAGGCCGCGAAGAAGCGGGCGGCGAAGGCTGCGGCATCCGAGGCAAAAATGGCGGAGAGCGTCGGGCAGATGCGCGCTGCGCCGGCCATGACGGCGCCCGTTGGCAACGGTGCCGCTCGCACGCCGACAGCGCCCGCGGATAAGCCCATCGACAAGTCCGCCGAAAAACCTGCAGCCGAGAAGTCGGACGCCGCCAAGCAACCCCCGGCCGCCGCCTGAGCCCCATTCAGGGGGAGAGCGCGATGCGCCGCCCCCTTTCAAGAGAGTTTCCAAACATGAACGATAAGACGGATTTTCGCTGCGGGACCGTGGCGATCGTCGGGCGTCCGAACGTCGGCAAATCGACACTGCTCAACGCCCTCGTCGGTCAGAAGATCAGCATCACCTCGCGCAAGGCGCAGACGACGCGGCATCGCATTACCGGCATTTGCACCACGGACGATGCGCAATACATCTTCGTCGACACACCGGGATTTCAGACGCGTCACGCCACCGCGCTGAACCGATCGCTCAATCGCGCCGTGACCTCCACGCTTTCCAGCGTCGATGTCGTCATGTTCGTCATTGAAGCGGGCAACTTCGGCCCGGACGACGAGAAGGTGCTCAAGCTGCTGCCCGACAACACCCCGGTGCTGCTCATCGTCAACAAGTTCGATCGTATTGCCGACCGAGCGGAAATTCTGCCGTTCCTGAAAAGGGTGGGCGACCTGCGCGACTTCCGCGAGATCGTGCCGCTGTCCGCGAAGCGTCCGGATGACACCCATCGGTTGCTCGGGGTGTTGCGTCCGTACCTGCTCGAAGGCGAGCCGATCTATGGCGAAGACGATCTCACCGACCGAAGCGAGCGGTTCATGGCGGCCGAGATTCTGCGTGAGAAGGTGTTCCGCTGGACGGGCGACGAGCTGCCCTACACAAGCACGGTGATCATCGACAAATTCGAGCAGGAAGGGGATCTGCGCCGCGTGTTCGCAACGATTCTGGTCGATCGCGACAGCCACAAGGCGATGATCATCGGCAACAAGGGGGCGAAGCTCAAACAGATTTCCACCGATGCCCGTCTCGATATGGCGAAGCTCTTCGACGGGCCCGTGTACCTGGAAGTCTGGATCAAGGTGAAGGGTGGCTGGGCCGACAACGAGGCCGGCCTGCGGGCGTATGGCTACGAGTGAACCTGACACCTTACGTGACGATATTGCACCGCCGGACGATGTGACGCTGGCGGCAAGCAGTGTGTCGGCTGCCGGTGCGCCGCTGACGTCTGTCCTTCGTGCCTCGCACGCCGGGGCGATTGGGGCGCGACCGGCTCGCCAGGCGCGCAGCGCGCGCGCACGGACTGTCGACGACGATGCGTCGGATGCGTTCCAGCACGCTGAAGCCGCCACCGATACCGTCAAGCGCGAAGCGAAACGCGTGCGCCGTGCGCCATCGCCCGCCCGGGCGGCCGAGCGCGAGCAAAGCCGCGTGACCGAGCAGCCCGGCTTTGTGCTGCACAGCTATCCCTACCGCGAAACCAGCCTGATCATCGACGTGCTCACGCGCGACCACGGACGTGTTGCGCTCGTGGCGAAGGGTGCCAAACGTCCGCACTCGGCGCTGCGTGGCGTACTCCAGACGTTTCAGCCGCTCTCGCTCGCCTGGCTTGGCAAGGCAGAGCTGCGTACGCTGACCAAGGCCGAGTGGGTTGGCGGATTGCGTCCGCTTGAAGGCGATGCGCTGCTCAGCGGGTTCTACCTGAACGAATTGCTGGTGAAGTTCTGCGCGCGCGACGATCCGCATGACAAACTCTTCCAGCACTATCTGACCACGCTGCATCATCTCGCGCATGGCGAGCCGGCGGGCATCATCCTGCGGGCATTCGAGCGCGTGCTGCTGCGTGAGACCGGTTACGCCGTGGCGTTCGACCGCTGCACGCAGACGCGCGGCAAGGTCGCGCCCGAGCGCCGCTACGTGTTTCATCCCGACCGGGGGGTACGCCCAGCGGGCGGCGATGAACCGTCGGACTGGCCGGTCGTCATCGGGCAGACGTTGCTCGACATGGAGCAAGACGATTATTCCCGGGTGCAGACCGTACAGCAAAGCAAGCTGCTCATGCGCTTTCTTCTCAACCACCACTTGGGCGGCGTTCCGCTCAACACGCGGCAGATCCTGCTCGACCTGCAAAAACTATGAGCCTCTTCTTCCACGGCAACCCCATCGACCTCGGGGTGAACATCGATCACGTCGCCACGGTGCGCAACGCGCGCGGTACGGCCTACCCCGACCCGGTCAGGGCGGCATTGCTGGCTGAAGCGGCGGGCGCCGATGTCATCACGCTGCACCTGCGTGAAGACCGTCGTCATATTCGCGACAGCGATGTGGCGAATCTGCGCGACAAGCTGCTCACGCGGATGAACCTCGAGTGTGCCGTGACGGACGAGATGCTGGCGATCGCATGCCGCACCAAGCCGCACGACGTTTGCCTGGTGCCGGAGCGTCGTCAGGAACTGACGACCGAAGGCGGGCTGGACGTAGTCGGTCAGTACGACCGTGTGGCTGCCGCGACGCAGCAACTCGGCGAAGCGGGTAGCCGTGTGTCGCTGTTCATCGATCCGGACGAAGCGCCGATCCGCGCGGCGGCGCGCATGGGCGCGCCGGTGGTCGAGCTGCACACCGGCCGCTACGCGGAGGCGCACGACGAGGCCACGCGCGAGGCCGAGTTCGCTCGCATCGAACGTGCCGTCGCACTCGGTCTGTCGTTGGGCCTGCGCGTCAACGCCGGACATGGCTTGCATTATGAAAATGTGCAGCCGATCGCCGCGATTGAAGGCATTTCCGAACTGAACATCGGACACGCGATCGTCGCCCACGCCCTCTTCGCGGGCTGGGAGAACGCCGTGCGCGAGATGAAGGCCATCATGGTCGCCAGCCGCATTGCGGCGCGCGGCTGAGTCACGACGCCTTTCCTCCCACCATCAGGCGCTGCCCATGAGCGATCCGACGATGCCGTCGCCTTCGTCCCCCGACGTGCCGCCGCCAGGCGAGCGTGCCGCTGGCCCTGAGTCCGGGGGCACGGTGATTTACGGCGTAGGCACGGACATCCTCCAGATCAGCCGTGTTGTCGGCGTCATGACGCGCACCCACGGGCGGTTCGCCGAGCGCGTGCTGGGGCCCGAGGAACTCAAGGTTTATCACGCGCGTCAGAGCCGGTCCGCCGTGCGCGGACTCGCGTATCTGTGCACGCGCTTCGCGGCGAAAGAGGCCGTGTCGAAGGCCATCGGGCTGGGTATGCGGTGGCCGATGACGTGGCGTGCCGTGCAAACGCTCAATGCGCCATCTGGCAAGCCGGTCGTGGTGGCGTCGGGCGAGTTGGTGCAGTGGCTGGCCGAGCGGCAACTGTCGATCGAGATTTCGATCACGGACGAGAAAGAGTATGCGGTCGCCTTTGCGATCGCATCACGTAATGTAGGCAACATTCGCAATATTGCATCGGAGAAAACGCAATGACGAAGCGCAGGCCGGGCCCGGTGATGCTGGACGTCGTCGGGCTGACCCTCAGCGAAGACGACGTCCGTCGCATCGACCATCCGTTGACCGGAGGGGTGATCCTGTTCGCCCGCAACTTTGACGATCGCGCGCAACTGTGTGCGCTCACGAAGCAGATTCGCGACCTGCGCGACGACATCGTGATCGCTGTCGATCATGAGGGCGGGCGCGTGCAGCGCTTTCGTACCGATGGCTTCACGCACCTGCCGGCCATGGGCAAGCTGGGCAAGCTCTGGCACGACGACGTGTTCAAGGCTACGCGCGTGGCGACGGCCGTCGGCTATGTGCTGGCGTCCGAATTGCGCGCGTGCGATATCGACCTGAGCTTCACGCCCGTGCTGGACCTGGACTACGGAACGTCGGCGGTCATCGGCGATCGTGCGTTTGACGCCGACCCGCGCGTGGTGGCCATGCTGGCCAAGAGCCTCAATCACGGCCTGCTGCTCGCCGGGATGGCGAACTGCGGCAAGCACTTCCCGGGGCATGGTTTCGTGGCGGCCGACTCGCACCACGAAATTCCGGTCGACGAGCGCTCGCTCGACGAGATCCTCAGCGTCGATGCGCAACCGTATGACTGGCTCGGCATGTCGCTGGCGGCGGTCATGCCGGCGCACGTGATTTACCCGCAGGTCGATCCGAACCCCGCCGGATTCTCGGCCAAGTGGCTCAAGGAAATCCTGCGCGGCAAGTACGCGTTCGACGGAGTGATTTTCAGCGACGACCTGTCGATGCAGGGGGCGAGCGCTGCCGGCGATGTCGTGACGGCGGCGCACGCCGCCATGGCCGCCGGCTGCGACATGGTCCTCATCTGCAACAGTCCGGAAAAGGCGGACCGATTGCTGCATGAAATGAAGTCGGTGCCCGATACCGCGTCTCAGCGCCGCATCAAGCATCTGCAGGGCCGCGGCAAGGTGCACGGCTGGGAAAAGATGCTCGCGCAGCCGGAATATCAGGCGGCAAAGCGTCTGATCACGGAGACGTTCGGCGCGTAAGCGAGACACGCCCGCCAAACAAAAAAGCGCTCAACCCTGACGGGAAGAGCGCTTTTTTTGTTGCCTGACGGTCGCGGATCGTGCCGCGTCGTCCGTGGACGGCGCGGGCCGAGTCGCAATCGCTTAGACGCGGCTGCGGTACTCGTCGGTACGCGTATCGATTTCGATCTTGTCGCCAGTGTTGACGAACAGCGGTACCTGGATTTCCAGCAGATCGTTGATCTTGGCGTTCTTCAGCACGCGGCCCGACGACGTATCGCCCTTGACGGCCGGCTCGGTGTATTCCACAACGCGCACGAGCGAGGTCGGCAGGTCGACCGAGATGGCCTTTTCATTGTAGAAAACGACTTCGCACTTCATGCCGTCTTCGAGGTACTTGATCGCGTCGCCCATGTTTTCGGCTTCGACTTCGTACTGGTTGTAGTCGGCGTCCATGAACACGTACATCGGGTCGGCGAAGTACGAGTAGGTCACTTCCTTCTTGTCGAGCACAACGACGTCGAACTTGTCGTCGGCCTTGTAGGCGAATTCGCCACGGCCTTCGCCCATCAACTTCTTGTACTTCATCTTGACGACGCTGGAGTTGCGGCCCGACTTGACGTATTCGGTCTTCAGCACGACATTGGGCTCACCGTCGATCATGACGACGTTACCGACGCGGAGTTCTTGAGCGGTTTTCATAAAAAACGAGATCCTGTGACGAAATAAGCGATTTGCCGCTTGTTGAGCGCTTCCATACGCCCACTCGCCGCTTGATTCCCGCGCCCGCCTGGAAACGGTCCGGTGCAGCAGGTTCAGCAGCAAAGCGTTGAAAAACCAGCTATTTTACCTGATTTTCGGTGAAGCTTGCCAACTGTCGCGCGAGGTCGGGGAGGGCCGCCTGCCTGCTTGCCCACTCGCGTGCATGGCGATTCAGCTCGGGCAGGACGGCGGCCAGTGCCGGCCAGTCGGGCGGGGTGCTGGCGTAGCCGTTCCAGAGATGCCAGAAAGTGCGCAGCGCCTCGCGTGCGTCGTGTCCCAAGGCGCCGGTTGCCGGCGAGTCGGCGCTCGGATCGCTCAGATAGCGGTCGAGAAACGCGTCGAGTTTCACGTGGTGCGCGTTGTCGTCTTGCGGGTAGATATGCCAGACGAGCGGTTTCGCCGCCCATTGCGCACGCACGAACGAATCTTCCCCACGCACGAAATTGAGATCGCACGCCCACAGCAGCGTATCGAACTCGGATTGCGGAACGAACGGCAGCCCGTACACCGTCAGCGCGCCTTGCGTTGCGCATTCGCGTGGCGCAAGCGCCTCCCGGCCGAGCCAGGCACCGACCGATGGTGCGATCCGACCTGGCGGAACCAGGCAGACGATGGGCGTCTCGCTGGCGGCCCACTGCGCAAGCAACGCCGGGAGCGCGACATTTTCATACGCGAAGAGCGATATGACCAACGCGTTATCCGGTGCGGCGGGCAGCCCGACCGTGCGCTGCCACCAGGCGTCGCGAAGCTCGGGGGACGCAAGAAAGGCGTCCCGCCGCGAGAACAGCTCCCGTTCGCGCGCGAGCCCACCCGTGCGTTCCGTGAAGCCCGGGAAGAAGAACGTTTTGACGAGCCCCAGTTGCGGGTGTATCGACTTTTGCAGATGACATCCCTCGACCCAGTCTTCGGCGCTCAGGTACTCGAGGTTGATCCACACAGGCGCGTGTCCCGCCTGTTTGCGCACATGCATCGCCTGAACGCAGGCGTCGGGAATCTGGCAGGCAAACGCTTCGATGACGATATCGCCGGGTGCATTGTCGTCGGTGATCGGGCCGAAGTCGGCATCCCAGCGGCGTACGTCCACGCCGTCGCAGCGTTGCCGGGCCAGCGAGGGATCGATGTCGGGGCGCAGATGACGGAAGCTCGCGAGATCGTCCACCCACAGCCGCACCGACCAGCCGTGTTCGCGCACGAGTTGCCGCGCGAGCCGCCAGCACACGCCGATGTCGCCGAAATTGTCGACGACAGTGCAGAACAGATCGCAGCGCGGCACCAGAGGCAGGGTACTGGCGGCGGGCGAGAACGTAGTGGGCAGGGACATTGAGAGGCGGCAACGCGGATTGGTCTAAACTTCGGATTCTAGTCCCTGCGCCTGCTGGCGACGCGTGACGATGCCGTCGCACACAATTTGCGTGCCGCCGCGATCGCACGGTTTCGCCCCCGGGGACGCTCCGATGCCTGAGTTCATGACTGAAGACGCCCACGACGTCACGCCGCCGCGCAAGTCCCGCAAAGCCAAATCCGCCAAGGCCCCCGCGGTCGCCACGACGGCGGATGCCGCTCAGCCCTGCACCGAGGCGTTCGACGCCCGCACGGTGCTTGCCCAGTTGCCGAACCTGCCCGGCGTCTATCGCTACTACGACGCAGCGGGCAGCGTGCTGTACGTCGGCAAGGCTCGCAATCTGAAGAAGCGCGTGTCGAGCTACTTCAACAAGACGCAGCTTTCCCCACGCATTGCGCTCATGGTTGCGCGCATCGCGAAGCTCGAGACGACTGTCACGCGCTCGGAGACCGAAGCGCTGCTGCTTGAGAACAATCTGATCAAGGCGTTGCATCCGCGTTACAACATCCTGTTTCGCGACGACAAGTCGTATCCGTTTCTCAAGCTCACTCAGCACAAGTATCCGCGCATGGCCTACTACCGTGGCTCGGTGGATCGCCGTGGACAGTACTTCGGACCGTTCCCCAGCGCGTGGGCCGTGCGCGAGAGCATTCAGATCCTGCAGAAAGTCTTCCAGTTGCGCACCTGCGAGGACTCCGTCTTCACGAATCGCACGCGGCCGTGCCTGCTGCATCAGATCGCGCGGTGCAGCGCGCCTTGCGTGGGCGCCATTCAGGATGAAGACTACGCACGCGATGTGAACAACGCGGCGGCATTTCTCTCGGGACGTCAGAGCGAAGTGCTGAGTGCGCTCGAAGCGAAAATGATGACGTATGCCGAGGCGCTCCAGTTCGAGCAGGCCGCCGTGGTGCGCAATCAGATGCAGGCGCTCTCGGGCGTGCTTCAGCAGCAGTCCGTCGAGACGGCCGGGGACGTCGATGCCGATATCCTCGCGGTCGCCTATGCGGGCGGGCGCGCGTGTGTGAATCTCGCGATGGTGCGCGGTGGACGCCACCTTGGCGACAAGGCGTATTTCCCGGCGCACGTGGAGCGCGGTGTCGAAGGCGGGATTGCCGACGAATTCGAGCCGGACGAGGCGCTCGCGCCGGAAACGTCCGAGGCCAACGCGGACGATGCCGCCACACAGGCGCGCGAGATCGCCAACGACATGCCGTCGGATACCCCGTTGGCATCGCTCGAATCGCGTTTGCTCGAAGCGTTCGTCGCGCAGCACTACCTGGGACAGTCGGTACCACCGGTGCTGGTCGTGAGCCATGCGTTGCCGAGCGACGAGTTGCTCGCCGCGTTGTCCGAGCAGGCGGGCCGACGCATTGCGATGGTGCGTCAGCCGCAGGGGCAACGGCGCGCGTGGCTCGACATGGCGCAACAGGGGGCACAGCTCGCGCTCACGCGTTTGTTGACGGAGCAGGGGAGTCAGCAGGCCCGCACGCGCGAGCTGGTGCAAACCATCGGACTCGATATCGACGATCCGGCGCGGCTGCGGGTGGAGTGCTTCGACATCAGCCACACGCAAGGCGAGGCGACGCAGGCGTCGTGCGTGGTGTTCCATCATCACAAGATGCAGACGAGCGAATACCGGCGCTACAACATCGCGGGCATTACGCCGGGCGACGACTATGCGGCAATGCGCCAGGTGCTCACGCGGCGGTATGGTCGCTTGATGGAGGCGGCCGCTCATGTGAGCGATGCGGCCGATCCGTCCTCCGTGGCCGCGGACGTGGCGCGCGCCGAAGCCGAGACGCGGGTGCTGCCGGACGACGGGGCGTCGCTGCAAGCCGACGGGTCTGCCGATACTAGCGGCGCATCGGCCGCACCCGAAGCGTCCGACGGGGAAGCCAATCTGCCGCAACTGGTGCTGATCGACGGCGGCAAGGGGCAGGTCGAGGTGGCGCGCCAGGTGTTCGTCGAACTGGGGATCGACATTGGTCGATTGGTCGGCGTGGCGAAGGGCGAGGGCCGAAAAGTGGGGCTTGAGACGCTGATCTTTGCCGATGGGCGTGCGCCGCTGGAATTGGGGCGCGAGAGTGCTGTGCTGATGCTGATCGCGCAGATTCGTGACGAGGCGCACCGTTTTGCGATCACGGGCATGCGGGCCAAGCGCGCGAAGGCGCGCCAGACGTCACGGCTCGAGGAGATCGAGGGCATCGGAGCGAAGCGCCGTCAGCGCCTGCTGATGCGGTTCGGCGGGTTGCAAGGGGTGGCGTCGGCCAGCGTGGACGAACTGGCCAGTGTCGACGGCATTTCGACAACGCTCGCCGAGCAGATCTATCGCCAACTGCACTGACGCGCGCCGCGCGTTACGTATCGCCGTGGAACAGCAGGCGCATGACGGTCTCGTTGTCGACGGTCTCGCCGGACAGCGTGCGGGCGAGCAGCTCGCCGCCGACGACGGGGGGCGCGAAAATCATGTCGGGTTGAACACGTTTGAGTTTGCTCAGGTGCTTGCTGTCGTTGACGGACGCGATGGTGCGCACCGTTGGCGCGATCTCTTTCGCGGCGAGCACGATGAAGGCATTCTCCGAGTCGTCGGCCCGCAGAGCGAGCACGGCCTTGGCGTGTTCGATGCCGGCGTGGGTGAGCACGGTGTTGTCGCTGGCATCGCCGTGCATGACATCCGCCTCCTCGGGATACGGGTTATCGCTCCCGCTCGCGATGATGACCGTGACCGGCCAGCCGCGCTTGGTGAGTTCGTGGTGCACGTTGATCGCGAGCGGCGATGCGCCGGCCACGATGAAGTGGTTCTTTCGTATCACGTGAGTGAACCTCCCCGAGAGAATTTTCTTTAGGTTGCCGCCGACGAGCGGGCCGATGACGACGGTCAGCGACGTTGCGAAGACACTGATCCCGAAGACGATGACCGAGGCGGTGAACAGGCGTGCGTCGACGCTGTGCGGCACGATGTCGCCGTAGCCGACGGTCGTCATCGTGACGATGGCGAAGTAGAACGCCGTGGCCAGGTCGGTGACAGGCGGCGCGAACTCGTGGCCGAGATACATGGTGCCGAACGTGGCGTAGACGAGCAGCGCGAACACGGCGACGAGCGTGTAGAGCGTGGCCGCCGCGAAGCTGGCGCGGTCGAATTCCCGCCAGTACCAGAGCAATAGCGCAATGCAGGCGAGCGAGAGCGCGAACGTCAGGTCGAAGCGAATGTTCAGGTGGAAATTGATGGCGGCGGCCAGCACGAGCATGACGAGCGTGAAGGCCCAGGCGGTGCGCGCGCGGATGACGAGTCCGCAGGCGAGCGCGATGAGCGACAGGCCGGCGAGCGCACGGGGCAGATGCGAGAAGTCGATGCGCTCGATGGCGTTCAAGCCGAAGAGCAACCGCGGCAGGTGGCTGGCTTCGATGCGCTCGAGCGCCGAGAGGTCGCCGCGCACGAAGAGATCGATGAGCAGTGAACCGGGCACGCGCAGCAGCACGGAGGCGACGAGCAGCAGACCGTCGATCCCGACCAGTGCCGCGATGAGGATGTGGGGTGAGAGCAGCGGTCGTCGTAGTGTGGGCAAGGGCCAGGGCGGTTTCACGAGATCGGTGCTATTGGCGGAGGGTTGCAAGCAAGATAGGGGCACACCGACGCACATGTCAACCGTTGCGCGGCGGCTCGGCCTTGTCGCTACGGGGCAGACACGGCACAATGCGGGTCTGGTACGGCTGCCGAGGGCGCCGTGTGTCGACCGCCGTTTGCCGAACTCATGCTGCCATGCCCTTTAACGTTCCGATATTACTGACCTGGCTCCGGATCGTGCTGATCCCGCTGGTGGTCGGCGTCTATTACGTGCCGCCAACCTGGTTGTCGCCGGTCGAGATGAATTGGGTGGCCTGCGGCGTGTTTGTGCTGGCGGCGCTGACCGACTGGTTCGATGGCTTTCTCGCACGGCGCTGGAACCAGACGTCGGCGTTCGGCGCGTTCCTGGACCCGGTGGCGGACAAGCTGATGGTCGCGGCGGCGCTGCTGATGCTGTTGCAGATGGGGCGGATCAATGCGTTGGTGGCGTTGATCATCATTGGCCGCGAGATCACGATTTCGGCGTTGCGTGAGTGGATGGCGCAGATTGGCGCGTCGCGCAGCGTGGCGGTGCATCAGTTGGGCAAGGTCAAGACAGCGGCGCAGATGGTGGCGATTCCGCTGTTGCTGTTCAACGGCACGGTCGTCTGGGGGGCGTGGCACTTCGACTCACGGTTCTGGGGGACATGGCTGATCTACGTGGCGGCGATTCTCACGTTGTGGTCGATGATGTATTATCTGCGCCGCGCGTGGCCGCAGATTCGAGAGCGAGGCGCGGGCAAGATGTGAGTGCAATTCCCTGAAGACGCGGGATTTGCGCGGTCGGAGAGAATAATCTTCACAAATTTTCGGTGCAGATGCTTGACACTGAATCACGGTTTAGACATAATCTCCTTCTCGCTGCTACGGCGCTAGCCCAGCAGCGAAGTTTTAAGAAACGGTTGGATTGGTAGTACGCATGACAATGCGGGAGTAGCTCAGTTGGTAGAGCGCAACCTTGCCAAGGTTGAGGTCGCGAGTTCGAGACTCGTCTCCCGCTCCAAATCCAGAGGGAAGCCTGGCTTCCCTTTTTATTTGCCGAAAAGCCCGCGGCGATCGATCCGAAGGGCGCCCTCGATGGCAACAGCGAGCGGTTACAATGCGGCATATCCCAATGGCGGGATGGCAGAGTGGTCATGCAGCGGCCTGCAAAGCCGTGTACGCCGGTTCGATTCCGACTCCCGCCTCCAAAATTCAAAAGCCCTGACTTGTCAGGGCTTTTTCTTTTTCCGCCGTTGATCCGGCGCGTCCATGCAAATGCTTGTGCGCTGCCAAGTGCCGCTCGTTCGCAGCGTCGCACGGCTCACCCATGTCAGCACCATGGTCCGTTGAGCATTGCCGCATTAATATTCTGAGAATGAACCCCGGCATCGGATATCGATGAAAGACATGACCGTCCCGAAACTGTTTTATTACCCGAGCAACGCAAGCATGGCCCCGCATATCGTTCTGGAGGAAATCGGCCGGCCATTCGAATTGGTGCTTGTTGATCGCAAACACGACGAACACAAATCTGCGGATTATCTGCGCCTGAACCCCAACGGATTGATTCCGGTGTTGGTTGATGGCGACATGGTGCTGTATGAGACGGCCGCCATTTGCCTGCACTTGGCAGACGCATATCCTGAAAGCGCGATGGCACCCAAAATGGCCACGCCGCAACGTGCTCAGTTTTACAAGTGGCTCATGTGGTTGACGAATACGCTTCAGACAGCGTTGATTATCTATTTCTACCCGGACCGTTGGGTGGACGCCGGCAATGTTGCAGGCGCGGACCAAGTGCGGACGCACGCTGAATCGAAGGTGGGCACGTTGCTTGAACAGTTGGCGGTGCAACTTCAATCGAGCGGTGGCCCTTGGTTGCTGGGGGATCAATACTCGATCCTTGATCCCTATGCATGGATGCTCTGCCGATGGACAAGGGGCTTCGCGAAACCGGCACGCGAGTGGCCGCCGCTCGGTCAGTACTTGCAACGAATGCTCACGCGGCCAGCGATCCAGCGCGTGCTCAACACGGAAGGAATCGCCGCCCCGTTCGTGTGAGCTAACGCATCGCGTGGCTGTCCGTCCCCGTTCAAGATGAACGGCCCCCGGTTGAATCCACAGCCGGTCGTGGACATGGGAACCGGTGGCATGAGCGCATTTTCGACGAGCACGCATTGCCGATGCTGGAAAGGGCTAGTGATGCAGGTGTTCGCATTGGCCAGACACGCACGGATTGCCCGCCAGCTTCGCAAGCGCTTGGGCATGGCGCAGCACCTCGCGAACCTCCAAAGGCCCACCGTGACCCATGTGGAACCGCTTGCCGCCGCGCTGCACCATCCCAATCAGTTCACGCGACACCGTGGCGGGATCATCTTCGAACGGCGGTCGAATGGCTCGCCCCTTTCGAATCACGCCACCGATAAGGATGCCCGAGGCGATCAAGTCGCCAACCATCATGTCCTGGGACGACAACTCCACGGCAATCGAACCGGGCGTATGGCCGCCCGTATGCCGCACGATGCCATCAACCCCGAAGTCGAGCAGGTTCACCGTGTGGCCGTTGGTCATCATGATGTCCGGGACAAAGCCGTCGTACGGTTCATGCGGAACGGGCGTCTTGATAAACAGCTTGCCGACCCAACTCGTCGTGCAGTAGGTCATCGGCTCCTTGCGGCTGTAAAAATCCGCGTCATTCTGATGTGCCAGAATGGGCGCGCCCGACAATGCGCGCACACGTGCCGCGCTGCCGGCGTGATCGGTATGCGCATGCGTGACAACGATCAACTTGATGTCGCGAAACGTCAGGCCGTGTTCGGCGAGCACCTTGCCGATCTTGAGCTCCGACCCGGGAATGCCGGTGTCAATGAGTACACAACCGGCCTCGCTGCGGATGAGGTGGGCGTTGACCATACCGAAAGGCAAGATCGGAATGGTAATGATCTGGGGCTGAAACATGGCGTAATCCTTGGATAGGCAAGTAGACGGTGACATGCGGTCTATGGTGTCGTGGCGAAGTCTTCGTCATCGCTGCGATGCGGTGCGACGCGTTGCCCGGTGCCCGCGATCACGTTGTGGTCGGCAGGAGGCGCTTCCGCAGGCTCGATCAGCGCGGGCGTTGCAGCCAGCAACGGCGTGGCAAAGTCCCGGATCAGGTCTGAGAGGTCGCCCGGTGCTTCCAGGGGCGAGAGATGGCCGATGCCCGACAAAATATGCAAAGTGGCGTGCGGTATGCGCGTCATCAACTCCTGCTGCAGCACGGCAGGGGGATCGACCTGATCTTTTTCGCCTGAAATGACGAGCGTGGGAACGCGAATCAGTGCGGCTTGCGCGCTGATGTCTTCCTGGCTGGCGGCCAGCGGCCATGCCACTTTGGCAGCGGGCGCTCCGCGCAGGCTGTCCTGCACGATGGTTTCCAGATCGTCCGGCTGAAGCGGACTGGCTGCCAGCATCTGCCGGACGGTGGCCAGGATGCTTTCCCGGCTATCGTAGGCGCCGACCATGTCTTGCCTGACGGCGAGCGGCACGCGCATCGGCGATGGCGGCGATGGCGCTACCAGTACCAGTCCCGCCAGTCCTGCCGGGTGGCGCGATGCCAGCAGTTGCGCGACTTTGCCGCCCATCGAATGCCCGACCAAGAGGTAATGATCGAGGCCGAGACTTTCGATCAGCCGTTGGGCATCGTCGGCCAGAGTCGCTAGCGTATAACCGCTGGGTGGTTTGTCCGACTGGCCCCAGCCGCGCTGATCGAGCGCGATGGTGCGAAAAGCGGGCCTGAGGCGCTGCGTAACATGCCGCCACGTGCGCGACGACCCGCCCCAGTAATGCAGGAACACGAGCGCCGGCGCGTTGATCCCGAGATCCTCGACATGGAGTTGGACGGTGTCCGAAAAGGTGTTCATGAAACGGCTCCTGAAACAGGCTGGCAGCGCGGATATTGCGGCTGTGGTGATCTCAGGCGGCGGCCTGAAGGATGAAGTCAGCGACGACAACGGGATGCGACAACATCGGCACATGGCTGGAAGCAACACGCTTGACCGTTGCATTCATGCGCGCGGCCATGCGTTCCTGATCGACGCGCAGGATGGCCTGATCGTCTTCGCCAATCAGATAGAACGTGGGACGACTGCGCCATGCGGCCTGTGTCAGCGTGCCGCCGAGCGCCGCGCCGTTGATCGGGCCTTGCGTGGCATGGACGACTGTCTGCTCGGCGGAGTCGAGGTCTTGTGCGAACAAGGTGGCGACGCCTTTGGCGGTGAGCGACAGGAACCCTTGCGCGTCGGGCCTGATTTCGTCGTTGAGCGGGGCGGCTTCGAACTGGGCGAAGAGCGAGCCGGCTGATTCCCCCGCATCGGGCGCAAAGGCGTCGATGTACACGAGCCGTTTGACCTTGGGATCGTTGCCTGCTTGCCCGATCACGGCGCCCGCATAGCTGTGGCCCACCAGCACCACATCGCCCTGCGCCAGCGCGATGGCACGGTCAACCGCCGCGACATCGGCCTCGAAACTGGTGAGCGGAAGCTGGACGGCAGTCACGGCCATGCCCTTGGCGGCCAGCAGAGGAATGATCTTGGCCCAGCTGGAGCCATCGGCCCAGGCGCCGTGAACGAGGATTACGTTAGAGATCGAGTTGGATACAGAGACAGTCATCGTATTTCTCCTTGAATAAAGGGTTTGGGGGAAGCGGCTTAGCCGTGCCAGTGTGAGCAGCGGATGACGGAGCAGAAATTTCCGCGATGGAAATGCGGCGCCTTGTCGGCGATCACATCTGCCTTGACGTTGCCGAATGTGGTGTCGGGCTTATGCTTGATGCCGTCGTAGAAGGCCTGGATGATGTCTTCCTTGAAGGCGGGGGTGCGTGGAAAGGCGGCGACCACGGCCTCACGGATGTCCGCGGGATAGCGGTCATAGGTCAGGCCCAGCACGTCCATCTCAACGCCTGCGGTGGTAAGAGCGATCACCGGATGCATGAATTCGGGTACGCCCGGCGTGGTGTGCAGCGCAATGCCGGTCCACACCTTTTCAATGTCGGCGGGGTCGAGCTTGTAGCTTTGCAGGAAGTCGCGGGCGGCGTTCGCCCCATCCACTTCGAAGCGCAGGTCGGCGCTGCTGTGCGACGGCATCAGACCAACATCGTGAAACATCGTCGCCGCGTAAAGCAGCTCCGGATTGAAGGTCAGCCCGCGTTGCTGCCCGGCGAGGGCGCCGAAGAAATAGACCCGGCTCGAATGGTTGAAGAGCAGCTCGGTCTCGGTATCGCGCACAAATTCGGTGATCGCCCGGGCCAAGGCGCTGTCGGGAATGGCAATGCCATTGATGGCCGGCGTTGCAGGATGATGGTGGGTCAAGATGGGTTCTCCGTAGGTAGCGAACTTGGCGGGTATCGGATGAATGCGGGGTTTGGCGGGGGCCCGATGAGGACCTTGCAGCCGGTCCAATCATCATCGCGACAATCCGGTTTGGCGGCAATTGCATTGGCCTGCGGAAAACTGCCAAGCGTGAGTGATAAACTGCCAGCGGCGTTTCGGGCAAATTGGCGTCCGAAAAACGGATCATTCTTGGCGCGAGGACACGGGTACCGATGGCAAAGAGAGAAGTTGCAGTCGTCATATTCGACGGCGTTCAAGCGCTTGACGTAGCCGGCCCGCTTGATGTCTTCACGGCAGCCAATGGCTTCTTGCCGGAACAGGACCATTACCAATGTGTCCTGGTGGCAAGCAGCACACAGCGCCTGCGCAGTTCCAACGGAATGTGGATGATGGCTGATCTGAGCTTCGATCAGGCAAACCGCGCTTTTGACACGGTGCTGGTGGCAGGCGGCCCGCACCTTCCCGCAAGTCCACCCGACGATGCCTTGTCGGCGTGGCTGAGGCGATGGGGTGTCGCAGCCCAGCGATATGGCTCGATTTGCACGGGCGCTTTTGCGCTAGGCCATGCCGGACTGCTCGATGACCGAACCGTCACGACGCATTGGATTTGTTCAGAGCAGCTCGCAACGCAGTTCCCTGCAGCGCGGGTGGAGCATGACCGGATCTATTCTCGTGACGATCGCTTGGTGACCTCCGCGGGCGTGACGGCGGGCATTGACCTCAGCCTCTCTCTGGTTGGCGAAGATCACGGACCTGCGCTTTCTCTCGCATGCGCCAAGGCGCTCGTTGTTATCGCGCAGCGCCAGGGAGGCCAATCTCAGTTCAGCCCACTGCTGATCTCGGCCCGTGACCCGGAAACCCCGCTGGGCAAGGTGCAAACCTATGTCATGGAACATATCCGCGAAGCGTTCCCGGTCGAGCGGCTTGCTGATATCGGCGGTGTAAGCCCGCGTAGTATTGCGCGGCTCTTCGTGAGTGAGCTGAGCGTAACCCCGCATGAATTCGTGGAAGGGGTTCGCCTGGATCAAGCTCGCAAACTTCTGGAATCCACCGAGGCGGCCCTCAAGACCATCGCTTTCGACTGTGGTTTTACCAGTCCCGACCATATGCGCAGCGCGTTTCAGCGGCGACTCAACGTCACGCCTCAGCAATATCGAGGAAGCTTCAAAACCGTGTAGAAGCATTTGCCCCGGTGAAGTTGAGCCTTCGTTGTTGAACGGCTCACTAGTCGGCAGTTTCGCGCAACACTCATGTCGCCGCGCCGAGGCGCGCGACTACCTAAGCGCGTGGTGACCAAAGCGTTCAACGAGAAAATCAATGAACGCGCGTGCGCGTGCCGACTGATTCAGTTTGTTCGGGTAGTAGACGAACAAATCGGCATCCGGCTGAACGTGTTCGGGGAGTACCACCCGCAGTCGCCCGCTCTCAACATATTTCGCCAGGTCCCATTCGGAGCGAATCAAGATGCCATGGCCGTCGAGCGCCCATCCCAACACGATGTCACCATCGTTGCTCGACATCGTTCCGTGCACTTTCATCGCCTCGTTGCGCCCGTCGCACACGAGACGCCAGACGCCGTAAGCATCGTCGTTCTGACGATGCACGATGCAGTTGTGATGCGCAAGATCGGCTAAACTTTGCGGCGTGCCGTGCAGCTCCAGATAGCGCGGTGAAGCACACAGAAATCGTCGATTGACCATGATGCGTCGCGCGATCAAGCGCTTGTCCGGCAGCGTGCCAAAACGGATCGCGAGATCCATCCCGCTCTCCACGAGATCCACCGGCCGATCCGTCACGTCCAATTGCACTTCCACGTGGGGGTGCCGCTTGGCGAATTCGGAAAGGAGCGGCGCAATCACGGTGCGCCCGAACCCCATGGGCGCGTTGACGCGCAACAGGCCTCGCGGCACTGAACGGCTCGACGATACCGCATCCTCCATCTCTCGAATCTCGGCCAGGATGCGCGTCGCATGGTGCAGGTAAGTTTCGCCTTCCGTCGTCAGGCTGATGCTTCGCGTCGTGCGATTGACCAGCCGCACCCCCAGTCTCGCTTCGAGCTGCGCCAGCCGTTTCGTGGCGGCCGGGGGCGTCAGGTCCAACTCGCGCGCCGCTGCCGTCAAGCTGCCGTGCCGGGCCAGCAGCACAAAGAATTCAAGCGGCGATGCGATGTCATTCTTCACTGTAAGTAAATAAAGATGTGATTTTTGGTGAATCTTAACCTAGTCGCGGACGCATAAGCTGACGCCTCGATCAGCACGTTGCCGTCGCAACGCGCCATGCGCCTAGAGGAGACACCATGAGAATCGTTGATATCCGCGAAAAGACCGTACCTATCAGCTCCCCCATCCGTAACGCCTATATCGACTTCAGCAAGATGACGCTGAGTCTCGTCGCCGTCGTGACCGACGTTATCCGCGACGGCAAACCTGTCGTCGGCTATGGCTTCAACTCCAACGGCCGCTACGGGCAGGGCAAGTTGATGCGTGAGCGCTTCATCCCCCGCTTGCTCGAAGCCGACCCGGCGTCACTGGTGAATGACGCCGGCGACAACCTGGATCCCCACAAGATCTGGGCCACGATGTTTACCAATGAGAAACCGGGTGGGCACGGCGAGCGTTCGGTGGCGATCGGCACCATCGACATGGCGGTGTGGGACGCCGTTGCGAAGATCGAGGGGAAGCCGCTGTTCCAGCTGCTTGCGGATCGCTACGGCAACGGCCATCCGGACCGCAAGATCTTCGTCTACGCCGCCGGTGGCTATTACTACCCAGGGCAGGACCACCAGAAGCTGAAAGACGAAATGCGCAGCTATCTCGACCGTGGCTACACCGTCGTGAAGAAGAAGATTGGCGGCGCATCGCTCGATGAGGATCTGCGTCGTATCGATTCGATCCTGAGCGTGCTCGGTGATGGTCAAAAGCTGGCGGTCGACGCAAACGGTCGATTCGATCTCGATACGGCGGTGACCTATGCCAAGGCGCTCTCGCAATACGATTTGTTCTGGTATGAAGAGCCGGGCGATCCCCTGGATTTCGAGCTGCAGGCCACGTTGCGCAATTACTACGATAAGCCGATGGCCACGGGCGAGGATCTGTTCTCGATGCAGGACGCCCGCAATCTGATTCGTTACGGCGGCATGCGTGCCGATCGCGATTGGCTGCAATTCGACTGCGCGTTGAGCTACGGCCTGGTCGAATACCTGCGCACGCTCGACATGCTGCGCGAACACGGATGGTCGCCGAGCCGATGCATCCCGCACGGCGGCCACCAGATGTCGCTGAACATCGCGGCCGGACTCGGACTCGGCGGTAACGAGTCATACCCCGACCTGTTTCAGCCCTACGGCGGCTTCCCCGATGGCGTGCGCGTCGACAACGGCTACGTCACGATGCCGGACTTGCCGGGCATTGGGTTCGAAGGCAAGGCCGATCTCTATGCAGAAATGCAGAAGCTGTCTGCATAACTCTCGCGAGGCACACGCCGCGCCATCACGGGAGGGAAGGCGCGGCCCGTGCAATCCACCAACAGAACAATCGTCGACATCGCACTGCACCGCCGCGGCATGCCGCAGCCGGCCAGCGGCGTGATGCCATCCAGCAGTTATCGCGCACAGGAGACAACCATGCGTGCATCAAGGATTGGGAAGTACCTGTCCCGGCTCTACGTACAAGTATTGATCGGCATTCTCGCCGGTGTTGTTGTCGGGCATTTTTTCCCCGACATCGGCAGCCACCTCAAGCCGCTCGGAGATCTCTTCATCAAGCTGATTCGCATGCTGCTCGCACCGATCATTTTTGCATCGGTTGTCGTCGGCATTGCGCGCATGACCGACCTTCATGAGGCGGGGCGCGTTGGCGTCAAGGCCGTCATGTATTTCGAGGTGGCGTCGACCTTCGCGTTGTTGATCGGGCTCGCGGTGGTCAATCTCCTCAAACCCGGCTCGGGCATGAATATCGATCCCGCGAGCCTGGATGGCAAGGCGATCGCCAATTACACGCACGCGGCGCAGCAACATTCGATGCTCGACTTCTTCATGAACATCGTTCCGAACAGCGTGGTTGGGGCATTCGCCAACGGCGAGATGCTGCCCATCATCTTCTTCTCGGTCCTTTTCGCGATTTCGCTGGCGAAACTCGGCCCCCGCACGGCGCCGTTCGTCGATGTGCTCGACATGTTCCTTCAGGGCATGTTTGGCGTGGTTCGCATCGTGATGTATGTCGCCCCGATCGGTGCCTTCGGCGGCATGGCCTTTACCGTCGGCAAGTACGGAATCGGTACGTTGTCGTCGTTCGGCGAACTGATGTTGTGCCTGTATCTCACGTCGGTCGTGTTCGTTGTCGTCGTGCTGGGCAGTGTGATGCGTCTGTGTGGTCTGTCGCTGTGGAAGTATCTCCGATACATCAAAGACGAACTGTTGATCACGCTGGGTACGGCGTCGACGGAAGCGGTTCTGCCGCAAATGCTCTTCAAGATGGAGAAGCTCGGTTGTTCGCGCCCTGTGGTGGGGATGGTGCTGCCGACCGGCTACACGTTCAACGCCGACGGCACGGCCATTTACCTCACGATGGCGGCAATCTTCGTGGCACAGGCCGTGAACGTGCACTTGACGATCTGGGACCAACTGCTCTTGCTCGGCGTGTTGCTACTCACGTCGAAGGGGTCCGCCGGCGTGGCAGGCGCGGGCTTTGTCGCACTGGCCGCGACGCTGGCGACCATGCATAAGATTCCGGTGTCCGGGCTGGTCCTCTTGCTCGGCGTCGACCGATTCCTGAACGAAGCGCGCGCGGTGACGAACCTCATCGGCAATGGTGTGGCCACTATCGTGGTCGCGCGTTGGGAGGGGGCGCTTGACATGAACCGGGCCCGCGCAGTGCTGAATCGGGATGCGCCTGACGACCGGGTGCCAGACGAGGCCCGTCTGGTGAAAGGGCACGCATGATCTAACGTTAAGGGGAGGCGGAAGGGACGGGCGGCCGGTGCGGACCGACCGGCATCGGCCAGCAACGTCGCTTTCCCTCCCCCGCCATTGCGTCAACCGATGGAGGGGCGTGGGGTGACCCGTCGTGACAACAGCAACAGCACCGTCAGCACGCAAAAAATGGCGCCTGCGTAAAACGTCGCCATGGCGCCGACCCGATCCCACAGCATGCCGGCAATGACGCTCGACCCGAGCGTGACGATGCCGCTCACCAGGTTGAAAACACCAAAGGCCGTCCCCCGCAATTGGGCCGGCGCCGTCTGGGCGACCATCGTGGCCAGCAGCCCCTGGGTCATGCCCATATGCAATCCCCAAAGGGCGACACCTACGAGCAGTACCGTCCAATGGTTGCCGTGCGCGAGCACGATGTCGGCCGCGAACAACATCACAAGGCCCGCGATGAGCAATCGGGTGTGGCTCATCTGGTCGGCGAGCTTTCCGAAGGGATAGGCCGACAGCGCATAGACGGCGTTCATCGCCACCATCACCAGCGGCACCCATGCGACAGGCACGCCGCTGTCCATGGCCCGCAGCACCAGGAATGCTTCGCTGAATCGCGCCAGCGCAAATACACCGCCCACGCCGACGACCCACCAATAGTCGCGTCCGAGCCGTTTTGCATTCTCCCAGCGAATCGGGTTGACCCGCTTGGCCCCGCGATCGTGAGCGGGTTCTTCAATGCCCAGCGTGAGCAGCGCCACGGCGATCACACCGGGGATCATGGCCAGCCAGAAGGCCAGCCGAAAGTTGTCCGATCCTGCGAGCATGATGACAACCGCCAGCAACGGTCCCAGGAACGCGCCCACCGTGTCCAGTGCCTGTCGCAAGCCGAACGCCGCGCCGCGTAGATGGGGGGGCGTAATGTCAGCCACCAGCGCATCGCGCGGGGCACCGCGTACGCCCTTGCCAACACGATCGAGCACGCGCGCGGTCACGACAACCCCGATCGTGGGCGCGATGGCGAACAACGGTTTGCTGATCGCACCGAGACCGTATCCCAGGACCGCAAGCCACTTGCGATTACGCAAATAATCGCTGAGCGTTCCGGAAAACACTTTCACGATCGGGGCCGTGGCTTCGGCGATCCCTTCGATCAGGCCGATCGTCGTCGCGCTCGCGCCGAGACTTGCCATCAGAAACATCGGCAGGAGGCTGTGGATGATCTCGGATGAAATGTCCATGAACAGACTGACGAAACCGAGTATCCACACGCTTCGCGGGATCTGTTGCAGTACCTTCGTTCGCGGGTTGGCTGACATCGAACATTTCCGAGGGGCGGCGGAATCGCGTGGGGGGCTTGATCTTGCCCCCCCACAGGGTAAACCACCTGCAGGTTAGCTGGCAGGCACGTTTTCGGCTATTACAATTGTCGGAATCGCCGTGCCGCCGGAGCGACTGCTGCTGTGCATCGTCGCCCTGCCGGGGGTCCGACCGAGGAACGACGTGTGCGCGCGTGCCGGCTGGAAAGCGCCGGAACTCTTCTCTACAATGAAATCCCGCACTCGAAGCCGAAACCGAACATCGGCTTGCGAGCCCGCCGGCTGTGCCGGCGAACGCCGGCAACCCAGGAAGGCAACCATGTCGACACTGATCGAAACGATGACGGACGAGATCGACGGCCTACTGCCGGAACTCGAGGCGATCTACAAGGACCTTCACCAGCATCCGGAACTGTCGATGCAGGAAGTGCGCACCGCACGGATCGTGGCGGACTACGTCGAGAAGCTCGGCTATGAAGTCGCGCGCAACGTGGGCGTGACCGGGGTGGTGGCCGTGCTGCGCAACGGCGCCGGGCCGACGGTGATGCTGCGTGCCGACATGGACGCGCTGCCGATGGCCGAAGCCACCGGACTGCCCTATGCCAGCACGGTGAGCGCGAAGGATGAAGACGGCGTCGAGGTCGGTGTCGCGCACTCGTGCGGTCACGATATGCACGTGACCTGGCTGATGGGCATCGCGCGACTGATGGCCGAACATCGCGACGCCTGGCATGGCACCCTGATGGCCGTCTTCCAGCCTGGAGAAGAAGTCGCCCGCGGCGCGCGCAGCATGATGGACGATGGGATGACCCAGCGCTTTCCGAAGCCCGACGTGATTCTCGGCCAGCATGTGATGGTTGGCGCGGCGGGCACGGTCGGCTATCGAAGCGGCACGATTCTCTCCGCCGGCGACAGTCTCAAGGTCAAGCTGTTCGGCCGCGGCTCGCATGGGTCGCAGCCCCAGACGTCGATCGATCCGGTCATCATGGCGGCGTCCACGACGCTGCGCCTGCAGACGATCGTGTCGCGCGAAATTTCGCCACGCGACAGTGCGGTGTTGACCGTCGGCGCCCTGCAGGCGGGAACGAAGGAAAACATCATCCCCGACGACGCCACGCTCAAGCTCAATGTGCGCACATTCGACGAAGACGTGCGCGAGTACATGCTCGGTGCGATCCGTCGTATCTGCTGTGCGGAGTGCGCTGCCTCAAACGCCCCGCGCGAGCCCGAATTCACAACGCTGTCGAGCTACCCGCTCACGGTCAACGATGCCGCGACCCACGAGCGCCTGCTTGCCGCCTTCGAAGCCCATTTCGGCGAGCGCGTGTATGAAACGCAGCCCGCAGCGGCCAGCGAGGACTTCAGCGTGTTCGGCCGTGAATGGAACGTGCCTTATGCCTTCTGGTTCGTCGGCGGCACCGATCCCGAGGTCTTTCGGCGCGCCGTGGCGGCGAAGCGGATCAACGAGATTCCGAGCAATCATTCGCCGAAATTCGCGCCGGTGATCGAGCCAACGCTGCGCACCGGGTTGGAGGCCATGCTGTGCGCCGCCGGCGTATGGCTCGCCCAACACGATGCAGCGGCATGAATTCCCACACGGTCTATCTCGTTCTCGACCTGATCGGCACCTTCGCCTTCGCGCTCAGCGGCGCGGTCGCGGCGCGTCAACGGCGCCTCGACCTCTTCGGCATTGCGGCGGTTTCGTTCATGGTGGCTTGCGGCGGCGGCATCATCCGCGATCTCTGTATCGGCGCTATTCCGCCTACCGGGCTCTCGAACTGGCGCTATCTGGCGGTGTCGTTGCTGGCATCCGCCGTCGTGATTGCCGCCTACGCGCCGGTGCGCCGGATGCACCAGCCAGTGCTCTTCTTCGACGCGATCGGGCTCGGCCTGTTTGCGGTCTCGGGCGCGCAGAAGGCACTGGCCTTCAGTCACAGCGCCGAACTGGCGATTCTTCTGGGGATCGTGAGCGCGGTCGGTGGCGGCGTCATGCGCGACGTGCTGCTATCGCGCGTGCCATCCATTCTGGACCGGGAGATTTATGCCTCGGCGGCGCTTGTCGGCGCGGGCGTGCAAGTCGGTTTCTTCTATGCGGGATGGACGGATTGGTGGACGCCGTGGTTTGCCACGTTTGCCTGCGTCGCGCTGCGTCTCGCGTCACTTCGTTTCGGCTGGGGGCTGCCGGTATTCGGCAAGCCGCGCGTGATCGACGGCCCCGACGGAAAGTAGCGGGGCTGCCGGCAGGCAGGACCGCGAAACACAACTGGCCGTCAAACGTCGAACGTCAAACGTCAAACGTCAAACGTCGAACGTCGAACGTCGAACGTCGAACGTCAAACGTCAAACGTCAAACGTCGAACGTCGAACGTCGAACGTCGAACGTCAAACGTCAAACGTCGAACGTCAAACGTCAAACGTCGAACGTCAAACGTCAAACGTCGACTGTCAAAGGCGCCGCGGCCGCGTGCCGGGCTGCGGCATTACCCTTGCGGACCGGCCGATTCCTGCGCGCGACGCAGACGCTCGCGGCTGTTGGTGAGGTGCGTGCGCATGGCCGCGCGCGCCGCTTCCGGATCGTGTCGCGCAATGGCGTTGTAGATGTCTTCGTGCTCGCGATTCACGCGATTGAGATACGACACCTGGTCGTCGTCGGCGAGCTCGGCGGAATTCACGCGCGTACGCGGAATGATCGTGTTGCCGAGCTGCTCGAGAATGTCGTGGAAATAGCGGTTGCCGGTAGCGTTGGCCACTTGCAGATGGAACGCGACGTCGGCCGTCACCGCATTGCCCGTGCGTTGGCGCACGTGCATCTCGAAGTCGTCCAGCGCCTGGCGCATCAGCTTGAGCTGCGTGTCGGTACGGCGATTCGCCGCCAGCCCGGCCGCTTCCGTTTCCAGCGAAATACGCAGCTCCAGGATCGCCATCACGTCGAGCATCGTGAGGATGCGGTTGGTGTCGACCTGCAATGAATTCTCGCGCGGCGCTTCGAGCACGAAGGTGCCGATGCCGTGGCGCGTTTCCACCAGTTGCGCGGCTTGCAGTCGCGAGATCGCTTCGCGGACCACGGTGCGGCTCACGCCCAGGCTTTCCATGATGGCCGACTCGGTCGGCAGCTTGTCGCCCGGGCGGAACGTTCCGCTGCGGATCTGCTCGGACAAGGCGCTCACTACCTCTTCCGTGAGGCTGCGAGACTTGCGGCGAGGACGTGCGGGCAACGGGCTGGTCATGGACATGGCGTTGGTTGGAGTAATGGGTGACGACAGAACGCCCCCAGTTTACCTTATCGCCGGTCGCATACATACGACAACCGATAAGAATCGACCACCAACGCCATTCCCTAATCGGCATCAGGCATTGGCGGCCGAAAGTACCACCTCGTGCGACTTCTCGCGACCACTCATGACTGCCTGGGCCGGCACGCGCACGGCGACAGCCCGGACAGCTTTCCTACGGACGAACCCGCGTCAGAAATCGACGCGGATCCCCAGCATGCCGACGACCTGCGAACTCGTCGCCGATGGCGTGCTGTTCTGCGAGTCGCCAACCGCCGGGCCGGCATTGATGATGCTCGCCGCATTGGCCGAGAGCGACTTGCCGTTGGCGTGCTGCCAGGCTTCGAGCGCGTACAGCGAGGTGCGCTTCGAGAGCGAATACACTTGCGCAAGCGAGACCTGATGGTAGGTGGCGGCATCGGTGATGCCGTTCGCCTTCGAGGCCGCCGTGTAGCTGTACGCCGCCGCCAGACGCCACTGCGGCGACACGACCCATGACGCATGTACGCCGGCCGTGTTGAAGATGGCGGTGTCATGGAAGAGCGACGCCGCGCCCGGCTTGTACTGCACGTTGCTGTAGGTCGCGCCCAGCGTCACGCTGCCGATGGTGTAGATGCCGGCCACGGCGATGTGCTGCAGCACGTCGGCGGTGACATAGCCCTGGTTGAGGGAAGACGTACCCGGTGTGCCGGTCGACGCACCATTCCACGTCGCCCCGCCGCCGCCCACGTTGTTCAGGCGCAGGTAGCCGGCGGCCAGCGAGAGCGGGCCACCGTCGTAGCGCAGCGCGCCGGAGTACGTGTTGCCCTTGCTGAACGCACCGGCCTGACCGCCAAAGCCGTATTGCAGGCTGGCCGTCACGCCCCACATCACCGGCGACGTGTATGTGACCGAGTTGTTGATGCGGATGGTGGTGTCGAGACCGTCGATATCGCCAGGGTGTGCGCCGGTCGCGCCCGTCACGTAGGTGGTCGGGCCGATGGTGCCGACCATCAGGTAGTACGGTGTGTATTGACGGCCGATGGTCACCGTGCCGAGCCGGTCGTTCTTCAGGCCGACGAAGGCTTGACGATTGAACATCTGGCCCGACGAGCCGAATGCGCCGTTGTTGATGTCGAACCCGTTCTCCAACTGGAACAGCGCCTTGGTGCCGCCGCCAAGATCTTCGGTGCCGCGCAGGCCCCAGCGACTCCCCGCCAGATTGCCGCTGCGCAGATAGGTGTTCGACTTGCCGTTCTGGTTGCTGCTATAGGCCATGGCATCGTCGACGATCCCGTACAGCGTCACGTTCGACTGCGCGAACGCCGGTACGGCACCGGCGGTGAGACCGGCCAATACAAGCCCGGCAAACAATTTCGAATGTCTCACGACTTCTCCTTTTGTGGTGTGTTTTCTTGGACTTCGCTTGAAACGTTGTTGCATGCTCACGGGGAACTAAAAACGGGGGGCTCTGCCGCTCCAGTCGGGTTGGTATTTGCGCATCTGAATGGCGTCGTTGCGAGTGCGCACTCCGCAACGCAGAAACTGCTCATGCAACTTGGCTAACTGGTCCTGATCGATCTCGAGACCAAGCCCAGGGGCCTGCGTCACGGCGACTGCGCCATTGCGAATGGCGATCTTGCCGCCGCGCACGACTTCCTCGTCCGGCGCTTGCCACGGGTAATGCGTATCGCAGGCGTACGACAGGCGCGGCACGCTGGCAGCCAGATGGGTCATGGCCATCAAGCTGATGCCGAGGTGGGAGTTGGAATGCATCGACAGCCCGAGATCGAACGTCTCGCACATGCGCGCGAGCAATTGCGTGTCGCGCAAGCCGCCCCAGTAGTGATGGTCGGACAGGATGATCTGCGCGCCATTGAGCCGCACGTTCTCGCGGAACTGCCGCAGGTCGGTCACGACCATGTTCGTGGCGAGCGGCATGCCCGTGGCGCGATGCAGTTCCGCCATGCCTTCCAGCGTGGGCGTAGGATCTTCGTAGTACTCGAGATCGCCCGCGAGTTCGCGGCCCATCGCAATCGCGGTGGCGAGCGACCAGTTGCCGTTCGGATCGATGCGCAACGGCTTGTCCGGGAAAGCGCGCTTGAGCGCCTTGATGCACTTCACCTCTTCCGACGGTTCGAGCACCCCGGCCTTGAGCTTGATGCTGCCGAAGCCGTGGGCGTCGATCATCGTGCGCGCCTGGGCAACGAGTTGCTCGGCGTTGAGCGTTTCGCCCCAAGGGTCGAGCGGATAGCCGGTCGCCGGCATGTCGATGTGCTGCGCGTACTTGAAGAACAGATACGCGCTGTAAGGCACCTCGGGACGGACTGCGCCGCCGAGCAGTTCGACCAGCGGAATGCCGAGATGCCGCGCCTGCAGATCGAGGAAGGGCACCTCGAACGCGGCGTAGATCTTCTCGGCGTCCTTGCGCGGATCGGTGCCCGGCGCGAGTTCGTATTCCACGCGCTCACCGCGCACGCCCTGACGCACTACCGCCGCGACGCGCGCGCGCAAGCCGTTGGTGTCGAACGGATCCATGCCGATAAGGTGCGCTCGGGTGCTGTCAAGCAACGCCAGTACCGGCGCGTCGCCGTACGTTTCGCCGAGGCCCACGTGACCGTTATCGGTCTCGATCTCGATGATCGAACGCAGCGCATACGGCTCGTGAATGCCGGCCGCGTTAAGCAACGGTGGGTCGCGAAAGGCGATGGGGGTGATCGTGATGCGGTGAATTTTCACAGCGACTCATCCTCCGGCTCCAGGGGGAGCAGGGCAAGGGACGGAAACGCAAATTGCGTTTTATGGACTACTTTTACGTCATCGTATGACTGGCCGTAATTTAGGTGACGGACGGGACGTCTCTCTATCGGTGAAATCCCTGAGAAACGGCAAGAGATCCCTTTATAATCGCCTGAAAATGCGCAAATAAACAAACGCATAGGAATCTCTAAGGGAAATCTCTGAGACGTTTCGAGGTGTCTTCTGATTGCAAATTCAATACTCAAGTCATATGATGACTTACGAGAAATTCAACACGAAGAGGAGACAGCATGGCCTTCAGCCGCAGAGGATTCTGGCAACGCACACTCGGCGCACTCGCATGTGCGGCCGCATTGGGAAGCATCGCGAATACCGCAACCGCTGCGCCGGTCGCACTGAACATCGTGGACGTCGCAGGCAATCTCGCACTCACGCAGAAGGGCTTCGAGGCCTTCCGCGACAAATATCCGGATCTCGTCTCCAAGATCACGTTCACCAACGCGCCGGCCCCGCAACTGCCGGGCAAGATCAAGGCCATGCAAGCAGCGGGTCGTTCCGACATCGACATCGTGCTCACGGGTACCGATGCGCTTGCCGCCGGTATTCAGCAAAACCTCTGGCAGCGTCTGTTGCCTGACTACAGCGCAAAGTTGCCGGGCGTGCTCGACAAGTACTCGCCGAACGTGCGTGCGATGCAGGAACTCTCAAAGGGCTACGGCCTTACCGTGACGTATAGTCCGGCCGGACCGCTCATTGAATACAACCCGGCCAAGGTCAGTCATCCGCCGAAGACGGCCGCCGAACTGCTCTCGTGGTGCAAGGCCAATCCTGGAAAGCTGATTTATGCACGTCCTGCCAACTCGGGCCCGGGCCGCGCATTCCTCATGGGGTTGCCGTATCTGCTGGGCGACAAGGACCCGCACGATCCGATCAAGGGCTGGGACAAGACGTGGGCGTTCCTGAAGGAGCTCGATACGTGCATTCCCTATTACCCGGGCGGCACGTCGGCGGTGATGAAGGAACTGGGTGAGGGCAGTCGCGACATGACCGTGACCATGACGGGTTGGGACATCAACCCGCGCGCCTTGGGCATCGTGCCGGCAAGCTTCAAGGTGCAGGCCTTCGACAAGTTCACGTGGGTCAATGATGCGCATTACATCGTCGTGCCCAAGGGCGTCGCCAAAGAGAAGATGGATGTCATTCTCAAGCTGATCAACTTCATGCTCGAGCCTGCGCAACAGGCGCTCGCCTACGACGACGGCTACTTCTACCCGGGCCCCGCCGTGAAGGATGTGCCGCTGTCCGCCGCGCCGGCGAAGAGCCAGGAAGTAATCGCGAAGTATGGCCGTCCGGAATACGCGAAGCTCATCGCCGACTTCCCGCATGCCGTGCCGCTCGATGCGACCGCGATGGTCGCCGCATTCCAGAAGTGGGATGCCGAGATCGGCGCGCGGAAATCGAAGTGACCGGAGTGATCGGAGTCGTCCATGAAGCACAACTTTCAACACCTGCGCCTCGATAACGTTGCGCGCGCCTTCACCAACGCGGAAGGTCAGTCCGTGGCCGCCTTGAACGGCCTGGACCTGACCATCGAGCGAGGCGAATTCATCGCGCTGCTGGGGCCTTCGGGATGCGGTAAATCCACCGCGCTCAACTGTATTGCCGGACTCACGCCGCTGACCGGCGGCGCGATCTGGCTCGACGAAGAGCGCATTGACGTGTTGCCGAGCGAGAAGCGCGGCTTCGGCATGGTCTTTCAGAACTACGCGCTGTTCCCACACATGAGCGTGCTTGATAACGTGGGCTTCGGCCTGCGTATGCGCGGCATGCCGCGTGCGGAAATCGAGAAGCGAGCCCGTGCGGCGTTGCAACTCGTGCAGCTCGTGGGGCACGAGCGCAAGCTGCCGGGCCAGCTCTCGGGCGGGCAGCAGCAGCGCGTGGCCATCGCTCGCGCAATCGTGATCGAGCCGCCCGTCGTGCTGATGGACGAGCCGCTCTCGAACCTCGATGCGAAGTTGCGCATCGAGATGCGCGCCGAAATTCGCCGCATTCACGGCGAACTCGACCGCGCCACGATCTACGTAACGCACGATCAGGACGAAGCGCTCTCGATGGCCGATCGCATCGTGGTGATGAAGGAAGGCGTCGTGCAGCAGATCGGTGTGCCGCGCGATGTTTATTGCCGTCCGCGCAATCTGCATGTGGCGCGCTTCATGGGCTATCGCAACGTGTTCGACGTGTCGATCACGTCGGCGCAGGGCGATCGCGCCCGTGTGTCGAGCGGTGGTGCGTCGTTCGACGGCGTGCTCATGGAGTCGCCCGGCAACGAAGGCAAGGTCAGCGTGGCGATTCGTCCCGATGACTTTGAGCGTGCACAGGCCGCCAATGACAACGCTTTCGATACGGTCGTGGAGACCGTCGAATACGGTGGCCGCGATTCGTTGTTGCGGGTGGCGTCGCCCTTTGGTCCGTTGTATGCGCGCCTGCCCGGCGACTATGCCGTTGGCGAGCGCGTGCCGCTTTGCGTGCCGGCCGAGCGCACGCTCGTCTACGCCGGAGAGCGCGCATGAGTGCCACCGCATCCCCGTCGCTCACGCCGGCCGCGCGCTTCGACGGCCGTGGCTGGCTCGTCGCCCCGGCGCTCGTGTGCCTGCTCGCGATGTTCGTGTACCCGTTCGCCTACGGTCTGTTCCTGTCGTTTCAGCCGATGGAGGGCGGCGTCTTCGCGAATTACGTGAAGTTCTTCACCGACCCAACGCTGTGGCCGACGGTACTCATCACGCTCAAGCTCGCCGTGCCGGCCACGTTGATCAACGTCGGCGCGTCGATTCCGGCGGCGTTCGCGCTGCGCAAGAGTACGCGCGCGTCGAAGTTCGTGACGATGCTGCTGGTCGTGCCCGTCACGCTCGGCACGGTACTGATCGCCGACGGCATGCTGACGTACTATGGACCGAACGGCTGGTTCCCGCAGGCATTGCATGCGCTGCATCTCTACAGCGACGAAGTCCGTCTGACGCACAACTATTGGGGCGTGCTGATCTCGCTGGTGATCTCTGGCTTCCCGTTCGCGTTCCTGCTGATTCTGTCGTACGTAACCGGTATCGATCCGACGCTCGCGCGTGCGGCCGGCACGCTTGGCGCCGGGCCGTGGCAACAGTTCCGGCTGATCTATCTGCCGCTGCTGGTGCCGGGACTGACGATGGCGGCGTGCCTGTCGTTCGTGCAGGCGTTCTCGGTGTTCCCGTCGGCGGTGCTGCTCGGGGTACCGGCCGGGGCCACACGCGTGGTGTCGATTGCAGCGTATGAAGCCGCGTTCGAGAGCTACGACTACTCGCTGGCGTCGTGCGTGGCGATCGTGATGGGCTTCGTGCAATTGCTGATCGTGGCAGGGATGCTCGGCGCGCGCCGGGCCTTCTATAGCGGTCCGACCACGGGAGGCAAGGGATGAGCGCCACCAACAAGCATTTGGCCGGACCCCTGGCCGCGCAAAACGGAGATTTCATGACCACGCCTTCGCCCGTGAGTTCGCTGGCGGCTGCCCCCACGGCACGACGCAAGATGCGCCGTGAAGGACCGGGCTCGCGTCTGTGGCGTGTGCTGGTGTGGGGCGCGATGATCTTCTTCCTCGTGAACGTGGGGTTGATGATCGCCACCGTCGCGATGAACTCGCTGGCCACCCGCTGGTTCGGCACGCCGCTGCCGCAAGGCTTCACGCTGCATTGGTACGCACAGGCATGGCGCGATTTCCAGCTTGCCGATGTGCTCTGGGTCACCATGGAGGTCGTGGGTGCGGTCGTGCTGCTGTCGATCGCGCTGGGCGTGCCTGCAGCGTATGCGCTGGCGCGTGCGCAGTTCCCCGGCAAGAAGCTCGCGATGCTGGTGTTCCTGCTTCCGTTGATGGTGCCGCCGGTCACATACGGCATTCCGATGGCGACGGTGCTCTACAAGGTCGGGCTGGGGGGCACGCTCGCGGGGGTGATTCTTGCGAACCTCGTGCCGTCGCTGCCGTTCGTGATTCTCGTGATGACACCGTTCATCGAGCAGATCGATCCGAATCTCGAAGCCGCCGCGCGCATCTTCGGGGCCAACACGCTGAAGTATTTCCGCTACGTGTTGCTGCCGCTGCTGGTGCCGGGCATTCTCGCGGCCGGGTTGCTGGTGCTCGTACGCACCATCGGGATGTTCGAGCTCACGTTCTTCACGGCGGGTCCCGACACGCAGACGCTCGTCGTCGCGCTGTACTACGCGGTGTTCTCGACCGGTGTGCGGGCGCCGCAGTCGATCGACGCCATGGCCATGATCTATATGGCGATCACGCTGTTGTGGGTGCTCATCGCGCTGCAATTCGTGAGTCCGACGCAGCTCGTGAGCCGCGTCAAGGAAGCGCCGAAGGGAGAGTAGGTCGTTTAGGGTGCCGCCGTCGCCTTGGGAGGGTCCGGGGGGATGTGCGGCACGTGCCGCTTACGCTGCCATGGCACTGCCGTCCCCCGCTGTTCTCTTCTTCGCACCGCACTGCATTGCGGTGCACCAAAAAAATCACTGACATCGGACGGAATAAAGCGTCGCGACCGGGCGTTCTGAGAGTGTCGTCCCCGACATTTCATTCAGGAGCCAATGTCATGAACCAACGTCAATCGATGTCCTCCGTTCTCACCGCAATCGTGGCGGCCGCCGGTCTGTTCGCCGCTGCCGCTGCCCATGCCGAAGCCCCGCTCAAGGCGATGGGCGGCATGATGGTCGATAGCCAGAACCGTACCGTCTACACGTTCGACAAAGATGTGGCCGGCAGCGGCAAGAGCACCTGTAACGGCCCGTGTGCCGCCGCCTGGCCGCCCGTGATGGCCGCGCCGGGAGCGAAGGCCGAGGGCGATTACACCGTCGTGACGCGCGACGACGGCACGATGCAATGGGCCTACAAGGGCAAGCCGATGTATCGCTTCTCGAAGGACACTGCCCAGGGCGACATGAAGGGCAACGGCTTCAAGGACGTGTGGCACGTGGTCAAGCCCTGAGCGGGAGCGCACGCAGATCCGGCGGGGAGTACAGGGTGTTGGCGGTCTGGCCGGCCACGCGGCGTAGTGCAAAGTCGCGGCGGCTCAGTATAATTTCGCGGCAAGCGCCGACGGTCGTCGCCGGCGCTGCTTCGGACTGGCTTGACGCCAGGCACCCTCCGCCAGGACATTTGCCGATGACCGGTCAGGATTTGCCCAGCTTGCTCCCTGGCTTGTTGCCGCGCCTCTGGGCGTTCGCCCTGCGCATCACGGGCGATCGCCACGACGCCGAGGATCTCGTGCAACGTGCCTGCCTGCACGCGCTCGAGCGCGTGCATCAGTGGCAGCCCGGTACCTCGGCATTGAGCTGGATGTACCGCATCGTGCACACCACGTGGATCAACGAGATCCGTGCGCGTCGCGTCCGCTCGCGCGGCAGTCTGGCCTGGGACGACGCCGACGTCGAGGCGATTCCCGATCTTCAGGCGTCGTCGCCCGAAGACCTGGCCAGTTATCACCAGGTGTTTGGCGCCGTCGACCGTCTGCCCGAAGCGCAGCGGCTCGTGGTACTGCTCGTCGCGGTCGAAGGTCTGAGCTACCAGGAGGCGGCGCTCGTGCTCGACGTGCCCATCGGTACTGTCATGAGCCGCTTGTCACGCGCACGCCGCACCGTCGGCGACCAGTTCCGTCAATCCAAGGGGCAACCCCGCCGTGCCGACAACGTCGGCCCTGACGCCGGCGCACGTGAGGAGGATGCGTGATGAACGAAGACGATATCCGCCTGCTCGCGTACGTCGACGACACACTCCCCGCCGCCGAGCGGGCCGAGGTGGAAGCGGCCATTGGCGCGTCGCCCGAATTGGCCGACGCGGTCGAGGCGTTGCGCGCGTCGCGCCTGCCGTATCGGGAGACGTTCGCCGCACAAGTGATCCCGCCCGTGCCTGCCAGCCTGAGCGCCCATCTAGAGGCATTGCTGCGCGCGCATGCGCAGCGGCAGATGTCGACGCCGCAAGACGGTGCCGATGCCATGAAGCCGTTGACCCCGCTGTCGCCGGCCGCGTCCGTATCCGTCGATGCGTCCCTCAGTCCGCCCGCGGCGAACGATGCGCCCGCCGCCCGCCGCGTGCGCGCGGGGTGGCTGCTCGCCGCATTTGCGGCTGGCGTAGCGGCCACAGCGATCACCTTGCCCTGGTTGCCGGGCGCGCTGAGCCGGTTGGGCACGGGGGGCGGGGCACTCATGACCGCCTCGGTGACGGCGCCGCCGAAGTCGCCGCAAGGCACCACGTGGGTGCGCGCCGCCGCCGAATACCAGCAGCTCTATGTACGCGACACGGTCGCGTCGGTGCGGGTGGACGATGGCGACATCGCACGCACCGTCGGCGATATCCGTCACGACGACAAACTCGATATCAGCGTGCCCGATCTGCGCTCGCAGGGGCTTACGTTCAAGAGCGTTCAACGCCTGCGCTGGCAGGATCGAACGCTGGTGCAGATGGTGTACTTGCCGGAGACGGGCGACCCCGTCGCCCTTTGCGTGGTGCGCGACCCGCGTCCGGATCAGGACGTGGCGGAGCAGCAGATCGACCGGATGGGCGTGGTGACGTGGCGCAAGGGACAGCTTGGTTACGCGCTGATCGGCGCGCCGGGGGCAATCAACCTGAAGGCGGTCGCCAGGGGGCTTTCTCAGGGACAGGTCGCGCCGCTGTACGGTCTGGTGACGTTGCCGACGCACACGCAGGTGCCCGCGGCGTCGTAGCGGTGGTCAGCGCATCTATCGCATGCGCCGCATTCAACGCGCGCATTCAACACACCCAACGCGTCGTCCCCAAGACAAACGCCCTCGAAATCGAGGGCGTTTGTCTTTGCAGCAGTGACGTTTGCTACGCGTGGGGGCGGCGTGTCATGCCTGCGACATTGCGCCGTCGCGAAGTCGCCACAGGCCGAGCGGATTGCCTTCGCGCAGGGCTTCGGGCAACAGCGTGTCGGGCAGGTCCTGATAGCAGACCGGACGCAGGAACCGATCGATGGCCGTGGCGCCCACCGACGTGAACATTGCGTTCGACGTCGCCGGGAACGGACCGCCGTGGACCATCGCATGACACACCTCGACGCCGGTCGGGAAGCCGTTGGCGAGAATGCGTCCGGCGCGACGCTCCAGACTCGGCAGCAAGCGGCGCGCTGCCTCGGTATCGCCGGCGTCGAGTTGCAGCGTCGCCGTGAGCTGTCCTTCCAGACGCTCGGTGATCGCGATCATCTCTTCGACGGTATCGCAGGCAATCACGACCGATGCCGGGCCGAAGACTTCCTCATGCAGTGCCGGCGTAGCGAGGAATTCGGCGGCGCTCGTGCGGAAGAGGGCGGCTTGGCCCTGGCATGCCCCCCCTGCCTGACCGCGCGCGAGCAGCGTCACGTTCGGTTCGTCGACCAGTCGCGTCACGCCCTTGTCGTAGGCCTGATGAATGCCCGGCGTCAGCATCGTGCCGGCGGCTTTCGCGCCGAGCGCTTCGGTGGCCGTGCGGCAGAAGCGATCGAGCGCTTCACCTGCGATGCCCAGCACCATCCCCGGGTTGGTGCAGAACTGACCGACGCCCATCGTGAGCGAGTCGACGAAACCCTTGGCGATCGCTTCGCCGCGCGCGTTCAGCGCCTCGGGCAGCAAATACACCGGATTGATACTGCTCATTTCGGCATAGACCGGAATCGGTACGGCACGCGACTGCGCAATGCGTTGCAGCGCGAGGCCGCCGGTGCGTGACCCGGTAAAGCCCACGGCGGCAATCGCCGGATGCGCGACGAGCGCCTCGCCCACGGCGCGTTCGCCCACGAGCAGCGAGAACACCCCTTCCGGCAGGCCAAGCGCCTGCACTGCCGAGCGGATGGCGCGGGCCACGAGTTCCGATGTTCCCAGGTGCGCCGAATGTGCCTTGACGATCACCGGGCAACCCGCGGCAAACGCCGACGCCGTGTCGCCGCCCGCCACCGAAAACGCCAGCGGGAAGTTGCTCGCGCCGAACACGGCCACGGGACCGAGGCCGATCTTGGCCAGACGCAAGTCGCTGCGCGGCAGCGGCTCGCGCGCCGGCTGCGCCGGGTCGACGATGGCGTCGAGGAAGTGGCCGTCACGCACCACGCGGGCGAACATGCGCAGTTGGCCAACGGTGCGCCCACGCTCGCCTTGCAGGCGGGCGGCAGGCAATCCGGTCTCGGCGTGAGCACGCTCGATAAGTGCGTCGCCCAGATCGAGAATGGCCTGTGCGACGGCCTCCAGGAACTCGGCACGCTTGGCGAGCGGCAATGCGCGGAACGGGTCGAACGCGGCGCGAGCCAGCTCGCAAGCGCGTTCGACGTCTTGCGCGCTGCCCGCGCCGAACGCGGGCGTCAGCTGCTCGCCGCGCGACGGATCGAACGCTTCGAGCGTTCCCGCGTTGCCCCGCACGTTGGCGTGGCCGATCAACATCTCACCGGTAATTTGCATGCGTGGGCTCCTTAGCCTTCAACCTTCTTGATCAGCGCGTCGAGCATCTCGAGTTCGTTCGGCAGCAGGTCGGTCAGCGGCGCGCGCACCGGGCCGGCATCGCGACCGACGAGCTTCGCGCCCGCCTTGACGATACTCACGGCGTAGCCCGCGCGGCGGTTGCGGATTTCCAGGTACGGCAGGAAGAATGTGTCGAGCAGGCGGCCGATCGTGGCCTCGTCGTTCTCGCACACGGCGTGATAGAACGCCATGGCCGTCTTCGGAATGAAGTTGAAGACCGCCGATGAGTACACCGGCACGCCCAGCGCGCGGTAGGCTGCGGCATAGACTTCGGCCGTCGGCAGACCACCCAGATAAGAGAAGCGGTCGCCCATGCGGCGACGGATCTGCACCATGCGTTCGATATCGCCCACGCCGTCCTTGAAGCCGATCAGGTTCGGGCACGTCTCGGCAAGTCGCTCGAGTTGGTCGGCGCCGAGTTTCGAATTGGCACGGTTGTAGACGATCACGCCGATGTTGACCGAACGGCAGACCTGTTCGACGTGAGCGGCGATCCCGTCCAGGCTCGCTTCGGTCAGGTAGTGGGGCATGAGCAGCACGCCCTTGGCGCCAAGACGCTCGGCTTCCTGAGCGTATTCGATAGCCAGACGCGTCGGGCCGCCGGCGCCTGCCAGAATCGGCACCTTGCCTGCGCAGGTGTCGACGGCCGTCTTGATCACGGCGCTGTAATCGCGCGGGGTAAGCGAGAAGAATTCGCCCGTGCCGCCCGCCGCGAAAAGCGCCGTCGCACCGAACGGCGCCAGCCACTCAAGTCGGGCCGCGTAACCACGCGCGTTGAAGTCGCCGTTCGCGTCGAAGTCGGTGACGGGGAAAGACAACAAGCCGTCGGAGACGATCTGCTTGAGTTCTTGAGGTGCGGTCATGTCAAGAGTTCCTGTCGGCCACGGGGCCGTTTTCGATAAGGAAGAAAGAAGCTCAACCAGCGCTCGGCGCTGAGTTATATGTCATCGTATAACATGTAATGAAATCGAACAAGAGGCTGTTGAAAAGAATGGCAGTGGGATTAACCCGTACAAAGCTTGGAAGGGGGATTTCCCCGATTTATCCGCCAGACTTCAGGGGTACGCACAGCGCGAATCTAGATGTATGATGACGCATGAGTGGCGGCATGCGCGACAACGTCGAAATTCGACGCCGTTATGCGCGCTGGCCGAGAGAGTCTTCAGCGTCGATGGCGTATCGCATGTGTGAACCCGTGCAGGCGCCGCATCTCATCGGAAAACAGGAAGGAGTGAGCAACATGGCATCAATGACGGACGCGGGGCGCACGGACGCCGCGGGTGAAGGCGGGTCTGGGACGAAGGATGTGCCGCGCTATATTCGGATGCAGCCGGACGACAATGTCGCCATCGTCGTGAACGACGGCGGTTTGTCCGCCGGTCGCCGGTTTGCCGACGGACTCACGCTCGTGGACGCCGTGCCCCAGGGGCATAAGGTCGCGCTGAGCGATCTGGCCGAAGGGGCGCCGGTGATTCGCTACGGTGTGGTGATCGGCTATGCGGCGCGTGCGCTGCCCGCGGGCAGCTGGGTCAACGAGCGCAATCTGGTCATGCCCGAGGCGCCTTCGCTGGATCGCCTGCCGATCAGCACGCGGGTGCCCGCGTCACTGCCGCCGCTCGAGGGCTTCACGTTTCAGGGCTATCGCAATGCCGACGGATCGGTCGGTACCCGCAACATCCTGGCAATCACGACCACGGTGCAGTGCGTGGCCGGCGTGGTCGAATTTGCCGTCAAGCGGATCAAGGAGACGTTGCTGCCTCAGTATCCGAACGTCGACGACGTTGTCGGGCTGGAACACACCTACGGCTGCGGCGTGGCCATCGATGCGCCGGACGCCGACGTGCCGATCCGTACGCTGCGCAACATCTCCACGAACCCGAATTTCGGCGGCGAAGTGATGGTCGTGAGCCTCGGTTGCGAGAAGCTTCAGCCCGAGCGCCTCTTGCCGGCGGGCAGTATTCCGATCGGCAGCGCCAATGCGGATGGCAAGCCCGATACCGTCTGTCTGCAAGACGACGCGCACGTCGGCTTCCTGTCGATGATCGACTCGATCCTGGCAACGGCACGCACGCATCTGGAGCGTCTTAACGCGCGCCAGCGCGAGACGGTGCCGGCGTCGGAGCTGGTGGTGGGCGTGCAGTGCGGCGGCAGCGACGCGTTCTCCGGGGTGACGGCGAACCCGGCGGTGGGCTTCGCCACGGATTTGCTCGTGCGCGCGGGCGCGACGGTCATGTTCTCCGAAGTCACCGAGGTGCGCGATGGGATCGATCAACTTACGTCACGCGCGGCGACCCCGGAAGTGGCCGACGCGATGATTCGCGAGATGGCCTGGTACGACGCCTATCTCGAGCGCGGCCGCGTCGACCGCAGCGCCAACACCACGCCGGGCAACAAGCGCGGCGGGTTGTCGAACATTGTGGAAAAGGCGATGGGGTCGATCGTGAAGTCCGGCACGGGGCCGATTCACGGCGTGATCGCGCCGGGGGCCAAGCTTGACCGCTCGCGCCAGCGCGGGCTGATTTACGCCGCCACGCCAGCGAGCGATTTCGTCTGCGGCACGCTGCAACTCGCGGCGGGGATCAACATGCACGTCTTCACGACCGGACGCGGCACGCCTTACGGGCTGGCCGAGGTGCCCGTCGTCAAGGTGGCGACGCGCTCCGATCTGGCCCGTCGCTGGCATGACCTGATGGATGTCGACGCCGGGCGCATCGCCACGGGCGAAGCCACCATCGAAGACGTCGGCTGGCAGCTCTTTCACCTGATGCTCGCCGTGGCGAGCGGCGAGAAGACCTGGGCGGAACGCTGGGGCCTGCACAACGCGCTAGTCCTCTTTAACCCGGCGCCCGTGACCTGACCCCGGGGGGGGGCACTTCAGAGATCGGCCGGCGTTTGCGCCAGCCCGAACTCGAGCATGGCCGGGACAAAGCAATGATTGAGCGTGTCGCGCCGTGAGAGCTTCGCGAGCACATAGCGACGGAACGGCGTGAGCGCGGCCCAGTCGCCCACCGCGGGCGGCAGCAGGTCGGCCAGTTCGCACTGCTTGAGCAGTCCCGGCGGCAACGCGTTCGTATCCTGCCAGGCGGTAGGCGCAGGGTCGACGCTGCGCGCCACCGCTTGCCCGAGATACTGGTTCGCCATCTCGTCGAGACGCGCGGCAAAGTCCTCGTCGCCGGGCCTGCATGAGGCCAGCGCCTCGCGTGCCGCTTCGGGCAAGCGTTGCCAGTCGGCCAACGATAGATGTTGACCGTTGCGATCCAGATTGAAGCGAATCGCCATCGTGATGAACGTCAGGTTCTCGCAGGCCTCGATCTCGAAAACGAAGATCGGCAGACGCTGATAAAGATGCATGAGAGTCGCTCCCCGGGGCACGGCATCGGAAACAATCATGGTACTTCAAGTGGGCGCACTCTCGTGCGCTGCGCTGTGCCGCCCGCGTCGCTACGAGGAAGGCGTGCCGGCGGAACGTCGCATTCCGACATCAATCCCCTAGGTTCTTGGGAAAAGTCTTGAATTTGCGTGATTGAGCGACGTTGTCCGCATTTGCCGTTCACGATGGCGACCGACGTCGAATCGTCGTCATCCCTCGGGGCGCGCACGGTCGTTCACGCCGCACCCGCGGGGAGGCCGGAGGGCGATGGAACTACGTGGTTTGCGCACTTCTAGAGCCTCCGTTCTTTTTCGTATCCCTAAGGGATTCCTATGGTAGATGTTTGGCCCGCAGGCGCCTGCGTTCATGCCCGGCATGGCATGCGCGGCTTGCGCGGCAGTCTTGCACGAGGCGCGGGCGTCCGCGCCATCCGATTTTCGAAAGGAGCCGACATGCCGTCCAATGCGCCGCCGTCACCGTTTCCTTTTCTTCCCGTCGTCCTGGAGTCGCCCGTCGGGGCGCAAGGTCGCGCGATGTCTCCGCCCGACGGGACCGCCTGCATGCCTGAGCCGGCGTCACGTCGGCTGGCGCGCGGCGCGCCGGACACGCCACGTGGCAAAGGGCGAACCCCGTCCCGCCGTCGTTTGGGCGCCGTGCAGAACGTGCCGGGGCTGTCGCTGGGCGATGGGGGGGCGACGCTCCGCGTGGAGGTCGTCAGGCGCATCGATCCCGCGGGGGTGGCGCTGCTGGGGGCGATCGTCCGATGAGTGCCCCGATCGCGTCACCGGTCGCCACTCCTCTGCCGGCCGCGCCGGTCGCGTTGGCGGCGTACGACACGGCGGTATGGGTCATCGCGTCGCCGCATGCGCGGTGGACGGTCGAGGCGCAGGCCGTCGTCGTGTCGTCGCACGAGGTGTCGTGCACGTTGCACGGCGCGCTCGCCGAAACCGCGATGTGGCTGGATCGTATGCGGCACGGTGTGCTGCTCGCCGAGGCGCCGTTGCCGGGCACCTGGCTCGCGATGCTGATCGACGAAGCGCTGGTGCAGGTGTTGCCCGCCACGCAGGGCAATTTCGTGCCGGCGTTCGGGCGCATTTGCGACGATTGGGTGCGCGGCATTTTCGCCGCGCCATTCTGGGCCCGCTTCCTGGCAGGCGAATCGAGCGACGTCCAGGTGCTGGCGTTTCTCGCGCAGCACTACCATCGCGCGGCGGGGGCGGATGTGCACAATCGCATGGCGGTCGAGCGCTGCACCGACGCGGCGCTGCGACCGATGCTGTTGCGCCAGTATCGCGAGCAGCGCGGACAGGCGACGATGCTTGCCGCCGGCCTCCTTCGCTGTGGCCCGGCGGCCCGCACCTTCCTCGACAGCGGTGCGTTCGATGCGACGCATGCGCTCATCGACTTCATCATTGGCGCGGCGGGCGACATGTCCGCCTACGTGGGGTGTTGCGCGCTCAGTCAGGCGCCGGCAGCGGTGCGTGCGGCCAGCGAGATCGAGGCGCAGTTCGACGCGCTCGCGCAGCGGTATCCGTCGGCCGCCGAAGGGTTCGCGGCCGTCGGAGCGCACGCGCGGCAAGACGCGAGTGTCTGCGGCGGGACCTCGTTGCTCGCGCAATGGGTGGAGGAGGCGGGCGAGCCCGATGCGGCGTCGCGCTTGCGCATGCTGCGCGGGGCGCACGGTGTGGCGGCGGCCTATCGGGTCATGTTCGACACGTTGCATCATCTGGACGACGATATCTGAGGTCGGCGCGCGGGCCATGCCCCCGAATGGGGCATGCGACTCGTATAATGGCGTCCGAACGGCGCGGGGCGGTGGTGCCTGCGAGCCGTCTGCCCCCTGACCATGACAACCCAACTCGCCTACCTTGCCGCGCTCGGTGCCGCCCTTTGTTGGGCCTTCAGCGGCATGATCGCCATTACGCCCGTGCGCCGGGCCGGTTCCTTCCCGTTCAATTACGCCCGCATGCTGCTCGTCTTCGCGATGCTGCTCATCGCGGTGGCGGTGCAGCGTGGCTGGCCGTCGCTAACGCTGGAACAGTGGCTGCGACTCACGGCGTCGGGGCTGATCGGCATTCTCGTGGGCGACACGATTCTCTACACGTCGCTCGGCCGTCTCGGGCCCCGCCGCAACTCCATCATCTTCGCGACGAACGCCCCGATGACCGCCGTGCTCGGCTATGTTTGGCTCGGCGAGGCACTGGGCTGGCGTGCGGTGATCGGGGTGGCGCTGGTCACGACGGGCGTGGCACTCGCCGTCGCGTTCGGTGGCCGTCGCGAGGATGCCCATCACTGGGAGTCCGTGCGTGGCGATGTGCGCGTGGGCGTCGCCATCGGCCTGGTGGCGGCGCTGTGTCACTCCGTGGGAACGCTCATCGCCAAACCGGTCATGGCCGCCGGCGTCGATCCGGTGAGCGCGTCGGCGGTGCGTGTGGGGGTGTCGGCGCTAGGGCTGACGATGCTCGCCGCGCGCCGCGGGCGTGACCTCTTCTCGGCCTTCACGCCGGGCACGCTCGCGCTCACGGCGGCGTCGGGCTTCGTCGGCGTGGCCGTCGGCATGACGCTGCTGCTCTACGGCATGGGGCACGGCAACACCGGCGTCATTGCGACGCTCTCGGCGACCACGCCGGTCGTGGTGTTGCCGCTGATGTGGATTCGCACCCGGCAGCGTCCGGCGGCAGGCGCCTGGTGGGGTGCGCTGATCGCGAGCGCGGGCGTCGCGTTGATCTTCAACCGGTGAGCGGAGACGGGCGCCAATGCGGCGAGCGGCTCAGGTGCCGCCTCGCGGTCAGCGCGTGAGGGGCGGTTGCAGGGGGTCGGAATGCTGACGCGATGCGTCGGTCGTCATGCCGGACGGCGGTGCTTGCGGCGCAACGGCCGGGCGAGGCAGGTCTGGCGTCAGCAAACGCCGCAGCCAGGCCGCAAGCCGCTCGAAGATGCCTGGATCGTCGTTGAACAACTCGGGGCGCAGGACTCGCAGGTAGTCGAGAATCTGTTCGGCCTCCTGAGCACCAACCGATCCGTAGATCACCGCCAGATCGAGGAGTGCACGCAGTTCGCCGAGTCGCTCGCGCGCTTGCAGTGAACGGGCGGTCTCCACGCTGCGCTTGGCATCGAACACGCGCTCGCGCAGCACGGAGGCGGCGCGCCAAGCGGGCGTCTGCAAGGCGGCTTCCAGTGCGCGCAGGTCTTGCGCCGAACTGACAATCTGGCCCGCGAGCGATTCCACGATGCGTTCCTCGCCCTTCGCTTCGCGCACGATACCCTCGGCCCAGCGGCTCGCTTGACGCGACATGTCCTCGCGCGTCCATTCGGGGCGAGAGACGAAATAAAAGCCGTGTTGACGCGCCTGGTTCAGGATGATCGAGACGACGTCCGGGAACTGCTTGTCGAACGTGCGCTTGGCCCACGCGTAATGCCCCCCGGCGAGCAATTGTGCGACGGCGGCTTCGGTGAGCGGAACGGTGCTGTCGAGCAGGCGGGCGCGCAGGAAGTCGTCGAAGGGCGGTGGCGTGAAGTGACGGTCGACGGCGGCGGAGATGCGCACGAACGCGTCGAAGTCTTTCTTCAGATCCGCCAGCGCGATGTCGGAGAGGGTTAGCGAAATGCGGCTCATCGTGACCGACCCCAAGGCGCCGTCGCGACGACGCAAAGCCGACGCGCGAGCGGGTGCGCGTTAGCCAGTCGAGTGTCTGTGCCAGTGCCGCGAGCCGCAGGTGCTACTGCCGAAGCTCGTGCCACGTGCATCCCCATTGCGCGTGAAGTCATGTGCAGCGATACGTGTCAACGGTGCGCCGCGGTCATGGCCGCGCGCTGTGAAGATGGCCCTTGAGGGGACACACAGGCGGACGTCCCGGCGTGTCGGATCCCATGGCGTTCATGGCGGCAATGCTAGCCTAATCCTGGCTGGCGATCCCCGCGTCTCCACCGTCTCCCCAGGAAATTCACATTTCGCATGGCGGACAGCAGGCGTCTGCATGCATCAACGGCATGGTGACGTCAAAACTTTAGCGATAAGGGTTGGATTTTTTGCGCGGCGTCGTGCGCGGCTCAGCTTCCCACTGCGGGGCGCAGCAGATAGACGGCGAAGCGCGCGCGGGCATCGAGCCAGACGCGCTCGACATCCCACCCCGCGGAGCTTGCCAGGGCACGGAACTCCGTCTGACCGTATTTGTACGAGTTCTCGGTGTGAATGGACTCGCCTGTCATGAAGTCGAAGCGATGGCCCAGCACGCTCGCGCGGAAAGGGCGCTGGGCAACGAGATGCATTTCGATCCGGCTGGCGGCGGCGTTGAAGCGGGCTTCGTGACGGAAGGCGTCGAGCGGCAGGTCGCCGTCGAGTTCGCGGTTGATGCGCGTGAGCAAGTTCAGATCGAACTGCGCGGTGACGCCGCGCGCGTCGTCGTAGGCGGGCAGCAGCACGGCGGGGTCCTTGCAGGCATCCACGCCGACGACCATCCGGCGGCGCGGCCCGAGCATCTTGCCGACGTGGGCAAGAAAGGCGGCGGCCTGTCCGGGCGCGAAATTGCCGATCGTCGAGCCGGGAAAGAAGCCCAGGCGCGGCCCTTGCGTGGTCGGCAACTGCGGCGGCAGGCGAAACGGCCGGGTGAAGTCGGCGCGCACCGGCAGCATGGGGATGCCCGGGCAGCGGCGGGCCAGCGTGGCGACGGCGTCGTCGAGGAAGTCGTCGGCAATGTCGACGGGCACATAGGCGCGCGGCGTGACCAGCGCGTCGAGCAGCAGCGGCGTCTTGCGACTCGAGCCGCTACCGAATTCGACGACGACGGCGTCCGGGCCGATGACGTCGGCAATCGCGGCGGCGCATTCGCCGAGCAGCGCCGTTTCGGTGCGTGTCTGGTAATACTCGTCGAGGCCGGTGATCGCTTCGAATAGTTCGCTGCCGAGCCGGTCGTAAAGCCAGATGCTGGGCAGCGACTTGGGCGTGTGGCCGAGACCGGCGAGCACGTCCGCCGCGAACGCATTCTCCGGCAACGACGGACAAACGAACGGCGTGGCTTGGGGGGCTTGCGACATCAACGATCCTCCGCGAGCCTCAGGCCGCAGAACTGCCAGCGCTGATGCGGGTAAAAGAAGTTGCGATAGGTGGCGCGGGCATGTCCCGGCGGCGTGGCGAGCGATCCCCCGCGCAGCACGAATTGTCCGCACATGAATTTGCCGTTGTATTCGCCGACGGCCCCGGCCGCCGGCCGGAATCCCGGATAGGCGACGTAAGGGCTGGCCGTCCATTGCCATACCGGGCCGAAGCGTTGCGCCATGGCGGGTTGCGACGCGGGCGACACGGTGGCCGCGACCTCCCACTCGTATTCGGTCGGCAGACGCTTGCCGGCCCATCGCGCGAAGGCGTCGGCTTCGAAATAGCTCACGTGCCGCACGGGCGCGTCGTCGTCGATCGGTTGCATGCCGGCGAGCGTCATCGACTGCCATTCGCCGTTGTGCAGCTCCCAGTACAGCGGATGTCCCCACCCCTCACGTTGCACCGTCGCCCAGCCGTCGGACAGCCAGAGTCCCGCCGTGCGATAGCCGCCGTCGTCGATGAACGCGCGCCACTCCCCGTTCGTCACCACGCGCGAGGCGATCGCGAAAGGGCGTAGCAGGATGTCGTGGGCCGGCGTTTCGCAGTCGAACGCAAAGGGTCCGCTCGATTCGCCTTCGTGCCCGACGCGATGCTGCCCGCCGCTGTGGGCGATCCATTGCAGGGGTCCGGCGATATCGCCGGCGCAGGCCGGCTGGCGATGCGCGGGACGCAACGGATTTTGCGCGAACAGATGCAGCAAGTCGGTGTGCATCAACTCCTGATGCTGTTCCTCGTGATGCAGGCCGAGGGTAACGAGTGCATGAATGTCGGGCGGGAGATCGGCATGCAGCAGGCGCTCGTGCATGGCGGCGTCGACATGGCGGCGATAGCGCAGCACGTCATCGAGCGTGGGGCGGGAGAGCAAGCCTCGTTGCGGGCGCGGATGGCGCGGACCGGCGGCCTCGTAATATGAATTGAAGAGATAGGCGAAGCGCGGATCGTAGGAGTGGTAGCGGTTGCCCGACAGGGCGCCGGACTCGCTCAGCAAGAAGGTTTCGAAGAACCATGTGGTGTGGGCGAGATGCCACTTGATGGGGCTGGCGTCGGGCATCGACTGCACGGTGGCGTCGGCGTCGGACAGGCCTTGGGCAAAGGCGACCGAGGCGGCGCGCACGGCGTCATAACGCGCGTGCAGCGATGCCGGCATGGTCGCTACGAGACCCGTAGTGCCGTCGCGTTCGGTGCGCGGGCGGGGGAGACTGGCGGAGGTGCCGGAAGGCGACTCGGCTTGCGACGTACAACAGGGGAGGGCCATGGGGGGACGCGCCGTGTTGTGAAACGTGCTGCCTATTGTAGACCGGTTGCGAGCCCGCCGTACCCGACAAGCCTAACGTGCCTGACGTGAGTCATGGGGGCAAGGCCATGTTTGCAACGTCACGATTGCCCGTTGCCGGTGGCGCTGCGGAGTTCGTGCTCGATACGCACGACCTCCTGGGCAACGAGCGCGATGGCGTTGCGAATTTCCATGAGCGCGGTGTACAGCGCTTGTGCGTTCTGGGGGGATTGCAGGGCGAGGTCGTGAGCGGCGGCTTCGATGGCGTCGAGCGACAGGGCGATACGGTCGAGATTCTCCAGCATGGGGCGATCTCCGTTAGCGCGCAGCGAGTGCGTGCGTGACCCTATGATACCCAACTGACGTATCTCGGTGGGAATGTTAGAATGCGTGCCCTTGCCGGGGTGATGAAATTGGTAAACATAGCGGACTTAAAATCCGCCGCCTTCGGGCTTACCGGTTCAAGTCCGGTCCCCGGCACCAGTCATGCATCCGTTTCGCTGAAAGCGCGAGCCGAGTTGTACGTTTCCGCACTCGTCCTCGGTCGGTCACTCGCGGGCGTCCGTTGATTCGCGTGGGCAAACGCACGGTGGCGTCCGGCTCGGACGCGGCATCATGTGCATGGAGCGCGGCCGCGCCGCATGTCGAGACGCGCAGCACCGTAACCCTCCATCGTCTGTCGTCGTGGCCTACCGTGGCGGCACGACACCCAGCTCATCGTTCCCGGCCCATCATTCCCGTCACCCGCAACGTGACGAGGTCGCGGCCGCGCGTAAGCGGTGCAATGGCGCCGGTATTCAGCGGCGTGAAATTCATCCGTGCCATCTGTGCAACCAACGTCGCTCACGATGCGTCGCCAAAGCCCAGCGCGAATGCATGATCGCGCACATCAGCCGGCCAGCCGGCGACCCGTTCCCCAAAACGCGCACGATCGTCTGCGAACAACGCTCGCGCCGCTTCCTCGAAGCCGGGCAGATCGCCAGCCAGCGCCGACATGAAGTGGTAGGCGCGCTCTTGTGAGGCGCGGCGATCGTCACGTTGGGCGTTGGCGCGACGTGCGTCTTCAACCAGCTTTCGCAGCGCGACCGATGCACCGCCTGGCTGCGTCGCGAGCCAATCCCAGTGGCGAGGCAACAGCGTGACCTCACGCGCGACGACGCCGAGCTTCGGACGCCCTCGGCCACGTGCTTCGCTCTGCGGTGCTGCGCCGTCGGTGTCGTCGCCGGGTGGCGCGTCGGATACCGCCTGCGTGAAGCGCGCGGTGACTTCGTCGTCAGTGCCGCGCGTGTCGATGTCGATCGAGCGCCCAGTCGCGTTGTCGAAGATCAGCACCGGCGTCCGAGGCGCCTTTTCCACGGCACGCTTTACCGAAAGTGCGACGGCAGCAAGCGAGCCGGAGGCAATGCGTCGTTGACCCACGAAGGCGATGTGGGAGGGAAGCGTCGAAGGTGTCATGGTATCCCGCCGGAGAGTGAGGATTGCAATTTATACCCGGATAAAATTATTGTCAATATTATCCGGGTATAAATATGGTGCTGACCGCCAATCGAAGGCAGCGGTACGCGCAGGCGATGCCGACCATGAGACGCCTGTCGGCGGCTATCCGAGCGGCAGGTCACAGGCGCGCAAAGCATTGGCCTGAGCGGCAGGTTGGGGGCGTTGACCTGATCCGGTCGCGTGGGGCGGGCGTCACGCGTGGGGGCGCTCAAGCCGACCGTCCGGGGAGTGTCCCGGTTTCGACCGCTGCCGGTCGAGCCTGCGCAACGCGGGCTGACTTTTTTAGGTATCGAAAATTTAAAGAATCCGCATTTCTGATAGTTGTGCGCGCGCAAGAATAGCGGTGCCGTGCGGCCACTTCGGCAACGTTTCCGAATGGCTTGTCGCGACGGCATTCAACCGCAAACCACAGCTACACAGGAAAAAACATGCAACTCCAAAACCACCCGTCATGCAGGCCTTTCTACGAAGCCGGGGACATGTCGCAAATGGCCGCATTTTATGAGGAAGGCCGAAACATCATGTGGATGATGCTCCGTGCCGCCCCTCGCCCGTGCTTCAATCAGGGGCTTCTCACCGAGATCATGCACCTTGCCCGTACGGCGCGGGAATCCGGGCTGCGCATCGATTTTTGGGTCACGGGATCGCTGGTGCCCGAGCTTTTCAACGTTGGCGGCGACCTTAGCTTCTTTGTCGATGCGATCCGCTCCGGCAAGCGTGACATGCTGATGGCGTATGCGCGGTCATGCATCGATTGCATCTGGGAGATGTACAACGGCTACGGCACTGGCGCCCTCTCGATCGCGATGGTCGAGGGCAGCGCGCTCGGCGGCGGACTCGAGGCAGCGCTCGCGCATCACTTCGTCCTTGCGCAGAAAGGCGTGAAGCTCGGCTTTCCGGAGATCGCGTTCAATCTGTTCCCCGGCATGGGCGGATATTCGCTCGTCGCCCGCCGAGCCGGCATGCGCGTGGCGGAGGAACTGATCAGCACCGGAGAGTCGCACGTGGCCGAGTGGTTCACGGAAAAGGGGCTTGTCGACCAGCTATTCGAGCCCGGCGACGCGTTCCTCGCGACACGCACGTTTATCGACGTGATCCGGCCGAAGCTGAATGGGATTCGCGCGCTGATCCGCGCGCGCCAACGCGTGCTGCCCTTGGATCGCTCGGAGCTGATGGACATTACCGAAGACTGGGTGCGCTCGACGTTTACGATCGAGACGAAGGATCTCGCCTATATGGAGCGTCTGGTGATGATGCAGAACCGCCGCGTTTCCAAGCTCCGCACGGTGGTATCGTGAGGCACGGCGGCGGTAAGGTGAGGTAACGAATCGGGAAAGCTCAGGCGATAAGCCTGAGCTTTCTTTTATCGTTGATCCACGCCTCGAGATCGTGTGCGGGCATCGGTTTCGCGTAGAGATAGCCTTGCGCGCGGTCGATCCCGGCTTGCCGCAGGAATGCCGCTTGAGCGTCGGTCTCGACCCCTTCCGCCACCACCGAGAACCCCAACGCCTTGGCCAACGTGAATACTGACGACACGAGCGCCTGGGCATTCGTGTCGCTGTCGACGCTGGTCACGAAACTGCGGTCGAGCTTGATCACATCGAACGGCAGCCGCGCGAGCTGCGCAAGTGACGAATAGCCGGTGCCGAAATCGTCGAGGTAAATCCGTGCGCCGAGCTTTCGGAACTGCTCCATCAGGCTGCGCACGCGGCCCTCGTCCTCGATGAAGCAGCTTTCTGTCAATTCGATGTCGAGCAGGCCTGGTTTCAAACCGACGCTGTCGCAAATCTCGCCGAAGTGATTGGCGACATTCAGGTCGGCCAATTGACGCGCGGACACATTGATCGATATGCGCATGTTCAGGCCCTTCGCTTGCCACTGAACGGCCTGTTTCGCTGCCGCTTCCATGACCCAGCGTCCGAGCGATCCGATCAGGCCGAACTCCTCGGCATGGCGAATGAATTCAACGGGCCCGACCAGCCCGCGCTCCGGCGATTGCCAGCGGATCAAGGCCTCGACACTTTGGATATCCCCCGTCGCGATGTCGACGAGCGGCTGATAGTGCAATACGAACTGCTTTTCCTCGAGCGCCTTGCGAAGATTGGTATCGAGCCACATCGCCTTCGCGACCTTCTGGTTCATCTCCTGCGTGAACACCCGATACGTCCGCTTTCCAGCTTCCTTCGCAACGTACATTGCCGTATCTGCGTTGCGGATCAGCGTTTCCATGGTGTCGCCATGCTGCGGATGCAGCGTGATGCCGATCGAGCAACTGGTGTAGACCTCCATCACGTCCAGGCGAACCGACGTCTCGAACCGGTCGATGATCGTCTTCGCAGTGTCTTCGAGCATGTCGAGCGTTGCGTGCTCGAACAGCACCAGGAATTCATCGCCACCGAGACGCGCGAGCGTCGCACATTCGGGCAGGCAGTTCCTGACGATCGCGGACACTTGGGTCAATAGACGGTCGCCGGTCACATGTCCATAGTGATCGTTCACATGCTTGAAGTTGTCGAGATCGAGAAACAGGATGCCGACCTGCCGCGGCGTCTCGTCCGGTCCGCCGGCGAGGGCGGCGCGGATCATCTCGGTGACGGCATGCCGGTTCGGCAGCCCGGTCAGCACGTCGGTATTCGCAAGCTCGGTCAGGCGCTGCTGCGCGTTGCGCTCCTCGGTGATGTCGACGCCCGAGCAGATCAGAAACCGCTCGTCGAGCCCGCTGCCGCTCTGCACGAACTTATTGCGAAACTGATACAGGCGCGGGCCGTTGACCGTATTGATGTAGCGCTCGACAGCGAATGGCTTGTCGTTTTCGAAGAAGCCCGTGATGTTCGTGCTCGACTTCCGGCCTTGCTCTTCGGTCATGAACAGTTCGAAGGCGCTCCTGCCGATGACGTCTTCCTCGCGTTTGCCCAGCACCTCTTCTGCGAGGCGATTGAAGCGCTGGAGGATGCCCTGACGGTTGAGGACCACGACGAGCGAATTGACTTCGGAGACGACCTGTTCGGCAAAGGCGAGACCGTGCGCGAGGTCGCGTGCGACAGAGCGAGTGTCCGAGTATGCGGACGCGGTGCCGGCCCAAGTGGTCGCATCGACCTTCTTGCCAACCATGTGCAGGCGCAACGGATGGCCGAACAGGGCGATCTCAAGTTCGAAGGACGAAGTGACGCCAGTGAGGCTGCGAATCGTGGCAGCCTGCGCGGCATCGAGTGCGATGCCGATGTTCGTCAAGCCGCGAACCGCGCAGAGCTCGAGTGCGTTGCTGTCAAAGCCCAGGCGCCAGTATGGGCTCTGCGTGCCTAGGTGGACTTCGAGGACTTCACTGTCGTTTTCGTCATGCATGGACGAGACCCGCCTTTAAACTGCATAAGTGAGACGGCGCTCCATGACAGATGCCCATCGACGCGCCTCGCCATACGTTGCGCCCTTCGCGGCAAAGCGCGATGCGCATCTGTTCTCGCCGGCTGGCGTCCCGGCTTGCGCCGACCGGGCGGTCGCATGGGGTGCATTGAACGATTACGTGTCGGTCATCTTATCAAAAGATGACTATGGGTTTCAATGTTCATACGGAACAAGTGACGTTCGCGTGCGGTCGGTGCGCTTCCCCGCTCATCGTCGGCAATGAACGGACATTATCGAACCCGAACGCCGATCGGGTGGAAGTCGTATTTCAAACGCACGTCAGCGAGTACTGCTTTGCTTCACCCGTTGTGATGTCTTACGTCACGGTCCCACGTGTTGCATGACGCCTTCGCGCAGCGCCCGGAACCGCTGCCGCGCCGACCTTCGCCGAATCTGGTACTTTTGGGTATCTGCGCCCGGATGCAGATCCGATCGTCTGATTTCATGCAACGTATGGAGCGAGAAATGGAAAGCAAAAGCGCGAGTGCTTCTGGCAAGTGCCCGGTGATGCATGGCAGCGCCACGTCGGCGGGGATGTCCAACATGGATTGGTGGCCCAAGGCGCTGAACCTCGACATCCTGCATCAGCACGACAGCAAGACCAACCCGATGGGGGCATCGTTCCACTATCGGGACGCCGTCAAGACGCTCGACGTCGATGCGCTCAAAAAGGATCTCAAGGCCCTGATGACCGACAGTCAGGACTGGTGGCCGGCGGACTGGGGGCACTACGGCGGCCTGATGATCCGCATGGCCTGGCACTCGGCGGGCACCTATCGCATCGCCGACGGGCGAGGCGGCGGCGGCACGGGCAACCAGCGATTCGCGCCGCTAAATTCCTGGCCGGACAATGCCAATCTCGACAAAGCCCGCCGTCTGCTGTGGCCGATCAAGAAGAAGTACGGCAACAAGCTGAGTTGGGCGGACCTGATCATTCTCGCCGGCACGCTGGCTTACGAATCGATGGGGTTGAAGACCTTCGGCTTCGGCTTCGGACGTGAAGATATCTGGCACCCGGAAAAGGATATCTATTGGGGATCCGAAAAGGCGTGGCTCGCGCCCACCGACAACCCGAACAGCCGCTACTCCGGCGAACGTGATCTGGAAAACCCGCTGGCGGCAGTCATGATGGGGTTGATCTATGTGAACCCGGAGGGCGTCGATGGCAAGCCCGATCCGCTGAAGACCGCCCGTGACGTGCGCGAGACCTTCGCGCGCATGGCGATGAACGACGAGGAAACGGTCGCCCTGACCGCAGGGGGCCACACTGTTGGCAAGACGCATGGCAATGGCAACGCCGCCAATCTCGGCCCGGCGCCGGAGGGTGCGGATGTCGACGCGCAGGGGCTGGGCTGGATCAACGCGGTCAGCCGTGGTGTGGGGCGCGACACGGTCACCAGTGGCATCGAAGGGGCCTGGACCACGCACCCGACGACGTGGGACGGTGGCTATTTCGATATGCTGCTCGGCCATGAGTGGGCGTTGCAGAAGTCGCCGGCCGGTGCCTGGCAGTGGGAGCCGGTCGACATCAAGGAAGACGCCATGCCCGTGGATGTCGAAGATCCGTCGATCCGCCACAAGCCAATCATGACCGACGCCGACATGGCCATGAAGATGGATCCGGCATACCGGAAAATCTCGGAACGGTTCCACCAGGATCAGGCGTATTTCTCGGAAGTCTTCGCCCGCGCGTGGTTCAAGCTGACGCACCGCGACATGGGCCCGAAGTCCCGCTACCTCGGCCCGGATGTACCGAAGGAGGACTTGATCTGGCAAGACCCGGTTCCCGCGGGCCGCAAGGACTACGACGTGGCTGCGGTGAAGGCAAAAATCGTCGCCAGCGGCCTCGGCATCGCCGATATGGTGGCGACGGCGTGGGACAGCGCGCGCACCTTCCGAGGTTCCGACAAGCGCGGCGGTGCCAACGGCGCACGCATCCGTCTGGCACCGCAGAAGGATTGGGAAGGCAACGAGCCGGTGCGTCTGGCCAACGTGCTGGCCGTGCTGGAGAAGATCGCGGCCGAGACGGGCGCGAGCGTGGCCGATGTGATCGTGCTGGCCGGTAACGTCGGTGTGGAGCAGGCGGCCAAGGCGGCAGGGGCTCATGTCACCGTGCCTTTTGCACCGGGGCGTGGCGATGCCACGCAAGCGCAAACCGATGTGGCGTCGTTCGACGTCCTGGAGCCTGTGGCGGATGGTTTCCGCAATTGGCTGAAGCAGGCATATGTGGTGAGCCCGGAGGAACTGCTGCTCGATCGAGCCCAGTTGATGCGGCTGACGGCGTGCGAAATGACGGCCTTGATGGGCGGCATGCGCGTACTGGGCACCAACCACGCGGGCACCCGGCATGGCGTGCTTACGAACCGCGTTGGCGTATTGACGAATGATTTCTTCGTCAATCTGACCGACATGGCGAACATCTGGAAGCCCGCGGACAACAATTTGTACGAAATCCGCGATCGCAAGTCCGGCGACGTGAAATGGACGGCCACGCGTGTCGATCTGGTCTTCGGCTCGAACTCGGTGCTGCGGGCCTATGCGGAGGTCTACGCACAGGACGACAACAACGAGAAGTTTGTGCAGGACTTCGTCGCCGCCTGGACGAAGGTCATGAACGCCGATCGGTTCGACTTGGCGTAATTTCCGATGGGGAATCCCCCGCAGCGCGGGCACGGCTGCGGGGGGCGTTCAGACACCGTGCGAGCGGATGAGCGGATAAATCAGCACGCCAATGATCGCAGCCGCCACGACAACCACCGGCTCCTGCAGACGTTTGAAGCGCCATAACAAGGCGATGGTCACGACCGCTATCAGCAGCGTGGGCCAGTCGACGATCGAGCGGCGCGCGATGACAATGACCGACCCCGTGATCGCGCCCACGGCCGCCGCGGTGATGCCGTCGACGAAGGCCCGGATCGCGGGCAGCTTGCCATATTTCTTGAAGTACGGCGCCGGCAGAATGGTAAAGAGGTAGCAGGGGAGAAATGTGCCGAGCGCGGCAACGCACGCCCCCGTCAATCCGGCCACGAGATACCCGATAAAGCCGACGGTAATGACAACGGGGCCCGGCGTGATCATCGCCACCGCGACCGCGTCGACGAACTGCTTGTCGTTGAGCCAGTGGTGCTCGGTGACCACCCCGCCATATAGAAACGGCACGATAGCGAGCCCCGAGCCGAACACGAAGGCGCCGGCCTTTGTGAAGAACAGACCGAGTTGGCCAAGCAGTGGCCAATCGAGACCGCTGATTACGCCGCTTGCCGGCGGCAACTGCGCCAACGCGACTGCGTTGATGCCGCCTTTGCCCAGCCATTTGGGCGGTGCCTTAACCAGCCAGTTGATGACACCTCCCGCAATGAAAAGCCACGCGATCTCCGATTCGGTGACCACCGTGACGGCCGCCAGCGTCAGGTAGATCGCGAGTAGGAGCCGGTGTCTGCCCACCGTCTTTGTGGTGAGCTTGTACGCGCTCATGGCAATGATGCCGACGACGGCCGCACCGACGCCGTAGAAGACCGCCTGCATCCAGGGCAGACCGCCAAAGTGCGCGTAAGCCCATCCGAGCAGAACCACCATCGCAAACGACGGCAGGACGAAGGCGATGCCAGCGAGCGTCGCGCCGACCACACGATAGTGGACGTAGCCAAGATAGATGCCGAGCTGCGCGGCGAGCGGGCCGGGCATCATCTGCGCCAGTGCCAAGCCCTCGCGGTAGTCCGCGTCGGTAATCCAGCCGCGCCCATCGACAAGATCGCGATGCATGTACCCGACCAGTGCCACGGGACCGCCGAAACCGAAGGTGCCAAGCCGCAGCATGTAAAGCACCATCTGACCCAGCGTATAGCCTGGTGCGGAGGCGGTTGTCGTGCTCATGAGCGTCTCCTGCTTTCCTTGTGCTTCGTGCTGGCGGCAAAGTGCGCATAGAGCGCGTCGAGAACCGGCATCATCGCGTCGAGCAACTGATCATCGTCGGGCGCGCCCTCGCGCGTGCCGGCCAACACGGCTTCGAAGCCGCTGGCCTCCGGCACGGACTCGCCGCCGACATCCAGGGCGTGAACCAGTTGCCCAAGGCGCAGCAGCGCCGCGTCGTGATCGAGACCGAACGTCGCGAGCAAAACCTCGAAAGTCACCCGCTCGTCGACGTGCGTGAAGGCGGCTCCATCGAAATCGAAGCCGAGCGCGTCTGCGGGACACGCCTTGGGCGACTCGAGCCACACAAACCGAGCCTCGAGATCGATAAACCGACCAATCAGCCATGCGCTCGCTACCCGGTCTACCCACAGGCGACGACGTGTCGCCCAGATTCGCCGCTGATAGTCCTCGCGCTTGAGGGGGGCGATGGGCTGGTGGGCCGCATGCGGCTCGCCCGGCGACAGGACCGTCTCGATATGAGAGACGAAGTCCCCCCACGCGGCTGCCGCGCGGGCGGCCGCCTCGGTGGGAAAGTAATCGATTGCGGCAACGCTCTCATAGTCCTTTTGCAGCCGCCGCTGCAACCGGGCCAACTCGGCAGGCGACTGCGCAGACATCGCCTTGCGCGCCTCGGCGAGCGATTGGACGACGTTGTCGTAGTCGTCGGAGCGGTCGAACAGCCCGCGAAAGTACGCCTCCTGCGCCGCGTCGAGGCTTGGGGTGCGCAGCAGATGCGCGGTGCCGCCGCTGTCGCCGATGGATTCGGCAAGCTCGCGCAGCATGCCTTCACGCTCGGCGTTGTAGGGCAGCAGATAAACGCCGTCTCGCAGAACGGCACAGCCCCGGGCTTTCAATGCGCGCCAGTACCGCATGCGCGCGGTGGCATTTTCCGTCGGCAGTGACAGCACTAGCAGCGACCAGGTGGAAATTTGTGTCATGTAGATGACATTACGTTAACGTAGCATATTCTACAAGTTTACTTTTCGTGTGATTGGCCAGGTTTTGTCCGCCGAGCCGGCTGGGGGCCAGTACACTTCCCCCAATAGATGATGCGAGGTTTGACGACCGTGAAATCCCGATACAGCGCGGTATTCACCGCTTTGGCTGCCGCGGCGCTTTTTGGCGCCGCGACACCACTCGCCAAAGCGATGCTCGGCGCCGTCAGTCCATTCATGCTGGCCGGGCTGTTTTATCTGGGGAGCGGCCTGGGGCTGGGCGTCGGGATCGCGTGGCGGGCGTGGAGCGGGCGTGGGCGTCATGCCCGCAGGGACCATCACATCCAGCGGGGCGAGCTGCCGTGGCTGATCGGCGCGATTGCGATGGGGGGTGTCGCGGGCCCCGCGTTGCTGATGCTCGGGCTGTCGAGCACCCCGGCGGCAACGAGTTCGCTGCTGTTGAACCTCGAGGGCGTGCTGACGGCCGTCATTGCCTGGGTGGTTTTCCGGGAAAACGTGGACCTCCAGGTTTTGCTCGGCATGGTGGCGATCGTCGCGGGCGGCGTGCTTCTCTCATGGCACCCTGGCGGGGTGGGTTTGCCGGTGGGCGCGCTGTTGATCGTCGGTGCGTGTACGTGCTGGGCTATCGACAACAACCTCACGCGCAAGGTCTCGGCAAACGACGCGATGGTGATCGCATGTCTGAAAGGAGTGGCGGCCGGTCCGGTGAATCTTGGCATTGCGTTCGCGGCGGGTGCTTCGCTGCCGTCGCCAGGGACAGTGGCCGCGGCCATGGCGACAGGGCTTGCCGGTTACGGAATCAGTCTCGTGCTGTTCGTGGTCGCGCTGCGCAATCTCGGGACCGCGCGTACCGGGGCTTACTTTTCGGTGGCGCCGCTGTTCGGCGTCATACTTTCTCTGATCATCTGGCCCGCATGGCCTGATCTGACTTTTTCGTTGGCTGCCGGACTCATGGCGGTCGGTATCTGGCTGCATGTGCGTGAGCGGCACGAACATGCGCATACGCACGAGCGGCTCGAGCATACGCATCGTCACCGCCATGACGAACATCATCAGCACGAACACGACTTTCCTTATGCCGGCGATGCGCCGCACACGCACGCGCACGCACATCTACCCATCACGCATTCGCATGCGCATTTTCCCGACATCCATCACCGGCATCGACACTAGCCGGCGGGGTCAGTCCGAAGTCGGGGCAACATGCAGCGACACCTCGGGATCGCGCCATGCATGTTGTGGAAGCGGCCGTCCGGTGCGCGGCGCATTCCGGTCCTTTTCTTCATTACCTTGACGATGCGCCGAAACGCTCCGCAACCTCACACCCCAAACCACCTCACTTCGTACTTTTGGAGTGGTGATGCCATCCGCAGCCGGGGTGTGAGCGACGTTGTGCTGTCGGGCACTGTCGACGTACCTGAGCTGCCAACGCGCCTGCTCGCCGATTGGACGCGGGAGTTATCGTTGCGCATGACGCTGGGCGCCGGGGATGTCGATGTGATGCCGCTGGCGCGCGCGCGTGCGCGCTGGCCGAACTACTCGCACTTTGTGCAGGCCGCGTCCGATTGGACGAACACGCTTGGCTTGCCCGGGTCGCTCGCGTCGAAGGACGTCGCGCTTATGGCCTGCCGTGGTGCGAGGTATCACCACGACGGAGAACAGTACGGCGGTGCGGCCTTCTGCAATTTGTTCCTGAGCGAAGACAAGGGGCAGGACGTTCATTTCCCCAGATTGGACCTTCGCATTCCTTTGACCCGTGGGACGGTGCTGATATTCGACACCTGCCAGCCGCACGGGGTGATTCAACGCGGCCGCCACGCCTTCGATGCCGACGACTTCCCCGCAGATCAAGATGGCACGCAGGTATTCCTGACCTGGGAATTTCCGATCGAGGATCCCGATGTCGCACGCGCCCTGCGCGTCGCCTTCGACGTCGACCCATCGGGCCCGACGACGGTCAATGACGAGCAAGTGCGGCGCCATGGCGACAGGGTCGAGGTCTGCCCGGAATCAGGTCAGTGGCGCCGCGCGGACGCATCGGGTCACGCGTTGACCGACGGCATTCGATGATGCCAACGGGGTCGGCTGCTGCGCGCCAGCGCTGCCTATAGCGGGACGTCTTCGATCAAGGCCAGACGCAGTGCGCGAATCCGTCGATCGACGAAATAACCACCGCCTTCCGTGTAGCGCAGATACAGCCGAGCGCACGACGTGCATTCCCACACGCTGCAGCGGTTGTATGGGAAGTAGCGCGGGGCGATCGGCGCATCGTCCGCCCAGTACGTCGACTTGCCCGGCAGGTATTCGGCAACGGTCGGTTCCGGAGCATCTTCCGCGAGCAAGGTGCCGATCTCCCGCAATAGCGTTTCGTCGAGGGAAACCGGCTGGGATTGCCAGCCGTCGAGCGGCGTTTTCGTGCACGCACACGGACCGGGAGTCTTGGCTTGCGCGCGTCGTGCAAGATCGATCAGGGTGGCGGTGTCCAGAGGGGCGGGCATGGTGGGTATTGTCGTGTCGATGAGGCGGCGAACGCGCCATCATGCGCGCGTTCGCCTGGGTTCGGCAAGCTGTCAGCCGTTCATCATTCGGTCACGCTGGTCAGCGACCCACGAGCGGTCGAAGCAACCTTGCGCGATATGCAAGCGCTCCGCCGCGCGGCTGAAGTTCAGCTCCTCGGCAAGAACGACGAAACACTGCAAGGACCTGAAATTCATGTCGACTTTCCTAACGTCCGGTGAGTCGGGCGCATCAGGCGATTGGATAACGCGCTGCTCACGTGCTCTCTCGATCGATGATCGTGAACCCTGTATCGACACGCAGCGTTTCTTTGAAGGGCGGGGTCCCGTCCAGTCGCTGCAGCAGGGCCTCGGCGGCAAGGCGTCCGATCATCGCCCCGTCGATGCGGACCGTCGACAAGGACGGATGGACGTGGGCGGCGGTGCTCAGATCGCCGAAACCCATCACCGCCACCTGCTGCGGAACGCCGATGCCGCGACTTGCCGCCTCGGCGAGAATGCCCTGCGCAAGCATGTCAGTGCTGCACACAATCACGTCCGGCAATCCTTTGTCGAGCAAGCGTACAAAGCCTTCACGCCCTGCTTGCAGTGTTGCCGGCGCGGGCAGGACTTCCAACGGCACGTCGTCCATTCCGTGCGCCTTCAATGCCTCCACGATGCTGATACTACGGCGCATTCCGCGCGGATCGTCGGCTGACATCAGGGCGAACCGCCGGTACGATTTCTTCAGCAGGTGACTGACCACCGCGCGGCCAACGGCTTCGTGCGAGAAACCGACCAGCATGTCGATGGGGTCGTCGGCCAGGTCCCACACTTCCACGATCGGCACGTTCGTCTTGAGCAATCGCTCGCGTGTGACGCGGGAGTGGTCTGTGCCGGTCAGGACGATCGCATCCGGTCGACGGCCGAGCAAGGTGTGCACGAGTTGCTCTTCACGCTCGCGACGGTAGTCCGTTAGCCCCAGCAGCGTTTCATAGCCCGACGCCGCCAGCGTCGACATCATCGTCTGCACCAGTTCCGTGAAGATCGATGTCGCAATTGTCGGCAATAGCAACGCCACGAGGTGGCTCCGGTTCGTGGCAAGCGCGCCCGCCAGCAGGTTTGGCACGTAGCCGGTCACGCGAACGGCGTCGAGCACCCGTTGCCGCGTTGTTTCGCGCACGAGTTCGGGTCGCTTCAGCGTGCGTGACACCGTCATCGCCGTAACGCCGGCCAGGCGTGCAACGTCTTCCAACGTCACGTTGTCGTTCGTCTGAGGCGGCCGACTGGCGGTCGGCCTGTAGTGCTCTTCCATCGCGGCTCCCTGTGTTCATCCATTCTATCGATAAGAGAACGCGATTAGAGGACTCAATGACATACGACGTCGTATGTATAAATCCCGGGAAAACCCGAATTTCCGGACTGTTTGCGCTAACATATGCTTCCAACACATAGGACATCACACAACATTTCGGAGACGATGATGGAAAATGGCGTAACGCGGGCGGCCCTGGCTCGGGATGAGGCGCTTGGCGCGGCGGCTGTGACGGCCGGCGGCGTCGATGGCCGTTATGCGGGGCAAAGCAAGGCGCGCTACCTGGTCGTTTTCATGCTTTTCCTGATCACGACGGTCAACTACGCCGATCGGGGAACGCTCTCCATTACGGGCACGGCCATACAGCACCAACTTGGCATTTCGCCGGTCGCGATGGGCTACCTGTTCTCGTCGTTCGCATGGGCCTATGTCGCCGCGCAGATTCCCGGTGGCTGGCTGCTCGATCGCTTCGGTACCAAGCGGGTCTATGCCTGCAGTATCTTCTTCTGGTCGCTGGTGACGGCGCTGCAGGGATTGGTCGCGGGTTTGCCGATCGCGATGGCGGTCATCACGCTGTTCGCGCTGCGCTTTCTCGTCGGGGCGGCCGAGGCGCCAGCATTCCCGGGCAATTCGCGCATGACCGCCACGTGGTTCCCGACGGCCGAGCGGGGCACGGCGTCGGCCATCTTCAATTCGTCGCAGTATTTCGCCGCCGTGCTGTTCACGCCGCTCATGGGCTGGATCACGCATGCGTACGGTTGGCAGTACGTGTTCTATGTGATGGGCGCGCTGGGCATTGTGCTCACTGGCGTCTGGCTGAAGACCATCTATGCGCCGCGCCAACACCCGCTCGCGAACGACGCGGAAGTCCGCTTCATTGCCGATCACGGCGCGATGATCGACCTCGAAGACAAACAAGTCGTCGCGCAGCGTCGCGTCGCGACGGCGGGTTCGAACGACGGGATGCAGGGGCGCAAGATTTTCAGGCAACTGCTAAAGAGCCGCATGATGCTTGGCGTGTTCATCGCGCAATACTGCATCACGACGCTCACCTATTTCTTCCTGACGTGGTTCCCGATCTACCTCGTGCAGGAGCGCCATATGTCGATCCTGAAGGCGGGCTTCGTGTCGTCGATCCCGGCGATCGCCGGCTTCCTCGGCGGCTTGCTCGGCGGCGTGGTGTCGGACCGGATGATGAAGCATGGTTTCTCGACGTCGACCGCGCGCAAGGTGCCCATTGTCGTCGGGCTGCTGCTGTCGACTTGCATGATCGCCTGCAACTACGTGGACAACCAATGGGTCGTGGTCGGCATCATGGCGGCGGCGTTCTTCGGCAAGGGCATCGGCGCGCTGGGCTGGGCCGTTGTGTCGGATACGGCGCCGAAGCAAGCAAGTGGACTGTGCGCGGGCCTCTTCAATACGTTCGGTAACACGGCAGGTATCACGACACCGATCGTGATCGGATATCTCGTGCAAGACACGGGGTCGTTCGCGGCGGCACTGGTCTTCGTGAGCGCCAATGCGCTGATTGCAATCGTGTGCTATCTGTTCGTCGTGGGCAAGATCGAGCGCTTCGAGCTGGCGGCGTAACACGTATCTGGCTACCGGTCCCATCGCAAGGAGATTCGATTGAATACCGCCCGCGGATTGCACGAGCAAGGTTCGTTCATCGAGGCCGCATCGTCGAGCGCCATGGCGACGGCCGACGCCTTCGCCGGTGCGCAGCCGCTCGGCGGGTCGCCCGATGCACATCGGGTGGCATTCGAGCCGAGCACGCGCTACCCGGACGTCGCCATCGAAATTCTCGATCCGAGCTTCGCGAAATACCGGCTCTACAGCAGCGCGGTCGAGCAGTTGGGGACCGGGATGCGCTGGGCCGAAGGGCCCGTGTACTTCCCCGCAGCACGCTACCTCGTCTTGAGCGACATCCCCAACAATCGCATGATGCGCTATGACGAAGTGACCGGGCATTGGGGTGTCTTTCGCCAGCCGTCGAATCAGAGCAACGGGAACACCCGCGACCGGCAAGGGCGACTCGTCACGTGCGAGCATCTTACGCGGCGCGTCACGCGAACGGAGCACAGCGGCAAGATCACGGTGCTCGCGCACGGCTATCAGGGCAAGCGCCTGAACTCGCCAAACGATGTCGTCTGCCAGTCGAACGGCGCCATCTGGTTTACCGATCCGCCCTTCGGCATTGCCGGGCACTGGGAAGGCGAGAAGGCGACGCCCGAACTGCCGCCATCGGTCTATCGTCTTTCGCCGGGCGGAGAGTTGCAGGCGATGATCACCGACCTCGCCGGGCCGAACGGCCTGGCGTTCTCACCAGACGAGTCGAAGCTCTATGTGATCGATAGCCGGGCGACGCCGAGCCGTGTCATGTGGCAATACGACGTCGGCGCAAACGGCGTCACGTTGTCGAACAAGACAAAGCTGTTCGATGCCGACGGTGCCGGCGCCCTCGACGGCTTCGCGGTCGATACGGACGGCAACCTGTGGTGCGGCTGGGGCTCTGACGGACGCGCCGGTGTCAGTTCCGCCGACCTCGACGGGGTGAAGGTTTTCAACCCGAACGGCCAGCCGATCGGTTTTATCCGATTGCCGGAACGCTGCGCGAACTTGACGTTCGGCGGCCCGAAGAACAACCGGCTGTATATGGCAAGTTCGCATTCGCTTTATTCGCTTTACGTGGAAGCCGAGGGCGCCGTCTGATCGTCACGACGCTCGCCTGCTTCCCTCAACTACTGGTACTTCGTTTATGTCCACGACTCTCACTCGCGTCAACGCCACGCCTACCGTCACCGAACTGCGCGTCATTCCCGTCGCCGGGCGCGACAGCATGCTGATGAATCTTTCGGGCGCGCACGGCCCGTTCTTCACGCGCAATATCGTGATCCTGACGGACAGCGCGGGGCACACGGGGGTCGGCGAAGTGCCGGGCGGCGAGACCATCCGCAAGACGATCGACGATGCGCGTGCCTACGTCGTCGGTCAATCGATCGGCAACCTGCAGGCGATTCTGAACCGCGTGCGTACCGCGTTCGCCGATCGCGACGCGGGCGGTCGCGGTCTGCAGACTTTCGACCTGCGCACCACGATCCACGCCGTCACCGCGCTCGAAGCGGCGCTGCTCGACCTGCTCGGCCAGCATCTTGGCGTGCCGGTCGCCGCCTTGCTCGGCGAAGGCCAGCAACGCGACGAGGTGGAGATGCTCGGCTACCTGTTCTACGTCGGCGATCGTAACAAGACCGATCTACCGTATGCCTCGGGTGCGCAAGGGCGCGACGATTGGGAGCGTCTGCGCACGGAAGTCGCACTGACGCCGGAAGCGGTGGTGCGTCTGGCGCAGGCCGCGAAGGCGCGTTATGGCTTCAACGATTTCAAGCTCAAGGGCGGCGTGCTCTCAGGCGACGCGGAAATGGAAGCGGCCACCGCGCTCGCGGAGTGCTTCCCGGAAGCGCGCGTGACGCTCGATCCAAACGGCGCCTGGTCGCTCGCCGAAGCGATCCGTCTGTGTCGTGACAAGCACGACGTTCTCGCCTATGCAGAAGACCCATGCGGTGCGGAAAATGGTTATTCCGGCCGCGAAGTGATGGCCGAGTTCCGTCGAGCGACCGGCCTGCCGACCGCGACCAACATGATCGCGACCGACTGGCGTCAGATGGGCCATGCGATTCAACTGCAATCTGTCGACATTCCGCTGGCCGACCCGCATTTCTGGACGATGCAGGGCTCGGTGCGTGTTGCGCAGATGTGCAACGACTGGGGCCTCACGTGGGGCTCGCACTCGAACAATCACTTCGACGTGTCGCTGGCCATGTTCACGCACGTTGCCGCCGCCGCGCCCGGCAAGATCACCGCGATAGATACGCACTGGATCTGGCAGGACGGCCAGCGCCTCACGCGCGATCCGTTGCAGATCGTCGGTGGCAAAGTGAAGGTGCCGGAAGTGCCGGGCCTCGGTGTCGAACTCGACATGGATGAAGTCGAGAAGGCGCACGCGCTGTATCAGCAGCATGGCCTCGGTGCGCGCGACGACGGGGTCGCGATGCAGTACCTGATTCCGAACTGGACGTTCGACAACAAGCGTCCGTGCCTCGTGCGCTGAGGCACTTCGCTCGAGCATCGGTGGAAAACATCAGAGGCTGGTAAAATGCGCGTCCCATGCGGAACGCTATTTTATGAAGTCTCAAACACTTCGGGAGCAGTGGCTCCCGAATCTCCCCGGTAATGTACTTGCCGGTCTGACCACGGCGTTCGCGCTAGTGCCCGAGTGCATCGCCTTCGCGCTGGTCGCTCAAGTCAATCCGCTCATGGGCCTCTACGGGGCCTTCATCATGTGCGCGCTCACCGCCATCTTCGGCGGTCGTCCCGGCATGATCTCGGGGGCCGCCGGATCGATGGCGGTGGTCATCGTCGCACTCGTCGTCCAACACGGCGTGCAATATCTGCTGGCGACCGTCGTTCTGGGCGGCGTGCTCATGATGCTCTTCGGCCTGTTGCGTCTCGGCAAGCTGATTCGCATGGTGCCGCACCCGGTGATGATCGGTTTCGTGAATGGGCTCGCGATTGTCATCGCCATGGCGCAACTGGAACATTTCAAGCGCGCCACGCCGCAAGGCGACGTCTGGCTGCAAGGCACACCGCTGGCAATCATGTGCGCGCTGGTTGCGCTCACGATGCTGATCGTCTATGGGCTGCCACGCCTCACGAAGGCCGTGCCGCCCGCGCTCGTCGCCATCGTTGGCGTCGGGCTCTTCAGCCAAGGACTGCACCTGCCCACGCGTACGCTCGGCGACATGGCGCACATTGCCGGGACACTCCCGTCGCTCCATCTGCCGCAAGTGCCTTTCGATCTGGAGACGTTGCGGATCGTCTTCCCCTACGCTTCGCTCATGGCGATGGTCGGTTTGCTGGAGACGCTGCTCACCTTTAATCTCACCGACGAGATCACGCAAACGCGCGGCCGTCCGAATCGAGAATGCCTCGCGCTCGGCGTGTCGAATGTCGTATCTGGAATGTTCGGGGGCATGGGCGGTTGCGCCATGATCGGGCAGACCATGATTAACCTGAGTTCGGGCGGGCGCAGCCGCGTCTCGGGAGCGACGGCTGGCATCATGATCCTGCTGTTCGTGCTTTGCCTGTCACCGCTCATCGAGCGCATTCCGCTGGCCGCGCTCGTCGGGGTGATGTTCGTCGTCGCCCAGCAGACGTTCGCCTGGGGCTCACTTCGCGTACTCGGCAAAGTGCCTCGAAACGACGCTCTTGTGATCGTCGCGGTGACGGTCATCACCGTGTTCACGGATCTGGCCGTCGCGGTGATGTGTGGCATTGTTATCGCTGCACTCAATTTCGCCTGGCAGCATGCCCGCGATATTCGTGCCGAAGTGCAAGAGAACGGCGACGACGCCCGTACCTATGTGCTTCATGGCACGCTGTTCTTTGCGTCGACCGCCAATTTCCAGGACCTGTTCCAGCCGTTGTCAGATGTCCGCCGGATCGTTGTGGATTGCCGGTCGCTGCATGTGGCGGATCACTCGGCCATCGTGGCGTTCGAGACGCTCAGGGAGCGTTATCGGACGTCGGGTCGAAACGTGCGCTTCGTCAACCTTTCGTCGCGCAATCAACGCCTGCTGGAACGAGCCGGTGTGAACCTCGTCGAGGCCTGAGGCACGCTTGCGGGCTATGGCCGTCGCGCGTTACTTGAACGTGTGCAGGTAGGCCAGCAAGTCGGCCACCTTGCGCTCATTTCCGATGCCCCAGAAGCGCATCTTCGTTCCCGGCACGGTTTTGCCTGGATTGGCAATGAAGGTGGCGAGTGCCTTGTCGTCCCAGACAATGCCGGACTGCTTCATCGCCGTCGAGTAATCGTAGTCCGGCAGGCTGCCCGCGCGGCGGTTGACAACGCGGTTGAGTTGCGGGCCGAAGCCCGACGTCGCCATGGGGCCGACCGCATGGCACGACGCACAGCGTGCCGCAAACATTGCCTTGCCGGCTTCCACGTCGCCAGCGGCCATGGCGGGCGATGCGAGCGCGCTCAGCGCGCCGAGCAGCGCGAGCGTTGGCGCAACGCGGCGTCGGCGGGCGACAAGCGGGAGTGGCGCGAGTCGTACGACACGCGGGACAGCGAAGATCGGGAAAGCGGAGCGGGCAGTCATCGGAGGGCGTGCAGCCGGGGAACGGGTCGAAGGCAAGCCGCTAACTTACCGCGTTCCCTCCGGCGCGACCAGCGATTCCCGTGCGAAGGCGGTGCGACATCGTGTCGCGGCCGTCGACGCCAGGGCATCGACGGTCATTCGCCGCGGGCGGCAGCGGTCTTACGCCGCGCCCTTGATCACGCTCTCCGGCAGATCGCGACCGTGGTACTTCTTGTAGATCGCGTTGAGCTTGCCGTTCTTCAGATTGGCCTTCACCCAATTGTTGATCCAATCCTTGAGCGCCGGCTGATTCTTGTTGAGCGCGATGCCCAGATTGAATTCCGTCTGCGCGAACTTCAGTTCGAGGTTCTTGTCCGGGGCGCGCTTTTGCATCTCGCCGAGATTCGACGGCGTGCTCGAGAAGATGTCGACCTGACCGGTCACCATCGACGTAATGAGCGTCGCGTCGTCTTCGTAGCGCACGATCTGCGCGCCCTTGGCGTGTTGCGTGGTGAGCGTGTCGTTCACGGTCGCGCGCGTAAGGCCGATGCGCTTGCCGTTCAGGTCGTCATAGCCCTTGATGACCATGCTCTTGGGGCCGCCGACGATGATCGAGATGACCGCGTACGGCATCGAAAAATCGATCACCTTCTCACGCTCCGGCGAGATCGCGAGATCGGCCACCACGATATCGGCGCGGTTCGACTGCAGCGTGGGGATGCGCGCGGCGTTCGTCACGGACACAATGTCGAGCTTCACCCCCAGATCCTGTGCCAGCAGCTTGGCCGTTTCGACGTCCGAGCCCACCGGTTGCAGGTTGGCGTCGGCGTACGAGTACAGCGGCGTGCCCATGGCGATGGCGACGCGGATCTTGCCTGCCTTCTTGATGTCGTCGAGCTGGTCGGCGAGGGCAGCGTGCGCCACGGCGCCGAGCAGAGCGGCGGCGCAAGCTTGGGTGAGGAACGTCTTGAGTTTCATGCGGATGTCTCCTTGGAGTAATGGATTGTCTTGCGTGGCCGGACTACAGGCCGTTGGCGAGGAACGCGCGCAGTTCGGGCGTTTGCGGGTTGTCGAGCATGTCGCCCGGACCGACTTCCCACACCTTGCCCTGATGCATGTAGATGATCTGGTCGGCGACGCGCTTGGCGAATGCCATTTCGTGCGTGACGAGCACCATCGTCATGCCGTTCGCCGCGAGGTCTTCCATGACGCGCAGCACCTCGCCCGTGAGCTGCGGGTCGAGCGCCGACGTCACTTCGTCGAACAGCATGACCTTCGGCGACATGGCGAGCGAGCGCGCAATGGCCACGCGCTGCTGCTGGCCGCCCGAGAGTTGCTCGGGATAGCTCTCGGCTTTGTCCGACAGTCCCACCTGATCGAGCACGCGCTTGGCGACGTCTTGCGCTTCGCTGCGCGCCATGCGCTTGACGTGCCGCAGCGCGAGCATGATGTTTTCGCGCACGTTCAGGTGCGGGAACAGGTTGTAGCTCTGGAAGACGATGCCGACTTCGCGGCGCAATTGATGCAGGTCGATGTGCGGATCTTCCACGCGAATGCCGCACACTTCGATGGAGCCTTCGTCGATGGTCTCCAGACGATCGATGCAGCGCAGGGCCGTACTCTTGCCCGAGCCGCTGGCGCCGATGACCGCCACCATCTGGCCGCGCTCCACTTCGAATGACACGCCCTTGAGCACCGGGTTGTCGCCGAAGCGCTTGTGAATCTGGTTGACCTTAACGATTGCCGACATTGAGCTTGTCCTCCAGTGATGCGCTCCAGCGCGAGAGCGGGTAGCACAGCACGAAATAAAACACCCCGACCAGCGAGAACACGAGGAAGGGTTGGAAAATCGAGTTGTTGATGATCTGTCCGGCGCGCGTGAGCTCCACGAAGCCGATCACCGACGCGAGCGACGTCATCTTGATGATCTGCACCAGGAAGCCGATGGTCGGCGGCAACGACAGGCGCACCGCCTGCGGAATGATGACCAGACGCAGCGTCTGCCAGCGCGAGAGCGACAGGCACTCCGCGGCCTCCCACTGCGCCCGCGGCATCGCTTCGACGCAACCGCGCCAGATGTCGCCCAGGTAGGCGCTGGTGTACACCATCAATGCCAGCGCGGCTGCCACGATGGCCGGTAACTCGAAGCCATACACCGACAGGCCGAAGTAGACGATGAACAGCAGGATCAGCAGCGGAATGCCCTGAATCGCCTCGATGAACACTTGCGCAGGCAAGCGCAGCCACCGGCGCGGCGAGATGCGTCCGAGCATCACGACAAAGCCGCCCGCACTGCCGAGGACGAATGCGATGAGCGAGAGTACGAGTGTCCAGCCGATGGACTGCACCAGATAGTTGAAATAGGTCCAGGAAAAATTGCCCATCATGAGGCGCTCCGTTGCGCGGCGTTGGTACCGGATTTGCCTGAAGCGCCCGGCGTGCCGGCGTTGCCCGGGGCGTTCAGGCCGGCGGCGCGCGACGCGGCCGCCCGACGGCGTGCGGCCTGAGCGGTCTGCGCGGCGGCGCGTCGCACGATGCGGCGGCGCTTGAAGAAGTACTCGCCGGCGGCCCACGCCACGAGCTTGACCAGCAGCGAGAGGCACAGGTAGAGGGCGGCCACGACGATATAGGTTTCGAGCGAGCGGAACGTGTCCGACTGCACGGTATTCGCCACGGCCGTCAGTTCCTCGGCGGAAATCTGCGACGCCATGGCCGAGGCCTGCATCATCAAAATGAACTGGGTGGTCAGCGCCGGATAGACCTTTTCGATGGACGGTTGCAGCATGACGTGCCACGCGATGCGCCATTTCGGCAGCCCCAGGCACTCGGCGGCCTCGATCTGACCGCGCGGCACCGATTCGAGCCCCGCGCGAATGATCTCCGCCGCGTACGCGCCGATGTTGATCACCATCGCAATGACCGACGCGGCGAACGTCGGCATGTGTACGCCCACGCTGGCCAGGCCGAAATACAGCAGAAAGATCTGGACGAGGAACGGTGTGTTGCGCACCGCTTCGATATAGATGCCGCACAGGCGGGAGAGCCAGCGGTGGCGGCTGCGCTTGGCAAAGGCCACGAGCGTGCCGACGACGGTGCCGAGGACAACTGAAATCACCGTCATCTTCAGCGTGAGCCACGCGCCGTCCAGAAACACTGGCCAATAGGGGAGCAGCGGGGCGAAATTCAACGAGAAATGCATGGCGAGCGCCTGTCTCCGGTGACGTTCGGGGCCGACGCGCCAGGCAGTCCATCGCGGCCATGACACCCGCAATCACTGTGGTGGGTCTTTCTTGTACGTCGTCATATAAGTGATGCGATTTTGCGCATCGCGGCTCGACGTTGTCAAGAGTGGAGGATTGGGGGGATACCCTTGGCTATCGCCCTGTCGGGGCAAGGGTTAAAGGGGATTCTGGCCGGTTGGGTAAGGCGCCGCACGCGGTGTGAGGTGGCCTCAACGACGGGTTGATGAGGACGGATTTTTTCTGCGTGTCATCGTATCTCTTTCTGTCGGGGGGGGGCATCGGACAGCTGGGCAGTAGGGAGGCGCCGGGCGCGGCGGCGCGGTTCCTGGTTCTATAATCGCGCATTGCCATTCCGACCGTGACATTCAAGGCGAAATCCGATGACGCTGTCCGCGACCGCCCTCGACGAACTCGACCGTAACCTGCTCGCCCTGCTGCGGGTCAATGCGCGCGAGAGTACGGCCAACCTGGCGCGCCGTCTTGGCGTGGCGCGCACGACCGTGGTGGCCCGCCTGGCGCGGCTTGAGCAGGCGGGCGTGATCGCCGGCTATACGGTACGACTCGGGCAAGACGCCGCCGGAGGCGGGTTACAGGCCTGTGTCGGCATCAGCGTGCAACCGCGCTCCGGGCGCGACGTGCTACGGCGCCTGAACAAGATGCCCGAGATTCACCTGCTGTGCACCGTCAGCGGCGAGTTCGATTACGTGGCATGGCTGCACGCGGCGTCGGCAGACCAGCTCGACGCGCTGCTCGACACCATCGGCGAGATCGACGGCGTCACCCGGACGACAACGTCGGTCGTGCTCGCCCGCAAGATCGACCGGGGGGGCGTGCTGCCCTGAGCATCCCCCGGTAATTTTTCGTAAACGTCGGCCAAGAATCGCGCCGCGCGCCCGCCGGCGCTCGCGCGGTGCCCGAATTTCCCGTTCATCCCCGTCTTGCCTTGACTTCGTGGTTTGTCTGACGAATGCGTTAGTGCTAAAATTACTGAGAATTGTTTGCATTAACTTCTTTGTCAATCTGGAGTGTGTATGCGCGTGAAATCCCTCGTCGCCGCGGCGCTGTTCGTCGGTGCGGCCACCCTGGCGAATGCCGCCGAATTTCCCATTGGTAAGCCGCTGAATGTGGCGGGCATGGAGATCAACACGGTGTATCTCCAGCCGATCTCGATGGAACCGGCCGGCATGATGCGCGACGCTGCGAAGTCGGACATCCACCTCGAAGCGGATATTCATGCGATTGCCAAGAACCCGAACGGTTACGCCGAAGGCGACTGGATTCCCGGTCTGGAAATCACGTACAAGCTGCAAAAGATGAAGAGCGACGGCAAGACCCCCGAGGGCGCATCCATCGAAGGGTTGATGATGCCGATGGTCGCAAGCGATGGTCCGCACTACGGCGATAACGTCAAGCTGGCCGGTGTCGGCAAGTACAAGCTGACGATGGTCGTCAACGCACCGGGCACGCTGCAGGCGTTCGGCTGCAAGATGCGCGGCATGCCTGCCGCCGACGCCCATGCGTCACACGGTGGCATGGGGCCGTGGTGCTTTGGCCGTCACGTCGACAAGGAAACCGGCGTGGGTCCGTGGTTCAAGCCGGTGACCAAGGAAGTGGATTTCACTTTCTCGGGAATTGGCAAGAAGGGCGGGTACTGAGTCGCCCGCATGAATTTGACTCGGCGTTGGCCTGCGGGCCGGCGCTGTTTTCGTTTGGAGCGGAAGAATGAATCAGCGCATCGCGCGCCTGCTGGCCACGATGACAGCCGTGGTGGCGACTTTGTTCGTGCTGGCGGGGCCGTCGCTCGCTCGCGCGGACGACTTGCCAACCTTCAGGCTGGAAATGAACAACGGCAAGCTCAACCCGGCGCGCATCGAGGTGCCGGCCGGCAAGCGCATCAAGATTGAAGTGCACAACACCGGCACGAACGCTGTCGAGTTCGAGAGTCTGCAACTTCGCAAGGAAAAGGTGTTGGCACCGGGCGCGCAATCGTTCGTGGTGATCGCGCCGCTGCAGCCGGGCGAGTATAAGTTTTTCGACGATTTTCACCCGCAGGCACAAGGCGTGATCGTTGCCAGGTAAGCGGGCGGAAGTCGTTCTGGATAGTCGGTAAGACACGCATCACGAGAGGAATCAAACGATGGGTCAGGTCATGTTCATCGTCTGGCGCGAAAGCGTCGAGGCATTGCTGGTTGTCGGCATTCTCCATGCCTGGCTGGCCAACCCGGAGCACGGTGCCAGGCGCGGACTGCCTTATCTGTGGGGCGGTGTGGCGCTCGGGATTGCGGCGGCCGTGGCGCTGGGCGGCGCTCTCGTTGGTTTTACCGAGGTTCTCTCGGGCGACGCGCAGGACTACTTCCAGACGGCCATGGTGCTGGTCGCCTGCGTGCTGATCGTGCAGATGGTCTTCTGGATGAAGCGCCACGGGCGAACGCTCAAACGCGACATGGAATCGTCGCTGCGCAAGAACCAGGATCAGGGCACCTGGTGGGGCGTGCTCGTGCTGGTGGCGCTGGCCATTGCCCGCGAAGGCAGCGAGACGACCATCTTCCTGTACGGCATTGGCTTCGGCCAGCAAGGCAGCGTGCCGCCATCGATGTGGCTCGCGGTGCTGATCGGCTTCGCCCTGGCACTCGCCACGTTCTGGCTGCTGCAACTGGGCGGGAAGATCTTCTCGTGGCGCCTGTTCTTTCGCGTGACCGAAATCATGCTGCTGTTCCTCGCCGCCGGGCTGCTGGAGTCCGGGCTCGATCGCCTGATCTCGCTCGAACTGGTGCCGACGCTGGTCGATCAACTGTGGGATACCTCGGCACTGCTCGACGACACCAGCCCGTTCGGCAGTCTCGTCGCCACGTTGACCGGCTATCGCGCCCATCCGTCGGGCATGAATCTGTTGGTGTACGGCATCTATTGGCTGTTCGTCTGGGCCTTGCTCAAGCGGGCAGACGGGCCGCTCAAGCAGGCCAAGCCCGCTTGAGCGGGCCGCAGGCATCGGCGGCGCAAATCTCGCCGGTGCACGACAACGGCCTGTTTGGACAGGCCGATGCCGGCGTCACAAGCGCCCCGGCATTCGCAAGATCCGCCAGCCTGACAAGGTTGTTCTCCCGACGTACGAGTTGAGCATGAGCATCGCCATACCTGTCCCGAACCGACTGGCCCGCGCAGGGCTTTGGATGCAACGCCACGGCAAGCTGATTCGTGGCGTGCAGTGGGGCATCGTGCTCGTGTACGTGTTCCTCATCGGGGTGCCGGTCATGTTGCCGCTGCCCGACGAGACGGCGCACATCCTCAATAACCTCACGGTCTTCGCGCAGTTCACTTTCTGGGGCATCTGGTGGCCGTTCGTGCTCATCAGCATGGTCTTGATGGGCCGCGTATGGTGCGGGGTGCTGTGCCCGGAAGGCACGCTCTCGGAATTCGCGAGCCGTCACGGACGCGGTCGCGCCATTCCGCGCTGGATGCGCTGGGGCGGCTGGCCGTTCGTGGCCTTTGCGGGCACCACGCTCTACGGCCAGATGGTCAGCGTCTACCAATATCCGAAGGCCGTGTTGCTGGTGCTCGGCGGTTCCACCCTCGGTGCGATGGTGATCGGCTATTTCTACGGACGCGACAAACGCGTGTGGTGCAAGTACCTGTGCCCGGTCAACGGCGTGTTCTCGCTGCTCGCGCGTCTGGCGCCGTTCCACTTCAAGGTCGACGAAGACGCGTGGCGTCGCTCGTATCACACCAACGGCCACAAGATCATCCCGGTCAATTGCGCGCCGCTCGTGCCGCTGCGCAACATGAAGGGCGGCGCGCAATGCCATATGTGCGGGCGCTGCGCCGGGCATCGCGACGCCATCGCGCTCACGGGCCGCTCGCCGAGCGACGAGATCGTGAAGTTCGGCGCGACGGAGAACAACAGTGTGTGGGACAGCGTGCTCGTCATGTATGGCCTGCTTGGCGTGGCCATCGGCGCCTTCCACTGGACGGTGAATCCGTGGTTCGTGGCGACCAAGACAATGCTCGCCACGTGGCTCATCGACCGCGACATCATGTGGCCGTTCGCGACGAACGCGCCGTGGTTCGTCTTTACCAACTACCCGGCGCAGAGCGACGTCTTCTCGTGGCTCGACGGAGGCATGGTCGTCACGTACATCCTCGGCAACGGCCTGCTGCTGGGCTTGGCCTTCACGACGATCTTCGCGCTGGCAAACCGGGCGATGGGGCCGTGGCAGACGTCGCGATTCAATCACCTGGTGCAGTCGCTGATTCCGATTGCCGGGGCCGGGGTGTTCATCGGTCTGTCGGCCACGACGATCAGCCTGCTGCGCGCCGAGCATCTGCCGGTGTACTGGGCGAACGATGTGCGCGCTGCGATCCTCGCCGCGACCACGTTGTGGAGCCTGTGGCTTGGCTGGCGCGTGACCGGGCGGCATGCGCGCTCGCTGGGGCGGCGTCTGGCCGGAATGGCGGGTGTCGTGGCGGCACTGGCGCTGGTCAACTGGCTCTGGCTGTTGATGTTCTGGATCTGGTGACGCCCGGGGCGCGTCGATTGTCGCGCCTCAGGTCGGTGGCCTACAATGGCGCCACCGGTCTTTCTGTGTAACGCTCATGTTGCTCGCTCAACGTCTCCCGCTGTATTTCCGCCTCGTTCGTCTCGATAAGCCGATCGGCACCGTGCTGCTGCTGTGGCCAACGCTTGCGGCGCTGTGGATCGCGTCGAATGGGCATCCCGACCTCTGGCTGCTCGCGATCTTTACACTGGGCACCTTCCTCATGCGCTCGGCGGGTTGCGCCATCAACGATTACGCCGACCGCGACTTCGACAGGTACGTCAAACGCACGAAGGAGCGGCCGATCACGTCGGGACGCATTCGTGCCTGGGAAGCAGTGGCCGTGGCGGCCACGCTTGCGCTGGCGAGCTTTTTGCTGATCCTGCCGCTCAACGCGCTGACCAAGTGGCTCTCGATCCCGGCCTTGTTCGTGGCGGGCACCTATCCGTTCACCAAGCGCTTTCTGGCGATTCCGCAAGCATATCTCGGCGTGGCCTTCGGTTTCGGTATTCCAATGGCCTTCGCCGCGGTACAGGACCAGGTGCCGGTTATCGCGTGGGTGCTGCTACTCTCGAATGTGTTCTGGTCGGTCGCCTACGACACCGAATACGCGATGGTCGATCGCGACGACGATCTGAAGATCGGCATCAAGACGTCGGCGATCACGTTCGGACGCTTCGACGTATTGGCGATCATGCTCTGCTATGCCGGGGCGCTCGGCATCCAGGCGGGCGTGGGCGTGTATCTCGGCTTCGGCTGGCCGTTCTGGCTCGGCATGGCGGTGGCGGTGAGCTTCGCGATCTATCACTACTTCCTGATTCGCACACGCGAGCGCATGCCATGCTTTGCCGCGTTTCGTCACAACAACTGGCTCGGTGCCGCCGTGTTCGCAGGTATCGCCGGGCAATACTTGCTGAGCGCGCAGGCGTAGGTTTTCGCATAAGCGCAAACGTCGAAGGCGGACGTTTGCGAAAAACAAAGACGGACCGCAGGTGAACCGAACCCCGGAAGTGGGACGGTTCACCTGCGGTCCGTTTGTCTTTGCGACGGGCCGACTACGGCCGACTGTGTACTGAGGTCAGGCGTCGCCCAACTCGTCGCCAAGTTCCTTGGCGCGGGTATTGGCCGCATGCACGCCGCGCACGATAGCCGCCTTGATGGCGTCGCGCTCGAACGAGCTGAGGGCAGCAAACGTCGTACCTCCCTTGGACGTCACACGCTCGCGCAGCACGCTCGCGGGTTCGCTCGACTGCGCCGCCAGTTGCGACGCGCCGGTAAACGTGGCGATGGCCAACTGACGTGCCTGCTCGGGCGAAAAGCCCAGCTCGTTCGCGGCTTGCTCCAGCGCTTCGATGAAATAGAACACGTATGCCGGACCGCTGCCCGAGATGGCCGTCACGGCGTCGAGCTGACTTTCCTTCTCCACCCAAACGATCTGGCCGGCCGCCCCGAGCACGGTCTCGGCGCGCTTGCGCTGGTCCGAATCCACCCCCGACAAGGCTGCCAGACCCGTGATGCCCATGCCGATCAAGGCGGGTGTGTTCGGCATGCAACGCACAATCTGATTGTGGCCGCCGAGCCAACGCGCGAGATCGGACGCGCGAATGCCCGCCGCGATGCTGATCACCAATTGACCGATCAGGTGCGGCTGGAGCGCTTGTGCGACGTCCTTGAGCACTTGCGGTTTGACGGCCAGCACGATCGTGTCGTAATCGCGCAGGCGATCGTTGGGCGCGCTGGCCGTGTCGACACCGTACTGCTTGACGAGGCCGTCGCGCGTCGATTCGTTGACGTCGATCGCGAGAATGTCGCGCGGGGCCGTGCCGCGCTTGACGAGTCCGCCGATCAGGGCATTGGCCATGTTGCCGCCGCCGATGAATGCAATTCTCATAACCATCCTTTGCGTTGCGTGAGTCGTTACCGTCGTTACTTTTTGCCGCGGCGAGTCATCAAGGTGCGCTCACCGCCAGGGCACGCTGCGATCAGGCGCGTGAGCCATAATCGCGTGCGCCGAAAATCGCGGTGCCGATGCGCACCATTGTCGCACCCTCGGCAATCGCCGCCTCGAGATCGCCCGACATGCCCATCGACAGCGTGTCGAGCGGCAGACCGTCGGCGCGCAAGGCGTCGAACACATCGCGCACGGCCTTGAACGGTTTGCGCTGGCGGGCCGGATCGGCTTCAGGCTCGGGAATCGCCATCAGACCGCGCAATCGCAAATTCGGCAGCGCCGCGATGGCGTGTGCCACGGCGGGCACGTCGGCAGGCGCCACGCCGCTCTTGCTCGCTTCGCCGCTGATGTTGACCTGCAGGCACACCTGCAAGGGCGGGAGGTCTGCCGGTCGCTGCGCACTCAGGCGCTCGGCGATCTTCAGGCGGTCGACCGAATGCACCCAGTCGAAGTGTTCGGCCACCGGCCGCGTCTTGTTGCTTTGCAGTGGGCCGATGAAATGCCATTCGAGCGGTTCGCCATCGACCGTCTCACCGGACAACGCGGCGATCTTGTCGAGCGCCTCCTGCACATAGTTCTCGCCGAATGCCCGCTGGCCAGCCGCCAGGGCGTCGCGCACGGCATCGGCGCCGAAGGTCTTCGAGACGGCGAGCAAGCGAACGCTGTCCGCTGGCCGGCCGGCGGCGGTGGTGGCGCGGGCAATGCGGGAGAGCACGTCGTCGAGATGCGCGGCGATGGTCGACATGAGGCAGGGCGGAGCGTCAGTGAGGGGGTGTCTGTGGCGCGGGGGCGCGTTGCAACGGCGTTGCGGATCAACGATTATAGCCGTGCCCGCGCGCGAGGTGCTACCCGGGAAAAACGAGGTGCTACCCGCGCCGGGGTTACGGACGGGACGGCACAACGCACGCGGCACGGCGTCGGCGCGCGGCTTGTGGCAGACTGCGCGGTGCCAACCATCACTCGGAGCCAGAGATGAGCGCGAATTCACAGACCGTTTACGATTTTTCCGTCCAGACGCTCGCGGGCGAGACCGTCAGTCTGTCGCAGTATCGCGGCAAGGTGCTGCTCATCGTCAACACGGCGAGCGAGTGTGGGTTCACGCCGCAGTACGCCGGGCTGCAAACGCTGTACGAACAGCTTGGCCCGCGCGGGTTCGAAGTCCTCGCGTTCCCCTGCAATCAGTTCGGCAAGCAGGAGCCGGGCGACGCGCAAGCCATTCGCAGCTTCTGCGATCTGCGTTTTCACGTCACGTTCCCGATGTTCGCCAAGGTCGACGTCAAAGGGCCCGACGCCGCGCCGCTCTATGCCTACCTCACGCGAGAGAAGCCCGGTGTGCTAGGCACGAAGGCAATCAAATGGAATTTCACGAAGTTCCTCGTGGATGCGACGGGGCAGGTCGTGGCGCGCTATGCGCCGACGGCGAAGCCCGAGGACATTCGCGCCGATATCGAGAAACGGCTCCCCGGTTGAGCGGCGCCGTGGCCTGACCGGGTCGCCCCTGACAGACCATCGTACGGATCGGCTCAACACCCGAAGCGCTTGAGAATCTGCTTCCATTGACGCACGAGGTACCCTCGCGGCTCGGCAAGACGACCTGCTGAGTTCGCCCCCTCGCGCAGTGCAAGCTGCGCGCCGGCGTCGCTGGTCAGCGCCAGCCAGCCGGACGTCTCCACCACGTACACCTGCCCGGCACTCAGCGCGATGGCATCTCGCCAGACCTCCCCCGACAGCCAGCGCGGCGCGAGGCTGACCACCACCTGACCTCGCTGGACATGGAATACCGTGCCACGGCTCGCATACGCATGAAACGCTTGCCCACGCGCCAGCGCGAGGGGGAACGCTCGCTTGCCGGGCGTGGCGCCGTCCATGTCGGCCGGATGGGAGGGCGCACGAGAAAGGGCAACGCGTTCTCCTGGCGAGGTGGCCTCGCCGTGACTTCGCGCAAGACTGGCGTCAGGGCGCAGGGCAGACAGCGAAGGCAGTGCAGACGGCGGGGGGAAGGGGGGCTTGGCCATGTGGGACTCCGGGGCGTTGAACGGGTAAGGACAGCCTATCGGCCGCCGCGCCGCCCCGGTAGGCACACAGTTGCCCGGTTTCGCCCGCAACAGAATGGCCCCCGGCAATCTGTTACGATCAAGAATCGATGAATCTGTATCTGTTATGGTCACGTGCGATGCACGATCATCTGCGCATGGATGCCGCCACTCTCCCTCTCGCTGCCGCGGACGACACACCGCTGACGTCGGACGTTCCGACGCCCCCACCCGTGGCAGTCCCGCAGGAGCGCGTGCCCCTCTACCGCCAACTCGCGGGTCACTATCGACATGCCATCGACGCGGGTACGCTCGCGCCGGGCGACCGCATGCCGAGTGTTCGCACGTTGATGGAGCGGCATCAGGTCAGCTTGTCGACGGCGCTGCAGATGTGCCGTCACCTGGAGGCGCAGGGTCTGCTCGAGGCGCGTCCCCGCTCGGGCTACTTCGTGCGCGCACCCGCGCGGGCGAGTCTCGTACCCGTGGCGGAGCCGCGCCCGTGGATGCCCGATCTGCTGCAATACGTGGGCATCAACCAGCGTGTGTCGTCGATTCTCGCGCGAGGGCTTCAAGCGGACGTCAAGATCAACCTCGCCGTGGCCCACGGTTCGCCGTCGCTCTATCCGGTCAACGCCTTGCGCCAGGCCACGATTCGGGCGTTGCGCGATCACCCGATGCTCTATGGCACCCCGCCACCTGGCGGTGGTGAAGCCCGTTTTCGCGCGGCGATTGCGCGGCGAGCGCTGGAAGCGCGCATGAACATCAATCCCGAGGAGATCGTCGTCACGCATGGCTGTATCGAGGCGATCAATCTGGCGCTGCGTGCGGTGGCAGGCGCGGGCGACGTGGTTGCCGTCGAGTCGCCCACGTATTACGCGCTGTTGCAGACGCTGGAGAGCATGGGCATGCGCGCGCTCGAAATTCCCACGAGTCCGCAGACCGGCATTTCACTCGAAGCGCTCGAACTGGCGAGCGAGACTTACGACAACATCAAGGCGATCATCGTCGTGCCGCATTTCCAGAATCCGCTCGGGTCGGTGATGCCGGATTCGCACAAGGCACGGCTTGTGACGTGGGCGGCGTCGCGCGGGATTGCGATTATCGAAGACGACACCTATTCGGCGCTCGGCGACGACGGCAATGTACCTGCCGCCGTTCGTTCCTGGGATACGACCGGTAACGTGATTCATTGCGCATCGCTGCACAAGACGCTGGCGCCGGGCATGCGCCTGGGCTGGATCGCGGGCGGCAAGTGGCAGGGGCGCGTGGAGATGTTGAAGTACGCGCAGACGCGCCCCAACGAAGCGCTCGCGCAGATCGCGATGGGCGAGTTCATCGACTCGCCGCGCTATGACCGTCATCTCCGACATTTGCGCGCGCAGTTGCGCGAGCATCGTGCGGCGATGGCCGAAGCGATCGCGACCTACTTCCCTGCGGGCACGCGACTGACGTTGCCCGCGGGCGGATTGAGTCTGTGGGTCGAGATGCCGGGGGGTGTCAGCTCGGAGTTACTGTTCGACGCCGCGCTCGCCAAGGGGATTCGCGTAGCGCCGGGTAGCCTGTTTTCCAACTCGAGACGCTACGACCACTTCCTGCGCATCAACGGCGGGCAGCCGTTCACGCGTGAGGTCGACGTGGCGGTGCGCACGCTCGCCTCCGAGATCGCGCGATTGCTCGACACGAAGCGTTGAGCGCACCGAGCGCGAGATTGCCGGTCTTGGCGCCCCCGCGGGGGCATCCTGCTTAGAACTCCGGATACATCCGTCCCGGATTGAAGATGCCGGCGGGGTCGAACACCGACTTCAGATTGCGGTGAATGCGCATGACCGGCGCGGGCAGCGGCGTGAAGACGCTCACGCCAGATTCGCCGTAGCGGAAGAGCGTAGCGTGCCCGCCGTCCTGCCGTGCCGCCGAGCGCACGATTTGCGCGTCGGCGTCGGTGATCCACCAGCGCTGTGCGCCGCCCCACTCGATAAGTTGCTTGCCCGGCAGCCGGTGCGGCTCGGCCGTCGAAGGCACCGCCAGGCGCCACAGCGCCTGCCCCGGCCCTGCGTCGGCAAAGAAATTGTCGGTTTGCTCGCGGATGGCGTGCCAGAACTTGGCCGCATGAATGGCGTCGACCAACTCCCCGCCCATCTTTACGCGCGCGGCCTTGATCCCCGCCGACGCGCCCGCCAGACGAATCACCAGCAAGTCGTTGCGCCACGCACTGCCGGTGATCGGCAGCGGTTGCCCTCCCCATTCGTTGAGCTTGCGCACGGCGTCGATGGCGTTCATTTCGAATTGCAGCGTCAGCTCGGCGAACGGTTGCGGCAGCACCTTGAGCGACACCTCGAGAATGAGGCCCAGCGTGCCGAGCGAACCGGCGAGCATGCGCGAGACGTCGTAACCGGCGACGTTTTTCATGACCTGCCCGCCGAAGTTCAGCACATGTCCCCGACCGTCCATCAATTTGGCACCGAGCACGAAGTCGCGAACGGCACCCACGGCACTGCGGCGCGGCCCGGCAAGCCCGGCGGCCACCGCACCGCCGAGGGTCGCGCCGTGACCGAAGTAGGGCGGCTCGAACGGCAGCAACTGATTGCGTTCGGCGAGCGCCGCTTCAATGTCGGCCAGCGGCGTGCCGCAGCGGGCGGTGATGACCAGTTCCGCCGGGTCGTAGGCGACGATGCCACTGTAGTCGCGCGTGTCCAGCACGTCGCCCACGCGTTGCTGGCCGTACCACGCCTTGGTGCCGCCCCCCCGCAATTGGAGGGGCGCACGGTGCGCCGTGGCGTGCTCGATGACGGCGCGGAAGTGCTCGAGAGTGTCGTTCGTATCGGTCATCAGCTGGGTTCTGGCGGCGGTGGCAGGTCGGATTGATAAGGCCCCAGCTCGCTGCCGCAATCCTTGCAGTAGCGGGCGTCGGGGTCGTGCCCTTCGGTGTGGCACTGATGGCAGGTGCGCGTGGTGATCGCCTTCTTGCGCATTGCCGAATGAATTTCGGCCCCCATGATGCCGGTGGGAATCGCAATCACGCTGTAGCCCAGCAACATCACGAAGCCGGTGATCGCCTTGCCCAGTGCGGTGACGGGCACTACGTCGCCATAGCCAGTGGTCGTGAGCGTGACGATGGCCCAGTAGATGCCGACAGGAATGCTCGTGAAGCCATGCTCCGGCCCCTCGATGATATGCATGAGCGTGCCGAAGATCACTACGATAATCGAGATGAACCCGAGAAACACGAGGATCTTGCGGCGCGCGTTGTAGAGCGCAATGCTGAGCACGCCGGCTTCGTTCACATACGCCGTGAGCTTGAGAATCCGGAATGCGCGCATCAGGCGCAGCAGGCGTACGTCGATCAGGCCGTGCAGCTCGGGCACCAGAATCGCCAGGTAGGTCGGCAGGATCGCGAGCAGGTCGATGACGCCATAGAAGGACAGCGCGTAACGCAGCGGCCGGTGCGCACTGAGCAGCCGCGCCAGATACTCGGCCGTGAAGAGCAGCGTGAAGAACCACTCGAGGATCGCCATCGGCAGCGCCGCCGTGGCTTGAACGGCCGGCACGCTCGACACGATGACCGTGAGTACCGACAGCACGATGGCGATGAGCAGCGCAATGTCGAAGAGCCGCCCTTCGCGCGTGTCGGCCTCGAAGATGATGATGTAGAGCCGCTGCCGCCAATCGTGTGGCAGCCATTCCGACAGCGCTCGCATGTCAGAACCTCGGCAGGTCGGGATGCGGTAAAAGACCGCCGCGCACATGCAGCTTGCCGTATTCGGCGCAACGCGCGCGCGTGGGTATCCCCTTGTCGGGATTGAGCAGCCCGACCGGATCGAAGGCGCGCTTCACCCCGAAGAACGCGTCGCGCTCGTCGGGCGAGAACTGGACGCACATCGAGTTGATCTTCTCGATGCCCACGCCGTGCTCACCTGTGATCGTGCCGCCGAGTTCGACACAGGCTTCGAGAATGTCACTGCCGAACGCCTCGGCGCGGTGCCACTCGTCGAGGTCGTTGCCGTTGAAAAGAATGAGCGGATGCATATTGCCGTCTCCCGCGTGAAAGACGTTAATACAGCGCAATCCGTACTGTTGTTCCAGACCTTCGATGCGTTTGAGCAAGGTCCCAATCGCACGGCGCGGAATCGTGCCGTCCATGCAGTAATAGTCCGGCGATATGCGCCCGGCCGCGGGGAATGCGTTCTTGCGTCCCGACCAGAAGCGCAGACGCTCTTCTTCGCTGCGGGAAATCTGCAGCCGTGTCGCGCCCGACGTGCGCAGCACGTGGGAGATGCGCATGATTTCCTCGGCGACTTCTTCCGGTGTGCCATCCGACTCGCACAACAGGATGGCGGCCGCTTCAAGGTCGTAACCGGCGTGGACAAACGACTCGACGGCCTGGGTGGCCGGCTTGTCCATCATTTCCAGGCCCGCCGGGATGATGCCCGCCGCGATGATCGCGGCCACGGCGTTGCCACCAGTCTCCACGTCGTCGAAGCTCGCCATGATGATCTGTGCCGTCTGCGCCTTGGGCACCAGCTTGACGGTGATTTCGGTGACCACGCCGAACATGCCCTCACTGCCGATGAAGACCGACAGCAGATCGAGCCCCGGCGAATCGGGGCCGAGCGAGCCGAATTCGATGGCCTCGCCGGACATCGTGATGGCGCGCACGCGCAGCACGTTGTGCACGGTCAACCCGTACTTCAGGCAGTGCACGCCGCCGGAATTCTCCGCGATGTTGCCGCCGATGGTGCAGGCGATCTGCGACGACGGATCAGGCGCGTAATACAGGCCATAAGGTGCGGCGGCTTCCGAGATCGCCAGATTGCGAACGCCTGGCTGCACCGTGGCAGTACGCGCATAGGGATCGACTTCGACGATCTTCTTGAACTTGGCGAGCGAGAGCACCAGGCCGTCGGAGATGGGCATCGCCCCGCCGGACAGGCTGGTGCCCGCGCCGCGTGGCACGACTGGGATGCCGAGCTGATGGCACGCCTGCAGAATGCGCTGCACCTGCGATTCGGACTCGGGCAGCACGACGGCGAGCGGCACGCGACGATACGCCGCGAGACCGTCGCACTCGTAAGGTGTGGTGTCTTCGCGTCGATGCAGAATGCAATGCGGCGGCAGGATCTGCGCGAGCGCATCGAGCAAGTGACGCTGTCGCGTGTTCAGGGCGTCGGCGTTCTCGGTCGCGGCACCCGCCGGAAGCGGGCCGGATTGACCTTGCGGGGTGGCGGGGGCGTTCATGCGACGTTCAGATCGCCGGGTGCAGCTGGAAAATCTTGCCCGGATTGAGCAGATTGTGCGGATCGAGCGAAGTCTTGATCGCCCGCATGACGTCGATCGCGCCTTCGCCATGCTCGGTCACGAGGAAGCCCATCTTGTGCAGGCCCACGCCATGTTCGCCAGTGCATGTGCCGCCCATGCGAATCGCTCGCTCGACGATACGCTGGTTGAGCCGCTCGGCCTCCTCGATCTCTTCAGGCTTGGCCGGGTCAATGAGGATCGCGACGTGGAAATTGCCATCGCCCACGTGACCCACGATCGGGCAGGGCAAGCTCGATGCTCGCAGGTCTTGCTCGGTTTCGCCCACACACTCGGCCAGACGCGAGATCGGCACACAAACGTCCGTGGTCACCGCGCGGCAGCCTGGCCTGAGTTGCAGCATTGCGAAGTACGCGCTATGCCGCGCGCTCCACAGACGGTTGCGGTCTTCCGTGCGGGTGGCCCATTCGAAACCGGTACCGCCGTTGTCCTTGGCGAGTTCCTCGACGGTTTGCGCTTGCTCCTTCACGCCCGCATCGCTGCCGTGAAATTCGAAGAACAGCGTTTGGGTCTCGGGCAACGTCAGCTTGGAATGCTTGTTGATGGCGCGCACGGCCAGCGCATCGACGAACTCGACGCGAGCGACCGGCACACCCAGCTGAATCGTCTGAATGACGCAGTTCACGGCATCCGTCATGGTGGCGAACGCACAGATCGCCGCCGACACGGCCTCGGGCTGCGGATACAGACGCACCGTCGCCTCGGTAATGATGCCCAGCGTGCCTTCGCTGCCGACGAACAGGCGCGTCAGGTCGTAGCCGGCCGAGGACTTGCGGGCGCGCGTGCCGGTGTGGATCACGCGGCCGTCCGCGAGCACGACAGTCAATGCCAGCACGTTCTCGCGCATCGTGCCGTAGCGTACGGCGTTGGTGCCCGACGCGCGCGTGGCGCACATGCCGCCAATGCTGGCGTCGGCACCCGGGTCGATCGGGAAGAACAGGCCGGTGTCGCGCAGTGCTTCATTGAGCGCCTTGCGCGAAATGCCCGGCTGCGTGGTGACGGTCAGGTCTTCGGCGTTGATCGAGACGACCTGATTCATTTCCGAGAGGTCGAGCGACAGGCCGCCCTCGACCGCGAGCAGGTGACCTTCCAGCGACGAGCCCGCGCCGTACGGAATGATGGGGACGTTGTATTTGGCGCATAGCTTGACGATCTGCGACACCTCGTCGGTGCTATGCGCGAAGGCGACGGCATCGGGCAGCATGGGGTCGAACGGAGACTCGTCCCGGCCGTGATGTTCGCGCAGCGCCGCTTGCGTGCTTACGCGCTCGCCCAGCAGTGCTTGGAGCTCGGTGAGCAGCACGTCGGGGAACGCCCGCTTGGCGGCGAACGGCAGGTGGGGATGATTCACGGCTTTCTCCTTCGGGTCTCCGGGCGGCCAGCGCCGGTCGGCGGTGGCAGGCTCCAAATCGGTGGCGGGGTCTCGGGCATGGGGTGGGACGACAATACTTCGGTGCACATGCCCTGACGCCTTATGAGCGGGGATTTTACGCTGTGGCGGCGTTTTTCCCCACCCTTTGCGTCATATCATACGGACTTGCCGCCAATGCGCGCCATCGGAATCGCCCGAAAAGTGGCCATCCGGGGCCTGCGCGGCGCATTTCAATCGATGAAGGCAAGTGGCCCCCGCAGCCGGATTGCGTGCTGGCGGGGAAAGCGGTGCCGCAAGGGGCAGAGAGCAGAAGATGGGGAATCGTTTGAGCAAGATCGTCACGCGCACGGGCGACGGCGGCAAGACCGGCCTCGGGGACGGCGCGCGCGTGGACAAGTTCAGCCCGCGTATCGTCGCCATCGGCGAGATCGATGAGACCAATTCGCACCTTGGGGTGCTGCTGTGTGAAGACTTGCCGCCGGACGTGCGCGCCGTGCTTCTCGACATTCAGCACGATCTGTTCGATCTCGGCGGAGAACTGAGCATGCCACGTCACACGCTGATCGGCGATGCCCAGGTGGCCAGGCTCGACGCCTGGCTGGCGCATTACAACGCCGATCTGCCGCCGCTCAAGGAGTTCATCCTGCCGGGCGGCACGCGCGCGGCAGCGCTGGCGCACGTGGTCCGGACCGTTGCGCGAAGGGCGGAGCGGGCCATGGTGGCGCTGGGCGTCGAGGAGACGGTGGCCCCCGCACCGCGTCAGTACGTCAATCGCCTGTCCGACCTGATGTTCGTCCTTTCCCGAGTGCTCAATCGGGCCGGTGGCGGCACTGACGTGCTGTGGCGGCGCGATCGGTCCGAAGGCAAGGCATAACCACGACGCGACCGGCCGACCGCGCCCCAGGCCCGCGGGAATTCGCGGGGAGGGTGGAGCGGCGGGGAGCGCGGGGAGGCGGGCAGAGCGGGCGGCCACCGGCCGCCCGCCCCATCAATTACCTGCGCCGCGTGCCAGACGGCGAGCCCGCACGGCATCGGCCAGCGTATCGAGCACCTTCAGGCTGTCTTCCCAGTCGATGCAGGCATCGGTGATGCTCTGGCCGTAGGTCAGGGGCTTGCCGGGCACATGGTCCTGACGCCCGGCCACGAGGTTCGACTCGACCATCACACCGATGATCCGGTCGTCGCCGCCGGCGATCTGGCGGGCGATGTCCTCGCAGACCGGGATCTGGTTTTCATGCTTCTTCTGGCTGTTGGCGTGCGATGCGTCGATCATCACGCGCGCGGCCAGGCCCGACTTGGCGATGTCGTCGCAGGCGGTCTGCACGCTGGCGGCGTCGTAGTTCGGCGTCTTGCCGCCCCGCAGGATCAGATGGCAGTCTTCGTTACCCGCGGTCGACACGATGGCCGAATGGCCGCCCTTCGTCACCGACAGGAAATGGTGCGGCTGCGACGCGGCCTTGATCGCGTCGACGGCAATCTTCACGTTGCCGTCGGTGCCGTTCTTGAACCCGACCGGGCACGACAGGCCCGATGCCAGTTCGCGGTGCACCTGCGATTCGGTCGTGCGCGCGCCAATGGCGCCCCATGACACGAGATCCGCGATGTACTGCGGGCTGATCATGTCGAGGTACTCGGTGCCGGCGGGCAGCCCCAGTTCGTTGATCTGGGCGAGCAGGTCGCGTGCGAGGCGCAAACCGTCGTTGATCTTGAAGCTGTTGTCCATGTGCGGGTCGTTGATCAGACCCTTCCAGCCCACCGTCGTGCGCGGCTTCTCGAAGTACACGCGCATTACGATTTCGAGTTCGCCTTTCAGGCGTTCGCGCTGTTCGACCAGGCGCGCGGCGTATTCCATCGCGGCTTTCGGATCGTGGATCGAGCAGGGGCCGATGATGACGACGAGACGGTCTTCCATGCCGTGCAGCACGCGGTGGATGGCGCCGCGCGAGCGATGGATGAGGTCCGCGCTCTTGTCCGAGCATGGGTATTCGCGAATCAGATGCGCCGGCGGCGTCAGTTCCTTGAGTTCGCGAATACGGACATCATCGGTGTTGTGGGGAGGCATGGCATTTCTCCTGCGCAGTTCGAACTGCGGTTCGTTTCTCGGGATTCGGGTCAAAAAAAAACCGCCAGACTGTCTGGCGGTTTTTCAGGATTCGTTTCGGTGCTTACTGCTGCAACTGCCCCTCTCCTTCCGCCAGCGGTGTGAGAATCGCAAAAAAATAAAAGTAAGACGGATGGGCGGTCATGAGAGATGTGTTCAACATTGCATTGCACGCATTTGCCGTGCACTGGAATCACTTTATACGCCTAATCGAATGACGCTGCAACCGCAGGGGCCGCTAATCGGCCGGAAAACACGCGGATTTTGCGTATTTCAAGCCATCAAATTGCATCGAATAATCGTGTTTATCGAGAAACACGCGAAAACGCCCGGTTTGAGCCGGGCGCTTTGCTATGCTTGACGCATTTTTTGCGGTGCGCCATCCGACGCGTGACATGGCATGCGCCGCCCGCCTTACGCCGTGCCGCCGACCGTCATGTTCTCCATGCGCAGCGTCGGTTGACCGACGCCTACCGGCACGCTCTGGCCTTCCTTGCCGCACACGCCCACGCCCGAGTCGAGCGACATATCGTTGCCGATCATCGTGACGTCCTTGAGCGATTCGGGCCCGTTGCCGATGAGCGTGGCGCCCTTGACCGGGTACGTGATCTTGCCGTCCTCGATCATGTAGGCCTCGGACATCGAGAACACGAACTTGCCATTGGTGATATCCACCTGGCCACCGCCGAAGTTCACGGCGTACAACCCGCGCTTGACCGACGCGATGATTTCCTCGGGATCCTTGTCGCCGCCGAGCATGTAAGTGTTGGTCATGCGCGGCATCGGCAGTGCGGCATACGACTCGCGCCGGCCGTTACCCGTGACCGGCATCTTCATCAGACGCGCGTTCAGGCTGTCCTGCATATAGCCGCGCAGAATCCCGTCTTCGATGAGCGTGGTGCACTGCGTCGGATTGCCTTCGTCGTCGATGTTCAGCGAGCCGCGGCGGTTGGACAGTGTGCCGTCGTCGACCACCGTGACGCCCTTGGCGGCAACACGCTCGCCGAGGCGTCCGGAGAAGGCCGACGAGCCCTTGCGGTTGAAGTCGCCTTCCAGGCCGTGGCCGATGGCTTCGTGCAGCAGCACGCCGGGCCAGCCCGGCCCGAGCACGACGGTCATCGCCCCGGCCGGTGCCGGGCGGGCGTCGAGCTTGACGATCGCGCCGTCGACCGCTTCCTTGACGTACTTTTCGAGCAGATCGTCGGTGAAGAACGCGTAGTCCAAACGCGCACCGCCGCCGCTGTTGCCCATTTCACGGCGGCCGTTGGATTCGACGATGACCGTGACCGACACGCGCACCAGCGGACGCACGTCGGCGGCGATCACGCCGTCGCTGCGCGCGACCAGCACGACGTCGTATTCGCCGGCCAGCCCCGCCATCACTTGCGACACGCGCGGATCGCGTGCGCGCGCGAGCTTTTCGATGCGTTCGAGCAACGCCACCTTGCCGTTCGCGTCGAGCGAGGCGAGCGGATCGGACGGCAGGTACAGCCCGTGCCCGCTGGTATTCGAGAGCTTGCTACCGACCTTTACACGACCGCGTCCGGCTGTGGCGATGCTGCGCGTGGCCGCGGCGGCGTCCTTGAGCGCGATGTCGGAGATATCGTCGGAGTAGGCAAACGCAGTCCGGTCGCCCACGATGGCACGCACGCCCACGCCTTGATCGATCGAGAACGAACCCGATTTGACGATGCCTTCCTCGAGGCTCCAGGCTTCGCTGCGCGTGTATTGGAAGTACAGGTCGGCGTAGTCCACGCGGTGCGTGAAGATGTCGCCCAGTGCGCGTTGAAGGTGGCTTTCGTCAAGGCCGTACGGCGTGAGCAGCAGCTCGCGGGCCGTGGCCAGGTTCTGGATGCCGGTGTCGATGATTTTCATGCGGTGTCAGGCCAAGGAAATATGTTCGATAGATGAGGGCGGAGATAGCGAAATCAACCCTGCAGCGCGCCAGGCCGCCCCGCGCGCACGCCAGTACGTGGCAATGATGCGCGATGGCCCGTGGCCGCCAGGGGCCGCGGGTACGACGCCGAGCGTACCGTCGCCCATGGCACGGGGCAACTCGGGAAAACGCAGGGCGTCGCTACCCAACCGGCCCATGCGGCCATCAAAGACCCCGGCAAGGCGCGCTCCAAATGTCCGTATGGCAACGCCGGCGCGGCGGTGGACTGTGCGGTAGACGGTGTGTCGGGACTCGTCATGTCATGGGGGGAGGCGGCGCGAAACCGTGTCTCCGGCATTTCTGGCGAATAAAGCGGCATATGGTGCAAACCGAACGTCTCAGGCATCTCGGAAATGCCCTCAGTGGCCGCGCATGCCGGACGGCTGCGCGCTGTTTTGCGCGCCGGGCAGCGCTTCCGGGGATGGCACGATCTTACTCTTATTGCCGTCGGCTTGTTCGATGACGGGATTGTCCCAGGATCCGCTCACATGGTAGGTCGTCGAGAGCGTGCGCGAAAGCTGCTCGCCCAGCGCCAGTTGCGCGAAAAACGAACCGATGCCCAGTGCCGGGTTGACAATCGCCCACGCGAGCGACGCCGACGCCGCGTTGATCTTTGGCAGCACCAGCACGGTCAGGTCCTGCGTCTCGCGCGCGAGGTCGGTATGACCGTCGATCCTGATGGTCGCGGCATTGGCATTGATCGTCAGATCGGTGGTGTTGGCCACGCCACCCTGCATCGTGGCGTTCCCGTCGATGCTGTCGAATGGCAGGCCGCTGCCGATCACGCTGCTGAAATTGAACGTCAGGAACTTGGCGAGTGTCTGCACTGAAAAAATGCCCAGCAGCTTGGCCAGTCCGGGGTCGGCCTTCAGGATCTGCCCGCGCTTGAGATCGATCGTGACACGGCCGCCGAGCGTCGGGTAGTCGATCGCGTCGGGACCGCCTCGCCAACCGAAGCGGCCCGAGACCGTCCCCGAGCCGTCCTTGACGGTCTTGGGCAGCCCCAGGCGGTCGAGCAGGCCACCCGCGTCCTTCACGTCGAGATTGAAGTCGAGCACGGTGCGGCGCGGCACGTCGTCGCTCCCCGCGGGCGCTGCGCGGCGACGCGAGGTGCGCCAGTTGCCCTTGACGTTGAGCGTGGCGGCGCTGTTGCTGAGCGAGAGTTGGGTGAGTTGCCACACGGGCACGCCGTCCTCGATATCGTTGTGCGCGTTCAATTGCAGCCGGCCCAGCGGCTTGTCGCGAAGCACGAACTCATTGGCCACGACGTCGATGGCCGGGAACTCGTCGCTCGGCTCATCGAGCACTTGCGTGAGCACATCGTTGCCGTGGTCTTCGCGCGGGATCACCAGCTTCGCGAGCCGCGCGCGCAACGTGCCCGACGGGTTCTTCGCATCGGGCGCATGCCATTCGGCAAAGCCGGAAACGAGGTCGGAGGCCAGACTGACCTGCCAGTCGCGATCGCTGCGCTGGGCGCCCACCACCAGTTCCGGCCACTGGCGCGACATCAGGCGCACCTGCTTGGCATGCAGGGCGAGACGCGTCGGCAGGTAGGGCGTGAGCGCGCCGAACTCGTCGCGCGCCGTCGTGGCCGCGTCCGGCGTCCCCGCCGGGGCGGGCGGCGTGCCCGGGGCGCTTTGGGGGGCTGGCGCGTTGGCGGTCCTGGCGTCGCTGGTGAGCGACGCGATCACGCTTCGCCAGGCGTCCACGTCGAGCGTATCGAACTGGGCGGCTGCCTGAACGCCCTCGCGCGGGGCGGGCACGGGCTGGTTGATGCCAATGCCGCCACGCAGCACTTCGATGCGCGCGGGGCTCCCGGCGCTTCCCCCGCTACGCGCTTGCACGTAATTGCCTTGAACGCTGCCGACGGCGAAGTCGAGCGTATCGATGCGACGGCCGCCTGGATTCGGCTGGGGACGCAGCGTGAAGCGGGCGGGCAACGAGGTCTCCGCACGCTTGCCGAGCGGGGCGGGCAGGTTCACGGCCAGGCCGACGAGCGTGGATTGGACCGCCACCTCGGTCATGCCTTGACGCACCGTGACCGTTGCCGAATAGGGCGTGCCGCCCGTCATGCGCTTGGCCAGTTGCGCCAGCGACGCGCTGTCCTGATTGTCGCGCAGACCTTGCGCGCTCAACGTGCCGCCAATGTTCAGCGCGATGGTGCCGTCGCTGCGACTGCCGCCGGACGCGCGCACGTCGCCGCCGAGGAACGTGCCGCGCAGATTGTCGAGCGAAATACCGCGCTCGGTGAACGCGAGTTCCCCGTCCACGGCGCCGAAGGTCGGCAGACCGTTGAGCAGTGTGATGTCGTTGCGCAGGAAGCGCGCGCGGCCCGTGACCTTGGACCGATCGGTGTGGTCGAGCGGCATGGACAACTGCATCGCGAGCTGTGTGGTGCCGCTCGCGCGTGTTTCGTCGGTAAAGTCGCCGATCCAGTGCCCCACCGGGCTGCCATTCAGGTACTTCACGAAGTCGGCCGCCGGGCCGCGCGCGTCGCCCTTGAGCGTGAGCACGGAATCGTCCTGTCCGATGTCGTTGATGTCGCCCACCACCTGGGTGAGCGTGACGCCGAAGACTGTGGCGCTGTCGATGGCAATGTGCAGCTTGTCGGCGTCGAAGCGCAGATTGCCGCGCACCTTGTCGAAGGCCGGCCAGACTTCCGTGTGGCCGGGGCGCAGCGGTGACGGGTTGAAGGTGACGTCGACGAGCGGAATGTCGATGCGGAACTTGCCGCCGCCCTTGCCGTAAGGGAAGTCGTCGAGATCGCCCTGTACCGCGAAGGGCGCGTTCTGCACGGTGCCCGCGAGCAGCGCGCGTTGCAGATAATCGCGCACGCTCGCGCCGATGTCGGTCGGCAGATAGCGCGGCACCGCGCTGGCGCTTGCGCGCACAATGTTGCCCTTCAGGTCGACGAGGCCGTTGCCCTTGCCGCCGTTACGCCACGTGCCGGTCACATCGCCCGTCAATTCGGCGTTCTGCAGGTGCAGGGCGTCCACGCGCACCTCGACGTCCGCCGGGGCGTCGCGTTGCGTCGCCGAGTGCGAGACGCGCCACGACGTGCGCGCGGTGAGTGTATCGAGATCGATGCGCGGCTGGTCGAAGCGGCCCGGAAAGTCGAGCGCGGCGTGCTTCGCGTTGAGGGTCAGGCTGCCGCGCGACTGATCGGCGTCGATGTGCCCGCTCAGATTGGCGAAGCCCGGGCGTCCCGCATTGGGCGACCCCGGGTGCGCCGGCGGATGCTCACTCGGTGCGCTGTCGACACCAAGATCTTCAAAGTCGGCGACCACCCGATAGCGTTCGCGCTCGGGCGGCAGTTGCCGGATCCCCGGCAGGTCGCGCCAGTTGCCCGGGCCGTGCGGCTTGGGGGCCTGGTAGCTGATGTCGAAATTGGCCAGTCGGCCGCGTGGCTGAAAACTCGCGAGCGCGTCGCGCGTCTGCGGGGCGAGCGGCAGCGACGGCACGAGCGCCATCGCGGCGCCGATGTCGAAGCGCTGGCCCGCAAAGGTGGCGTGCAGTCCGTGCTCGTTCGTGCCCGGCGCGTAGGTGCCGCGCAGATCGGGCACGTCGAGCGTCGGGCGGCCCGCGGCTTGCAATGTCAGATCGCGGGCGCGCAGTTGCCAGCCGGCGTCGGCGTGGGGCGTTACGCGGGTCACGTCGATCCGGCCCTGCGTGGCGTCGAAGGTGAGCGGCGGTAAATCGTCGGCCCATTGCACCGACGTATTCGCTCCCGCGGCGCGCAGCGTTGCCCCCGTGATCGCCCCATCGTCGAAATCGACCCACGCCCGCGCGGCAACGCGACCGCGCGTGCCCTTGCCCGGCAAGTCGACGTAGCGGGCCAGTTCGGTCAGGTCGAGCGTGCCGACCTCGCCGTAGAGCTGACCGCGCCATCGTTTGACTTCGCCGGGGCGAGCAAACAGCGGATTCGTGAATCGTGCCCGAATGTCGAGCGGTGCCACGATGCCCGTCGGCGGCGTCGCCTGCATGCCGAATCGATGGTCGAAGCCGCGATTGCGCAGCATGGCGTTGACCTGCGTGACGACGACGTCGGGTGCGTTGCGCGTGGCATCGCGCCAGCGCAAGGTGCCGTTGCGGATCACGACGCGCGACTGACGCATCAGCCAGTCGGCGGCGGTCGAGTCGGTCGCGGCGCCGCCGGTCACCGGCATGCCCGCGACGAGAATCGAACCGTCGGTGAGGCGTTCGATGGTGAGATCGGGTTCGGACAACGTGAGGTTCGACAGGCGCACGTCGAGGTGGATCAGGCTGGTCCACGAGAGCACCGCATCGAGGCGGTGGAGCGTCAGGCTGGGCTCGGCGGGCGGTGGCGCCCCGGGCGGCGTGTCCGGCGAGGGGCGTGCTGCGTGCGTCGCGGGTGTCGCGGGCGTCGCGGGTGTCGTTCGAGCGCTGAGCGAGGGCGCGCGCGCGGCGGGGGAGCGGCGCGTGATGCGAACGTCTTCGAGCGTCAGGTAAGGGTGCCAGCCGTGCCAGACGGCATCGATGCGGCCGATGGTGACGGGCAGGCCGATGGCACGCGAGGCAGCCGCTTCGATCTGCGCTCGGTAGTCCGACACGCGCGGCAGGATGACGTAGCGGGTTGTGAGGACGACGGCGCCGAGTCCGAAATAGGCGATGACGACGAGCGCCAGCAGCCATTCCAGGCCCAGTCGCAAGCCACGCGGCAGTGACGAGAACCAGGACCGGTTGCCGGTGGACGAGGCGGGCGGCTTACGGTCGGTCATGCTGCGCGTCTACGAGGGAATGTGGTAGTTTCTGTGGCAAAGACTGTAACACAAGCCCAAGGCCGCCCGACGGCCCGGCCGTAGGAGAAATAGACGTGTGATCCGGCGTTTCATCGCGCACGGGTAAACCTTCGAAAGTCTCTTCAATCTCATTGATGACCGGAACCCCGCCAGTGAGTTCATCCGAAAATCCCATCGATATCCCGTCCTACTCGCGCTACGCGGCACGCATGCTGGCGAGCCGTCCCGCGCTTGTCGAGGCATTGCCCGCCTTGGCCGAGCACCCTGTGGACGCGCGTTGGCTCGCCCGTCGCTTCGAAGCCATCACCGGCACGCAGCTATCGCCGCCCGAGCAAGCCACAGGGGTCTCGGGCGTCGACGAGGCGGGCCTCGCCCGCGCGCTGCGCGTGCTGCGCGGGGAAGCCCTGTGCGCCGTCATGCAGCGCGATCTGGACGGTCGCGCCGAGTTGGCCGAGGTCACCGAAGCCATGACGGCCCTCGCCGAGTTCGCCATCCAGGCGGGCATCACGGTCCTCTCGCGCGACCTCGAAGCCATCCACGGCGTGCCGCGCAATGCGGACGGGCAGCGACAGACGCTTGCCGTGGTCGGCATGGGCAAGCTTGGCGGACGCGAATTGAACGTCTCGTCGGACATCGACCTGATCTTCGTCTATGAAGACGACGGCGATACGTCGGCGCCTGACGATGCCGATCCGGCGGCGGCGAGCCGCTTGCGATCGCTCTCGAACCACGAATTCTTCACCAAGCTCGGTCGCAAGCTGATCGGCATGATTTCCGAACTCACGCCGGACGGCTATGTGTTCCGCGTGGACATGCGCCTGCGTCCCAATGGCGATTCCGGGCCGCTCGTATGCAGCCTGCCGATGCTCGAAGAGTATTTCTACGTGCAGGGGCGCGAGTGGGAGCGCTACGCGTGGATCAAGGGGCGGCTGGTGTCGGAGGTGGCGAGCGAACCCGGCAAGCGCACCGAGCGGCTGCTCGCGGCACTGGTCCAGCCGTTCGTGTTCCGCCGTTACCTGGATTACGGGGTGATCGGCGCGATTCGCGCGCTGCACGAGCAGATTCGTCACGAGGCGGAGCGCCGCGCGCGCGCCAAGCCGGCACGCATCAACGACATCAAGCTCGGGCGCGGCGGCATTCGCGAAGTGGAGTTCTCCGCGCAAGTGTTCCAACTGATTCGGGGCGGGCAGGAGCCGGAACTGCGCGTGCGGCCGACGCTCGCCGTGCTGGGCGTGGCGGCGCGACGCGGCTGGCTCGCCCAGAATGTGGCCGACGAACTCGCGAACGCCTACGTCTTCCTGCGTAAGCTCGAACACCGTATTCAGTATCTGGACGATGCGCAGACGCACATCCTCCCGGCCTCCGGCGACGATCGTCTCGCGGTGGCACGTGCCATGGGCTTCCCCGACGAGGCGAGCTTCATGACGGTGCTCGACGAGCATCGCGAGTTCGTCGCCGCGCAGTTCGATGAGATCTTCGCGGACAAGGCCGGCGGCAGCGGGCGCAAGGCCGCGTCGGGCGCAGGCGATTGCGAATGTCCGCCGGAATTGTGGAGCGAATGTCTGGCCGACGAGACGCAGACGGGCGATCTCGGCGATCAACTCGCGCGCCTGGGCTTCACCGACGCCGACGGTGCCCTCGACCGGCTACGCGCCGTCTGGACGTCGTCGCGCTACAAGGCGCTGGGCGAAACCAGCCGGCGCCGCTTCGATCAACTGGTGCAGCGCGCCGTGCAAGGCGCGGCGGGCACGGGCGAGGCCGACGCCGTGCTCGCGCGCATGCTCGACCTGCTCTCGACCATCAGCCGTCGCAGTTCGTATCTGGCGCTGCTCACCGAGTATCCGCGCGCGCTGGAGCGCGTCGTCAAGGTGCTGGCCGGCTCGCGTTGGGCGGCAGGCTACCTGATTCGTCACCCGCAATTGCTCGACGAGCTGCTCGACGACGAAGCGCTCGCCGCGCCGTTCGACTGGGCGTCTTTCAAAACACAGTTGCTGTTGAGCCTGAACGCGTCGGGCGCGGCCGGCAACGTCGAAGTGCAGATGGATATTCTGCGGCGCGCGCATCACGCCGAGGTATTCCGCATCCTGCTGCTCGATTTGCAGGGCACGTTGTCGGTCGAGGCGATCGGCGACAGGCTCTCGGAACTGGCGGACATCATTGTCGACGTGACGATCTCGACGGTTTGGCAGCACGTGGCCACGCGCCACCGCGAGGTCCCGCGGTTCTCGGTCATCGCGTATGGCAAGCTCGGCGGCAAGGAACTGGGCTATGTGTCCGACCTCGACCTGATCTTCCTTTACGACGACGATGACGACCGCGCGCCGGACGCCTATGCCGCGCTCGCTCGCCGTTTCGTGACCTGGCTCACCACGCACACCGGCGCGGGCACGCTCTTCGACGTCGATTTGCGGCTGCGGCCGAACGGCTTGTCGGGCTTGTTGGTGACGAGCGTCGAGAGCTTCCGCCAGTACCAGTTCCGCGAGGGCAATGCGAACACCGCGTGGGTCTGGGAGCATCAGGCGCTCACGCGGGCTCGCTTCTGTGCCGGGGACGAGGCGATTGGCGCGACGTTCGAGACGATCCGCGCGCAGGTGCTCGCGACGCCCCGCGAGGCGCTACCGCTTGCCCAGGAAATTGTGTCGATGCGGCGCAAGGTGTTGGAGGGGCATCCGAACCCGACCCCGCTGTTCGATCTGAAGCACGATCGCGGGGGCATGGTGGATATCGAGTTCACCGTGCAGTACCTGGTGCTGCTGCATTCGGGGGCGCATCCGTCGCTGCTCCGCAATGCCGGCAATATCGCGCTGTTGCGCGAGGCGGCGCAACTCGGGCTGATCGACGCGACGCTTGCGGACGGTGCGGCCGCTGCTTATCGGATCTATCGCAAACGCCAGCACAAGTTGCGGCTCGATGGGGTGGAAGCGGCCCGCGTGCCGGCCAGTGATGTGGCGGCCGAGCGCGACGCCGTCATGGCGCTGTGGGATTCGGTGTTCGCGAGCGCCGGGCCGGTTTGACGACGCTCACGGGCGGACGATGCATCGCCGCCCGTGAGCCCGTGATTGCCCCGCGAGCGATCGGCGCGCGGTGGGGGCAACGTGCGCGCTCAGAGCGCGAGCATCTCCCGCGCGTGTTTGCGCGTGGTGGCGGTGATCTCGACGCCGCCGAGCATTCGCGCGATCTCCTCGACGCGCTCCGTGCGACCGAGCGGCTCGATTTCACTCATCGTCGAATCGCCGTCGCTGCGTTTTTTCACGCGCAGATGCTGGTGGCCGAGCGCGGCGACCTGAGGCAGGTGGGTGACGCACAATACTTGCCGCCCCTGACCGAGTTCCCGCAGCAAACGGCCGACCACTTCGGCCACGGCGCCGCCGATGCCCGAATCGACTTCGTCGAAAATCAGGGTCGGCGTGAGGCTCACGCTGCTGGCGATCACTTGCAACGCCAGGCTGATGCGCGCCAACTCTCCGCCCGACGCCACCTTGGCCAGCGGCCGCGTGGGCACGCCGGGGTGACCGGCGACAAGAAACTCGACCGTCTCCAGACCGAACGACTGCGGCTCCGGCGTGGGACTCAGGGCGACCTCGAAGCGTCCGCCCGGCATCGAGAGGTCCTGCATGGCGCGCGTGACTTCCCGCGAGAGCGACGCCGCGGCCGCCGCGCGTGCTTTCGACAAGGTGGCCGCCAGCGTCAGATAGCTTGCGTGCGCGGCGTCGGCGGCCGCCTGCATGGCGGCCGTGTCCTGCGACGCGGTCAGCTCTTCCAACTGGGCACGGCGTTCGGCTTGCTCGGCGGGCAGTTGCTCGGGCGTGACCCGGAACTTGCGGGCCGCCGAGTGCAGCGCCTCGAGCCGCTGCTCGACCACGGCCAGACGTTCCGGATCGAGATCGATGCGTTGCGCATAATGCGTGAGCGAGTGCACGGCTTCGCGAAGTTGGATCTCGGCCGGCTCCAGCGCGGCCAGTGCGTCGGCCAGCCCGGCATCGATCTCGGCCAGTTCGCGAATCTGGTGCACCACGTGACCGAGCGACGGGACGAGCGCACCATCCGCTTCCGCGAGCACGTCAAGCGCGCCTTGCACGCCGTTGATGAGGCTGGCGGCGTGCGACAGGCGGCGATGCTCGGCGCTCACGTCGTCCCATTCCCCTTCCTGCGGATTGAGTTTGTCGAGTTCGGATGTCTGCCATTCGAGACGCTCGCGCTCGAGCTGTAGCTCGCGGTCGCGCCCGTGGGCTTCCTCGCAACGTTTGACGAGACGCCGCCATTCCTTGTGCGCCGCCGCCGTGTCCGCCGCGAGCGCGGTGGCACCGGCATGGGCGTCGAGCAGGCGGCGCTGTGCGTCGGGGCGCAGCAACTGCTGATGGGCGTGCTGACCGTGAATGTCGACGAGCATCTCGCCGAGTTCGCGCAGTTGGGCGAGGGTGGCGGGCGTGCCGTTGACGAAGGCGCGCGAGCGACCGCCCGAGTCGAGCACGCGGCGCAGTAGCACGCCGCCGTGCTCTTCGAGCGTGAGCGCCTGCGCCTGCAGCCAGGCTTCGAGATCGGGGCGGGCCTCGGCGTCGGCGGCGAACTCAGCGGTAATGTCGGCGCGCGTTTGTCCGGCGCGCACCATACTGGTGTCGCCGCGCTCGCCCATGGCCAGCGCCAGCGCGTCGATCAGAATCGATTTACCCGCGCCGGTCTCCCCCGAGAACACGGTGAAGCCGGCGGAGAATTCCAGGTCGAGACGATCGACGATCACGAAATCGCGAATCGAGAGACTGCGTAGCATGGGCGGTCGGGTAGGGCGTGAAGTCAGGTCTGCGACGAATCTTCGTCGGAGATATGCTCGTTCCAGTGCAGCTTGCGGCGCAGCGTCGCGTAATAGTTGTAGCCGACCGGGTGCAGGAACGTCACCTGATGTTCGGAGCGGCCCAGCAGAATGCGGTCGCCCTGACGCAGCTCGGCAAACGACTGCATGTCGAAGTTGGCGCCGACCTCGCGCCCGCCGGTGATCGTGATGACGATATCGCTCGAATCCGGCAGCACGATCGGGCGGTTCGAGAGCGCGTGCGGGGCGATCGGCACGAGCACCACCCCACCAAGTCGCGGATGCAGGATCGGGCCGGTGGCCGAGAGCGCATAGGCGGTCGAGCCCGTGGGCGTGGCGACGATCAGGCCGTCCGAGCGCTGCTTGTACATGAAGCGGCCGTCGACGTCGACACGCAGCTCGACCATGCCCGAGATGCCCGAGCGGTTCACCACCACGTCGTTGAACGCGAGCGTCTCGAACAGCGTCTGGCCGTCGCGCTCGATACGCGCGGCCAACAGGGTGCGCTGCTCGGCTTCGAAATGCCCTTCGAGCATGGCCGGCACGACCTGACGCATCTCGTCGAGCGGAATGTCGGTGATGAAACCGACGCGTCCGTGGTTCACGCCGATGAGCGGCACCTTCGCGGCGGCCAGTTGGCGGCCGACGCCGAGCATCGTTCCGTCACCACCGATGACCACCGCCACATCGGCCTGCGTACCGATTTCCTGAATATCGAGGGGGCGGTAGGGGTCGGCGGCCGCGCCGATGTTGTGCGCCGTATCACGCTCGAAGATGACGTGATGTCCTCGCTGGGCGATGCATGCCGCCAGCGTGAGCAACGGTTCGGCAACGCCGTCGGCATGGTATTTCCCGACGAGCGCCACGGTCTTGAAAGGGCTCCCTGTTTTCATGCCGCCATTACACCATAAGTCGATGACAGCAACCATCGGCACGCGCGGCCTTGCCGGCCCCTCGGGGTTTGCCGCACGCCGTGCTTGTACATTTCGCGTTACAATTTTCGCCATGCTAGATCAACGTGCGCAAACGCTACTCAAAACCCTGATCGAACGGTACATCGCCGATGGCCAGCCGGTGGGGTCGCGCACGCTATCGCGATACTCCGGGCTCGATCTGTCTCCGGCGACCATCCGCAATGCGATGGCCGACCTCGAGGCGCTCGGCTTCGTGGCCAGCCCGCATACGTCGGCCGGTCGTGTTCCGACGCCGCGCGCCTACCGGCTGTTCGTCGACACCATGCTGACGGTAAGTCCGCTCGGCGATGCCGTGCATCAGTTGGCGTCGCAGGTGCAGACCCGGTTGCAGCCGGCCGGGCCGCAGCAACTGGTTGCCTCGGCGGCGGAAGTGCTGTCGAATCTCTCGCAGTTCGCGGGCGTGGTATTGACGCCGCGCCGCAGCCAGATCTTTCGGCAGATCGAATTCCTGCGACTGTCCGAAAAGCGCGTGCTGCTTATCATCGTCACCCCCGACGGCGACGTGCAGAACCGCATCATCCTGACCGAAAAGGATCACTCCCCGGCGCAACTGGTCGAGGCGGCGAACTACCTGAACGCCCATTTCGGCGGCCAAAGCTTCGATGAGGTGCGGGCCAGCTTGCGCGGCGAACTCGATGCCCTGCGCTCCGACATGAGTGCCTTGATGCAGGCGGCCGTTCAGGCGGGCAGCGACGCCATGGCCGATACCTCGCGCGAGAGCTTGCTGATCTCGGGTGAGCGCAATCTGCTGGGCGTGGAGGACCTGTCGTCGAACATGGCGCGACTGCGCAAGCTGTTCGACGTGTTCGAGTCCAAGACCGGCCTGCTGCAGCTGCTCGACGTGTCGAGCCGGGCGCAGGGTGTTCAGATTTTCATCGGCGGCGAGTCGAGCCTCGTCCCGATCGAAGAAATGACGGTCATCACGGCACCGTACGAAGTCGATGGCGAAGTGGTCGGCACGTTGGGCGTGATCGGCCCGACGCGCATGGCCTACGAGCGCGTGATTCCCATCGTCGACATCACGGCCAAGTTGCTTTCCAGCGCGCTCAGCCAGCATTAGGCGGCGGGGGCAGCGTGACGCCCCAGCCTGCGCGTCGCCAGGCGTAACGTCTCGCGTATTGTCCCGGGTCCCCCACGCCCCCTCTCGTTACACCCCCGTAGCATTCCTTTACACGCTGTCACACACGGCCGTCTTACGCTTGAAGCGTCACTTGTGGCGAAGCCGTCGTCACGGCCTTCGCCGAAGGATTCGGACAGATCAACAAGGTGGTGCGACCGAGACAACGCTTGGCGCGTGCACCGGACAGTGCCCGGAGTGTCTATGAAATCCCTGATTTCCTGGCGGACGGTGGTTCGCTGTCTTGGCGTCGGGCTCGCGCTCGGCGCCCTTGGCGCGGCAGGACTTCCCGCGCTGGCGCAGGCACAGAGCGCCGATCCCCCGGGGCGCGTGGCGCGTCTGAATGCATTCGACGGCACCGTCACGTACGCCCCCGCAGGTACCAGCGACTGGCGCTATGCCGATCGCAACCGGCCGCTCACCACGGGCGATGCCGTCTGGGTCGAGCGCAACAGCCGCGCCGAGATGCATGTGGGCGGCACGGCGGTTCGCATGGGGGCGTCCACGAGCGTCGTTCTCTCGGCCGTGACCGACCAGAATGTGCAACTGAACGTAACGCAGGGCACGGTCGGTCTGCATTTGAGGGCTTTCGATCCGAACCAGCCTTACGAGATCGACACGCCCAACCTGGCGTTCGTCCCGCAACAGGCCGGGGAGTATCGTCTGGATGTCGATCCGGGCGGGGTGACCACCGTGAGCGTCTGGCGCGGGGCGGCGACCGTCTACGGTCAAGGCGCGTCGGTCCCGTTGCAATCGGGCCAACGGGTGGCCTTTGTGGGCCAGAATCTGACGCAGCAGTCGGCCGGGCCCCTCGTGGCCGATGGCTTCGACCAATGGGTGCGCCAGCGCGACGCGCGCGAGGAGGGCTCGATCTCCGCGCGCTATGTGTCGCGCGACATGACCGGCTTCGAAAGCCTGGACGACTACGGCGCGTGGCAAGAGACCCCAGGCTACGGTGCCGTTTGGGTGCCGTCGGACGTGCCGACGGGGTGGGCGCCGTATCGCACGGGCCATTGGGCCTGGGTCGACCCGTGGGGATGGACCTGGGTCGACGATGCGCCGTGGGGCTTCGCGCCCTATCACTACGGACGGTGGGCCTATGTCGACGCACGCTGGTGCTGGGTGCCGGGGCCGGTCGCGGTGCGTCCGGTGTACGCCCCGGCACTGGTCGGCTGGGTCAGCGGCAACAGCGGCGGGAACGCATGGGGGATCACGTTTGCGGCAGGGGGCGCGGGACTCGCGTGGTTTGCGTTGGGTCCGCACGACGCGTACCGTCCGGCGTATCGCGCCAGCGCGTCGTATGTCACCAATATCAATCGATCGACGGTGATCCAGACGACCAACGTCACGAATATCCACGTCAACAATGTTTATGTGAACCGTAATGTGCGCGGCGCCGTCTCGACGATGCCGGCACAGGCGTTCGTGCAGGGCCGGAGGGTCGGCGCGCCGGTGGCATTGGCCGCCCCGCGCGCTGGACAGACTTGGCGTATCGGAAATACGCCGGGCGTCGCACCGGTGAAGCAGAGCGTGTTTGGCAACAGTCGCCCGGCGCCGGTCACGCCGCCGGCCGGCGTGTTCAACCGGCAGGTGCTGGCCACGCGTGCGCCGGTCGGTCGCGCCATGCCGTCGCGTGAACTCACGAGCACGCTGCACGCGGTGCCGAACGCCGGTGGCGCACCGCTGACGTTCAGCCAGAACGCGCAACCACGCCAGAGCGGCAGGTCGACGGGGCCGAACCCGCAGGGGCGTGTGCAACCGCGTGTGACGGTGGTCGACACGCACGGGCCGGTCGGTGCGGCGAACGCAGCGGCGGGTGCAACGCGCGCGCAACCGCCCCTCAAGGCCATGGGCGCGGAATCAGCGCATGGGGGGCCACCGCCGGCCCACGCTGTACCTCCGATGCAGACTGCGCCGGGAACGCCGGGAACGCCGGGAACGCCGGGAGCGCCGGGCATGCCAGGGGGGCCAGGGGGGGCAGGGGTGCCGGGAGTGCCGGGGCGCTCGGGGGTACCTGGAGTGCCGGGGGGCCCGGGAGAACCCGGGGTGCCAGGGCGTGGCGTTTATCAGAGTCGTCCGGGGCAGTTCGCGCCGCAGTCCCAACCGCCAGTCCGGGGTGGACAGACGGTGCCGTCCGGAGTACCACGCCCGCCGGGCGTGATGATGCCGGGGCAACCTGCCGTGCGAGGCGAAGCCCCGCAGGCGGTGCCTCAGCCTGGGCACGACGCGGCGCAACGGGACATGCAGCGGTATCGCCCATCCCCGCAGACGCCCGCGGCGTCGCCCGAGCCGCAGCGTGTTCAACCGGATGCGGCCGGAGCATCGCGTCGACCGCAGCAGTGGCAGTCGCACTCACAGCCGCAAGCGCCGCAGCAACCCGTTCGGCCGCAACCGCAGATGGCGCATCCTCAGCCGCAGCCGCAGCCGCAGCCGCAGCCGCAGCCGCAGCCGCAACCTCGTCCGCAGCCGCAGATCGAGCGTCAGCAAGCCGCGCCGAGACCGCAGCCGCAGATCGAGCGTCAGCAAGCCGCGCCGAGACCGCAGCCTCAACCGGACCATCCGCAGGTCCCCGCTCGGCCGCAGCAGCCACCGCAGGTGGTGCCGCACCCGCAACCGCAGGAACGTCCGCAGCCTGCGCCGCGTGAACGCAAGCCAGAGGGAGCGCAAGTCCCCGCGCATGGCGTCGAGCGTCCCTCCGCATCGCATCGTCCGTCACGCGAAGGCGAGCCCCCGCGCGGCTAATTGGCGCCCCGAATGCCGCGACCCCGCCGTCATCCCCTGACGGACGGCGGGTGCGTGGCGGCCGGGGCCCGGCACGTGGTGCCCGCCTTGCGGTAAAGTACGCTCCATGCGCTTCGATCCCGAACCCATTTCGCATGGTCAGACCGGCAAGACGGCCGTTCTGCTGATTAACCTAGGCACGCCCGACGAGCCGCGTCCCGCGGCCGTGCGCCGCTATTTGCGCGAGTTTCTGTCGGATCCTCGCGTCGTGGAAATTCCCTCGTTGATATGGCAGCCGTTGCTGCGGCTGGTAATCCTGCCGTTCCGCTCGCGCCAGTCGGCGCAAAAATACGCAACGATCTGGACGCGCGACGGCTCCCCGCTCAAGGTGAACACCGAATACCAGACGAACGCGTTGCGGGCCTTGCTGCACGCGAACGACTACGACGTGGTCGTCGACTACGCCATGCGCTACGGCAACCCGTCGATTCCGGAGCGCATTCGTGCGCTGCGGCAATCCGGCGTCGAGCGCATTCTGGTTCTGCCGCTCTATCCCCAGTATTCGAGCAGTACGACCGCCACCGCGACCGATGCCGTATTCCGCGTGTTCGGCCGGCTGCGCAATCAGCCCGATGTGCGCACGGTGCGCGACTATCACGATCATCCGGCGTACATCGAGGCATTGCGTCAGCAGGTCGAAGGCTACTGGCAGCAACACGGCCGGCCTGATTTCTCGGCAGGCGAGCGACTGTTGCTGAGCTTTCACGGCGTGCCGCGCCGCACGCTCGACCTGGGTGATCCTTACCACGATCAGTGCGTAAAGACCGCGCGTGCGCTGGGCGCCGCGCTGGGCCTCGACGAGACGACCTGTCGCCTCACGTTTCAGTCGCGTTTCGGCAAGGCTGAATGGCTGCAGCCTTACACGGCGCCCACGCTCGAAGAGCTGGGCCGCGGGGGCACGCCGCGTGTTGACGTATTCTGCCCCGGCTTCACCTCCGATTGTCTCGAGACGCTCGAGGAAATCAACATGGAAGGCCGCCACGCGTATCTGTCCGCGGGCGGCAAGGCGTTTCACTTCATCCCGTGCCTGAACGGCGCGAGCGCCTGGATCACGGCACTCGGCGAAATCGCGGCGCGTCACCTGCAAGGGTGGCCGGTGCTGACGCCCGAGGGGGCCGCGCAGGCGTCGGTGGCGGCGGTGGCCTCGACCCGGCAACGACAAGTGGCGGCCGTGGCGGCGTTCGAGGAAGCCAACGCCGCGGCGGTGGCATCGAACGCAACGGCTGCGACAGCCGCAGCGGCGCAGGGCCAGCCGGGAGCGAGCACGTGACGGTCAAGGTCGACGACTCTCCGCAGGCCGCCACACGCATCGACAAATGGTTGTGGGCGGCGCGCTTTTTCAAGACGCGTTCGCTCGCCACGCAGGCGGTCGAGCGCGGGCGCGTGCTGTGCAACGAGGCGCGCGTCAAACCGTCGCGCGACGTGCGTCCGGGGGATCTCGTCTCGGTGGACAACGGCAGCACGCGGTGGGACGTGCGCGTGAAGGCCATCGCGGAAGTCCGGGGCTCAGCCCCGGTGGCGCAGTCGCTATATGAAGAGACTGAGGCCAGTGTTCGCGCGCGTGCCGACGCGAGTGAACGCCGGCGTCTGTTCCAGGAGCCTGCCGCGCAACTGCACGGGCGGCCGACAAAACGGGATCGCCGCCGTCTCGGGGGCGTCGGCGAGTTGTAATGAGGGGAAGGGGGCGCCGCGCGAACTCAACGGTTGTCGTCGACGTGCGGGGTCCAAATTTGAGTTCGAAGTGCGAGAGCGCGGGCCTGTCGCCATAGCGGCCGCGCCCTCGGGTGACTAGCGCGAAGGAATTCCGGTATCGGACGAATGCACCGGAACGCCCGGCATTTCAAAGTCGTGATACAGCACCGCCCGCACGCCACCGTACTCGGTATCGCGGGGAGTGACTGCGCCGGACAAGCAGATCGTAATCGTTACCGTCGTCACCAACGCAAGGATGAAGACAACAGCCAGTGGCAGCTTCATGATGCGCTCCTGAAAGAACGCTCGACGGGACGGGGGATGTCCGGCGAGCGGCCGGGTTCAGCGCGGCACATGCATCCGCTGAACCGTATTTCATGTTAGGTCGCAGCAACGGCCGATACAATAGCGGACTCGTAACGCGTGTAACCGGATATTTATCGGCACGCGGCGCGCACCGGCATGGCGCACAGCGCGCCGCCAGCCCTTGAAATCGGTGTGAACGCCCCTACTATCCAAAGGGATTTGAACCGGTGGCGCATCGTCGTGGTGCGCCGCAAGAACCTTTTGACGACTCAAGCTCATGACTGAACCGCAAAACACCCCCGATCAGCCGATTCCGTCCCAGGCCGAAGCGGCCCCGACCGACGCGGCGGGCGCGAACGACGCGCTGCCCTCGGTCGAGGCGCAACTGCTGGCGGCCCAGGCCGAAGCGGCAGCCCTGCGCGACGACGCCTTGCGCGCGCGCGCCGAGATGGAGAACGTTCGCCGCCGTGCGGAAGAGGACGTGGCAAAGGCGCGCAAATTCGCCGTCGAGAGCTTCGCGGAGAACCTGCTGCCGGTGATCGACAGCCTGGAAGCGGCCGCAGCCGACAAGAGCGGCGATGTGGCCAAGCTCCAGGAAGGCGTCGCCCTGACGTTGCGCCAGCTTGTCTCGGCGCTCGAACGCAGCCGGGTGACGGTCATCGACCCGGCCGGTGCGAAGTTCGATCCGCATCAACATCAGGCCATTTCGATGGTGCCCGCCGAGCAGGAGCCGAACACCGTCGTCGCGGTACTGCAAAAGGGCTACCTCATCGCCGATCGCGTGCTGCGCCCGGCGCTCGTGACCGTCGCGGCGGCCAAGTAATCGGGCCGCGCCGGCGTCGGACGTCATGACATCATGGCAAGTTCCGGCAACCGGCACGGCATTCCCGGCCGTGGACTGCACGGACGTCATGCCGATGGTTACGCTGGCACGGCGCGGGGTAAAACCGGACGACAAGAAGGGTCTTGAAATGGACCGGGCTGTACCCATATGACGTGCAGATCAACGATTTGAGCGGGCCACAGGCCCCACGGAACGACGCAAAGGACGCTAGGAGAAATAAACATGGGCAAAATCATTGGTATCGACTTGGGCACCACGAACTCGTGCGTGGCCGTCATGGAAGGCAATCAGGTCAAGATCATCGAGAACGCGGAAGGTGCCCGCACCACGCCGTCGATCATCGCCTATATGGAAGATGGCGAGATTCTGGTCGGCGCACCGGCCAAGCGCCAGGCGGTGACCAATCCGACGAACACGCTGTACGCTGTCAAGCGCCTGATCGGCCGCCGCTTCGAAGAAAAGGAAGTGCAAAAGGACATCGGCCTGATGCCTTACAAGATTGTCAAGGCTGAGAACGGTGATGCCTGGGTGGAAGTGCGCGACCAGAAGCTGGCCCCGCCGCAGATTTCCGCCGAAGTGCTGCGCAAGATGAAGAAGACCGCCGAGGACTACCTGGGCGAGCCGGTCACGGAAGCCGTCATCACGGTGCCGGCCTACTTCAACGACAGCCAGCGTCAGGCCACGAAGGACGCCGGCCGTATCGCCGGTCTGGAAGTCAAGCGCATCATCAACGAGCCGACCGCTGCCGCACTGGCATTCGGTCTGGACAAGAAGGAAGGCGGCGACCGCAAGATCGCGGTGTATGACCTGGGTGGCGGCACGTTCGACATCTCGATCATCGAAATCGCGGACGTGGACGGCGAACACCAGTTCGAAGTGCTGTCGACCAACGGCGACACGTTCCTCGGCGGCGAAGACTTCGACCAGCGCATCATCGACTACATCATCGGCGAGTTCAAGAAGGAACAAGGTGTCGATCTGTCGAAAGACGTGCTTGCGCTGCAACGCCTGAAGGAAGCGGCGGAAAAGGCCAAGATCGAACTGTCGTCGAGCCAGCAGACTGAAATCAACCTGCCGTACATCACGGCCGATGCCTCGGGTCCGAAGCACTTGAACCTGAAGGTCACGCGCGCCAAGCTCGAAGCGCTGGTCGAAGAGCTGATCGCCCGCACGATCGATCCCTGCCGTCTGGCCATCAAGGATGCCGGCGTGAAGGTGAGCGACATCGACGACGTGATTCTGGTCGGCGGGATGACCCGCATGCCGAAGGTGCAGGAGAAGGTCAAGGAGTTCTTCGGCAAGGAACCGCGCAAGGACGTGAACCCGGACGAAGCCGTGGCCGCAGGGGCCTCGATTCAGGGCTCGGTCCTCTCGGGCGACCGCAAGGATGTGCTGCTGCTCGACGTGACGCCGCTCTCGCTGGGTATCGAAACGCTCGGCGGCGTGATGACGAAGATGATCACGAAGAACACCACGATCCCGACGAAGCACTCGCAAGTGTTCTCGACGGCCGACGACAATCAGCCGGCCGTGACGATCAAGGTGTACCAGGGTGAGCGCGAGATGGCCGCCGGCAACAAGTCGCTGGGCGAGTTCAATCTTGAAGGCATTCCGCCCGCCGCACGGGGTACGCCGCAGATCGAAGTGACCTTCGACATCGACGCCAACGGCATTTTGCACGTCGGCGCGAAGGACAAGGCCACGGGCAAGGAAAACAAGATCGTCATCAAGGCGAACTCGGGTCTGTCGGACGCCGAGATCGAGCAGATGGTCAAGGATGCCGAGCTGAACGCCGAGGAAGACAAGAAGGCGCGCGAACTGGCCGACTCCCGCAATCAGGGCGACGCCCTCGTGCACAGCACCCGCAAGGCGCTGACGGAGTACGGCGACAAGATCGAAGCCTCGGAAAAGGAAGCGATCGAGTCGGCCATCACGGCGCTGGAAGGCGCGCTGCGCGGTTCGGACAAGGCGGACATCGATGCCAAGGTCGAGGCGCTCGGCACTGCCAGCCAGAAGCTCGGCGAGAAGATGTATGCCGACATGCAGGCGCAAGCCGGTGCTGCGGGTGCCGCGGGCGCCGAGCCGGGCAAGCCGCATGACGATAACGTCGTCGACGCCGAAGTGAAGGACGTCACCGACAAGAAGTAAGGCGTGCATGGCGCGCGACGCTCATGAACGTGCGTCGCGTGTAGGCCGGGTATCGAAGTTCTCTGCCAAGGGAATCTCGACCCGGCTTTTTGCCTGATGGCGACATGCGCCAACATTGGAAAGACTTATGGCCAAACGTGATTACTACGAAGTGCTTGGCGTTGCCAAGAACGCCGCCGACGACGAAATCAAGAAGGCGTATCGCAAGCTGGCGATGAAGTACCATCCGGACCGCAATCCGGACAGCAAGGACGCCGAAGAGAAGTTCAAGGAAGTCAAAGAGGCTTACGAGATGCTCTCCGAGCCGGAGAAGCGTGCCGCGTACGACCAGTATGGTCACGCGGGCGTCGACCCGAACATGGGCGGCTTCGGCGGGGCGGGCGGTCAGGGCTTCGGCGGCTTCGCGGACGCGTTCGGCGATATCTTCGGCGACATCTTCGGTCAGGGCGGCCCTGGCGGTGCGGGTGCCCGTGGTGGCCGGGGCGGTCCGCAGGTGTATCGCGGCGCAGATCTGCGCTACAACATGGAGATCACGCTCGAGCAGGCCGCGAACGGTTTCGACACGCAGATTCGCGTGCCGAGCTGGGACGAATGCGAGATCTGCCACGGCAACGGCGCGAAGCCGGGCACGAAGCCCGAGACCTGCCCGACCTGTAACGGATCGGGCGCGGTGCGCATGTCGCAGGGCTTCTTCAGCATTCAGCAGACCTGCCCGAAGTGCCACGGCACGGGCTCGTACCTGCCCGACCCCTGCACAAACTGCCACGGCTCAGGCAAGATCAAGAAGACCAAGACGCTGGAGATCAAGATCCCGGCGGGTATCGAAGACGGCATGCGCATCCGCTCGGGCGGCAACGGCGAACCGGGTGTGAATGGCGGTCCGGCGGGCGACCTGTATGTGGAAATCCACATCAAGGCGCACAACGTGTTCGAGCGCGACGGCGACGATCTGCATTGCCAGATGCCGATTTCGTTCGCGACGGCGGCACTCGGTGGCGACATCGACGCCCCGACGCTGCATGGAAAGGCGACGTTCGAAGTGCCGGAAGGCACGCAGACGGGCAAGACGTTCCGCCTGCGCGGCAAAGGCATCAAGGGCCTGCGCGCGAGCTATCCGGGCGATCTGTACGTGCACGTGCAGGTGGAAACGCCGGTCAAGCTCGACGACAAGCAGAAGCAAATGCTGCGTGACTTCGATACCGCACTCAAGGCCGGCGGCGCCCGTCACAGCCCACAGACGAAGGGTTGGTTCGACCGCGTGAAGCAGTTCTTCGAGTAATTCCATGTCATGTGAAGCCCCCTTGGCCGCGTTCGCGCTGTTGGACGACAGCGCGGATCCGGCCGGCGGGGCGCGTCTGTATACCGGGCTCGTGCGCGAGGTGACTTGCGACGAGCCCGGTGTGCTTTCCGACGCGCTTCGCGAAGTGGAAGATGCCACGCGTCACGGCCTGCATGCCGTGTTGCTGGCCGACTACGAATTCGGTGTGCGTCTCGCGGGCGTACAGACGGTCGCGACGCGTCGCGCGCGGGGACGACTGCGTGCCCTGCTGTTTCGCGAGTTGCAGCGGCTCGACGCGACGCAAACGCAGGCGTGGCTGTCGCAACGCGAAGCGGCCGATGCCTGTGACGGCAGGGGGGCGCCTGTCGTTGCCGGTCACGGCGACGGCATTGCGCCGCCCGGCGTGGCCGGGGTCGCGGCGCTGCAAAGCGACGTGAGCGATGCTGCCTTCGACGACGCCATCGCTCGCATCCACGACTGGCTCTCGCAAGGCGAGTGCTATCAGATCAACTACACGTACCGTTTGAATTTCGACGCGTTCGGCTCGCCCGTCGCGCTGTATCGCCGGCTGCGCGCGCGCCAGCCGGTGCCGTACGGTGCGCTCGTCATGTTGCCAGGCGCGTCGGGCGTGGCCGGCCGGGCGATTCTCTCTCTCTCGCCCGAACTGTTCCTGCGTCATTCGCGCGGCCAGATCGAGGCGCGTCCGATGAAAGGCACGGCGCCGGCCAGCGGCGACGCATCGGTGGACGCCGAGCGCAGCGCCGCGCTCGCGGCCGACGAGAAGAACCGCGCCGAGAACGTGATGATCGTCGACCTGTTGCGCAACGACCTCGGACGGCTCGCGATACCCGGCTCGGTCGAGGTGCCGAGGCGCTTCGAGGTGACGCGATTCGCGAGTGTCCTGCAGATGACATCGACCGTCACGGCAACGCTGCCGCAAGCGGCGACGTTCGCCGACGTGTTGCGCGCGCTGTATCCCTGCGGTTCGATCACGGGCGCGCCGAAATATCGCGCGATGCAACTGATCGGTGAACTCGAGGCGTCGTCGCGCGGGCTCTACACCGGCGCGATCGGCTGGCTGGATGCACGCGAGGACGACCCGCACGCGCTTGGCGACTTCTGCCTGTCCGTCGCCATTCGCACGCTGGAACTCGATGCGCCTGACGCCAGCGGGTTGCGGCGTGGACGATTGGGGGTCGGAGCGGGCATCGTGCTCGACAGCCGGGCGCACGAGGAGCGCGAAGAGTGCAAGCTCAAGGCGCGTTTCCTGAGTGCGCTCGATCCGGGCTTCGAACTCTTCGAGACGATGCAGGCGACGCAGGCGACGGGCGTGGCCCATCTCGCGCGGCACATGGCGCGCCTGGCGGCGTCTGCGACGGGGTTCGGCTTCCGGTTCGATGAGGCGGCCTTGCGTGCACGGATCGATGCGGTTGTCGCCACGCTGAGCGAAGACGACGTTCACCGTGTGCGTCTGGCGCTCTCGCATGACGGCACGGTCGCGATAACGCACGCCGTGCTGGCACCGCTACCGGGCAAGTCGGTCAAGGTGCTGCTGGCGGCGGCCGACGATCCCGCGAGCACGACCCGCGCGAACGACCTGTTCCTGCGCCACAAGACCACGGTGCGTGCGCGTTACGATGCGGCGTGGAAGAGGGCGGAAGCGAATGGCGCGTTCGACATGCTGTGCTTCAACGAGCGCGGCGAGCTGACCGAGGGCGGGCGCAGCAATGTGTTCGTCAAGCGCGACGGTATCTGGATGACGCCGCCGCTGTCGTGCGGTGTGTTGCCGGGCGTGATGCGCGGGGTGATGCTCGACGACGCGAAATGGTCGGCGGTGGAAGCCGTGCTCACACGAGACGACGTGCTGAGCGCACAGGCAATTGTCGTGTGCAATGCGCTGCGCGGTGCGCTGCCTGCGACGGTGTTGGCGGCGCCATCGACGACGCCATTGACCGCTTAAGTCGCTTCAGTCGCTTCAGTCGCTGCAGTCGCTTCAGTCGCGTCAACCAGAACCAGCACACCCGGCGACTCACGCACGGCGGCGCCAACCCGCGCCGCCGTGCGTTATGCCATTAACTGCCCTGACGCGCTGCCATCTGCGGCACGAACAGATCGCTCCACTTCGCCGGACGCGTCTTGATCGTGCCCGCGCGGCTCATGAACTCGACATACTGCATCAGGCCATTGGGCGTGGTGGTGAATTTCATGCCCGGATCGGCCAGAATCTGCTCGATGTCGGCTTGCGGCACGTTCATCTTCGACACGCGCAGGTACGTTTGCGCGGCGCCGACGTGATCCTTGGCGATGTACGCGGCCGCTTCGTCCTGGGCGTCCAGGATCGCCTGCACCAGCTTGGGATTCTGCACGGTGAACTGCTTGGGCGCGAAGACCACGTCGATGGTGATGTTGCCGAGCACGTCGGTGGAATTCAGCACCCGCTTGATGCGCGGATCCTTCAGTTCCTGGTACGAGAACGGCGGCGAGGTGAAGTGCGCCGTGATTTCCGTCTTGCCGGAGAGCAGGGCGCTGACGGCTTCCGGATGGCTCAGGCTGACCGTCAGCGGATCGAGCTTCGCATAGTTCTCGATACCGAAGGCCTTGGCCGCCGCCATTTGCAGCAGCACGGCGGACAGCGACGTCTTGATGCCCGGAATCGCAATCTTGTCCTTCGAGGTGAAGTCCTTGAGCGACTTGACGTTCGGATTGTTCGTGTTGAGCCAGAGCGGGCCGCTCGACAGGGCCGACAGACCGATCACTTCCGAGCGCGGAATGCCGTGCGCCTTCGACCACAGCGTGACGAAGCCCGGCGCGCCCGTGCCCGCGACATCGAGATTGCCGGCGAGCATCGCGTCGTTGATGACATTGCCGCCGTCGAGAACGGTCCACGTCGTCTTCACGTCGCCCAGGCCCAATGCCTTCGCGTGCTTCTCGACGAGATGCTGGTCGCGCATGACCATCAGCGGCAGATAGAGAATGCCGTAGCCGTGCGACAAACGCACAGTGCTCGCTTCGGCGTGCGCGACGTTGCCGAGCGTGGAAAAGGCGGTCGTGGCGGCGAGCGTCAGCGCGCTTGCCCAGCGGGTGAAATGGCGTCGGTTCATGGTGTTGTTGTCTCCGGATAGTTGGAATTATTCATACCCCCGAAGGGGCGTCAATCAGACACTGCCGCAAAAAATCGTGTGAATCGTGAGTCAGTGCTGCATGCCCCAGCGGTGCAGCGTGCGCTTTTCGATGCGGGCGAACAGCAGGTTCTCGACCGCGAGACCGATCAGGATCACGAAGAACAGGCCGGCGAACACGTTGGCCGTCTCCAGCGAATTGCGGTTCTCGAAGATGTACCAGCCCAGACCGCCCGAGCCGGACGACACGCCGAACACCAATTCCGCCGCGATCAGGGTGCGCCACGCAAACGCCCAGCCCACTTTCAGCCCGGTGAGAATGCTTGGGAACGCGGCCGGAATGAGCACATGCCGAACCAGCGCGAAACGTTTGAGCCCGTAGTTCTGCCCCACCATGCGCAGCGTTTTCGATACACCGCGAAAGCCGCTGTGCGTGTTGAGCGCCACGGCCCACAGCACCGAGTGCACGAGCACGAAGATCACGCTGCCGTTGCCCAGGCCGAACCAGATCAGCGCGAGCGGCAGCAACGCGATGGCCGGGAGCGGGTTGAACATGGCCGTGAGCGTTTCGAGCAGGTCGTTGCCGATCTTCGAGCTGATGGCGACGGTGGTCAGCACCGCGGCAAGCCCAATGCCGATGCCGTAGCCGATGAGCAGCGTTTTGAGCGAGACGGCAGCGCGCAGCAGTAGCACGCCGCTGGTCAATCCGCCGGCGAAAGCGCTGACCGTGTCGGTGAAACTCGGGAAGAGCAGCGCGTTGTCGAGCCAGCGGCCGTAGATTTCCCAGATCACGGCGAGCACGCACAGGATGAGAGTCTTGCGCAGCCAGCTTAGCCGATACAGCGTTTCGAAGGTCGACAGCGGACGCTGAATCGACGACAGCTCGGCGGGCGTCGGTTCCAGCACGAATTCCGGCCGGTAGACGGCTTCGAGGGGCGCTTCAACGCTCGCCTGGGGGGACGATGGGGTGTGTTGCGAGGTCATGGCGTTCATGGCCGTCTCCTCAGTGGGCTGCGAACAGCAGTTGATCGATGCGCGTCTCGAGCGCGCTCTGGTGCGCCGTACCGAGTTGCTCCGGGGCGATGCTATTGAGTTCGGCCTTGACCTGGCCGGGGTGCGGCGAGAGCAGCAAAATGCGCGTGCCGATGCGAATCGCTTCGTCGATGCCGTGCGTGACAAACAGCACCGTGAAACGCGTGTCGTCCCACAGGCGCAGCAGTTCGTCCTGCATCTTGCGACGGGTGAGGGCGTCCAGCGCGGCGAACGGCTCGTCCATGAGCAGGACGTCGGGCTCCATCGCCATGCCGCGCGCGATGGACACGCGCTGCTTCATGCCGCCCGAGAGCGTGTGCGGATAGCTGTCGATGAACTTCGCGAGGCCAACCTTTTCGATGTAGTGGCCGGCACGCTCGGCGGCTTCGCGCCGTTTGAGGCGAGCGCTGGCGATCAGCGCGAACTCCACGTTCTGACGCACGGTTTTCCACGGCAGCAGTTGATCGAATTCCTGGAACACCATCATGCGATCGGGACCCGGTTCGGTGATCGTGCGGCCCTTGAGGCGAATCTCGCCGCGGACCGGCGGCAGATAGCCGCCAATTGCCTTGAGCAACGTCGATTTGCCGCAGCCCGACGGGCCGAGCAGCACGAACCGGTCGCCCGGATAGACGTTGAAGCTCACTTGCTGCGCGGCGGTCACCAGGTAATCGTCGGTCTTGTATTGCAGCGTGACGCCATCGATTTCGAGTAAGGGCGGCACCGCGGGCGCAGGGGCCCCGGCGGCGCCCGCATGGGCGGCGTTGTGCATTGCGTGTCTCCTGAGGGATGCTTTTATAATCGGTTCCCATGCTAAGCAGCGAAGCTGTAGCGAAGCTGACACGTCGGGCGCGCAGCACCCGAATGCAGGGGAAACCCCGAGGAAGTCGCCTGCGATTTCCGAGAGAATCCAGAGACCATCACGCACATCCGCCGGGAAGTCGCGAGAAAAGAGCGGGAAAGCAGCGGAAAATACCGGGCGCCCCGTGATCACCATCGAAGGAGACTCAGGAACCATGCGCATCATGCTGGTGGAAGACACCGCCGATGTCGCCGAAGCGATTGCCACCCAGTTGCGCAGGCTCGGCCACGCGCTCGATTGCGAGACCGACGGCGCGGCCGCCGCGGCACGCATCGGCGACGATTACGACCTGCTGATCCTCGACGTCATGCTGCCGCACATCGATGGCTTCGAGTTGCTGCGACGCGTGCGCGAGCGCGGCCTGTCCACACGCGTGCTCATGCTCACCGCGTGCGCGGAGATCGAGGAGCGGGTGCGCGCGCTCGATCTCGGGGCCGACGACTACCTCACCAAGCCGTTCGATTTTCGCGAGTTGGAAGCGCGCGTGCGAGCGCTCATGCGGCGCACCGGGCAGGACGCCACGAATCGGCTGACGTGCGCCAATCTTACGTTGGACCGCAAGAGCCGCGGCGTCGAGGTCGATGGCCTGCCGATCGAACTGACGCGTCGCGAAGTGACGCTGCTCGAAATTCTCGCGGCGCGCCCGGGACGCATCTTCGGCAAAGACGAACTCATGGATCGCCTGTATGGCGACGAGCCGGCACCGAATGCGAACGCCATCGAGCAATATGTGGCGCGTCTGCGCAAGAAACTGGCCGCCGCGCAATTCCAGATTCGCACGTTGCGCGGACTGGGTTATCAACTCGTGCTGTCATGATCGTTCCCGGCCGTTCCCTGTATCTGCGGCTGGTCGTTCGCATGGGCGCCGTGCTGGCGTTCGCCGTGGCGGCGGTGCTGCTCGGCATCTGGTTCTCGACGCGCGCGGCCGTCGACCGCGCGTACGACCGCTGGCTGCTCGGCAGCGCGCTGCAGGTCGCGGAAAACACGTGGTATCAGAATGGCGAGGTCAACGTCGACGTGCCGCTCGCCGCCTTTTCCGCCCTCGCGCCGGGCGATCAGATCTTCTACAACGTGCTCGATCCGAACGGCCGCTCGGTCGCGGGCGATTCGGAGTTCCGTCCCGATATTCCGTGGGACAAGCTGGCCGGCGGGCCGGTCGTGGTCGACGGCACCTACCAGGAGATGCCCATCCGCATCGCCATCGTCGGCCGCCGCATGCCGGTGAGCGCGCCGCATCCGTGGGCCGTGGTGGCACTGGCCCACACGCAGAACGCACGCGTGCGGTTCACGCGCGGACTGGCGGACAACACGTTGCTCATCACCATTGCCACCGGCGTGCTGACAATGCTCGCGGCGTTGTGGACGCTGCGTCAGGCGCTCGCGCCGCTCAAGCAGATCGAAGCGGCCATCCGGGCGCGCGATTCGAACGACCTCGTGCCGTTGGCGGTGACGGCGCCAGCCGAGACGCTGGCGCTCGTCGGTGCAATCAATGACTTCATGCAGCGGCTGGCCACCTCGCGCGCGCTGATGCGTCGTGTCATCGGCGACGCCGCGCATCAATTGCGCACGCCGGTGACGGCGCTCACCGCGCAGGCGGAAATGCTCACGCAGACGCAGGACGAGGCGGCGCGTCAGGCGCATATCGCGCGCATCCAGAAGCAGGCGCGTGGGCTGGGCGGACTCATTCACCAGTTGATCAATCACGCGATGGTGCAGCATCGCGCCGACAGCGTGGCGCCCACGCCGGTCGATCTGAAGGCGTTGTTGCCGGTGGCGATGCGCGAGACGCTGTCGTATGCAACACGCGATATCGATGTGGCCTTTCACGCACCGCCGACGCCCTGCATGATCGTCGGCGATGCACTGAGCTTGCGCGAAGCGATCAAGAACGTGCTGGTCAACGCGCTGGCGTATGGCGCACCGCATCGGCTTCACGTCGATGTGACGCGCGTCGACGATCAATGGCGCGTGCGTTTCTTCGACGATGGGCCGGGCATCCCCGAGTCGGAGTGGCAGCGGGTGCGCACGCCGTTCTCATCGCGCGCCGACGGACGCGAAGGGGCGAGCCTGGGGTTGGCGATGGTGGCCGAGGTGATGCATGCACACGGCGGAACGATGACGTTCGAGTGGGGCCCCGACGCGGGGTTCGCCGTCGTGTTGACGCTGCCGATGGCGGGATGAGCGCGGAACGATAGCGCAAGGGGGCGCAAGGGGTGCGTCAGGATCGCGGCAGGTTCGAGCACGCGTGGCACATCAGCGTGGACAGAGGCAGCGGCGCGTTCGCGAGCCGCTGTCTCGTCAGCGCGTGGACGGTGTCCGCTCGCTCAGAAGCAATGCGCTTGCGCAGGGAACGTGCCGTGCTTGACCGATTGCACGTACGCTTCGATGGCGGCGGCAATGCTCGGTTGGCCTTCCATGAAGTTCATCGAGAACTTCGGTGACTTGCCGGGGAACACGCCGAGCATATCCTGCAGCACCAGCACTTGTCCGTCGCATTCGGGACCGGCCCCGATGCCGATGGTCGGCATCGTCGGCACTTCCGGGGTGACGCGCGCCGCGACGGCGGCCGGAATGGCTTCGAGCACGACCAACTGCGCGCCTGCCGCTTGCAGCGTACGCGCATCGTCGATCAACTGCGTTTGCGCAGCATCTTCGCGCGCCTGAACCTTGAAGCCGCCGAACGCGTGCACCGACTGCGGCGTGAGCCCCAGATGCGCACACACGGGAATGCTGCGCTCCACCAGAAAGCGCACCGTCTCGGCGAGCCACGCGCCGCCTTCGATCTTCACCATTTGCGCGCCGGCCTGCATGACGGCCACGGCGCTCTGATAAGCCTGCTCCTTCGTGCCATAGGTGCCGAACGGCAGGTCGGCCAGTACGAGTGCCTTGTCGACACTGCGCGCGACGCATTCGGTGTGATAACAGATGTCGCGTAATGTGACGGGCAACGTCGTGCGCTGGCCCTGGATCACGTTGCCGAGCGAGTCGCCAATCAGAATGGCGTCGACCCCCACGCGGTCGAGCAGCGCGGCGAAACTTGCGTCATACGCGGTGAGCATGGCGATCTTCTCGCCCCGCTCGCGCATCTGGGCAAGCCCGGGAACGGTCACGGCCTTGCGGTTGGATTCTTGCAGATAACTCATGTCAGCCTCGGTTCATGAGGTGTCGCCCGTTTGCCTGCGCGGCGCGGGCGACGATCAGGGGCGAGCGCCCTTGACGAAGACTTCCTTGCGTCCGCGCATCTGATCGATGCGTTCGACCAGCAGGGCGAAGTCATTGTCGTTATGCGCCGGGTCGAATTGTTCCGTGTCGACCGTCAATACCGGCGCAGCGGCGTAATGATAGAAGAATTCGCCGTAGATGTCGCACAGCGCGCGCAGATACGTATCGGGAATTTGCTGTTCCATCGGGATGGCGCGCTTCTGAATGCGCGCGAACAGCGTCTCGGGACTCGCCTGCAGATGAATCACGAGATCCGGCGCCCGGTGCGGCCGCTCGATGTGCGCCACGAGCCGGCGATACAGATCGAGTTCGTCGGCCGAGAGCGTCAGGCGTGCGAACAGGCCATCTTTTTCGGGAAGAAAGTCGGTGAAGATCGGTTTGCCGTCGATCTCGCGCCGGGCAATTTCTGTCGCTTCGTCGACCCGTTGCAGACAGAACGACAACTGCGCGGGCATCGCGTAGCGTGCGCTGTCGCGATAGAAACGTTCGAGAAACGGATTGAGCGTGGGCTGCTCGAGCAACACTGTGGCGCCGGCGGCATCGGCCAGGCGCTGCGCCAGCGACGTCTTGCCGACCCCGATGGGGCCCTCGACGGCCAGGTAGCGAAAACGCCCGAGCACGGGCGATCTCATGACACGTAGGCGCGCTTCGTCGGGCAGCAGCACTGCTCGACGCGCTCGATGCGCTGGTCGGCGACGCCCTGCAGCAAGGCGCTGACGCGGCCCAGGCCAGGGATGTCGAGTTCGGGAGCGAGATCCGCGAGCGGGCGCAGCACGAAGGCGCGCGCGGCCATGCGCGGATGCGGGACGATCAGGTCGGGTTCGGCGATGCACTCGTTGCCGTACAGCAGCAGGTCGAGATCGAGCGTGCGCGGCGCATTCTTGTACGGTCGCTCGCGTCCGAAATGCAACTCGATCTTCAGGCACAGCGTGAGCAACTGATGAGCGCTCAGGCTCGTCTCAACAGCGACGGCGCAGTTGAGATAGTCGTCGCCGCTCGATTCGATGGGGGCCGTGCGATACAAGTCAGACTTGCCAATGATCGTGACGCCGATCTGCTGCGCCAGGCAGACGATGGCGTCCTTGATCGATTGGCGGGCGTCACCGAGATTCGCGCCGAGCCCGATGTAGGCAACAGTCATGAAGCACCTTCGGAACCATGCTGTCGCGATGATACCCGCTTGCCCTGATTCTCGCTGGTCGCGCTCTCGTTGCCGCCGCCCCCGTCGCCACGTTCGCCGCCCGCGCTTTCGCCACTGCTTCCGCCCGTCGGTTTGCGACGTCGGCGGCGACGCTTGGCGGCCGGCGTGGAGCCCGGTCCGCTGCCTTGGGAAAGCAGGGTGTCGCGTGTCGCGGCGTCGCCTTCGAGGAAGTCGGTCCACCACTGGCCGGCTTCGGCCGGGACTTCACCCGATTCGCAACGCAGCAGCAGGAAATCGTAACCCGCGCGCAGGCGCGGATGCTCGAGCATGCGCAGCGGCGTGCGGCCAACGCGTTTGTCCAGGCGCACCTGCAAGCCCCAGATATCCTTCATGTCGGCGACGAAACGGCGCTGGATCGCCAGCTTGCCGGTTTGCGCGTCGAGCACGTCGTCCATCGCGAGATGCAGCGCCGGAATCGGATATTCGCCCGCACTTTGATAGGCCTGCCACTTTTCGAGCACGAGATGCCAGAGCAGCGCGGCGAACAGGAAGCCCGGCGAGACCGGCTTGCCCGCGCGGATGCGTGCATCGGTGTTGGCGAGCGCCAGCATGACGAATTTCTCGCCCAACGGCTGCTCCAGTACCACGTCGAGCAACGGCAGCAGGCCGTGATGCAGGCCCTGCTCACGCAGTTGCTGCACACATGCCCACGCGTGACCCGAGAGCAGCAGCTTGAGCATCTCGTCGAACAGACGCGCCGCCGGCACGTTGTCGATGAGTGGCGCGAGCTGTGTAATCGGCTCGGCCGTCGCGTCGTCGATCTTGAAGCCGAGCTTGGCCGCGAAACGCACCACGCGCAGCATGCGCACAGGGTCTTCGCGGTAGCGCGTGGCCGGGTCGCCGATCATGCGCAGCACGCGCTTCTGAATGTCTTCCCAGCCGTGGTGATAGTCGTGCACCGTCTGGGCCGCCGGATCGTAATACATGGCGTTGACGGTGAAGTCGCGCCGGGCGGCGTCTTCCTCCTGCTCGCCCCAGACGTTGTCGCGCAGTACGCGGCCCGATTCGTCGGTGACGTGCGTCTTGCGGTCGAGTTCGCCTTTTTTCGGACGACGTGCGCCGATCTGCTCGCTGTCGACGGCATCGACCAGCGCCCGGAACGTGGAGGTCTCGATGATCTCCTGCCCGAACTGCACGTGCACGATCTGGAAGCGGCGACCGATGATGCGCGCGCGGCGGAACAGGCGCTGGACCTGCTCGGGCGTGGCGCTGGTGGCGACGTCGAAGTCTTTCGGGGCAATACCCAGCAGCAGATCGCGCACGGCGCCGCCGACGATGAAGGCCTTGAACCCGGCTTGCTGCAGCGTGTCGGTCACGCGCACGGCGTTCTTCGAGAGCAGGCTCGGATCGATGCCGTGGACCGAGGCGGGGATGACGACCGGTTTGCCGGTCGGGGGCAGGTTGGCCTGGCTGTCTTTGCCAAGCAGTTTCTTGATGAGTTTGCGGATCACTGGAACAACTCGAGAATGGGCCAGCGACGCGCCAGCGCGATGTCGCGCAGCGCCTCATCGGGGTTCGTTGCCACCGGATGGTTCACCTTCTCCATCAGGGGGACGTCGTTGGCGGAATCGCTATAGAAAAAGACGTGGTCGAAATCGTGCCACGTCTTGCCAAGGCCGGCGAGCCAGGCTTCGGTGCGCGTGATCTTGCCCTCGCGGAAGCTTGGCGTACCGACATAGTCGCCGGTGTAACGCGCGTTCGGATCGTTGCTCGCGGTAGCCGGTTCGGTGCCGATCAGGTGATCGATGCCGAACGCCCGGGCGATCGGCCGCGTGACGAACGTGTTGGTGGCCGTCACGATCGCGCACAGGTCGCCGGCCCGACGATGCGTGTCGAGCAGTGCGAGCGCTTCGGGACGAATGTGAGGCAGGATTGCTTCTTCCATGTACTGCGCGTGCCACGCGTCGAGCTGGTCGCGCGGATAGCGCGCGAGCGGCGCGAGGCAGAAACGCAGATAAGCCGGCATATCGAGCCGGCCTTCGCAGTAATCCTGATAGAACGCCTCGTTGGCCTGCGCGTACGAATCACGCTCGACAGCACCCTGGCGCACGAGGAATCGACCCCACTCCTTGTCGCTGTCCGTGGGCAGCAGAGTGTGGTCGAGATCGAAGAGGGCTAAATTGGTCATTGCGCGAATTTTACCTGAAGCTAGGGGCGGCTTACCTGAACCGGCGCGATACCGGTCAGTTTTTCCCTTCGGGGACGGCCGGATCGGTGTGGGTCAGCATCTGGCGCAGCAACGGCAGGGTCACCGCGCGCTTTTGTTCCATCGAAAACCGGTCGAGACGATCGAGCAACGCCATCAGGCTCGACATATCGCGCTCGAAGTGCGTGAGCAGATAGGCGGGCACGTCGGTCGCCAACTGCAACCCTCGCTCGCGGGCGGCATTCTGCAGCGCCTGCTTCTTGCCGTCGTCATCGAGTCCCACAATGTGAAATACGAGACCCCAGCCGAGGCGGGTGCGCAGGTCTTCGCGCAGCGGCATGTCGACAGGCGGCTGGGCGCCTGCGGCCACGAAGGCACAGTGCGGGCGGGCGCGCGTCTCGTTGAACAGGTTGAAGGCGGCGATCTGCTGGGTGGGGGAGAGATGGTCGCAATCGTCGACGCAGTAGACCGTGCTCGCGTCGTCGAACGTAAAGGCGGCCAGCGGGCTGTTCGGGCGCAGATAGCGCGCACTTGGGCCGACGGCATGGCACAGGGCCTCCATCAGGTGGGTGCGGCCGGACCCGGCCGTCCCCCAGAGGTAGATGCCGCGATCGCGCGCCGTGCCGGCCGAGAGTTCGGCGGGCAGGCCGGCGAGCGTTTGCGCCGCCTCGCGATTGGGCCCGACAATGAAATTGTCGAACGTGGCGGGCGGCGGTGTGCCGAGGTCGAGAAACAGTTGCTGGATCACGAACGAGGAAAGCCGGCAAAAGGCTGGCGGAGTGCGGTTTACAGGGCAAGCCGACGTCGGCTTGCGTCCGATATCCGGTTTGCATGCCGAAAGGGCACGCGCATCGGGTAAAATCGCATTTTACCGAACCTTGATGCATTCCCGTCATGTCACACCCTAACGAAACATCCGGCCTTTCCTATCGCGACGCTGGCGTCGACATCGAAGCGGGCGACGCATTGGTCGAAGCGATCAAGCCGTTTGCCAAAAAAACCCTGCGCGACGGCGTGCTGGGCGGCATTGGCGGCTTCGGCGCGCTGTTCGAAGTACCCAAGCGCTACAAGGAGCCGGTGCTTGTTTCGGGGACCGACGGCGTGGGCACCAAGCTCAAGCTGGCCTTCACGCTGAACAAGCACGACACGGTCGGCCAGGATCTGGTCGCCATGAGTGTGAACGACATCCTGGTGCAGGGTGCCGAGCCGCTGTTCTTCCTTGACTACTTTGCCTGCGGCAAGCTCGACGTGGCCACCGCGGCCACCGTCGTCAAGGGCATCGCCCAGGGGTGTGAGCTGGCGGGCTGTGCCCTGATCGGTGGCGAGACGGCCGAAATGCCGAGCATGTACCCGGACGGCGAGTACGATCTGGCGGGTTTTGCGGTCGGTGCGGTCGAGAAGAGCAAGATCATCGACGGCACGACCATCGTGCCGGGCGACGTGGTGCTGGGTCTGGCCTCGTCGGGTGCGCATTCGAACGGTTATTCGCTCGTTCGCAAGATCATCGACGTTGCCAAGCCGGACCTGGACGCCGATTTCCACGGCCAACCGCTGCGCGACGTGCTGATGGCGCCGACGCGCATCTACGTCAAGCCGCTGCTGGCGTTGATGCAGTCGCTGCCGGTCAAGGGCATGGCCCACATCACGGGTGGCGGCATCGTCGAGAACATTCCGCGCGTGCTGCAAGCGCATTTGACGGCCGACATCAAGCAAGACGCCTGGACGCTGCCGCCGTTGTTCCAGTGGCTGCAGGCGCATGGCAAGGTCGCCGACGCCGAAATGCACCGCGTGTTCAACTGCGGTATCGGCATGGCGGTGATCGTCGCGGCGGCTGACGCCGACGCGGCCGTCAAGCACCTGGAAGCGTCGGGCGAGACGGTCTACCGTCTGGGCACGATCCGCGAGCGCAAGGAAGGCGAAGCGCAGACGATCGTGTCGTAAGTCACGGGAGGGCGACGCCCTCCGGATATGCGAAATGTACTGAAAGCCCGCCGGCGATCGCCTCGGCGGGCTTTTTTTATGTCAGCGCTAGGTCAGCGCTTCATCCGCGCCTCCACGGCTCGCATGACATCTTCCAGCGTGGTCTCCATCACGCGCACGAGATCGTCGAGTTGCGCGCTGGGGGCTGCGGCACGAGGCGTGACGCGCAGTGTATGGAACGGCATCGACGGCTCGAAACGTCGCAGCACGAGATCGGAGTCGAGGAAATCGTACGCCGACACCGGATGCAGCAACCCGATGCCGACGTTCTCTTTCACCATCGTGCCGATGTTGATCGAGTAGCGGGCCGTGGCAACGACCTGCTGATGCAGATTGCCCTCGGCAAAGAGTTGATCCATGCCCCAGCGCACCATGTCGGTCGGCTCGTAAGACAGGATCGGCTGCCCCTTCAGATCGGCCAGACGGATCACCTTCTTGCGCGCGAGGACGTGCCCTGCGGGCAGGGCGCAGATCGCGTCGAGCTTGGCGAACGAGACGGCATCGGTCGCGGCCACGTCGATCGTGTTGGTCACGAGGCCGAGCGCGAGCTGATGCGTGACGACCTGGTCGCGAATGAGATCGGAGGCCCCCGTGGTCAGCGCGAGCTGCACGCTCGGATGCAACGCCCGGTAGCCGGCCATCACGCGTGCAAAGAAGCCCAGGCCGAACGACACGACCGACCCCACGCGAATGACGGCCGTGTCGGGGTTACGCAGATTCAGCGCGAATTCGCGGATGTTGTCGAGGCCGGCATAGCGACGCTCGACTTCCTCGAAGAGCGCGAACGCCTCGGCCGTCGGTTCGAGCCGTCCGCGTGCGCGATCGAACAGCGTGAGACGCGTCGAGCGCTCGAGATCGGCCACGAGACGGCTGACCGCGGACTGCGACGTGCCGAGCACCTGGGCCGCTTTGGTGGTCGTGCGCGTGAGCATCAGCGCCCGAAAGGCGTCGATGTGCCGGAAATCCATCGATTCTCCACGGAAGGGTTAGCTGTCGGGGCCCTTGCGCATGGGGCCTACAGCGCGAAAGCGTGGATTCTACCGCCCTTCATCACCATCGGAATCCGCTCCCCCTGGCCGAGCAGACAATCGATCGACGCCAGTGGATTGCCGTCGACGATCAGCACGTCGGCATGCGCGCCGGGCACGATCTCGCCCAACTGGCCCGACTGTCCGAGCACCTCGGCACCGATGACCGTCGCGCTGCGCAGAATCTCCGCTGGCGAGAGCACTTCGGCGCGTAGACGGAATTCATCGCTTTGCAGGCGCTGCGACTCACCCAGCAGATCCGAGCCGTAGCCCATCTTCACGCCGGCTTCGCGGAAGATCTCCAGCGACCTTAGGCCCGCTGCATGAACGTTGGCGATCTTCGCGACGCTATCGTCGGGCAGCCCGAGCGACTTGCCTTCGTTGGCGAGGGCGTCGTACGTCACCAAGGTGGGTACGACGTAAGCGCCTTGCTCGGCCATGTAGCGGGCCGTGGGGGCGTCGACGAGGTTGCCGTGTTCGATGGTGCGCACGCCGCAGCGCACGGCGCGTTCGATGGCCGATGCCGTGTAGGCGTGGGCGAGCACATAGGTGCCGCGCCCGCGCGCCTCCGCGACGATGGCGCGGATTTCGTCTTCGGAATAACCCCAGGCCCCAACGGGATCGGTGGGCGAGGCCACGCCGCCCGAGGCCATGATTTTGATCTGGTCGGCGCCCATTTGCAGCTCTTCGCGCACCGCGCGTCGAACCTCGTCGACGCCATCGGCCACGCGCGACAGGGCGCCGACGCGCACGCAACACGGGCATGGGCCGTCGGTGCCAACGTAGTCGGTGCGCGCGCGCCCGTCGCCGTGTCCGCCGGTCTGGCTGATCGCACGGCCCGACACGAACAGGCGCGGCCCTTCGGCCAGTCCACTCTCGACCGCATGCTTGATGGCGTGTCCGGCCCCGCCCGCGTCGCGCACGGTGGTGAAGCCGCGTCGCAGCATGCCCTGCAGAATCGGCACCGACCGGAGCGTGACGAGCACGTTTGGCAGATGGGCTTGCGAGGCCAGGTTGAGCTGCGTGGCATGCACATGCACATGCAGATCGATCAGTCCCGGCATCACGGTGCGCCCGCGGGCATCGATCTCGCGCGCCGACGCCGCCCGAATCGGCTTGTCCGACACTTCCTTGATGCGTCCGCCTTCGATCAGTACGGCGTGGTCTTCGCGCAGCTCGCCCTTGACCGGGTCGAGCAACGCACAATTCGACAACAGAATCGACTCCATGACCTCTCCTCCAGGATGGTGTGTCAGAGGTTGCCCGGGTCAGCGGGCAACCGTGACTCGCGGGCCTGCAATCTTCAATCGATCGTGGCGTGGGCGAGCGTGCGGGGCGTGCGCGTGAGCATCACGGGGGTATCGCCGGTGACGACCGAGTCGTCCAGACGGAAGCCACCCAGGCCGTAGACATAGATGCCGGGCTCGGCCGAATACACCTCGTTCGCGAGCAGCGGACGGTGGTTGAACGCCATGTCGTCCGGGTATTCGTGGCCGATGATGCCCATGCCGTGGCCCGTGCGATGTCGAATGAACTCACCGCATCCCGCTTTCTCGATGACGGCCTGCGCCGCGGCGTCGATCCCCGAGACGGGCTTGCCGGTCACGGCCGCGTTCACCGCGGCTTCATTGGCGGCGCGCGCGACCTCGTAGTAGCGCGCCTGCTCGCTCGACGGCTTGCCGCAGAACCACGTGCGCTCGTTTTCGATCACGAGACCGTTCAGGCGCGGGATCACGATGTTGACCATGCCGTCGCCCGCATTGATGCGCGCCCCGCACGACGCCCCATCGCCATGCGGCGAGGCCGAGGCGGGGCCGGACAGGGTCCAGCAGCGCATCACTTCGAGGTTTTCGCCGGGGAAGCGCTTGGCGCCTTCCGTGACCATCAGCGCGGCCATCGCGTAGTCGAGTTCCTGCACCAGACGCCCGGGACGAATGTTCTCGCGATACCGGTCCTGCACCCAGTCGGCCAACTCGGCGGCGGCGCGCATGATGGCGATTTCCTCGTCGTGCTTGACCCAGCGCAGGGCGCGCATCTCGGCAAGCATGGGCACGAGCTTCGCGTCGGCCAGCAGGCCAGCGGCGCGCGCCATCGGGCCACCGGCCGCATCGACGCCAATGCGCGAGCCCGCCAGACCGGCGGCGCGCAGCGTGTCGGCGATCAGCGTGGGCACATCGGCGAGCAGCGGCTGGCGCTGGGTCACGCGCGGATGCTCGGCGTAAAGGGTGACGCGATCGAGATCGAGCCACAGATGGCCCCGCTCGCGCGCCATCATCAGGTGATGCGTCGACAGCTCGTTCATCACCGCGAACGGCTCGCCGTTGCGCGGCACGCACACGGCGATGGGGCGCTCCCACGTCTGCACATCGACGTGGAAGTTCGTGGCCCACTGAAAGAAATCGGCGGCGGTGAACACGAGCGCGTCGACGCGCGCGCGGTCCATCAGGTCTTGCATCAGACGATGGCGGTACTGACGTGTCGCATCGGAGAGAGTCGGCATCACGAAGTCCTTATCGGCAAATTGGGGCGAATGTCAGGGGGCAGACGGCCTTGAGCACGACCGATGGACGGGGCCGGCCGGCACGCAAGGTCGCGCGGATCAGGGCGGGCGGGTCGGTCAGGTCATCATCGTCTTCGCATAGCGCCGATGGATGATCCAGTGCGACGCAATGGCGAGCACGAACGTCACCACCATCGAGACGATGGACAGCACCGCGCCGAACGGCCAGTTGTTCGCTTTCGCGATCTGGTCGTAGATCGTGGGCGTCATCATGGTGATGCCGGTGCCGCCGAGCAGTACGGGTGTGGCGTACGCGTTCATGCAGAGAATGAACACGAGCATGGTGCCGGCGGCGATGCCCGGTGCGGCCATCGGCAGGATCACGCGCGTGAGTGTTTGCCAGAAGGTGGCGCCCAGATTGCGCGCGGCTTCCTCGACGGAGAAGTCCATGCCTTCGAGCACGCTTTGCAATGTGAGGATCATGTAAGGCAGCACGACGGCGGTGGTGCCCACCACGACCGCGAACGGCGTGTACAGCAAGCGAATCGGCTGCGGCACGATGTCCAGCGACACGAGCATGGCATTGACGAAGCCGGCCGTGCCGAGCATGACCATCCAGCCGGCCGCGCGCACGACGTTGCCCACCAGCAGCGGGAAGACCAGCAGCATCACCAGCAGGCTCTTGAAGCGGGTTTGTGTGCGCGCGAGCACGTAGGCGACCGGGAAGCCAAACACGAGCGCGAGCGCCGTGCACAGCGAGGCAACCTTGATCGTCGTCCAGAGCACCGAAAGGTAGTACGGATCGGTGAAGAACTTGACGTAGTTCGTGCCGGTCAGTGCCGCCTGCATCATGTCGACCGGATCGAACCGGTTGAAGCTGTAGCGCACCAGTTGCAACCCGGGCAGCACGATGACGAGCAACACCACGAGCGTGGCGGGCGTGGCGAGCGAGCCGCCCGTGAGCGCGCCGCGCACCGCGCGCGCGGTGGCGGCCCGGGAGGCTCGGGCGGCATCGGAAGCCGGTGGGGACGGCGTCATCGCAGGCTCCGGGGTGTCGGCCACGCTCACAGGCCCACCTTGAATTCCTTGTTCCAGAAGTCGAGCAGGGCGGGCTTGTCGGCGGTGAAGCGGGCGTAATCGAGCTTGACCATGCGATCGAGTTCGGCGCGGGTGAAGCCCACGCTTTCCTGCAGCGACGGCGGCAGATTCGCGTTCGTCACGGTCGGCGCATAGCCCATCGTCTCGGCAAAGCCGATCTGGGCGCGCGGATCGAGCATCGCGTTCAGGTAGTTGAAGCCACACAGCTTGGACTGCGAATTCTTCGGCACGGCGGCTTCGAACGTTACCGGCACGGCGCCTTCCTTGGGCACCACGTAATCGATCGGCACGCCCGCTTTCTTCCATTGCAGCGCGCGCGCTTTCCACATGCAGGTGAACCAGATGTCGCCGCTCTTGAGCGCCGACGCCACCGCTTCGTTCGACGGATAGACCTTGGGCTGCTGCGACTTGCGCAACTCGCGCAGGAATTGCACACCCCCGGCCATGTCGCCATCCTTATGGCCGGCCGCGAGCGAGCTGCTCACCACGTTGAAGTTGTAGAGAATGTCCGAGAAACCTACACGGCCCTTGAGTTTGGGATCGAGTGCGGCGGTGAAAGAGTCGGGCTTCGTGCCGAGCTTCTCCGGGTTGTAGACGATCACCATCGCGCTGAAGATGTGCGGGATCGAGTACGGACGGCGCAGCGCCTCCAGAGCATTCGCCAGATTCGGGACGAGCTTGGCGTCGACCGCTTCGAGAATGCCCGAGCGGTTGATGTCGTACATATCGAGATCGGCCAGGCAGGCGACGTCGAGCGAGCCGCGTCGCGATGCCTTCTCGGCGCGCAGCTTCGTCATGCGCTCGACCTGACCGGCCGAGTCGTATGTGACCTTGCCGCCGGCGGCTTCGATGATCGGCTTGCCGATGTTCTGTTCGAGAAGATTCAGATAGTCGCCGCCCCAGGTGCCGACGACCACGTTCGGGCAAGCGGCGGCAGCGTGTGCCGAGAGGGCATCGAGGCCGAGCGCGGGGGCGATCACCAGACCGGAGGCGGTCTTCAGAAACGAGCGGCGGTTCAGGGCGTGCGTCATGTCGTCATCCTTCAAAACGTTGGCCACGAGGTTGGCCAATACATGGGCCGAAGCGGGTGGAAGTGAGGCAGTGTCGTCAGGCGTTGAAAAACAGGCAATCGGTGCTGGCAAAGCATGCGTTGAGGGCGCGGCCCGGGGCATAGCGGCCGACGTCGTCGCGTGCGGTGTTCTGCACGTGCGCGACGAGCATCTCGCCCTGCGGACTCTTCAGACGGAGTTCGAGCGTGGAACCGAGATAGATCGTCTGATCGACCGTGACCGGCATGGCCGTTTCGTTGTGCACAGGCGTGTCGCTCAGGCGCAGGCGCTCGGGGCGAATGCCGAGCGTCGTGGCGTCGGGGGCGGCGCTCGGCAACGCCAGGCGCTCGCCTTTGGCGGTCACGAAATGGCCGTCGGTCATCCGCCCGGCGAGGAAATTCATCTTGCCGAGAAAGTTCGCGACAAATGGATTGGCCGGGCGCTCGTAGAGCGCATCGGCGGTGCCGATCTGCTGCACGCAGCCGTCGTGCATCACGGCTAGGCGGTCGGCAATCGCCAGCGCTTCTTCCTGATCGTGAGTGACGAAGATCGTCGTCAGGCCGAGCCGTCGCTGCAAGGCGCGGATCTCTTCGCGCACTTCGGTGCGCAGCTTGGCGTCGAGGTTGGACAGCGGCTCGTCGAGCAGAAACACGTCGGGACGAATCGCCAGTGCGCGGGCAATCGCCACACGCTGCTGTTGACCGCCGGAGAGCTGGCGCGGATAGCGATCCGCGAGCGACGTGAGACGCACCATATCGAGCGCTTCGCGAATCCGCGTAACGCGCTCGGCACTCGACACGTGCCGCATCTCGAGGCCGAACGCCACGTTCTCTGCCACGGTCATGTGCGGAAAGAGCGCGTAACGCTGGAACACCATGCCGGTGTTGCGTCGATGCGCGGGCAGGCGCGAGACCTCCTTGCCGCCGATCCAGATTTCGCCGGCCGTCGGCTCGACGAAGCCCGCGACCATGCGCAGCGTCGTGGTCTTGCCGCAGCCGCTCGGGCCAAGGAAGGCGACGAGTTCGCCGTCGGCAATTTCCAGCGAGAAGTCCGCCACGGCGGCGGCGTTGCCGTATTGCTTGCGCAGGCTGCGCAACGAGACGTTGGCCATGTCAGATCACCTGGCTGAGTTTGACGAAGCGATCGGTGATCAGCATGACGATGCCGAGCAGGACGATCTGCGCCGCGGAGACGGCAGCAATCGTCGGATCGAGGTTGAATTCGAGGTACTGCATGATCGCGATGGGCAAGGTGGTTTTACCTGGTCCGACCAGCGGCAACGTGAGTTCGAGGTTCTCGAACGACACGATGAAGCTGAAAAGTCCGGCCGCCACGACGGCGGGGCGCAACATCGGCAATGTGACGCGCCACAGTGTGCGCCACGGGCCTGCGCCGAGATTGCGGGCGGCTTCCTCGATGGTGCCGTCGATCTGTGCAAGGCTCGCGCCCACGAGACGCATCGTCCACGGAATGGTCAGGCAGACGTGCGCGATCACGAGTCCGCCGAAGGTGCCGACGATGTCCATGTCGAGCGCGTTTTCGGCGCGCAGATAGAAAAGGTAAGTCGCGATGCCCGCGACGATGCCCGGGACCACGAGCGGCAACAGCAACACATTGCCGAGCGTACGGCGGCCGGGAAAGCGATAACGCGCGAGGGCGAGAGAGGCGGCGACACCGAGGATTACACCGCCGATGGCCGCGCAGGCGGCGAGTTGGAGCGAGAGCAGGAAGCCGTCGGCAAACGCGGCGTTGCGCCAGGCGTTCAAATACCACGAGAGCGTGTAGCCGCTCGGCGGGAACGTGATGATCGCGTCTTTGAAGAAGCTCAGCCAGATGACGAAGATCAGCGGGCTGAGCATGAACAGATAGATCAGCGTGATCCCGGCGCGCACCGCCCATTTCGCGACGGGCACGCGTCGCGCGCCGCCGGTCGGCCGCCGCAGCCCGTCACCCGCCATCCCACTTGGCTCCATCGAAGTCTGCGTCATTGGCGTCCTTCCCGGTATCGTGGATTCGATGCAAATTTGCATTGAACGAAACGTTGATATGCAAATTAGCATATCAAAATCGTCGTGCAAACCGGAAAGCTGTCAGGGTTTCAACGGAGGCTGGAGACGGCTGGGGCGATAAGGCGATGCGGGTTTCGCCGCGTGCGACGCACGCGGGCACGGAACGCCTCGCCGGACGATCAGCGAGGCGGACCACAGGGATGGCGATGCGCTCAGACCTGCCAGAGCGCGCGTACGGCGTCGATGGCGTGTTGCGGGGCGTGGGCGGCCGTGCAGTCGACGATGTGGCGCTCGGGCATCGAGCGCAGCCAAGTGAGCTGACGCTTGCACAACTGGCGCGTCGCGAAGATGCCCTTGTCTCGCATCGTGTCGTAATCGATCTCGCCGTCGAGGTATTCCCATACCTGCCGGTAGCCGACACAGCGCATGGACGGCAGGCCCGGGTCGAGATCGCCGCGTGCGCGCAGGTGTTCGACTTCTTCGATGAACCCGGCCGCGAGCATCAGACGAAACCGTTCGGCAATGCGTGCGTGCAGTACCGCGCGCTCGCCCGGCTCCAGCGCCACCGGCACGAACGTATGGGGCGGTGGTGCGGCAGGTGCCCGGGCTTCTTCGGCAAGCCATTGCGACATCGGTTTGCCCGACAGCACGAAGATTTCCAGCGCGCGTTGAATGCGCTGTGCGTCATTCGGCGCGAGGCGGGCGGCCGTCGACGGATCGACGCTCGCCAACCGTGCATGCATGGCGGGCCAACCCTCGCGCGCGGCGCCCTCGTCGAGTTGGGCACGCACGTCGGCGTTGGCCGACGGCAGTGGCGAGAGACCTTGCGTGAGCGCCTTGTAGTACAGCATCGTGCCGCCGACGAGCAGCGGCCGGCGTCCGCGCGCGGCAATCTCGTCGACGAGACGCAGCGTGTCTTCCCGGAATTGCGCGGCCGAATAGGCGTCGCGCGGATCGATGATGTCGATCAGGTGATGGGGAACGGCGGCCAGCTCGGCCGCGCTCGGCTTGGCCGTGCCGATGTCCATCTCACGATAGACGAGCGCGGAGTCGACGCTGATGATCTCGAGCGGGGTGTCCTGCGCCAGCGCAAGGGCGGCGGCGGTCTTGCCGGATGCCGTCGGGCCCAGCAGGCAGACGATCGGAGGAGATGACGTCATGACCGGCTCAACGTCCCCGCATGAACAACTTGTCGAGATCGCCGAGCGTGAGCTGGTACCAGGTGGGACGTCCGTGATTGCACTGATCGGCGCGCTCGGTCGCTTCCATCTGGCGCAGCAGCGCGTTCATCTCTTCGTGCGTGAGCCGTCGATTCGCACGTACCGCCGTGTGGCACGCGAGCGTGCCGAGCAGTTCATGCTGACGTTCCGTGAGCACGCGCGAACCGCCGTACTGACGTAGGTCCGCGAGCACAGCGCGCGCCAGCGCTTGCGCGTCGGCGCCGTCGAGCAGGGCGGGAATGGCGCGCACGGCGAGCGTGGTCGGCGACATCGCCGCGAGGTCGAAGCCCAGCGCGGTGAGCGTTTCCTGATGCTCTTGCGTCGTGCCGATTTCCACCGGGTCGGCGAAGAACGTCACGGGAATCAGCAGTGGCTGCACCGGCACGCTGCGTTCCACGAGCGCCTGCTTGAAACGTTCGTAGAGAATGCGCTCGTGGGCCGCGTGCATGTCGACGAGCACCAGGCCATAGGCGTTCTGCGCGAGGATGTAGATGCCGTGCAATTGGCCGAGGGCGAAGCCGAGCGGTTGTTCCAGCGCCATGGCGTCGGCGCTGCCGCCGGCGCCTGCCGGCAGGGTGTCGCTGCCGGTGAGTGCCGTGTCGCCTTGCGTCGCCCCGGCATGGCCATACGGCGGCGGGGGCACATCCGTGACGCCCGGCTGACCATACGGGCGCGGTGCGGGGGGCGCGGCGCGTCCGAACAAGTTGTCGTAGACGGACAGCGGTTGCGCCATCGGCAGCGTGCCTTGCTGCATGCGGGGATTCCAACTGCTGCCGCCGCCGATTCCTCCGGCTGGGCGCGCAGCCATCATGCCGCTGCCGCCGCCCCCCAAGGTGGCACCCGGCCCCGCGGCAAGACCACCGCCGTCGGTCAGGTGGGCGGCGTGCGTCGCGCCGCCACTGCCCGCCGCGCGGGCCAGTGCGCGTTGCACGACGTGGAATACGAACTGGTGGACGCTGCGGGCATCGCGAAACCGCACTTCGATCTTCGAGGGGTGGACATTGACGTCGACCAATTGCGGCGGCAGTTCGAAATACAGTACGTAGGCCGGATAGCGGTCGCCGTGAAGCACGTCTTCATAGGCCGCGCGTACCGCGTGGGTGAGCAGCTTGTCGCGCACGAAACGGCCGTTCACGAAGAAATACTGCTGGTCGGCACGCCCACGGCTGGCGGTCGGCAACCCGACGAAGCCCGACAGGCGCAACTCGGCGGCCCCCTCGTCCAGCGCCAGATGCGCGCCGGCAAAGTCGTTGCCGAGCACGCGCGTGACGCGCGTCGCGGCATCGGACGCGTTCCAGTGCTCCACCGCCCGGTTGTTGTGCAGGATCGAGAAGCCCACGTCGGGACGCGCGAGCGCGCTGCGGCGAATAACGTCCATGCAATGACCGAACTCGGTCTGCTCGGTCTTCAGGAATTTGCGCCGCGCGGGGGTGTTGAAGTACAGGTCGCGAACGTCGACCGTCGTGCCCACCGGGCCTGCGGCGGGGGTCAACGCACCGGTGTTGCCGTCGATGGCGCTCGCGTGCGGCGCGTCGGCCTGGCGGCTCGACAACGTGAGCTGGGCCACCGACGCGATGGAAGCGAGCGCTTCCCCACGGAACCCCAACGTAAGCACCGATTCGAGTTCGTCGAGCGAGCGAATCTTGCTCGTCGCGTGACGCGTGAGCGCCAGCGGCAATTGTTCGGCGGACATGCCGCCGCCGTCGTCGGTGATGGCGATGCGGCGTACGCCGCCTTCTTCGAGCTTGATCTGGAGTGCGCGGGCCCCGGCATCCAGGGCGTTCTCGAGCAATTCCTTGACGACGGACGCGGGGCGTTCCACCACCTCGCCCGCGGCGATCTGGCTGATCAGCTGGTCGGGAAGGACCTGGATGGCGCGCAGCGGCGCGAGGCCCGCCGGCATGGGGCCGGGGCGGCGTTCAGGGGCCTCGGTGCCGGTAGGGTCGGGCACGCCGGCCGGGGCGTGTGCAGGGGGGGAGGAGGTCGGGGTCGCAGACATGGGAACCATTATAAAGGTTGCCCTCAAAGACATAGGTCGAGCCAGGTTTCAGCGGGCAATACCCGCAACGGCGCCCGTCGCAGCACAACTCATTCCTGTCATGGGAGGGTTGTAGGCTGGACCATGGATTCGACATACCCGTGACGGTCGGCACCGACCGTCACGGGCCCGACACGACGCCCGACGTCTGCGCTGGTATCATGCGTTCGTCGCGTGCCCGCAGGGACGGGCCGGCGTCCTTTATCTTGAGGAATCGACTTGGATACTTTGGTGCAATTGGTGGAGATGGTGCTCCACATCGATAAACATCTGGGGGTGTTTATCGATCAATACGGAAACTGGGTGTATCTGTTCCTGTTCATGATCGTGTTCGTGGAAACGGGGCTGGTGCTCTTTCCGTTCCTTCCGGGTGATTCCCTGCTGTTCATTGGCGGCGCATTTGCGGCGACCGGTGCGATGGATCCATGGTTGCTCGGCGTACTGCTCTTCATTGCGGCAGTGACCGGCAACACGCTCAACTTCTGGATCGGATCGAAGATCGGGCCGCGCGTGTACGAGAAGAACTGGCGTTTTCTCGATCGCGACGCCTTGCGCAAAACCCACGACTTCTACGAGCATCACGGCGGCAAGACCATTGTGATCGCGCGTTTCGTGCCAATCGTGCGGACGTTCGCGCCGTTTGTGGCGGGAGTGTCGGCCATGTCGTGGGTGCGCTTCCAGCTCTACAACTTGCTCGGCGCCCTGATCTGGGTGACGCTGCTCGTGGGCGGCGGTTACCTGTTCGGCAACCTGCCGATCGTCAAGCAATACCTGAACGTCATCGTGCTGGTGGGCATTTCGGCAGCGGTGGTGCCGATCGCACTCGGCGCGCTCTGGAAACTGGTCACGCGCGGTCGTCGCCGTGTGGCGCAGGGCCAGGGCGAGTAAGGTCGACCGTCGGGCTGATCAGGGCAGGCAGCCACCTCGCAGGTGCAATGAAAAATGGCGCGTCCGGGTGAACTGGCCCCGTAAAGTTGGACGGGAAAATTATGCCGTTAAGGGCTGAGTTCTGTACTACACAGGACTCAGCCCTTTTAGCTTGAGCTTGATGCGATCGTGGTGGCAGGCCGTCAGGCCGTCCGATTCTTCGCGAGGGGCGGATTCTTGGCGAAGTAGGCCTTGATGCCCTTGAGCAGCGCATCGGCGAGCCGCTCCTGGTAGGCCGGATCGTTCAGCGCCTGCTCTTCCTTGGGGTTGCTGATGAAGGCCGTCTCGACGAGCACCGACGGGATGTCGGGGGCCTTGAGCACCGCGAAGGCCGCCTGTTCGACGTGCTTGCTGTGCAGCCGGTCCGCGACGGTCCCGATCTCGGCGAGCAGCGCCGTGCCGAAAACCTTGCTGTCACGGATCTGCGCCGTTGTCGACATATCGAGCAACGCATGCGCTACGGCGCGGTCGTTGGTCTTGATGTTGACGCCGCCGATCAGATCGGACGCGTTTTGCGTCTTTTCGAGCAGACGTGCCGTCGCACTCGTGGCGCCACGCTCGGACAAGGCGAATACCGACGCCCCGTTCGCCGACGGCGAGGTGAACGCATCGGCGTGAATCGACATGAACAGGTCGGCGTCCACGCGGCGCGCCTTCTGCACCCGCACGCCGAGCGGCACGAAGAAGTCGGCGTCGCGCGTCATCATCACCCGCATATTGGGTTGCGCATCGATCTTCTCGCGCAGCCGCTTCGCGATCTGCAGCACCACCACTTTCTCGTAGGTGCCGCTGCTGCCGATCGCGCCCGGGTCTTCTCCGCCATGGCCGGGATCGAGGGCGATGGTGAGCAGGCGGGCGGTCTTCGGTCCGCGTGACGGCGGCGTGAGCAGCCCGTCGTCGTTGCGCTGAGCGAGCGGCGGCATTCTGTCCGTGGCCGAGGGCGCCGGCGGGCGCGAGACGCGCGGGCCAGGCTCACGTTGCGCGTAACGCTGAAAGAACGCTTCGCTCTCCTCCGTGCTCGGCGTGCCCGTGCCCGACGACGGGTTCGAGGGCTGAGCGGGCGGTGTGTTCTGCGCCAATGCCTCGGCCTTGTGGCTGGACTTGGCGAGCAGTTCCATGAGCGGGTCGGGCTCGACCGCCGGATACAGGTCGAACACGGTGCGGTACTTGTAACCCGCGACTGGCGGCAACGTGAAGGATTGTGGCTTCACGCCGGCCTTCAGATCGAACACCATGCGCACGACGCCGGGTTTGAACTGCCCCACGCGCACCTGCATGATCTGCGGGTCGTTGGGTTGGATCTTTGACACGAGATCGCGCAGCGCCGGGCTCAGATCCACTTCGTCGAGATCGATGACGAAGCGGTTCGGACTCGCCATAAGCTGCTGCTGGAACTTGACCGGGTTGTCGGTCTCCAGCGTGACGCGTGTGTAGTCCTTGGCCGGCCAGACGCGCACCGCCACGATGGCGTTGGCGAAGGCGAGACGCGGGCCGGTGAGGGCGAGGATGAGTGTCGAGGCGCCGGCGCGCAATGCACGGCGGCGGCCGGCATTGGGCGATGAGGCGTCGTCGGTACGGCTAAAGCGTTTGATCAGCATGAGTTCAGGCAAGCAAGACCGGCCGGCGTGTAGGCGCTCGTCGTCAGACGGCGGCTGTTGCCGACAGGTTCCAGCCAAAGGCCCAAATCGGGGGTGCCCAGGAGACCTTCGGCTTTCTCCGGCCACTCGACGAGGCACAGGGCGTCGCCTGCAAAGTGCTCCCGAAAGCCCGTGTCGTGCCATTCGGCCGGATCGGCGAAGCGATACAGGTCGAAATGATAGACCGGCAACACGCCTTGTGGTGTGTCGATGTTGTAAGGTTCACACAATGCATACGTGGGACTTTTGACGCGTCCGGTATGGCCCAGCGCGCGCAGCAGGGCACGCACGAGCGTGGTTTTCCCTGCACCGAGGTCGCCCGAGAGCTGCACGTGCAGTCCCGCATGCGCCGGGTCGGTGTGCGCCGCGCGTGCCACGATGGCGCGCGCGAGCGCTGCGGCGAAGGCCTCGGTGGCGGCTTCGTCCGGCAGCGCGAAGATGCGCTCGCCCAGGGGCGTCGGCGTCGATGAATCGGGCATTGCGTAAAATGGAGTCGATGAAAGCTTCCGTGATTTTCCCCGCTACCGCCGCACAAGTCGAGTCGGCGGCACCTCCGAATGCCTCGGAAGTGTCGTCCTCGCGCGACAATGCGACGTCTCCCGCCCTCGATGCCGGGGACTTGGCCGTGCTTGCCGGTCAGATTCGCGCATGGGCGAGCGAACTCGGTTTTGGCCGGGTCGGCATCACGGACATCGATCTCTCGCACGCCGAAGCGGGGCTGCAACAGTGGCTCGACGACGGCTGTCATGGCGATATGGACTACATGGCGGCGCACGGCATGAAGCGCGCGCGGCCCGCGGAGCTGGTTCCCGGCACGGTGCGCGTCATCAGCGCACGCATGAACTATCTTCCGAACGACGCCGACGTGGCGAGCTGGCGCGAGCGTGAAACCGCGCGCGCGGCGATGCCTGCCGAGGCGGTCGTGTCGATCTATGCGCGCGGACGCGACTATCACAAGGTCATGCGCCATCGACTGCAACAACTGGCCGAACGCATTACCCAGGCCATCGGGCCGTTCGGCTACCGCGCATTCACCGATTCGGCCCCGGTGCTCGAAGTCGAACTCGCGCAGAAGGCCGGGCTGGGCTGGCGCGGCAAGCACACCCTGCTGCTCTCGCGCGACGCGGGGTCGCTCTTCTTTCTCGGCGAAATCTTTGTCGACGTGCCGCTGCCGGTGGATGCCGATGCGCTCAGCACGCCGAGCGAGGTGCAAGGCAAAGCAAGGGGGCACCGCCTGCAACCGGGCGAGCACTGCGGGCAATGTCAGCGATGCCGCGACGTTTGTCCGACCGGCGCCATCACCGAAGCGTTTCGCGTCGATGCGCGGTTGTGCGTGTCGTATCTGACGATTGAGCACAAGGGCGCGATTCCCGAGAATTTGCGCGCGAAGATGGGCAATCGCATCTATGGCTGCGACGATTGCCAGCTCTACTGCCCGTGGAACAAGTTTGCACAGCCGTCGCCGCTCGCCGATTTCGCTCCGCGCAACCGGCTCGATAGCGCCTCGCTCGTGGAACTGTTCGCCTGGAGCGAAACGGAATTCATGGATAAGCTGGCCGGCAGCCCTATTCGTCGTATTGGTCATGAGCGATGGTTGCGCAATCTGGCCGTGGGGCTCGGCAATGCGCTGCGCGACTCGGCAGATGCCGCCGCGCGCGCGCCGCTGCGCGATGCGTTGCTCGCGCGACGCGATCACCCATCGGCGTTGGTGCGCGAGCATGTCGAATGGGCGCTGGCCCAGGAAGGAGCCGCAGCTTGACCCCAGGCACCCACCCCGCGAGCGAGGACCTCACCGACGTCGACAATCTCGATGATCCGTCGGCGCCGCTAGCCTTCGCCCCCGAGGGCGCGACCTATGTGCGCAGTGTCACGCTCATCGACCAGTTCTGCGACACGATCTGGCTCGAAGACGGCCTCTCTCGCAATACGCTCGACGCTTACCGACGGGATTTGCGTCTCTTCGCGCAATGGCTCGCCGCCAAGCGCGAGACTTCGCTCGATGGCGTGGACGAGGCGGCGCTCGCCGCCTATCTCGCGTGGCGCCGTGAGAGTCTGGCGAGCAGCGTCAATCGTCGTTTGTCGGTCTTCAAACGGTTCTATCAATGGGCGCTGCGCGACCATGTCGTGCACCAGGACCCGTGTTTGCGCATCGCATCGGCCAAGCGTGCCCAGCGGTTGCCCTCGACATTGTCGGAGGCGCAGGTCGAAGCATTGCTGGCCGCCCCCGATCTGGCCCAGCCGCTTGGGTTGCGCGATCGCGCGATGCTCGAATTGATGTACGCGAGCGGTCTGCGCGTTTCGGAACTGGTCGCGCTCAAGACGATTGAAGTGGGATTGAACGAGGGCGTGCTGCGCATCTTCGGCAAGGGCGCTAAGGAGCGGCTGGTGCCGTTCGGCGAAGAGGCCAACGCGTGGCTCACGCGTTATCTGGCGCAGAGTCGAGGGGTGCTGCTGGCCGGTCGCGCCTGCGACACGCTGTTCGTCACACAACGCGGCCAGGGGATGACGCGCCAGGCGTTCTGGTATCTGATCAAGCGCTATGCGTTGCAGGCGGACATTCGTGCGCCGCTCTCACCGCATACGCTGCGTCATGCCTTCGCGACGCATCTGATCAATCACGGCGCGGATCTGCGTGTGGTGCAGCTGTTGCTCGGCCACGCCGACATCTCCACCACACAGATCTACACGCACGTCGCGCGCGAACGCCTCAAGTCGCTGCACGCGCAGCATCATCCGCGCGGGTGAGCGCTGTGTGTGAAGCGCGTGCTGCGTGGTCCACGTGGGCCGCGTGTACGGCAAGCAAGGCCGGCGCGGTAGGCGAGCGACGCCGCCGCGCCATCAAACTTCAAAGCAACGCCTTGAGCTTGTGCTTGAGCACCTTGCCCGTCGACGCGGCGGGCAGGGCATCGAGCACCCGAATCTGCGCCGGCCGCTTGTACGGTGCGAGCCGCGTCGCCGCCCACGCGGCCAGTGCCGCGACGTCGATGGCATGGCCCGGGCGCGCCTCCACGAACGCGATCACCTGCTCGTTCTCCTCGTCGGGACGTCCGAGGACGGCCGCTTGCAGCACATCCGGATGGCTCGCCAGCGCCTGCTCGACTTCGAGCGGATAAACATTGAAGCCGGAGTGGATGATGAGTTCCTTGGCGCGTCCCGCGAGGAAGAGCGCGCCGTCTGCGGTGCGACGCGCCAGATCGCCGGTGCGCAGCCAGCCGTCGTCGGTCACGGCCGCCGCCGTCAATGCCGGGGCACGGTAGTACCCGAGCATTACGTTAGGACCCCGCACCCAGAGTTCGCCAACGTCACCATCGGGCAGATCATGCCCGTCGCGATCGACGATACGGACCGTCACGCCGGGGATCGCCGGCCCCACGGCGCAGTCGTCGCGCGGGGCGTCGAGCAGCGTTTGCGAGACGGTCGGGCTACTCTCCGTCAACCCATACCCGTTGTGAATCGGCAGGCCATAGAACGCTTCGGCACGCGCCTTGAGCGCCGCATCGAGGGGCGAGCCGCCCGAGTAGACGAAGCGCAGCCGCGGTGCGATGAGCGCCCGGTTCTGCGCCGTCACATAGGCCATCAGGCGGGCGTGCATCGCGGGCACCCCTTGCAGGATCGTCAGCCCGTCGTGGGCGAGCGAATCGAGCACGGCTTCGGGGGCAAAGCGCGCGGCCAGCCGCAGCGTGCCGCCAGCGTATAGCGTGCCCAGACACACCGACGTCAGGCCATAGACATGCGAGATCGGCAGCACGCCGTAGGCGATATCGTCGGCACCGACGCGGCGCAGCGCGCTCGACACCGCGGCGATGAACATCAGGTTGCGATGCGAGAGACGAACGCCCTTGGGCGTGCCGGTCGTGCCCGTCGTGTAGATGAGCGCCGCGCATTGCAGCGCCGGATCGGTCTGCACCGGCTCGGCGGCGCTATCGGGGTCGATGTCGGACACCGCAATGGCGCCGAGCGCGAGGTCAGTCCAGGCGACCTTGGCGGCGTCCACCCGGGCGTGCGCGGCGGCATCGGGCGAGGCATCGACGGTGTAGATCGCGCAGCGCGGCTGCGCATGATCGCGAATGGCGTTCAATTCCGCGGCGCAGAGCCGCGCGTTGCACAGCAGCGGCCAGGCGTCGAGGGCTGCCACGGCGAGCAGCAGTACCACATACGCGATGCCGTTCTCACCGACGATCATCACGCGATCGCCGCCCCGCACGCCGTGCGCGCGCAGGCGCTCGGCGCAGGCGCTGACGGTGTTCGCCAGTGCCCCGTAGGTGAGACGGCTGAAGTCGTCGATCAGGGCAATGCGCGTGGGCGCTTGCGCGGCGATCCGCGCGGGCAGCGTGTCGATGCGTGCGGGCAGATTCGCGAGCAAGCCGGCGGCGAAGGTGTCCGGATGAGAGGGGGCGGGAGAGGTTGACATGCCGGCATTGTAATGCGCTCGCCGTCATCGAGCATCGCACAAGCCGTCGAGGATGACGGCGGTGCGCGCATTCCGGGACCGCAGTCCTTGGCCGTTTCATTACAATAGGCGCCCATGAGCAAGACCAAACACGTCTCGGAAACGCCGGCCACGCAGTTTCTGAAGCAAAAGAAAGTGGCCTTCACCGAACACGTCTACGAGTACGTCGAGCATGGCGGGACCGGCGAGTCGGCACGCCAGTTGGGCGTGCACGAGCATGCGGTTGTCAAGACGCTCGTCATGGAAGACGAGAAGGCCCGGCCGCTGATCGTCCTCATGCATGGCGACCGGACCGTCTCGACCAAGAACCTCGCGCGCCAGATCGGCGCCAAGCGCGTGGAGCCCTGCAAGCCGGAGGTCGCCCAGCGTCATTCGGGTTATCTGGTGGGCGGCACGTCGCCGTTCGGTACCAAGCGCGCGATGACCGTGTATGTGGAGGCGTCGATTCTCGATCTGCCGCGCATATTCATCAACGGCGGGCGACGCGGGTATCTCGTCGGCATCGCCCCGCAGGTGCTGCTCAATACGCTAGCGGCCAAGCCGGTGTCGTGTGCGCTGAGCGACGAGTAGACGCCACGGCACGGCGGCCTGCGCCTGTCCGATCGATACGATCCCGGCGCAACCCCGTGGTTGCCAGAATGGAGGGACGGAGCGCGTCAAGTAGAATGGCGGCCATTACACATTCTGCTCACGCTCGAAGTTCATGGCCACACTGGTTTTTATCGTTCTCGCGTATCTGATCGGCTCGTTGCCGTTTGCGGTGATCGTCAGCCGCACGATGGGTCTCGCCGACCCGCGCAGTTATGGCTCGGGCAACCCGGGCGCCACGAACGTGCTGCGCTCCGGCAACAAGAAGGCCGCCGTGCTCACGCTGATCGGCGACGCCCTCAAGGGCTGGCTTGCAGTCTATCTTGCGCAACGCTTCGCCGATACGTGGGGTGTAGGTGACTTCGGACTGGCGGCCGTGGCCCTTGCGGTCTTCATGGGCCATCTGTACCCGGTGTTTCTGCGCTTTGCCGGCGGCAAGGGCGTAGCGACGGCGGCCGGCGTCCTGTTCGCCATCCATCCGGTGCTGGGGCTCGCCGTGCTCGCAACCTGGCTCATCATCGCGATCTTCTTCCGCTATTCGTCGCTCGCGGCACTGGTGGCGGCGGTGTTCGCACCGCTTTACTACGTGTTCATGTCTGGCTTCGGACCATACGCCCCAGCGGTGATCGTCATGGCGATCTTGCTGGTCTACCGGCACCGCGCCAACATCGGCAAGCTGATGGCGGGCAAGGAAAGCCGCATCGGGCAGAAGAAGGCGAAGTAAGGCCGGCGTTACATCGGCGCGGCCCGAACCCGGCACGGCCTGGACCATGACAAAACCCGCAGCGAGTCTGCGGGTTTTGCTTGTCTGCGGCGCGCGTTGGTCAGTCGCGGAAGTTGTTGAAGTCGAGCGGGGTGTCGGTCACGTCCTTGCGCAGCAGGGCCATGGCGCTTTGCAGGTCGTCGCGCTTGGCGCCCGCGATGCGCACGCTGTCGCCCTGGATGCTCGCCTGCACCTTCATCTTGCTGTCCTTGATCACGCGCACGATCTTCTTGGCCAGATCGCCTTCGACGCCTTTCTTCACCTTGACGACCTGCTTGACCTTGTCGCCGCTGATCTTCTCGACCTTGCCGTAGTCGAGGAAGCGCACGTCCACGTTGCGCTTGGCCATCTTGCTGATGAGCACCTGCGTGACTTGCTCGAGCTTGAAGTTGTCGTCGGCGAACAGCGTAAGTTCCTGCTCCTTGTGCTCGATTCGCGAGTCCGATCCCTTGAAGTCGAATCGTGTCGAGATTTCCTTGTTGGCCTGCTCGATGGCGTTCTTGACTTCAATCATGTTGGCTTCGCTAACCACGTCGAACGATGGCATCTGGCTCTCCTGAAAGGTAAAGGGTTCGTGAAATGGCACGCCGGGCGTGGCGCACGGGGGACCGTGGCGCCGGCGCACCCGTCCGGGACGACTGGGTCATGCGGGCAGCGCGAACCTCGGCCGCGTGGCCGCTATAATGGCGAGCAAAATTCTTTCGCCCGACATTGTAATTCAGCCGTCGCGCCCGCGTCCCATTCCGGATGCTGTCCGGGACGGCGGCCCCACGGATCACCCACGGATTTTTCCCGACTTCATGCATCAGTTGCAACGCGACGTCAGCCTGCGCGACTTCAATACCTTCGGCCTGCCCGCCTCCGCCCGCTTCGTCGTGACGATCGACAGCGAAGCGGCGCTTCTCGATGCGCTCGCCATGCCCGAACTCGCAGGCTTGCCGCGTCTCGTGCTCGGCGGCGGAAGCAATGTGGTGCTCACGCGCGATTTCGACGGCGTGGTGTTCCGGATGGCGATTCGCGGCCGTGAGCGGCTCGCCGACGACGCGCACGCGCGCTATGTGCGCGGCGGTGCCGGCGAGGTCTGGCACGACTTCGTCGACTGGACGCTCTCGCAGGATTGTCCCGGCCTCGAAAATCTCGCCCTGATCCCGGGCACCCTCGGGGCTGCCCCGATTCAGAACATCGGCGCCTACGGGCTGGAACTGGCCGAGCGCTTCGCCGAGGTGCGCGCGCTCGATACGGCCACGGGCGCATTCGTCACCCTCACCCGCGAGGCGTGCGCGTTCGGCTATCGCGATTCGCTGTTCAAGCGCGAACCCGGGCGTTACCTCATCGTCTCGGTCACATTGCGGTTGCCACAGCCGTGGCAGCCCGTGACCGGCTATGCGGACGTGTCGCACACGCTTGCTCAGGCGGGCATCGAGCAGCCGAATGCGCGGCAGATCTTCGAGGCCGTGGCGGACATTCGCCGCCGCAAACTGCCCGATCCGGCCGACCTCGGCAACGCCGGGAGTTTCTTCAAGAATCCCGTGGTGGACGCCGCAACGTTTGCCGCACTGCGCGAGCGGTTTCCGCAAGCGGTCGGCTATGCGCAGCCGGACGGCGCCTGGAAAGTCGCCGCAGGCTGGTTGATCGACCAATGCGGCTGGCGCGGCAAGTCGCTCGGCCACGCGGGCGTGCATGAGCGTCAAGCACTCGTGCTCGTCAATCGAGGCGGCGCCAGCGGCGCGGAGATCGTGGCGCTCGCGCACGCCATACAGGCCAGCGTGCAGGAGCGCTTCGGTATCGGGCTCGAGCCCGAACCGCTCATGCTTTGATCGACGTGGCGTCGGGCAGGCGCTGCAGGTAATCGCGCCGCAGGTCGACGGTGGAGCGCACGCCGACGTCGTCGAAGTGCGCATCGAGCCACCGGCTCGCCGCCTCGCGGCCACGGTCGCGCAGCGTAGTGAGGAAGTGCCAGTCGGTCACGAATTTCGTCGACGACGACAAGTCGTACAGCGCCTTGTCCGCGCGAATCGAGTGAATCAACGGGTACTTCAGACGCTTGCGGAACTCGGGCTTGAGCCATCCTTCGTCGAGCAGTTTGTGCACGAAGGAAATGGCACGGAATTCGCGCTGTAGCGACGCATTGAAGGTGATCTCATTCACGCGATTCATGATCTGCCCCGGCAGCACGGGTTTCTCTTTGCGCTCGATCGGGTTGATGTGCACGATCAGGATGTCGCTCGTGAGCGTCTCGTAATAAAACGGATAGAGCGGCGGGTTGCCGAGATAGCCGCCATCCCAGTAAAAATCCTCGTCGATTTTCACCGGCTTGAAGAGCCACGGCAGACACGCCGACGCCATCGCGACGTCAAGCGTGATTTCGTGTGTGCGAAAGATATGGATGTTGCCGGTGCGGACGTTGGTCGCGGACACGAACAGGCGCGTCGCGGTGCTTTCGCGCAACCGTTCGAAATCGACCTGCGCTTCGAGCACGGTGCGCAGCGGGTTGATTTCGGCCGGGGGCTGCGCGAACGGTGTCATCCATTGCTGCATGCTTTGCATCCAGTCGTGCCAGACCGGGTATTCGGTCGGACGGCCGTTGAGCCAGCTGAAGACGGTCTGTGCCCAGGCGGTTGCCGAGGAGCCTGCCTGCGACACGCCGAGCCAGAAGCTGTGCAGCGCCTCACGCGCCTTTTCGCGCGGGTCGACACCCGGACGATCGAGCAGGCCGTGCGCCAGTACGACGGCGTTCATCGTGCCGGCGGACGCGCCGCTGATGCCCTCGAATTCGAGGCGTCCGTCTTCCAGCAATTTGTCGAGCACGCCCCAGGTGTAGGCCCCATGCGCACCGCCCCCTTGCAGCCCCAGGTCGATGCCTTTTCGCTTCGCGGAGCGCCCGCGTGAGGGTTTCGTGGATTTGGCGGGGGCGCGCGCTCGGGGAGCCTCAGGTGTCTGCGCACCGCCCTTGGCCGAGAGGGGGTCGCTCGGCTCGTCGGTGGCGGAGGCGCGCTTGCGAGCGCGAGGCGAGGCGGATTTTTTTGTGGCATTGCCGGCACGTGCCGGCCGGGTGAGGCCATCCGGCGGGAGCAACGGTACGTCGGTTGGCTCGAGATCGGTGCTCGTACCGTTCACTGATTCGGCAGCGGATTCGGCCGGCAGCGAGTGAGAGGACAGCGAGGCGGCCGAAGCCGCGGCCTGCGCATCGGCAGGGAGGGCATGAGCTCGGTCGCCGGTAGCATCATCGGCGGATTCGGGGGGCAGACGCGACATAGTGAGTAGCGGCGCCGGGCCGCGCTGAACCGGCCGAGAGGGCGACGCCGGGGGAGACCCCCCGCGCAGTCGCGATGCTGGCCGGTCGGTTAGCCGTAATGGCAGACGTAATCGAGCGTCTCCAAGACCTCGATATCGAACTTGCTGTTGCCCGGCACGGAGAACTGCTGGCCGGCGGCGTACTCCTGCCACTCGGCCTGGCCGGCCAGACGGATGCGGCAGCGGCCGCTCGTGACTTCCATGATTTCGGGCGCATCGGTGCCGAACTGGAGCGTGGCCGGGAAAATCACGCCCAGCGTCTTGCGCGTGCCGTCCGGGAAAAGCACGGTGTGCGACACGCACTTGCCGTCGAAATAGGTGTTGGCGCGCTTGATTACGGAAACGTTGTCGAACTGCGTTGCGTTTTGCGTCATGACCGAATGCGGAGTCGAATGCGATGGAAAGTCGCGATGATGGGTCGATAAGCCTGCCCCAACGGGGCAAACGTGAATTCATGCTAGCACGTTTCGAACGTCCATCCGTCTGCAATTTGTGCAATGCACAACGGATATGCCCTGTTGTGGTGCAAATTGCGAAATGTTCTGACGGACGGTAAAGACTACAACGTGCGGTGATGAAGCGCGCGTCAACGAGGGACGCCTGCGCGTGAGCGATGATAGCGGAACGTTGGTCGCGGTGGGGATACCGAATGTTGGAGCGGGCGGCGAGGGTGACGCGAGGGAAGTGCAGGGGGAGGTGCGGGGGAAGTGCGGGGGAGGCGCGAGGGAGGTGCGAGGGAGGTGCGGGGGAGGCGCTGGCGCGGTGGCCAAGGATAACGCCCGGACGGCGTTGCACCGGTCCGGGCGTGTTCTGATCGACGCGTTAGACGCGACCGAGCATCAGGTATTCCATGAGCGCCTTCTGCACATGCAGACGGTTCTCGGCTTCGTCCCAGACGACGCTTTGGGCGCCGTCGATCACGTCGGCCGACACTTCCTCGCCACGGTGCGCGGGCAGGCAGTGCATGAACAGCGCGTCCGGTTTGGCGCGCTGCATGAGGTCGGCGTTCACGCACCACTGAGCGAAGGCCGCTTTTCGCGCCTCGTTCTCCGCTTCATAGCCCATGCTCGTCCAGACGTCGGTCGACACGAGGTCCGCACCTTCGCAAGCCTCGCGCGGGTCGTCGAACTCGCGCACGAACGGGCGGCTCGACTCGGCCACCATCGCCTGATCGAGGCGGTAGCCGGGCGGCGTCGAGATGTTGAACTGGAAGCCGAAGATCTCGGCGGCCTGAATCCACGTGTACGACATGTTGTTCGCGTCACCGATCCAAGTCACGGTCTTGCCCTTGATCGGGCCGCGATGCTCGTAGAACGTAAAGATGTCCGCCATTACCTGGCACGGGTGATATTCGTTGGTCAGACCGTTGATCACCGGTACGCGCGAGTGCTGCGCGAAGCGCTCGATGATCTCCTGACCGAACGTGCGGATCATGATGATGTCGGTCATTCGCGAGATCACCTGAGCCGCGTCTTCGATGGGTTCGCCACGGCCGAGCTGCGTGTCGCGCGTGTTCAGGAACACGGCGTGGCCACCCAACTGGTGAATCCCGGCTTCGAACGAGAGTCGCGTGCGTGTCGAGCTTTTCTCGAAAATCATCGCCAGCGTGCGGTCGTGCAGCGGGTGGTAGGTCTCGTAGTTCTTGAATTTCTTCTTGAGAATGCGGGTGCGCTCAAGCACGTAGTCGTACTCGTCGAGCGTCAAATCCGAAAACTGAAGGTAATGCTTGATGGGTTTGGCGGTGGTCATTTGGATGTTCTGCTGGAGGCCGATAGCGCGAGAATTCAAAGGGAACTCTCTTGCTTGCGGCACGACGAACAAGCCTTGAGGCCTGTCCCCCGGTCAGGCGCGTGAAGGTGTTCTACCGGTTGCTGGCATCAGGGGGAACAGCCGCTAGTCTACCAAATCGTTTTGCCGTCACACGAAAAGCGTATGATCGAGCGCGATGCTGCACGGCCAAAAACGGCTGGCAAGACCGAAAAAAACATCGGCAGCGAGGGTGGGGGACAGGTTTGAGTCTTATATAAGATATAATACTGTCTCTGTCAGCGACGCTACCCGCGTATGGCTGGCCAGGTGCTTTTTGAGGTGATTGAGCGATATGACCGACCAGGTTCCCGCGCGCGAGTATTTCATCCAGGGGCTCACCCGGGGTGGCAAGAAGTTCCGTCCGAGTGACTGGGCGGAACGTCTGTGCGGCGCCGTGTCGTTTTGTGGCCGGCGCGATACCGGCCCGAACGCATACATGCAGTACTCCCCCTATGTGCGTCCGATCATGGTGGGCGACGTCAAATGCGTCGTTGTTGACGAGCGGTTGCGCGACATCGAGCCGATGGCTTTCGATTTCGTGATGAATTTTGCGCGTGACAACGACTTGCAACTGACCGAAGCCTGCTTCGTTCCCGACGTCAAGTAATCCCCCGTGGCCGTTTTGCGGCCAGACGTGAGTGTCGGGCCTTTGGCCCCGACTCACCGTCGCTTTACCCCTTCGTATTACCCCGTCGTAATACTCCGTCGTAATACTCCGTCGTAATACTCCGTCGTCGCCCGTCGCCCGTCGCGTGGTGACCGCCCTTGCGGTTCACGCCATTCACGCATTCGTCCCGGATTATCTCGCAGCCGTACAGTGGCTTGCGCGCGTGTCGCGTGAGTGTGGACGGCGTTCTTTGGCTTTAGCGAAAAGAAAAAGCCCGCACGAAGCGGGCTTTTTTGTGTTCCGACCGGGGTCGGAACTGGCAAGCAATTGTGTCTGCTTGACCGCTTGCGCGGTTAGGCAGCAGCCGACATCGCCTTGATGGCGGCCGACAGGCGGCTCTTTTGACGAGCGGCGGTGTTCTTGTGAACGATCTTCTTGTCAGCGATGATGTCGATCGTCTTGGCCGACGTACGCAGCACTTCCTTGGCGGCGGCGGGATCGCCGGCGGCGATGGCCTTGCGGACCGCCTTGACTGCCGTACGCAGACGCGAACGCAGTGCCGAGTTGTGGGCGTTGATCTTAACGGTTTGACGCGCGCGCTTGCGTGCTTGTGCGGTATTTGCCATGTTCGGTGAATTCCTTGAATTGCTCCGCCTGATGCGGCTTCTATGCAGTTTGGCTCGGCTCCCTGGGAGACACGGTGGCCAGGAAGCAATCCATTGACTTCGAAACCGTCGATTATAGCCGAACGCCAATGGAAATTGCAACTTCTTTGCTGCAATGCTGTGCGTATAATACGCGCAACATGAATTTGCTCAAAGCTCTCGCTACGGTCAGCGGTTTCACGATGCTCTCGCGCATCACCGGTCTGGTCCGTGAAATCCTTATTGCACGCATGTTTGGCGCCGGTCCCATGACCGACGCCTACAACGTCGCATTCCGCATCCCCAATCTGCTGCGCCGCCTGTCCGCCGAAGGTGCGTTTTCGCAGGCCTTCGTGCCGATTCTGGCCGAATTCAAGTCGCAGCGCAGTCACGAGGAGACGAGAACCCTCGTCGATTCCGTGACCACCGTGCTGTTCTGGGGGTTGCTGGCGATCACGATTGCCGGGGTGCTCGGCGCGACCGGGGTCGTCTATGCCGTCGCGACCGGCCTCTCGCGTGAGAACGGCACGTTCGACTCGGCCGTGTTCATGACGCGCGTGATGTTCCCATACATCACGCTCATCTCGATCACGACCCTTGCCGCCGGGGTGCTCAACACGTGGCGGCGATTCTCGATGCCCGCGTTCGCGCCCGTGCTGCTCAATCTCTGTTCGATCATTGCCTCGCTGTGGGTCGCGCCGCATCTGGCGAAGCCGGTCTACGCGCTGGCCTTCGCGGTGATCGTGGGCGGTGTGCTGCAGTTGGTCATCCAGCTCCCGGCGCTCGCGCGCATCGACATGTTGCCGCGCATCACGATCAATATCGCGGCGGCGTTGCGTAACACCGGTGTGAAGCGGGTATTGGCAAAGATGGTGCCGGCCACGCTGGCCGTGTCGGTGGCGCAGGTGAGCCTTATCATCAACACGAACATCGCGTCGCGCCTCGCGCAGGGCAGCGTGTCGTGGCTGGCGTATGCCGACCGGCTGATGGAGTTTCCAACGGCATTGCTCGGCGTGGCACTGGGCACGATCCTGCTGCCGAGCCTCTCGCGCGCCCATGCCGATGGCGACGGTGCCGAGTATTCGGCCTTGCTGGACTGGGGGCTGCGCCTGACCTTCCTGCTGGCGATGCCGAGTGCCGTCGCGCTGTTCGTCTACGCCGAGCCGCTGACCGCAACGCTCTATCAGTATGGCCGTTTCGACGCAACCGACGTCGCGATGACGGCGCACGCGCTGACCGCCTACGGCGTCGGGCTGGTTGGCCTGATTCTCATCAAGATTCTGGCGCCCGGCTTCTATGCCAAGCAAGACATCAAGACGCCGGTGAAGATCGCCGTCGTGGTGCTCGTTGCCACGCAGCTCTCCAACCTGCTCTTCGTTCGGTGGTTCGCCCATGCGGGGCTTTCGCTGTCGATCGGCGTGGGCGCGTGCATGAATGCGGTGTTGCTGTTCGCGGGGCTTTACAAGCGTGGCATCTACCGGCCGGCGCCCGGATGGCGTCTGTTCTTCGTGCAATTGCTGGCCGCGTGCCTGATTCTGGCGGGCTTGCTGCTGTGGTTCACCCAAAGCTTCGACTGGGTGGCGATGGGCGCCCGCCCGCTCTCGCGCATTGCGCTGCTTGGCGCCAGTCTGGTGCTATGCGCGGTGGTGTATTTCGGGGCATTATTCCTCATGGGTTTCAACTTCTCGTTCTTCCGCCGACGCACTCGCTAGCGATTCGCTCGCAGGCCGCTGACACGGCAGACTCCACGGATACCGCATGGCGAATCGATTTCTCGAGTATTTTGCTGCGCTGGTCGCGTCCGACGACGGCCTGCCGCTGACCGAAGCGGCCATCGCCATCGCGCAAGACGTCTATCCCGATCTCGATGTCCAGGACACGCTGACCCGGATCGACGCGCTTGCCGCGCGTCTGGCCAAGCGTCTTCCGCCCGACGCCGGACCGCTGCAGAAGCTCCAGTTGCTCGACCACTTCTTCTTCCGCGAACTTGGCTTCTCCGTCAACCAGAACGATTACTACGACCCGGACAACAGCCACCTGCATATCGTGCTGGACCGGCGTCGCGGCATTCCGATTTCGTTGGCCGTGCTCTGCATGGAGATTGGCCACCAGATCGGCTTGCCGCTGCGGGGCCTGTCGTTCCCGGGGCATTTCCTGCTACGGCTTGCGGTGCCGGCCGGCGATGTGGTCATCGACCCGATCTCGGGCAACTCGCTTTCGCCGCAGCGACTGCTCGAAATGGTCGAGCCCTATCTGAAGCACTATCGCGACGAGAGCGCCGAGCCGATTCAGGAGTTGGCGCTGTGGGCGTTGCTGCACCCCTTTCTGGAGCCCGCCACGCCGCGCGAAATTCTGGCGCGGATGTTGCGCAATCTGCGAGCGATATACACGCAGAACGAGCGGTGGGAACGCGTGCTTGCGGTGCAGGAACGCATGGTGCTTGTCTTGCCCGACCAGCCGGTCGAGCAGCGCGATCGCGGGCTGGCCTATGCTCGCCTTGGGCTGGTACGTCCGGCGCAGGACGACCTCGAGCACTATCTGGGCACGCGCCCCGATGCCGAGGACGCCAATGCGATTCGGCAGATTCTCGACGACCTGAGCCGTCGTCCGGGCAGTCACGGATAACTGTCTGCGCCTCCTGTTTTCCCTCGTTGCTTCCGTCGTCTCGAATGCAAAACGCCAGCCGTGTCGGCTGGCGTTGCGACCTCGCGCGTCGTTCGTTGCGGCATGCGGCCCATCATGCCGACTGCGCCGCCAACTCCTGGACTCGTCGTTGCAGACTGGGTTTGTAGCCGAAATGAAAGAACACCTCGGCCATCAGGAACATCGGTGCGATAAAGATCTGGAAGACGTTATCGAGCAGCGCGGGCTTGCGGCCCTCGAAATGATGGCCGATCAATTGAACGATCCAGCCGCCGACGAACAGCACGCCAAAGACGGTCAGCGCCCACGGCCACGACAAGGTGGCCAGGTGCTGCGTGATGGCCAGCAGCGCGGCGAAGAAGGCCGTCATGGCGAGTGCCAGCGGGACATCGAGCAGGAAGTAATACATCAGCAACACCAGCACGATCACATGCGCGACATTCAGGCCGCTCGGGCCGAGCGGCAGCGTTGAGAACGCCTGCATCACGGCCAGTATGATCATGGGAACGCCGAAGAAATGGGTCAGACGATTCTTGGGACTGCGGTGATAGCGCTGGTAGAACGACATCTGTTGCGCCAGTGATTTCATGCCAGCCTCCTGCCATGGGGACGGGAAGAACGCGGGATCGCCACCGACAGCCTCGGCGATTGAACCGACCGCAAGTGTGTTCGGATCTCCATTGTAGTCATCGCCGCAACGACGGTTTGTTGCATTGCGGCAATTCGACTCGCCTCGTTGATGCGCCGGGAGCGGCACGCCCTGACATCGGCAAAAAAGGCGGCCCAGGGTGACCTGGCCGCCTTTCTCTACGTCGTCGTTCGCGCCGACCCGGCCCCGGGGCGCGGCGAATGCCGCACGGGGTCAAAGGGGGCGACGCTCGCGTGCTTACTTCAGTGCGTCGAACACGCGCGCACGAATTTCGTCCACGCTGCCTTGCCCCGAGATCTTGCGGTACTGCGGTGCCTCGACGGTCGCGCCCGGGCTGCCATGCTTCGCCCAATCCGAGTAGTAGGCCACGAGCGGCTTGGTCTGCGATTCGTACACGCTCAGGCGCTTCTTGACGGTGTCTTCCTTGTCGTCGTCGCGCTGCACGAGCGGTTCGCCGGTCACGTCGTCCTTGCCTTCGACCTTGGGCGGGTTGAACGTGACGTGGTACGTACGACCCGATGCCGGATGCGTGCGACGACCGCTCATGCGCGTGATGATTTCGTCGAACGGCACGTCGATCTCGAGCACGAAGTCGATGGCGACACCGGCGTCCTTCATGGCTTCCGCCTGCGCAATCGTGCGCGGGAAGCCGTCGAACAGGTAGCCGCTTTTGCAGTCGTCGGCGCCCAGGCGCTCACGCACCATGCCAATGATGACGGCGTCCGGCACGAGGTCGCCCGCGTCCATGTAACGCTTGGCTTCGAGGCCAAGCTGAGTGCCTTCCTTGATCGCGGCGCGCAGCATGTCGCCGGTCGAGATTTGCGGGATGCCGAATTTCTCTTTGATGAACGTGGCTTGGGTGCCCTTGCCGGCCCCGGGTGCCCCCAACAAAATCAGACGCATCAATGACTCCTGAAAGTTTGTGATTTGTGAATGCTGTGCGTGCGGCAGGCAGGCGCGTCCCCGGGATTCGGCGGCGGTTGCGGGTCGGGTGACCGGCCAACCGCGCTGCGCGCAGGCGACGCGTCGGCAGGGCGCGCCGCGCGCGGCCGGGGAGGCTGCTCGCGAGAATCAGAGCGATTATGCCACGATGAGCCCGTCTGGCGGCGTTTTGCCGACCGATGGGCGTCGTACCGGTGCGATTTCCGGGACAAGCGCGCGAGCGATTGGCCGGCGTGCCAACGCCGGCGTTCGTGCTAGACCGGGCGTTAGTTACGCAGCAGCGCGCGAACGCGCTCCAGATCATCCGCCGTGTCGACGCCCGGCAGCGGGGCGTCGGCGGTCACGAGCACGGCAATGCGCTCGCCATGCCAGAGGGCACGGAGCTGCTCGAGCGATTCGGCGGTCTCGATCGGGGCCTGCGGCAGGCTCGGATAAGTGCGCAGGAATTTGGCGCGATAGGCGTAAAGCCCAATGTGACGAAAGACGGGTGTGGTTGCCGCGGGTAACGTTGCGGTGTGGGCAAGCCCGGCGGACCAGGCATCGCGCGACCACGGAATCGGCGCGCGCGAGAAGTAGAGTGCGCGGCTATGGGCGTCGAGCACGACCTTGACCACATTCGGCGAGAAGATCTCCGCGTTGTCAGTGATCGGATGCGCCGCCGTCGACAGGGCACATTCCGGGTGCTCGGCCAGATGCGCCGCGACCGCGTGCACCAGACGCGGATCGATGAGTGGCTCGTCGCCCTGCACATTGACGACGATCGTGTCGTCGGGCCAACCCTGCTGGACGGCCACCTCGGCGAGACGATCGGTGCCCGTCGGGTGATCCGCACGCGTCAGGGCGACATCGAAGCCGTGCGCGGCGACGGCATCGGCCACACGCTGTGAGTCGGTCGCGACGACCACCTGACACGCCCCCGATTCGCGCGCCCGCTCGGCCACGCGCACGACCATCGGTTTGCCGCCGATATCGGCGAGCGGCTTGTTCGGTAGACGCGTCGACGCGAGACGCGCCGGCACGACGGCGACAAAGTCGACGGTGTTCATCGAATCGCTCACGATGCCGGCTTGTCGCCGCTCAGCGGCACAGGCGTACCTTCGACGGACTGGCGCGCTTCATCGGCCAGCATGACGGGAATGCCGTCACGAATCGGGTAAGCGAGCTTGTCGGCGTGGCAAATCAGCTCCTGGGCTTTCTTGTCGTACTCCAGGGGACCCTTGCACAACGGGCAGACGAGAATCTCAAACAGTCGGTTGTCCACGCAATTTCTCCACTACCAGGGATACGAGGCGCGCGTCGAGCGCTGCCTCCGCAGGCACGGCCCACACACGCGGGTCGGACCAGGTGACGCATTTTACTGCATCCTTTTCGGTGATCAGGATGGCATCGGCCGCGGCGCCGTCGAACGGATTCGTCGCAAAGTCGTAATGATCGGGCAGCGCCAGCGTCTCGATCTGCAGACCCGCGGCACGCAGCGCCGCGAAGAAGCGCTCGGGCGCGCCGATACCGGCCGCCGCCAACACGCGTTTGCCCGAGAAGTGCGCCAGCGCCCGGGTCAGGCTCGGCTGGCTCACGCACCAGGCATCGCCCAGCTTAAGTGTCAGCCGCCAGGTGTCTGGCCACTCGGGGAGTGTTTTGCCGTAAGGATCGTTGATCAGATTGGCGTCGCGTCGGCGCGAGAGCGGTTCGCGCAAGGGGCCGGCGGGCAGCAGGAAGCCATTGCCGCCCAGCCGGTGGTCGAATACCGCGATCTCGACGTCACGCGCGAGCGCGTAATGTTGCAGGCCGTCGTCGCAAACGATGACGTCGCATGCCGGATGCGCGGCCAGCAGCGCGCGGCCACCTTCGACACGCGACGGCCACACCCACACCGGCACCCCCGTGCGCTTGGCGATCAGCAGCGGCTCGTCGCCGACCGCGTCGGGGCGTGCCGTTGGACTCACTTCGGTCGGACGTGGCAGCGTTGCCCCGTATCCGCGCGACAGAACGCCGGGCGTATAGCCGAGCGCGCGCAACGCGCCGACCAGCGCGATGACAGTCGGCGTTTTACCGGTGCCCCCCACGGTGAGATTGCCGACGACGACGACCGGAACCGGCAGCCGCGTCGACGTTCTCCATCCCCGGCGAAAGCTCAGGCGCCGCCAGGCCGCCATGACGGCAAAAACCCACGATATCGGCCACAGCAGCCAGGCGATGAGTCCTCGTCGTTGCCACTGGGCGCTGACCCAATGCACCAACGCGCCCGACAGACGTGGCACCAGCGCGCGCGAGCGCACGCCCGCGGCAGGGCTGGGGTGTGATGAAGGTGTCGTCATCGGGCCGGTTGACCCGCCGCGCCGTGGGCCGTCGTCGAGCGTGCGGCGAACGTCAGGCGAGACAGACCGGCCTCGCGGGCGGCTTCCATGACGTTGATGACCGACTGATGCGCGCTTTTGGCGTCGGCATTGATCACGACGACCGGCGACTCGGCTTCGGTGTTCGCGGGACCGACCGCTTGACGCAGCGCTGCCGTAAGGCTCGCGACATCGCGCTGTGCGAGCGCGTGCCGGTCGATGGCGTAACTGCCGTCGGCGCCGACCGAGACCACGATTTGACGCGGCGGCACGACGGCCTTCTGTGCGTCGGCCGTCGGGAGGTTGACCTTCAGCGCGGTGTAGCGCGTGTAGGTCGTGGTGACCATCAGGAAGATCAGAATGACCAGCAGCACGTCGATGAGCGGGATCAGGTTGATCTCCGGTTCGTCGCGTGTGGAGAGACCTCGACGGAAATTCATCGTGCGCCCCTCGGATCAATGCCGCGGCAGCGTGGCATCGAGGAAATGGACCGCCTGCGTCTCGAGTTCGACCAGGAACGCGTCGACACGGGTGCGGTAGTAACGATAGAAGATCATCGCGGGAATCGCGATCATCAGACCGAAGCCGGTGTTATAGAGCGCAACCGAAATGCCGTGCGCCAATTGCGCGGGATCCGTGCCGGAGGCGTCTTGCGCACCAAAGATTTCGATCATGCCGACGACGGTGCCGAACAGGCCCATCAGCGGTGCGACCGACGCGATGGTGCCGAGCGCGGGTAGAAAACGCTCCAGCTCGTGCGCGACAGCACGTCCGGTCTCTTCCAATGCTTCTTTCGCGCCGTCGCGCGGACCCTGCGGGTTGTGGGCGACGTAGCGAACGCCGGTGGCGAGCACGCGCCCGAGCATCGAGCCGCGCGCCAACGCGTCGGTCGCGTCTTGCTTGCCTGAACCCCGCCTGGCGAGCGTGATGGCATTTTCGAGCACGCCGCTAGGCAGCACCCGGGTGCGGCGCAGCGACAGGGCGCGCTCGACGATCAGGGCGAGCGCGAAAACGGAGGCGATGAGAAGCGGCCAGATGGGCCAGCCGGCGGCCTGGATAACGGCAAACAAGGACGACCTCTTACTTATTGCGGGGGATCGGGCAAACGAGTCCGAACTGTAGCTTGCAGGGGGGGGATGGGCAAGCACCGTTTTCCACACGACAGGCGCACAAGGATGTGGAAAAGCTTGGGATACATTCGGCAACTTATTGATGCGACGTGATTTTTTTCTCCGTGATGAAAAAATGGGCAGGAAAACGTTTCAGAAATGAACACACCCGCAAACTCACGATTCCCAGTCAATCGCCGCGCGCCTGTGGATAACTATGTGAACATGTCGGCGAATCAAGAGATCCCGTCACGATGGCGTTGATATCGCGTCGCCGGATCGCCGCGAAGCGCTCCGCAAGGGCCAATAAATCAAGGGTTTGGCATCGGGGCGAAGGAAAAATGCGGCGACCGGGCGAGAAAACCCTTAAATTAGCGGGCCTGTGGACAGCTTTTTGCCGGCAAACACGCATGAACTTATCTTTCGACGACGCCCGGCCCGCTGGTGGCGCGGATCGCGTGCTAAGTGTTTCGGATTTGAACAAAGCCGTGGCCGGCGTGCTGGAGCGGAGCTTCCCCCTGGCATGGGTCAGCGGCGAAATTTCGAACTTCACGCGCGCGGCAAGCGGCCATTGGTATTTCTCGATCAAGGATGCGCAAGCGCAAATGCGCTGCGTGATGTTTCGCGGCCGCGCCCAGCACGCCGATTTCTCGCCGAAGGAGGGCGATCGGGTCGAAGTCCGCGCGCTGCTCTCCATGTATGTACCGCGCGGGGAGGTGCAGCTCAATGTCGAAGCGATTCGCCGCGCCGGGCAAGGCAATCTGTATGAGGCGTTTCTGCGACTCAAGGAAAAGCTGGCGGCGGCCGGGCTGTTCGACGCGGCGCGCAAGCGCGAGTTGCCGCGCTATGCCCGTCGCATCGGCGTCGTAACGTCGCTGCAGGCGGCAGCCCTGCGCGACGTGCTGACGACGCTCGCCCGGCGCGCACCGCACGTCTCGGTCGTCGTCTATCCGGCGCCGGTGCAGGGCGCCGATGCCGCCATGCGGCTCGCGGCGGCACTCGACACGGCCAACGCTCGCCGGGAGGTCGATACCCTGCTGCTTTGCCGGGGCGGCGGTGCCATCGAAGACCTGTGGGCATTCAACGAGGAAGTGCTGGCCCACGCGATCGCGCGCAGCGAGCTGCCCGTGGTGTCCGGTGTGGGACATGAAACCGATTTCACCATTGCCGATTTTGTGGCGGACGTTCGGGCGCCCACGCCGACGGCGGCGGCGGAGCTGATCAGTGCGTCGCGCGACGAATGTTTGCGCGAGCTCGACCGTGAGCGCCAACGTCTGACGCGGGCCATGTGGCGCATGCTCGAGCAACGCGCCCAGCAGCTCGACAGTGTGTCGCGCGCGCTGGTGTCGCCGCGTGAGCGTCTGGCGCGCCAGCGGGGCGAACTGGCTCACTTGGCCGATCGATTGCGTCACGCGCTTGAACGCCCGTTGGCCCAGCGCCGCGGCCGCTTCGAAATGCTGCGCCTGCGCCTGACGCGCGCCGTACCCGGTATCGCCCCGCAACACGAGCGGGTTGCGCTCCTCTCGCAGCGCCTGCATAGCGCGATGTCACGTCGTACAGAGCGCTCGACACAACGGCTGGCCGATGCAACGGCGCAACTCGAGCTGCTCAACCCGCGCCGCACGCTGCAGCGCGGCTATGCCGCCGTGCTCGACGCCAAGGGGCAGCCGTTGCGCGACCCCCGCAAACTCCAGCGCGGCCAGCATGTGACGATGCATCTGGCCGACGGTGCGGCCGACGTGGGTATTGGTGATGTTCAGGTCAGGCTAGACGATACTTTTTAGCGGGGCTCGGTGCGGCAATCCGAGTCAATCGCGGGCATCGTGCGTCGATCAGGCGGTATTGGCCAGCAATCGTCGCGTTGAAGCCACCCGGCGCGGCCGGGCGAGTAACCGTGCGGTTTGCGGGGTTATCGCATCTGCCCTAGAATCGATGGCTCCGGATAACGCAAAATCGGGTTCCCCTCAGAGCACAAAGGACAATCGCCATGGAACACAAGCTCCCTGAACTGCCGTACGCCATCGACGCACTCGCGCCGACCATCTCCAAGGAAACGATGGAGTATCACTACGGCAAGCATCACCAAGCCTATGTGACCAACTTGAACAACCTGATCAAGGGCACCGAATTCGAAAGCGCAAGCCTCGAAGACATCATCAAGAAGTCGTCGGGCGGCGTGTTCAACAATGCGGCGCAGGTGTGGAACCACACCTTCTTCTGGAACACGCTGTCGCCGAAGGGCGGCGGTGCGCCGTCGGGCGATCTGGCCAAGGCCATCGACGCCAAGTTCGGCTCGTTCGACGCGTTCAAGGAAACCTTCTCGAAGTCGGCCGTCGGCAACTTCGGTTCGGGCTGGACGTGGCTTGTGAAGAAGGCCGACGGGTCGGTCGACATCGTCAACACCAGCAACGCCGCCACGCCGCTGACCGGCGCGGACAAGCCGCTGATCACGATCGACGTGTGGGAACACGCGTACTACATCGACTACCGCAATGCCCGTCCGAAGTTCGTCGAGGCATTCTGGAATCTGGTCAACTGGGACTTCGCCGCAAAGAACTTCGCGTAATCGAGGCCCCGGACGTTGCCGGTCGACGCAGTCGACGCTGGCGACGTGCCACCGAGGTGACGCCAGGCGCCCAACCCGAGCGTCCGGCGTCACCGGCAAAATGAAAGCCCACCGCTCGCGGTGGGTTTTTGGTTTGTGCAATTGCCGGACCGCGTGCATCTGCCCAGGGCTTGATGGCGATCAATATTTGCGGGCCTGCGCGTCGTTAGAGTGTGCGCTTCAAAACCATCGAACGATGTATGCCCGACCCCGCGCCAACGCACGCCATCCCCTTGGCGAGCCCTTTTTCCGCCCGCGATGCTTCGCGTGCAGCGACCGGTCACGACGCCTCGCACGACCGCGCACAACCCCACTCGCGCCGCCACTGGCTCGCAGACGCCCGTCTCATGCGCAGCCTGCCGCCCGCCGCGTGGGCACTTTTCCGGTTGGCCGAACATAAGCGCGGCGGCACCGCGACCCACATGTGGCGTGTCGGCGCGCTCACCTGGCGTTTCGCCCAGGCGTTGGGGATCCAAGCCGTCGAGGCGCAGGCCCTCGGGCTCGCTGCCGCGCTGCACGACACCGGCAAGCTGTGTGTTCCGAACGCGATATTGGAAAAGCCGGGCAAGCTGACGCCCGATGAGATTCGCGTGATGCGCATGCATCCGCAATCAGGCGCCGACATACTGAGTGCGCTCGGCGGTGCCGCCTGCGCGTTGGCCGCGACGGTCGCCCGCGCGCATCACGAGCGTTACGACGGCGGGGGTTATCCGGGTGCGCTGTCGGGGAATCGTATTCCCTTGGCGGGACGGATCGTAGCGCTGGTCGATGTGTTCGACGCGCTCGCGAGTCACCGTCCGTATCGCGCGGCACTCAGTCCCGCGCAGATCGTCGAGGCGATGCTCGCGGAGCGCGGGCGTCACTTCGATCCATGGCTGCTGGATGGTTTTCTCGAGCGCTCGCTCGGGCCCGCGTTGCGGCTATCGAGCGGCGCGGACTGAGCGCAACGCCATCATTCAGCGCGGCAGGCCGGAGATCTTTGCGCCGGGGCCGATGTGTTTGCTTTTGAACCAGCCTTGATTCATTTCCAGCGCGTAACGCACGGCGGCGCGCGGGCAATGATTGTCCTCGGTCTGCGGCGCCATGTCTTCGATGTTGACGATCGTGCCGTCGTCGGCCAGGAATGCAATCGACAGTGGCAGATCGGTGTTCTTCATCCAGAAGCAGTGACCGGCGCGTTGTTCGAACACGAAGAGCATGCCGGCGTTGGCGGGCATCGTCGTGCGATACATCAGGCCCTGTTCGCGGTCGGCCTCATTGGCGGCGACCTCGGCCTTGATGAGATACATGCCGGCGGAGAGCTGAACGGTTGGGAACTGCCCCGCCTGCTTGATTTGTGCCGAGGCGCTGGCCGGCGCGATTGCCAGGACGGCGGCGGTAGCGGCAAACGTGGCGCTGGCGGCGAGCGCGGCCAGTTGACGTGGAATCCGGATCACGAACGGCTCCTGGAAAGATCGGGGGAACGTCAGGTACGTGGCGAGCCATTGTAGCCGCCGGGCGAAAAAAAAGCAGGCTGCGTGAGCAACCTGCTTATTACCATGCGTTGCGCAGCGAGGCTGCGCGACGTGGTACTTACTTGCTGGCAGCAGCCGGAGCTTCGGCAGCAGCAGCCTTCTTGGCCGACTTCTTGTGCGACTTCTTGTGGGCCTTCTTGTGGGTCGACTTGGCAGCCGGCTTCGTAGCGGCAGCCGGAGCAGCAGCGTCAGCGGCCGGAGCCGAAGCTTGGGCGAACACGCCCGTTGCGAACAGGCCAGCGACCAGGGCAGCGATCAGTTTTTTCATGAGATTCCTCGTTGGAGCTCGATGTTGGGGTGATGTACTCGTTGACCCGCGAAGTGAGTCACTTCCTATAACGTCCGTTCAGGACATCGGTTGACAACCCGCACGCGGATTTTTTCGGTGAAACGTATTACGGCTTGTTACCGACGGCCGGTTGCTTGGTGGCCGGCTTCTTGTGGTGATACTTCTTGTAGTGATGCTTCTTGTGTTTGGGGGCCTTTTTCGCGGGGGCTGCGCGATCCGCCGCCGGTGCCGACATCGCGGGCGCCGCTGCTGCGGGTGCCGCCGGTGCGACGGGCGCCGTGGCCGGCGCCGATTGTTGGGCCATCGCGGCACCGGACACGATCAGCCCGGCGGTCAGTGCAAGCAGCAGTTTGTTCATGACTTGGTTTCCTCGTTTCGGAGTGGTGCGTATGTTGCGCACCTGTTCCCTCAACGAGGTGGACGACGGCTTCGTTGACCGGGAAGTGTAAGTATTTGTTGCGGCAATTCGCACCATTGTCCCGGGACAAGCTTCAACGAAAAGACGTCAACCGGGCCGATCGCGATGCGAACCAGTCGCAGCGTCGGTTTGCCGACGGCGGCGGTCATGCGTCTGACCTGGCGGTTCTTGCCTTCGACGAGCGTGATTTCGAGCCAGTGGGTCGGGATGCTGGCGCGATAGCGAATCGGCGGGTGACGTGGCCAGAGCTGGGCGGGCTCGACGATCTCGCGCGCCTCGCACGGCAGCGTAACGAAGTCGCCCAGATCGAGGCCGGCGCGCAGACGTGCAACGGCCGCCTCGTCGTACTCGCCCTCGACCTGCGCCCAATACGTCTTCGGCAATTTGCGTTCCGGCTCCGCGATGCGGGCCTGCAGACGACCGTCGTCGGTGAGCAGCAGGAGTCCCTCGCTGTCGGCGTCGAGCCGTCCGGCCGGATAGACGCCAGGGCGCGTCACGCACTCGGCGAGCGTGGGACGTGTCGGATGCGGCGAAAACTGGCAGATCGTGCCGAAGGGCTTGTTGAGTGCGAGAAGTGTCATACGAAGGGGAGAAAATCGGAAGTTGCCGATGCTGTCGGGCGCGATCGGCGCTCGACAGGCGCTCGACCCGGGCTCGACCCCATGGCGCTACGCCCGCCGAGCGCGTGCGGCGCTGGTCAGCCCCGTCATGTTAATGCATAATCGAGATCGTCAGTCTTATGTCTTATATAAGACTTGATTTGCGTCAACGCGCCATACCACGCTGTGACTACAATAAAGCCGTAATGCGGCGAGCGGTGGCATCCTTCGCCCCGTTTGACGCGCACAGTCCGATTCATCCCATTGGAGCCCACCATGTCGTATCAGCACATCAAGGTCCCGGCCGGCGAGAAGATCACGGTCAACCAGGATTTCTCCCTGAACGTGCCGGACAATCCGATCATCCCGTATATCGAGGGCGACGGCACCGGCGTGGATATTACGCCGGTGATGCTCAAGGTCGTCGACGCGGCAGTGGCCAAAGCGTACGGCGAGAAGCGCAAGATCCATTGGATGGAAGTCTATGCCGGCGAGAAATCGACGCGCGTCTACGGACCGGATGTATGGTTGCCCGATGAAACGCTCCAGGTTGTCAAGGACTACGTAGTATCGATCAAGGGGCCGCTGACCACCCCCGTGGGCGGTGGCATTCGATCGCTCAACGTCGCGTTGCGCCAGCAGCTCGACCTTTATGTGTGTCTGCGCCCGGTGCAGTACTTCAAGGGCGTTCCGTCGCCGGTGCGTCAACCCGAGAAGATCGACATGGTGATCTTCCGCGAGAACTCCGAGGACATCTACGCGGGCATCGAGTGGGAGGCGGAATCGGCCGGCGCGAAAAAACTGATTGCCTTCCTGCAGGACGAGCTGGGCGTGACCAAGATTCGCTTTCCGAAGACGTCGGGCATCGGTATCAAGCCGGTATCGCGCGAGGGTACGGAGCGATTGGTGCGCAAGGCTATTCAGTATGCGATTGAGAACAACCGCGACTCGGTAACCCTCGTTCACAAGGGCAACATCATGAAGTTCACGGAGGGTGGGTTTCGCGATTGGGGATACGCGCTCGCCAGAAACGAATTCGGCGCGACGGAGATCGACGGCGGTCCGTGGTGCAAACTGAAGAACCCCAAGACGGGCAAGGAGATCACGATCAAGGACTCGATCGCGGACGCCTTCCTGCAACAGATTCTGCTGCGCCCGGCGGAATACGACGTGATCGCCACGCTCAACCTGAACGGCGACTACATCTCCGATGCGCTCGCCGCGCAGGTGGGGGGCATCGGAATCGCCCCAGGGGCGAACCTGTCCGACTCGGTTGCGATGTTCGAAGCGACGCACGGCACGGCGCCGAAGTACGCGGGCAAGGACTACGTGAATCCTGGGTCGGAGATTCTCTCGGCCGAGATGATGCTGCGGCACATGGGCTGGACGGAAGCAGCGGATCTGATCATCGCGTCGATGGAAAAGTCGATCCTGTCGAAGCAGGTGACCTATGACTTTGCGCGCCTGATGGAAGGGGCGACGCAGGTGTCGTGCTCGGGCTTCGGCAACGTGATGATCGCCAACATGTAACGCGCCACGGGGTTGCCGTTGATTTGACGCCGCTCGCCTGGCACCGCCGACGCTTCCGTCTGGGAGCGCTCGGCCTAGTGCACGACGATGGTGGTGCTCACGCGGTGGTCGCCGGTGCTTGGGACACGGCTCGTCAGTTCGCGCGGAAAGCCGACGGTCCAGACAACGGTGTCCGTGCCCGGCGACGATCCCGCCTGATACCAGACGACCATGCCGGGAAAATGCATCGTCTCGCAGCGTTGTCCGTCCGGAACCACGTAGTCGATCCATTCCGCCGTGACTTTACCGAGTGCGGGCGTTGAGTCGAGTTCGAACGTCGGCTGGCCCAACGAGCGGCACAGCACGCTGAAGTTGGGTTGCACCCAGATCGCGACCTTCTCGCCGACGCCCACGCTTACCGCGAGGGTCGGCGGAGGATACGCCGACTGTGCATGCGCCGCGCCCGCCGTCAGCAGGCACGCGACGAGTACCATGACTCGCCATGCGGTTGTCGTGGTGTCCATGCCGGACCTCCCAACCCCCTTTCGCGGCCGACACGTGGGCGTTCTCCTTGCCCGCACAAGCCGTCGGCACAACGCTTTCATTACAGTGCATGCGTACGCGTAACGCAAGGGACGGGCGCGTCGGGTCGCCATGCGCACGGGGGCGCGATGCTGTCGAGGCCACTCACCGCCCGTCGAAATACGCGGCGAGGCGTTGGGCTTCGAACGCGTGGACAACGTGATCCACGAACACGCGTGTCCGCAGCGGCAGCTGCTTCTTGTTCGAATAGTAGATGGACACCCCGCCGTATTCCTCGAACCAGCCCGGCAACAGCCGTTGAATGCGACCGGACGCGAGCAGGGGCGCGGCATGCGGCATCGGTAGCAACGCCACGCCGTAGCCCAGCGCGACGGCGTGCGCCATCGCCTCCGGGTCGTCGAAAATCATGCGGGTTCGCGCCTCGACGTTGACCCGCTCACCGATCGCGTTTCGCAAATCCCATGCGCGCAGCCGGCCCGACGTTCCGGAGCGCCGGACGATCGCGTCGAACGTCGCGAGTTCGGCGGGATGCCCCGGCACCTGACGCGCGCGCATATAGTCGGACGACGCGCAAATCACGGCGTACGTCGGTGCCAGGCGCCGGGCGATGACGCCGGGGGTGAGTTCGATGCCGCCGCCTATCGCGGCGTCGAAGCCCTCGCTCACTACGTCCACGCCCCGGTTGTCGAATCGCCAATCCGGCACGACATCCGGATAGCGGGCAAGAAAGTCGCCCAGCAGCGGCACCAGATACTGGCGGCCGAAGGCATGGGCCACGCTCACCTTGAGGATCCCGGACGGGGTGCTTTCGCGCTCGGCGGCGCGTGAAAAGGCGTCGTTCAGGGCCGCGAACGGGCCATCGACATCCAGCAGGAATCGCTCGCCGCCCGCCGTCAATGTCAGGCTGCGAGTACTGCGGTGAAACAGCCGCAAGCCGAGCTGCCCCTCCAGCCGCGCCACATTCTTGCTCACCGCTGCAGGGGTCATCCCCAGTCGTCGCGCGGCCGCCGAGAAACTACCCGCACGCGCACTCAGGACAAATGATTCGATCAGATGCAAGGCGTCCATCGTTCATCTATTCCGTGGAGTTGAAAGTGATGATAGGGATTATGGTCTAGTTGAGGCGTAATTTGCCCGCGATACTGGCTTCACCTCTTAACCGAATGGAGCAATGAGATGGCAACGAACTTTCAAGGCAAGGTGGCTTTCGTGACAGGTGGCTCGCGCGGTATCGGCGCGGCGATCGTGCAGCGGCTCGCGCATGGCGGTGCGGCGGTTGCGTTCACGTACAAGGGATCGAAGGCCGCGGCGCAGGATCTGGTCGAGCGCATTCAGGCGTCCGGCGGGCGTGCCATGGCCTTGCATGTGGATGCAGCAGATGCCACCGCGCTGACCCAGGCAATCAACGACGCCGCCCACGCACTCGGCAAGATCGACATTCTGGTGAACAATGCCGGTGTGTTTTCGATGGCATCGGTGGCCGACCTTGCGCTGGAGGAATTCGACCGCATGCTCGACGTGAACGTGCGCGCTGTGTTCGTGGCCTCGAAGGCGGTACTCGCGCACATGGGCGAGGGCGGTCGCATCATCAATATCGGCTCGTGCAACGCAGAGCGCATGCCGTTTGCGGGCGCCGCGACGTATGCGATGAGCAAGGCAGCACTGGTGGGCCTCGTCAAGGGCATGGCTCGTGACCTTGGGCCGCGCGGCATTACGGTCAACAACGTGCAGCCGGGCCCGACGAATACCGACATGAATCCCGCCACCGGGGATTTCGCGGCGACGATGCACGACCTGATGGCGCTCAAGCGTCATGCGCATCCCGAGGAAATCGCAGCGATGGTGGCTTATGTCGCCAGCGACGAGGCGGGTTTCGTAACGGGTGCCAGCCTGACCATCGATGGCGGTTTCAACGCGTGATTCGGAACGGGGCGGCGGCTCGCCGCCTCACTCCGAGAACAGCTCGAACAGTAGCGCGCGCATCCACTGGCTTGCCGGTTCGCGGTGATAGCGCGCGTGCCAGAACAGGTTGATCTGCACGTCGGGCAGGTCCAGCGGATGGTCGACGTAACGCAAGCCGAAGTGCTGCGCGCTGCGCTGGGCAAACTTCTCCGTCACCGTGGCGATGAGATCCGTGGCGTGCAGAATGTCGGCGAGCGCGACGAAGTGCGGCACGCGCAGCCGGATGTTGCGCTGTACGTGAGCGCGCGCCATGAAATCGTCGACCCGGCCGTGCCCGGTGCCGGCGGCGACCACCATCACCTGCTCGGCGTGCTCGAAATCCTCGCGCGCCATCCTCGCCGTCGCCGGTCGGTCGAGCGGATGCCCGGGGCGAAACATGCACACATACTTCTGCCGAAACAGACGCCGCTGGAAAAACTCCGTCGTCAGATCCGGCAGATGCCCCACGGCGAGATCCACCTGACCCGACGCCATCTCCTCCTGCAAGTTGACCGCCGTATTGCGCACTGTGCTGATCGTAATGCCCGGTGCCCGCTCGCCAAGCGCGTGCATGAGCCTGGGCAGGAAGTGCACTTCACCAATGTCCGTCATGGCGATTTGAAACGCGCGCTGGCTCGTTGCCGGATCGAAGGCGAGCTGACGATTGAAGACCCCATGTAGCGCATCCAGCGCCGCGGCGACCGGCTCGGCCAGTTCGATGGCCATCGGGGTCGGCAGCATGCCGCGCGATGTGCGGATGAACAACTCGTCGTTGAACAACTTGCGCAGACGCGCGAGCGAATTGCTGATCGCGGGTTGCGTCACGCCAAGCGTCTCCGCCACGCGAGACACGCGTCGCGCGTTGTACAGATGCTGGAAGACCACCAGCAGGTTCAGGTCGACGGAATGCAGGTCCATGGGGAGGAACGCGTCTCGATGCTCAGTTAAATCACTGAAATTTATAGGCTGTATAACCTAAATTCTATTGGTTTATAACGCGGCTTGCGAGATGCTTCTTGCAAACGGCGTCCAAACGCCACGCGCGGTGCCCGAGGCGGGTGCCGTCAGAACGGAGACCCTCCCCATGCAAGTTCACGTGCAGCCACTCGGCGAACGCTTCGAGGTCGCGCCCGGCGACAATTTGCTGAAAGCCCTCACCGATCGTCAGATCCCGGTGTCGTACAGTTGCCTGTCCGGACGTTGCGGCACCTGCCGCTGTCGCGTCGTTTCGGGCGAGGTGCGCGAAGCCGAAGGCGTCGAATATCGTCATCACGATGGCAATGGCGATGGCGATGGCCTGGCGGGAAGCGCGCCATCCCTTGCGCGTTACGTGCTCGCGTGCCAGTCGAGCGTCCACGGTGACTGTGAGATCGCCTTGCCGGATGTCGATGAAGTCGTCGTGCATCCCGCGAAAATTCTCAAGGCGACGGTGCTCGCGATCGAACCACTGACCCACGACATCAAGCGCCTGGTGCTCAGGACGGCGAAGCCGCTCAGCTTCTCGCCCGGTCAGTACGCCACGCTGCAATTCACTCCCGCGCATATCCGGCCATATTCCATGGCCGGACTCGATGCCGACGACACGCTCGAATTTCACATCCGCCGGGTGCCCGGTGGGGCCGTGACCGGCTATGTCGACGAACAGCTCAAGGTCGGCGATGCCGTGCGGGTGTCGGGCCCGCTTGGCACGTCGTATCTGCGCACGCGGCACGACGGGCCGATGCTTTGCGTCGCCGGCGGCACCGGCCTGGCGCCGGTACTGTCGATCGTGCGCGGGGCGCTCGCCCGTGGCATGACCAACCGCATCGACATTTATGTCGGCGCGCGCTCGCCGGCGGACGTGTATGGGCTCGCGTGGCTGCGCGAACTCGCGTCGCGTCACGACGGCATTCGCCTGCATGTCGTGACGACGACCGACGCCCCGGGCACACCCATCGAACCCATCGATCCCGACGCACCCGACGCACTGAATCCGGGGTTCCGCCTGGGGCATGTCACGCACGCGCTCGCTGCCGATTACGTCGGCCCCGATGCGCTCTCGGGCTGGCGCGCCTATCTGTGCGGCGCGCCGCCGATGGTCGATGCCGCCACCCGGCTGCTGCGCGAGCGCGGCATCGATGCCGCCCATATCTACGCCGACGCGTTTTACGCGAAGGCGGCATGACAGCCGGTGAAGTGCCCGCCAGCAGCGCACTGGCGTCTTCCCGGTCTTTCCCGCATCCCCCTCAGGAGACGATCATGAGTACCACACCGCAGACCGCCGAGTTCGACCCGGCGCCGTCCGCCGGCGCACAGCCGTCCGACGTCTGGCCCGCCGAGGGCTCGAGCCGTATTCCCTTTCGCGTCTATACGGACGTGGAACTGTATCGGCGCGAGCTGGAGACGTGTTTCTACCGCAACCACTGGAATTACGTCGGGCTGGAAGCCGAGGTGCCGAATCCGGGCGATTTCAAGCGCACGGTGATCGGTGAGCGCTCCGTGATCGTGACGCGAGACGCCGCGGGTGACATCAACGTCGTCGAAAACGTCTGCGCCCATCGCGGGATGAAGTTCTGTCGCGAGAAGCGCGGCAACCGCACGGACTTCCATTGCCCCTATCACCAGTGGAACTACGACCTCAAGGGCAATCTGCAAGGCGTGCCGTTCCGGCGTGGCGTGAAGCAGGACGGCAAGGTCAACGGCGGTATGCCGAAGGATTTCAAGCCGGAAGATCACGGCCTCACCCGGCTCAAGGTCGCCACGCGCGGCGGTGTGATCTTCGCGTCGTTCGATCACGACATCGAATCGCTCGAGGACTTTCTCGGACCGGAGATCTGCGCCTACTTCGATCGTCTGTTCGACGGGCGAAAGCTCAAACTGCTCGGCTACAACAAACAACGCATTCCGGGGAACTGGAAGCTGATGCAGGAGAACATCAAGGACCCGTACCACCCAGGGCTACTGCACACCTGGTTCGTCACGTTCGGGTTGTGGCGCGCCGATAACAAGTCGCGTCTGGTCATGGACGAACACGGCCGTCACGCGGCGATGGTGTCCACGCGGGGGCAGGGCGGCGGCGGGGAGGTGACCTCGGGGGTGTCGAGCTTCAAGGCGGCGATGTCGCTCAACGACATGCGCTTTCTCGACATCGTTCAGGAAGACTGGTGGAAGGGGCCGACAGCGGTCCTCATGACGCTCTTTCCCAGCGTGATCCTGCAGCAGCAGGTCAATTCGGTATCGACGCGTCACATCCAGCCGCGCGGTCACGATGCGTTCGACTTCGTCTGGACGCATTTCGGTTTCGAAGACGACACCGAGGAGATGACGCAGCGCCGTTTGCGTCAGGCCAATCTGTTCGGCCCGGCCGGATTCGTGTCGGCCGACGACGGCGAGGCCATCGAGTGTTCGCAGGAGGGGTTCGCGCAGAAGCCCTGGCATCGTGCCATTGCGGAGCTGGGCGGCACCGGCGTGGAAAACACGGAACACATGGTGACGGAAACCTTGATTCGCGGCATGTACGCCTATTGGCGCCGCGTCATGGGCGTTTGAGGAGACGACGTGATGGTGGATTTTGCAACGTTTCAGGCCGTGGTCGACCTCAATGCGGCCTACGCCGCGGCGCTCGACGCGCAACAGTGGGATGCCTGGCCCGATTTCTTCCTGGATGATTGCGTGTATCGTGTGCAGCCGCGCGAGAACTTCGAGATGGGCCTGCCGCTGGCGACCCTGTCGTTCGAGAGCAAGGGGATGCTGCGCGATCGCATCTACGGGATTCGCGACACGCTGTTCCACGACCCTTACTACCAGCGCCACGTGATCGGACTGCCGGCGATTCGGCGACTCGACGACGACACGCTTCAGGTCGAGGCCAACTACGCGGTATTTCGGACGAAGCCGGATCAACTCACCGACATTCTGTCGGTCGGGCGCTATCTGGACATCGTCAAACGAACGGGCGACGGATGGAAATTCGCGTCGCGCCAATGCATTTTCGACAGCGAGATGATTCCCAACTCGCTGATCTATCCGATCTGAAGCGAGGCACATGATGAGCGGCAACTGGATTGAGGCGGCGTCGCGCGACGCCATTCCCGAGGACGACGTGATCGGCGTGATCGTGGGCGGACGGGAGATTGCCCTGTACGGCGTGGACGGCGAGGTGTATGCCACGGACAACGCCTGCACACACGGAAACGCCCGCCTGTGCGACGGCTTTCTCGACGGGCACGAGATCGAGTGCCCTCTGCATCAGGGGAAGTTCGACGTGCGAACCGGCGCAGCGATGTGCGCGCCGCTCACCGCAGCAGTGAGGCGCTATCCGATTCGCATCGAGGCCGATAAAGTCTACGTCGATCTGAGCTAACGCTTTTGCCGTGAGACCGGTGCGTTGCCCCGCCTTGGGGCAACGCGACTACACGGGCCGCCTATCGAACTTGAGAGGGTTCGGGGCGGCCCGTCGCATTTCCGCGGCGGGGCCGATGGTCAGCGCGACGACAGGGAGCGACGTTCAAATGGCGGAGAATCATTTGTTGTATTTTTATTTTTCATGAAACAAATAATATTTATGCGTAAATCGCATAGCTGTCACGGATTCGGTTTGCACAGTCCTTAAACAACCCGTTCATTCCGATACTTAACTCGCGACGATTGAGTGACGGTCGACCGGCCGGCTGCATAGGAATGCTGAGTCAAATTGGTCGGATGCGTAATGGGTTTCCGCAGAGCGACAATGTCCGGTCCACTTTTAATTGTGGAGCGGAATATATCGATGAAGCCAGGTAGCAAATGGATTAAACGCCATCGAGTTTCAAAAAGCTGCCGCGCCAGAGTGGAATGCGGCGTCGGCTTTGATATTCGCAAAGCGAACCGCAAAATTCACCGGCGCGTGTTGCATTGTTGCGACGCAATAAAAAACCCGGCCGGAGCCGGGTCTTCAATACGACGAGCGGCGCTACCTCAGGCGGGCGCCTGAATGTTCGAAGCCTGCTTGCCCTTCGGGCCTTGAACGACCTCGAACTGCACCTTTTGACCTTCCTTGAGGGTCTTGAAGCCGTTCATCTGAATTGCCGAGAAGTGGGCGAACAGATCTTCGCCACCCTCATCCGGCGTGATGAATCCAAAACCCTTGGCGTCGTTAAACCATTTGACCGTACCGGTTGCCATACGAACTTCCCCTGAACAATTACGACTACTACATATCACCGCAACAACGAGCACATCTGAAAATCCCGCCGGCTGGCGGCGGCTTCTTAGGCTCACCCAGGCATCTTTTCTTTTAAAACCCTTATTGAGGAAAAGCGCCACGTTGATTGTTTTCGCTAACTACCAATAGTGTCAAGCCCTTTTTGAACGATAGAAGTTGTGCTCGATCAGGTTTTACCCTGATGCTTGTGCGTGCGCCGGGCCTGCGGAGACACGCCCTTGAAATTTGGGTTAAGCTGACTCATATGGGTGTGGCACGCCCCGGTGGTCGGGGCTGCGGCGCCTTGCTGGACAACGCGCGTAACGACGAGTGTTGGCATTCCGGTGGACGACCGGACGGCAGGCGGCAATCGGGACGCCGATGGCTTGCTGAACCCGGGAGTTGTTTAGAATCCACGTATGGCAACCTTACCGACAACGCATGACGACACCGTACAGGAGCGGCAGGAGCAACAGCTCAAGCCGCCATCGATGTACAAGGTGGTACTGTTGAACGACGATTTCACCCCGATGGAATTCGTGGTGATGGTCATTCAGGAATATTTCAATAAGGACCGGGAGTCTGCCACGCAGATCATGCTCAAGGTTCACCGAGAGGGCAGGGGAGTTTGTGGGGTCTTTACGCGCGACGTCGCGGCGACCAAAGTTGAGCAAGTTGTTAGCCATGCAAGGCAGTCCGGGCACCCGCTGCAGTGCGTGATGGAGGAAGCATGATTGCCCAGGAATTGGAAGTCAGCCTGCACATGGCGTTTATGGAAGCGCGCCAGGCACGACACGAATTCATCACGGTCGAGCACCTGTTGCTCGCCCTGTTGGATAACCCGACCGCTGCCGAAGTGTTGCGCGCCTGCGCCGCAAATCTTGAGGATTTACGGCAGAACCTGCGCAACTTCATCGCCGACAATACGCCGACGGTGCCGGGTAGCGACGAGGTCGACACACAGCCCACGCTCGGGTTCCAGCGCGTGATTCAACGCGCCATCATGCACGTGCAATCGACTTCCAACGGCAAGAAGGAAGTGACGGGCGCCAACGTGCTGGTCGCCATCTTCGGTGAAAAGGACTCCCACGCGGTCTACTACCTGCAGCAGCAGGGCGTGACGCGTCTGGATGTCGTCAATTTCATCTCTCACGGCATTACCAAGACGGGCGCGCCCGGCGAGTCGGCCAAGGCCGGCGAAGGCAGTGCCGAAGGGGAAGAGGGGGCGAACGCCAAGGAAAGCCCGCTCGCGCAGTACACCCAGAACCTCAACCAGTTGGCGCGCGACGGCAAGATCGATCCGCTCATCGGGCGCGAGGCGGAAGTCGAGCGCGTGGTGCAGGTGCTTTGCCGCCGCCGCAAGAACAACCCGCTGCTCGTCGGCGAAGCCGGCGTGGGCAAGACCGCCATCGCAGAAGGCCTCGCCTGGCGCGTGACGCGCGGCGAAGTGCCCGAGATCCTGCAGGACGCCACGGTCTACTCGCTCGACATGGGCGCGCTGCTCGCCGGCACGAAGTATCGCGGCGACTTCGAGCAACGCCTGAAGGCGGTGCTCAAGGAACTCAAGGAGCGCAACAACGCGATCCTGTTCATCGACGAGATTCATACGCTGATCGGCGCGGGCGCCGCGTCGGGCGGCACGCTCGACGCCTCGAACCTGCTCAAGCCGGCGTTGTCGTCGGGGCAGCTCAAGTGCATCGGCGCCACGACCTTCACCGAGTATCGCGGCATTTTCGAAAAGGACGCCGCGTTGTCGCGTCGCTTCCAGAAGATCGATGTGAACGAGCCGACCGTCGAGCAGACGGTGCAGATCCTGCGTGGGCTGAAGTCGCGTTTCGAAGAGCACCACGGCGTGAAGTACTCGTCGAGTGCGCTGTCGGCCGCGGCCGAGCTGTCCGCCAAGTTCATCACCGACCGTCACCTGCCTGACAAGGCCATCGACGTGATCGACGAAGCCGGCGCCGCCCAGCGCATTCTGCCGAAGTCCAAGCAGAAGAAGACGATCGGCAAGGGCGAGATCGAGGACATCGTGTCGAAGATCGCGCGCATTCCGGCGCAGAGCGTGTCGGCCGATGACCGCGGCAAGCTCCAGACGCTCGACCGCGACCTCAAGAGCGTGGTGTTCGGGCAGGACCCGGCCATCGACGCCTTGTCGGCCGCGATCAAGATGTCGCGTGCCGGGCTGGGCAAGACGGACAAGCCGATCGGCGCGTTCCTGTTCTCGGGCCCGACCGGTGTCGGCAAGACCGAAGTCGCGAAGCAGCTCGCGTTCACGCTGGGCATCGAGCTGATCCGCTTCGATATGTCGGAGTACATGGAACGTCACGCGGTGAGTCGTCTGATTGGCGCGCCCCCGGGGTATGTGGGGTTCGACCAGGGTGGGCTGCTCACCGAAGCCGTCACGAAGAAGCCGCATTGCGTGCTGCTGCTCGACGAAATCGAGAAGGCGCACCCGGACATCTTCAACGTGCTGCTCCAGGTGATGGACCACGGCACGCTCACCGACAACAACGGTCGCAAGGCGGATTTCCGTAACGTCATCGTCATCATGACGACGAATGCGGGCGCGGAGACGATCAACCGCGCGAGCATCGGTTTCACGAACGAGCGTCAGGCCGGCGATGAGATGGCCGATATCAAGCGCATGTTCACGCCGGAGTTCCGCAACCGTCTGGACGCGATCATCAGCTTCAAGCCGCTCGACGAACAGATCATCCTGCGCGTGGTCGACAAGTTCCTCATCCAGCTCGAAGACCAGTTGCACGAGAAGAAGGTCGAAGTGGTCTTCACCGACAAGCTGCGCGCGTTCCTGGCGAAGAAAGGCTTCGATCCGCTGATGGGGGCGCGTCCGATGCAGCGTTTGATTCAGGACACGATCCGTCGTGCGCTGGCCGACGAGTTGCTGTTCGGTCGTCTGACCAGCGGCGGGCGCGTCACCGTGAATCTGGACGAGCATGATCAGGTACAACTTTCCTTCCCGCAGGATGGCAACGCCCGTGCCGAACCGGAAGCGGCCGAAGTCGAGTAATCGTCAAGGCATCGCCCAATGAAAAAGCGCCGCTTCATGCGGCGCTTTTTTTGGGCCCTCGTCGGCCGGGGCGCGCCGCGGCCGCGTGGCGTCAGTGCTTGCCGGTGCTGCCGAAACCGCCCGCGCCGCGATCGCTCTCGGGGAACTCGTCGACGAGGTTGAACGTGGCCTGCACGACCGGCACGATCACCAGTTGCGCCAGACGCTCGAACGGATTCAGCACGAACGGCACATGACCCCGGTTCCAGGTCGAGACCATCAATTGGCCCTGGTAATCCGAGTCGATCAGTCCCACCAGATTGCCAAGCACGATGCCGTGTTTGTGGCCGAGGCCCGAGCGCGGCAGGATCAACGCGGCGTAGCCGGGATCGGACAGATGAATCGCCAGCCCCGTCGGCACGAGCACCGTCTGTCCCGGTTCAATGGTCATCGGTGTGTCGAGGCACGCCCTGAGGTCAAGCCCGGCGCTACCGGGCGTGGCATAGGCGGGCAGCTGCGAGCGCAGGCGTTCGTCGAGAATTTTGACGTCGAGGTTCATGGTCGTATGGCGTTGGATGGGGGATGGCTGTCGAAAAATGCGGCCGGGGACGCTTCGCGCACAGGCGGGCGCGTCCCCGGTGCCCGTCAGTCGGCGCTGCGCAACGAAAACGCTTGCGCGAGCAGTTCATGTGAGCGCAGCCGGGCGCGATAACTGCCGGCCACGGTCAGCACGACAATCTCGTCGGCCTCGAACTGTTCCTGCAACGCCAGCACGCGTTCGGTCACGCGCTCCGGGGTGCCGATGATACTACGCGGCTTCTCGCGCGCGATCACGGACAACTCCCGTTCACGATACTGCGCCGTGGCCTGCGCGCCTTGCTCAAGGCTCGGAATCGGCTCGTTCATGCCGTAAGCCATCTGCACGCGCCGAAGGTCTACGCCGGCTTCCAGGGCTTCGGCCTCGGCGTCGGAATCGGCACAGATGACGAAGAGCGCCACGGCGCAATAGGGTTTGCTCAACGCGCCCGGCGTGAAGCGCTCGCGGTACGCCTGCGTAACACGATGGCCATAATGGGCATTGATGAAGTGGGCGAAGCAGTAGCGCAGACCGAGCTGCGCGGCAAGCAGCCCGCCGAACTCGCTCGAACCCAGCACCCACAGCTCGGGGCGTGTTGCCACCGCCGGCTGAAGCAGCACATCGCGGTATGGGTGATCGTCGGCCAGCGTGTCGTTGAATAGGCCGGCCAGCTCGGCTACCTGTTGCGGGAAGTGCTCGCCGGCGTCGTACGGCCCTTTCGCAACGGCGCGCGCCGTGCGCATGTCACCGCCGGGGGCACGTCCGACGCCAAGGTCGATGCGATTCGGAAACAACGCCTCGAGCATCAGAAATTGCTCGGCCAGTTTGAACGGGCTGTAGTACGGCAGCATGACGCCGCCCGAGCCGACCCGCAGGTGCTTCGTCACGCTGGCGAGCCGGGCGATCATGACCTCCGGTGCCGGATTGGCCACACCACGCAACCCGTGATGCTCCGCGCACCAGTAGCGCGTGTAGCCCAGGTCGTCGGCGGCCTGCGCCAGTTCCACGGTCGCTGCGATGGCGTCCGCCACACTGTGGCCGTGAATTACGGGGGTTTGATCGAGGATCGACAGCTTGATGCGTGCCGCGGCCGTAGTCGTCATGAGTTCGAGGCTCCAGGTCGACGGCGTCGGACCATCGACATCGTAGTGATGCGAAATCAGTGGCCGCTGCCGGCGGACGAATCCGCCGGAGTCGCGACCGGGCCTGCGTGCGGCAGGCGCGCAATCATGAGAATCGCCACGATGCCACCGAGGGCACCGCACAAAAAGATCGAGGCGTAGCCAAAATAGTTGGCGACGAGTCCGGCCATCGGACCGATCAGGCCGAGCGCCAGATCGAAGAATGCCGAGTACGCCGCCAGCGCCGCGCCGCGGTTTTGCGGCGGGACCTGACGCAGCGCCTCCACGCCGAGGGCCGGGAAGACCAGCGAGAAGCCCACGCCGGTGAGTCCGGCGCCCACGAGGGCCATATCCGGGTTCACCGCGCCCCACAGCAGGAACTGGCCGATGGCGCTGAACACGAGCGAGGCCATGGCCACTCGGCGTCCGCCGAATCGATCGACGGCGTGCGCGAGCACGATCCGCATGCCGATAAAACACGCACTGTAGAGCGTGAGCGCGAAAGCGGCACCCGACCAGCCGTGGCTCGCATAGTAAAGCGTGATGAACGCGGCAATGACGGCATAGCCGATGCTGCCCAGCGTCATGGCCAGTCCCGGGCGCCATACCAGCCCCACCACTCGCAAGAACGGCAGGCGACTCCCGCCAATGGGCGCGGCTGCCGGTAGACGCAGCGCGATCGCGAAGGCGATGGCGGGCAGCGCGATGTTCACCAGCGAGACCGCCGTAAAGCCCGCCGATTGCAGCAGGTAGGCCCCGAACGGCGCACCGATGGCGATCGCCGTGTACATCGACACGCCTTGCCACGAAATCGCCTTGCTGGCGTGGGCGGCGCCGAGCAGGCCGATGCCCCACGACATGCCGCCGGTCAGGATCAAGCTTTCGCCGAAGCCGAGCACAACGCGTCCCGCGATGAGAATGCCCAGCGCAAGTGCCGGGTGCGGCACCATCGACGCGGCCAGATAGAGCACGCCCGCCGCGCCGCAGCCGCACAGGCCGGTCAGCACGGCGCGGCGCGGGCCGCGGGTGTCGACGGTGCGTCCGGCGTAGGAGCGCAGCAGCAATGTGACGACCGACTGGATGCCGATGGTCACGCCCACCACGAAGGCGCCGTAGCCGAGCGTTTCGTGCACGTAGACCGGCAGTACGGGCAACGGCATGCCGATCGTCATGAAACCGAAGAACATGATTGCGGCGAGCATGCCCAGGGTCCCGTAGACACTGACGGCGGGCCGCGCGGAGGTAGGAGGTTGCGTCATTTGACTTGTTATTGTTTGCGATGGCCTTCGAGGGTCGACGGCGGAAGGGCCGAAGGGCCGCAGCGCTGAGGCCGTGACGTCGAGCGTTGCCGCCAGTCTGTCAGCGTCGCCGGACAACGACGATGACAGACGAGACACCGATGAGACGGTGTGCGGCGCGCGGCATGGCGCAGACGTTCGTCAGCCCGGCACGCGCGAGGGAAGCCGGGCGGCGATTTCGGCGATCAGGCGTTGGGCGAGCGACGCCTTGTCGGCACGCGGCAGGTGTTGCTGCCCGGCCTCGTCGAACAGGATGACCTCATTGTCGTCCTGCCCGAACGTGGCCGGCCCGAGATTGCCGACGAGCAACGGCACCTGCTTGCGTTTGCGCTTCTGGGCGCCATGCGTCTCCAGATCGCCCGACTCGGCCGCGAACCCCACGCAGTAGGGCGGCGTCGGCAACTGCGCGACGGCCGCGAGGATGTCGGGGTTCTGCACGAATTCGAGCGTCGGCACATCGGCGTCGCCCGCCTTCTTGATCTTGTCGCGGGCCACATCGCGCACGCGCCAATCGGCTACGGCGGCCACCGCGATGAAGATGTCGTTGTGCGAGATGTCGGACATCACGGCGTCGTACATTTGCTGCGCCGTCTGGACGTTGCGGCGCGTGACGCCGTAGGGCGTCGCCAGCGCACACGGGCCGGCGATCAGATGCACCTCCGCACCGGCCTGCGCCGCGGCACGCGCGAGCGCGAAGCCCATCTTGCCGCTGGACAGGTTGGTCAGGCCGCGAACCGGGTCGATGGGCTCGAAAGTCGGGCCGGCGGTAATAAGCACGCGGCGCCCGGCGAGTCGCTTGGGCTGGAAGAAGCTGGCAAGCGCCTCGAACAGGTCCTCCGGTTCGAGCATCCGCCCGTCGCCGATTTCGCCGCAGGCCTGCTCGCCGCTGCCGGGGCCGAGGATCGCGATGCCATCGCCGCGCAGCGTCGCCGCATTGCGCTGAGTGGCCGGGTTGGCCCACATCTGACGGTTCATCGCGGGCGCCACCAGCAGCGGGCAATCGCGGGCCACGCACAGCGTGGACAGCAGATCGTCCGCCATGCCGTGCGCGAGCTTGGCGAGAAAGTCGGTGGAGGCCGGGGCGATGAGAATGGCGTCGGCCTCGCGCGAGAGGTCGATGTGCGCCATGTTGTTGTCGATGCGGCCATCCCACTGACTGGTGAAGACCGGGCGGCCCGAGAGCGCCTGCATCGTGAGCGGGGTGATGAATTGCGTGGCGGCCTCGGTCATCACGACCTGCACCGTCGCACCGGCCTTGATGAGCAACCGGGTGAGTTCGGCCGACTTGTAGCAGGCAATGCCGCCGGTCAGGCCGAGAACGATGGTCTTGCCCGCAAGTTCACCGCGATCCATAGGGAGTGCCTCCTCCAAAGTGCTGCGCGGCGCCTCCTGGGCGCCGCGACGGTGTTTTGCCTCGATCCGCGGTGCGCTATTTGCCGCGCCGCACGCGTCGCAGCTCGTCGATCACCAGCAGTACGGCGCCCACGCAAATGGCCGAGTCGGCCATGTTGAACGCCGGCCAATGCCAGCCGCCGACGTGAAAGTCCAGAAAGTCGATCACGTGGCCGTAGATCACGCGATCGATCACGTTGCCCAGCGCGCCGCCCAGAATCAGCGAGAGCGACAGGCAGAACATCTTCTGGCCGTTATGGCGCTTGAGCAGGAAGATGATCACGGTCGCCGCCACCAGGCCGAGCAGCGTGAAGAACCAGCGCTGCCAACCGCCTGCGGCTGCCAGGAAGCTGAACGCCGCGCCCTTGTTGTACACCAGCACCAGATTGAAGAACGACGTCAGCGGATGAAACTCGCCGTACTGGAACGTCTTCAGAATCGTCAGCTTGGTGACCTGATCGACCAGGATCGCGATGACCGCGACTCCAAGCCACGGGGCCAAGCCAAAAGCGGCGCCGCCGCGCGCGCCCCCATTGCCATTGCTGCGTCGTGCGCCCGTACGGGTGCCTGCCTTGCTTGCCATTATGCCGCGCTCCGGTGTTCGCCGCTGCCGAACAGATTCGACACGCAGCGGCCACAAAGGGTGGGATGGGCCGCGTCTGCGCCCACGTCTTCACGATAGTGCCAGCAACGCTCGCACTTCTGGTGCGAGGACGGCGTGACCATCACGCCTTCATCGGCTTCGGTCGCCACCTGGGTGACGGCCGCCGCCGACGTGATCAGCACGAAGCGCAGGTCGTCGCCGAGGCTCGCCAGCACCTCGTACTTGCGCCCCGAGACGCGCACGTCGACTTCGGCCTGCAGCGACGAACCGATCTGCTCCGCCGCGCGTGCCTCTTCGAGCGCCTTGGTGACGTCGCCGCGCACCGTGCGCAGGAGGTACCACTTCTCAAGCAGACGCGAGCCTTCCGCGACGTCCGGATAAGCGTAGTACGTCTCCGTGAAGATCGTGTCATTGCCCGGCTGGAACACCTGCCATGCTTCTTCGGCCGTGAACGACAGGAACGGGGCCATGAGCTTGAGCAGGCCATGCGTGATGTGGTACAGGGCGTTCTGGGCGGCGCGGCGGGCCGGCGAGTCCGGCGCGCTCGTGTACAGACGATCCTTCAGAATGTCGAGGTAGAAGCCGCCGAGGTCCTCGGAGCAGAACGTCTGGAGCTTGGCCACGACCGGATGGAACTCGTAGCGGTCGTAGTGGCCGAGCACTTCGGTTTGCAGCGACTGGGCCAATGCCACGGCGTAGCGGTCGATTTCCAGCCATTGGTCGGCCGGCAGCGCGTGCTTCGCGTGGTCGTAATCGGCCAGATTCGAGAGCAGGAAGCGCAGCGTGTTACGAATACGGCGATACCCTTCGGTCACGCGCTTGAGGATTTCGTCCGAGATCGACAGCTCGCCCGAGTAATCGGTCGACGCCACCCACAGGCGGATGATTTCGGCACCGAGCTTGTCTGCGACGTCTTGCGGCAGAATCGTGTTGCCGATCGATTTCGACATCTTGCGGCCTTGACCGTCGACCGTAAAGCCGTGCGTGAGCAGCGCCTTGTACGGCGGGCGGCCGTCGATCATCGAGGCCGTGAGCAGCGACGAATGGAACCAGCCGCGGTGCTGATCCGAGCCTTCCAGATACAGGTCGGCCGGGAAGCCCAGCTCATGCGCGTGCGAGCCGCGCAGCACATGCCAGTGCGTCGTGCCCGAGTCGAACCACACGTCGAGCGTGTCGCGATTCTTCACGTAATCCTTGGCCTCGTCACCGAGCAGCTCCACCGGGTCGAGCGTTTGCCACGCTTCGATGCCTTCGGTTTCCACGCGCTTGGCCACGGCTTCGAGCAGTTCCGGGGTGCGCGGATGCAGCGCGCCGGTTTCCCTGTGCACGAAGAAGGCCATCGGCACGCCCCATTGGCGCTGGCGGGAGAGCGTCCAGTCCGGGCGGTGCGCGATCATGTTGTGCAGACGCTGCTTGCCCCACGCCGGGAAGAACTCGGTGGCTTCGATGCCGGCGAGCGCGATCTCGCGCAAGGTCTTGCCGCCGCCCGGCGCGCCGTCGACCGGCTTCACGTCCATGCCGGCGAACCACTGGTTGGTCGCGCGGTAGATGATCGGGGACTTGTGGCGCCAGCAGTGCATGTAGCTGTGCGTGTACTTGAACGAGTGGAACAGCGTACCGGCTTCGCGCAGCGCTTCGACGATCTGCGGGTTGGCGTCCCAGATCGACTGGCCGCCGAACAGCGGCAGGCTGTCCTGATAGTGTCCGTCGCCCAGCACCGGCATGCGGATATCCGCGTCGGACATGCCATGCGCCTTGCACGACACGAAGTCTTCCACGCCATAGGCGGGGGCCGAGTGGACGATGCCCGTCCCCGTCTCGGTCGTCACGTAGTCGCCGAGATAGACCGGCGAGGTGCGCTCGTAGCCGGCGTCGGCCGTCGACAAGGGGTGACGGAAGCGGATCAGCGAGAGCGCTTCGCCCTTCGTACGCGCGATGATGTCGCCGTGCAGGCCGTAAGTCTTCAGGCAGTCTTCAACGCGTTCGCTTGCCAGAATCAACAGACCGCGCTCGGTCGAGACCAGCGCGTATTCGACTTCCGGGTGAACATTGAGCGCCTGGTTCGACGGGATCGTCCACGGGGTGGTCGTCCAGATGACGATGTGGCCGTCATCGCGCGGCAACTTCGGCAGGCCGAAGGCCTTCGCGACTTTCTCCGGCTCGGCGAAGGCAAAGCCGACATCGATGGCCAGATCGGTCTTGTCCTTGTACTCGACTTCCGCTTCGGCGAGTGCGGATCCGCAGTCGAAGCACCAGTTCACCGGCTTCAGACCACGGTAGACGTAGCCGTTCTCCATGATCTTCGCGAGCGCACGAAGCTCGTTCGCTTCGTTCGAGAAGTTCATGGTCTTATACGGGTTGTCCCAGTCGCCGAGCACGCCCAGACGTTTGAAGTTGGGCTTCTGGCGTTCGATCTGTTCCGCCGCGTAGGCGCGCGCCTTTTCCTGCACCTCGCGCACCGGCAGGTGCTTGCCGAACTGCTTTTCGATCTGGATTTCGATCGGCATGCCGTGGCAATCCCAGCCCGGCACATAGGCGGCGTCGAAGCCCGCCAGGCTGCGTGCCTTGACGATCATGTCCTTGAGGATCTTGTTGACCGCGTGGCCGAGGTGGATGTCACCGTTGGCATAAGGCGGGCCGTCATGCAGGATGAACTTCGGACGGCCTTTGCTTGCGCGGCGGATCTTGTCGTAGATCTTCTTGTCCTGCCATTGCTTGACCCACTGAGGCTCGCGCTTGGGCAGGTCGCCGCGCATCGGGAACGGCGTGTCCAGCAGGTTGACGGGATATTTGCTCGGGGCTTTCTTTTCGCTCATGGGGCTTCGCTACGAATTTGGAATGTCGGGTGTAGGGCGCTCGCGCCGTTGGCGTTGCAGGCGGGCCTTGTGGGCCGGAAGCGGCAACGCCCGGGCAGGTGCCAGTGGCGGCGGCGGGCCGCGCGCGAGGCGCTGGGCGCCGGCGCACGCGGGCGAAGATCAACTAATTCGGTCGGTGGCCGAGGTGGCAAAGTCGCGTCGTGCGCTTGGGCTGTTGGCATCCAGCGCATGCGCGAAGTAGGCGCGCGCCTCGCGCGTGTCCTGCGCGATGGCGGCTTCCAGTTCGGCCAGCCCGTCGAATTTGGCTTCGTCACGCAGCTTCTGCAGGAATTCCACACGCACCAGCTTGCCATAACAATCGCCGTCGAAATCGAGCAGGTGGACTTCGAGCAGCACGCGCCCGGAATCGTCCACCGTCGGGCGCCAACCCAGGCTGGCCACGGCGGGCAGCGGTCGGTCCGCCAGGCCATGCACCTGCACGACGAAAATTCCCGTGAGCGCCGGATGCTTGTGGGCGATGCGCAGATTGAGCGTTGGGAAGCCCAGCTTGCGGCCGAGCTTCATGCCATGCACGACATGGCCCGTGATCGCGTACGGACGGCCGAGCAGCGCATGGGCGCGCTCGAAATTGCCGTCGGCGAGCGCCGTGCGCACTTCGGAACTGGAGATCCGCACGCCGTCGTGCGCGATGGTCGGCATTTGTTCGACGACGAAATCGAAGCGACGGCCGGCATCGCGCAAATATTCGATGTCGCCCGCGCGTTTCGCGCCGAAGCGGAAGTCGTCGCCCACGAGCAGCCAGCGGGTGTGCAACCCGTCGACGATGATGTTGCGCACGAAGTCTTCAGGCGACTGGCCGGCGAAATGGGCGTTGAAGTGTTCCACCACCAGTCGGTCGACCCCATGCGAGCGAAGCGCCTCGAACTTGTCGCGCAGGTTGGAAATGCGCGCGGGCGCCCGGTCGGGCATGAAATACTCGCGGGGATGCGGCTCGAACGTCATCACACAAACCGGCAGGCCGCGTGCGGCCGCCGAGGCGCGAACGCGGGCGAGCAGCGCCTGGTGGCCCAGGTGCACGCCGTCGAAATTGCCGATCGTCAGCACGCAGGGCGCTTTGCTCTGCGCGTTGGGTAGACCCCGGAAGACTCGCACGATAATGGAAGCGTCAGGTCAGGACGTCGAGTTGAGCGTTGGTGGATAATCCCGCGCGGCGCGGTTGCGAAGACCCACCGGCCTGCGGCGACGGGGCGGGCCCAGGGCGGCGCAGGACGGCCGTTCCGACATTGCGGCGCCGCAGAACGTTGAATTATAAACGCTTCGCGGCCATCGCGGCGTACGACGCGGTCAATGCCACGTGTCTGGTGCGTCGCACCAATGATAAAATCCTGCGATGAAGAACATTGTCATCCTGATTTCCGGACGAGGCAGCAACATGCAGGCCATCGTCCGTGCCTGTACCGCAGAAGGCTGGCCGGCCCGCGTGGCGGCCATCATCACCAATCGCGCCGACGCCGAAGGCCTGGCATTCGCCCAGGAAAACGGCATCGCAACGGCCGTGGTGCCCAGCCAGGGCAAGACGCGCGAGGCGTTCGACGCCGAACTTGCCGCCGAGATCGATCGCCATCAGCCCGATGTGGTGGTGCTCGCCGGCTTCATGCGCATTCTCACGCCGGCCTTTACCGAGCACTACGCCGGCCGACTCCTGAACATTCACCCGTCGCTGTTGCCTGCTTTCCCGGGTCTGCAAACGCACGCCCGTGCGCTCGACGCCGGGTGCAAGGTCGTCGGTGCAACCGTGCATTTCGTCACGGCCGAGCTCGATCACGGCCCGTACATTCTGCAGGCGGCCTTGCCGGTGCGCACAGGAGACACCCCCGAGACGCTGGCCGAGCGCATTCTGCCGCTCGAACACATCATTTATCCGCGCGCCGTGCGCTGGTTCGTGGAAGATCGTCTGGTCGTGGCCGATGGCCGCGTGACGATCACGCCCGGGGCCGACGGCACGCCCGATCCGCAATGGCTTTTTGGTGAGGACGCATGAGCACCCGCCCGACACAGCGCCGCGATGGCGCCAATCAATCCGGTCATCGCGCCGGTGGCCGATCCACCGATACCCGTCAGCCGTCAAAGGGCGGGCAGGCGGGAGAGCGTCAGGAGCGATATGTCCGCCCTGACCGCTACGACCGTTCACGCAACGATCGCCGCCCGGAGGCGCCGCCCGCCGAGACGGCCCGCATGCGCGGCGAGCACCTGTCGCCCGCACTCTTCGAACACACGCAACGCCTGCTCGGCAGCGTGCTGACGTTCAGCGGCCCGGCCGATACGCTCGTGAGCACATACTTCCGCGCCAACGCCAAGCTGGGCCACCGCGAGCGCGGTGTGCTGGCGGAAACGGTCTTCGCCATTCTGCGCCGCAAGCTCGAATTCGGTCAGCACGCAGGCAGTGGCTCCGGGCCGCTGGAGCGACGCCTGGCACTGCTCGGGCTGGCGTTCACGCGCGGTCTGGCGTCGGTGCAACTGGTGGCAACGCCCGATGAAGTCTCGTGGCTCGAGCATGTCGGTCAGATCGACCCGGCAAGCCTGTCTGCACGCGTGCGCACCAATTTGCCGGAATGGCTCTACGAGCGTCTGGCCAAGCGATTCGACGGCACTGAGCTCGAAGCGCTCGCCGCCGTCCTCAACCAGCCCGCGCCGCTCGACTGCCGCGTGAACGTGGTCAAGGCGAACCGGGACGATGTGCTCGCGCAACTGCGTGCGGACGGCTTTTCGGCCGAACCGACGCCGTTCGCGCCCAACGGCATTCGTCTGTCCGGCAAGCCTGCACTGCAAAAGCATCCGCTGTTCGTCTCCGGTGCGATCGAAGTCCAGGACGAGGGAAGCCAGTTGCTGTGCCAATTGGTCGCGCCGCGTCGCGGGGAGATGATCGTCGACTTCTGCGCCGGGGCCGGCGGCAAGACGCTCGCCATCGGCGCGCAGATGCGTTCGACGGGCCGCCTTTACGCGTTCGACATCTCGGAAAAGCGTCTGGCGAAGCTGAAGCCGCGTCTGGCGCGCAGCGGCCTGTCGAACGTCTATCCGGTCATGATCGACAGTGAGAACGACAGCAAGATCAAGCGTCTGGCGGGCAAGATCGACCGCGTGCTGGTCGACGCCCCTTGCAGTGGGCTTGGCACGCTGCGTCGCAATCCGGATCTGAAATGGCGTCAGTCGCCACAGTCGGTCGCGGAACTCACGCAAAAGCAGGCGTCGATCCTCGCGAGCGCAGCACGTCTGGTGAAGCCGGGCGGCCGTCTCGTGTACGCTACGTGCAGCCTGCTGAGCGAAGAAAACGGTGCCATCGCCGAGGCGTTTGCCGCCGCACATCCGGATTTCACGCTGTTACCGGCGAATGCGTTGCTGGCGGCGCAGAAAATCGACATCGACACGGGCGAGTATCTCGAATTGCTGCCGAACCGCCACGCGACCGACGGCTTTTTCGCCGCCGTGTTCGAGCGACGTCCGGCGTAACGCCGTGCTCGGCGTCGGCTAACCAAAAACAAGAAGAGAGAGAGCGATGCAGGAAAGTCCGGCTTTCGCGAGATTGGTGCGGGACGTCGTGCGTGACGTCGGCGAACCGCAGATCGTCTGGCAGGTCGTGGCGCTCGCGGGGGCGCTCGTCGTCGCCTTCGTGCTGCGGCGCTGGATGATCGGCCGGCTCGACCGTCATTTCGAGCGTGTCGCGCCGGCGCGCCGGGCGGGGTCGTCGAGCCTGCGCCGCGCCTTCTTTCCGATCTTCGGCTGGATCTGCGTGGCGCTCACGCGCGTGGTGCTTCAGGACTACACGCACGTCTCGCTGCTCATGCTCGCGGAGGTGCCGCTCTTCGGCACTGCGCTCATCTACCTGGCGTTCTATCTCGCGCGCCGGTTGTTCGCCTCTTCTCCCCACGCGTCGGGGCTGCTGAAAGTCTTCGAGCGCGTTATCACGACGCTCGCCTGGCTGTCGATGCTGGCGTACGTGCTCGGTGTCCACGACGACATTCTGAAGTGGCTCGCCAGCGTGCGCTTCGCCGTGGGGGCGAGCCATCTGACGTTGCTCTCGATCCTCTCCGGCCTGCTCTGGATCGGCGTGACGCTCGTGCTGGCGATGTGGGTGGGGGCGCTGATCGAAGACCGGATCATGCGCACGGCCACGCTCGACGGCAATCTGAAGGTGGTGCTCTCGCGGCTGGTCAAGGGCGTGCTGACGCTGATCGCGGTGCTCACGACGCTGTCGTTCGTCGGCATCGACATTACGGTGCTCGGGGTGTTCGGCGGCGCGCTCGGCGTGGGGCTGGGCTTCGGTTTGCAGAAGATCGCGTCGAATCTCGTGTCGGGCTTCATCATCTTGCTCGACCGCTCCGTGCGCATTGGCGACCTCATTACCGTCAGCCCGTACCACGGTACTGTTTCGCAGATCAATACGCGCTATACGGTCGTTCGGGGGCTGGACGGCGTCGAAGCCCTGGTGCCGAACGAGCAACTGGTGACGAACGTCGTCCAGAATCACTCCTTTACCGAGACCCGCGGGCGCGCCAAGGTCAACGTGCAGGTGGCTTACAGTGCCGATGTCGAACTGGCGATGTCGCTGATGCTCAAGGCGGCCGTGGGCATTCCCCGCGTGTTGGCCGATCCGGCGCCTTCGGCATTGTTGTTGAACTTCGGCGCGGATGGGATGGATCTCGAAATGGGCTTCTGGGTGCAAGATCCGGCTCAGGGCAGTGGCGCGATTCGTTCCGAGATCAATTTGCGGATTTGGCGCACATTTCGCGAGCACGGTATTGAAATTCCGTATGCGCAGCGCGAAATACGCATTCTGAATGATTGGACCGAGGGCATGTCGGTCGGCGGTGCGCATCCGCTGGCGTTGCCGGCAGAATCGTCTGAACTCGCGCCACAGCAGGCCGAAGACGGCGTCAAGCGGCCCGCATAGCCCGGAATTGATGCTTTTCCCCGGGGCAGCGGGTTGACCTGCGACAAAATGCGTGGCGGGGACGTTACACACGGGCGTCAGTCCGTCAGGTAAAATGCTTGCCAAACCATAAAAACCCGACGTTCACTGGCACGTTTTCCGCCCATCTCGCCCCGGCATTCAGCAACTTGCCGATCTTCAGCGAATCCAAGCGTCAAGCGAGCTCAAGAACGAGACCTGACGCGACGGCCATCGATGCCTTATCGGCCCGACAAGACAAGACACGGCAGCGATGCCGTGATTGCTACCGTATTGATTAGTTTGGAGTGATATTTTGCTGGACAGTCTCCTTGGATTCATCTCGACCGGCCTGCTCGACTGGAGCGGCTGGAAGATCACCTTGTTCACGTTGATCGTCACCCATGTGACGATCGCGGGCGTGACGATCTACCTGCACCGTTGCCAGGCGCACCGCGCGCTCGACGTGCATCCGATCGTCGCCCATTTCTTCCGTTTCTGGCTGTGGATGACCACTGGCATGGTCACCAGCGAGTGGGCTGCCATTCACCGCAAGCACCACGCCAAGTGCGAAACGCCGGAAGATCCGCACAGCCCGCAAACGCGCGGTCTGTGGAAAGTGCTGGCCGAAGGCGCTGAACTCTATCGCGCCGAAGCGAAGAACGAAGAAACGCTGCGCAAGTTCAGCCACGGCACGCCGAACGACTGGATCGAGAATCATCTCTACAAGCGCTATCCGATTCTGGGTGTGAGCTTCATGATGATCATCGACATCGCCCTGTTCGGCGCGGTTGGCCTGACGGTGTGGGCCGTGCAGATGGTGTGGATTCCGTTCTGGGCGGCCGGCGTGGTCAACGGTCTGGGCCACTATTGGGGTTACCGCAACTTCAATTGCGCGGACGCGTCGACCAACCTGCTGCCGTGGGGCATCATCATCGGCGGTGAGGAACTGCACAACAATCACCACACGTACGCGACGTCGGCCAAGCTCTCGAACAAGTGGTACGAATTCGACATCGGCTGGCTCTATATCCGCGTGTTGTCGGCGCTGGGCTTGGCCAAGGTGAAGAAGATCGCGCCGACGCCGAAGCTCGCGAAGAACAAGGCGGCGTGCGACGATGACACCCTGCAGGCCGTGCTCTCGAACCGCTACGAAGTGATGGAGCGATACGCCAAGACATTCAAGCGTGCCTACGGTCAGGAACTGGCGCGCTTCAAGGAAAAGCGTCAGCTTGGCGAGTATCAGTTGCTGCGTGGCGCGAGCAAGTGGCTGCATCACGACGAAGCCTCGCTGCAAGAGCCGCAGAAGCAGCAGTTGGGTGAGATCTTCGCGCACAGCAATGCCGTCAAGACGTATTACGAACTGCGTCGTGAACTGGCCGGCATCTGGGAGCGCTCGAATGCATCGCGCGAACAGCTCCTGGGCCAGTTGCAAAACTGGTGCCATCGCGCCGAGCAGAGCGGTATTCACGCGCTGCAGGAGTTTGCGACCCGTCTGCGCCGTTACGCATGAACGGGCTCAGCCAGAAATTCGTTTTTGACGCATAATCAAAACCCCGCCAAGGCGGGGTTTTGTCATTCCCGGTCCCCCCTGCGGGCCACGTGAAAATGAACGCCTCAATCAAATCCGTAGAATTCGAGCGCCCCGCACCGAGCGGCGCCACGTGTGTTGCCCATGCGTGGGCACGGGTCCCGGATGCGCCATCGCAAGTAGAACGCGCAGCCCTCAAGGCCCGAATCAAGCGCCTGCTCGTAGAGCAGAATGCTGTGCTGGTGGCCCATTACTACGTCGACGCCGACTTGCAGGATCTCGCCGAAGAGACGGGCGGTTGTGTGGCCGACTCGCTCGAAATGGCCCGTTTCGGCCGAGACCATTCCGCCAAGACGCTGGTGGTGGCCGGCGTGCGTTTCATGGGCGAGACCTCGAAGATTCTGAGCCCCGAAAAACGCATTCTGATGCCCGATCTCGATGCGACCTGCTCGCTCGATCTCGGCTGTCCCGCCGATGAGTTCGCTGCATTCTGTGATGCGCATCCCGACCGAACGGTCGTCGTGTATGCGAATACCAGTGCTGCCGTGAAGGCGCGAGCCGACTGGATGGTGACGTCGTCGATCGGGCTGGAAATCGTGGCGCATCTGCACGCGCAGGGGAAGAAAATTCTCTGGGCGCCGGATCGCCATCTGGGCAGTTACGTCCAGAAGCAGACGGGTGCCGACATGCTCTTGTGGCAGGGCGCTTGCCTGGTGCACGACGAATTCAAGGGGACCGAGCTGGAAGTGCTGCGTCGCGAATTTCCGAACGCCAAGGTGTTGGTGCATCCGGAGTCGCCCGCCTCGGTGGTCGAGCAGGCCGATGTGGTGGGTTCGACGTCGCAGATGATCACGGCCGCCCAGACGATGTCGGCAACCGAATTCATCGTGGCGACCGACAACGGTATTCTGCACAAGATGCGCGCTGCGGCGCCGGGCAAGCGTTTCATCGAAGCGCCGACGGCCGGCAACAGTGCCACGTGCAAGAGTTGCGCGCACTGCCCGTGGATGGCGATGAACAGTTTGCAGAATCTGGCCGACGTACTGGCGTCCGGGCGCAATGAGATTCACGTGGATGCGGAGATCGGCCGCCGCGCCCACACCTGTATCGACCGAATGTTGAAGTTCGCCGAGGCGCGCAAGCAGAACGTCCGCGCCAGTGGCGATTTCGCGCGCGATGGTGCGCTGTTTGCCGGCGTGGGCCCCGCATGATGACGTCATCCAAAATGTTGAGTACCGACGAGGCGCTCTCGCCCGATTTCGCCGCGTTCGGCGAGCCGCTCGAGGCGGCGCTCGCGCGCAACGTACGCGACGCGCTCGCCGAAGACATCGGCGCCGGCGATTTGACCGGCTTGCTTGTACCGTCCGAGGAAATGGCGCACGCGCGCATCATCGTGCGTGAGTCGGCAGTGCTGTGCGGCGTGCGTTGGTTTGAGCGCTGCATGCAAGGGGTTGATGCCTCGGTGCGTGTGCAGTGGCACTACCGGGAAGGCGAGCGCATGACGCCCGACTCGGCGGTGTGCGATATCCACGGCCCGGCGCGCGCGCTGCTCACGGGTGAGCGCACTTCGATGAACTTCCTGCAATTGCTTTCCGGCGTGGCGACAGCGGTGCGTCGTTATTCGGATATCGTCGAGGGCACGAAGGCGCGGGTGCTCGACACGCGCAAGACATTGCCGGGCCTGCGTCTCGCGCAGAAGTTCGCCGTGCGCGTGGGCGGCGGGGCGAATCAACGCCTGGCGCTCTACGATGGCATTCTCATCAAGGAAAACCACATCGCAGCGGCCGGCGGCATTCGGCAGGTACTGGCGAACGCCGACCGTCTGGCCGACGGTGCGCCGGTGCAGATCGAGGTGGAGTCGCTCGAAGAGTTGGAAACGGCGCTGGAATGCGGCGCAACCTCGATCCTGCTCGACAACTTCACCTTGGAAATGATGCGCGAGGCGGCACGCGTCACGGATGGTCGCGCCGTGCTCGAGGCTTCGGGCGGGATCCATCTCGAAACGCTGCGAGCGATTGCGGAAACGGGCGTCGATCGGATTTCCGTCGGTGCACTGACCAAGGATGTTCGCGCGACCGATTTTTCGATGCGGATTCTGGAGACGGTGGGGTAAGCGCCGTCCGCGCTTGACGTGCTGCAAGATCGAAGGCCGCAGGGTGACCCTCTGCGGCCTTTTTTGTTTTTGTCGGTGCGGCTGTGTGCGTCGATCAGTGGCCGATCGATCAGCGTGCGCGACGCGGTAACACGGGCGAAAGCACTGTCGGCAAGGCTTTCGGCAGGGTGTCGGGGAAGTCTCGCGAGAAGTGCAGGCCGCGACTCTCGTGGCGCGACAGGGCACTGTCAACGATCAACGACGCCACGTCGACCAGGTTGCGCAACTCCAACAGATCGCGGCTTACGCGGAAGTTTGCGTAGTACTCGGCAATTTCCTCGCGCAGCAGGGCGATACGATGCTGCGCCCGCTCCAGGCGCTTGGTCGTGCGCACAATGCCGACGTAGTTCCACATCATGCGGCGCAATTCGTCCCAGTTATGCGCGACCACCACTTCTTCGTCGGCATCCGAGACACGGCTTTCATCCCACGCCGGGACGTCTTCTGCCGGCGGCGGCGTTGCTTCGTCTCGTTGAATATCCTCGGCAGTCGCCTTGCCGAGTACCAGGCATTCCAGCAGCGAGTTGCTGGCAAGACGGTTGGCCCCGTGCAGGCCGGTGTAGGTGGCTTCGCCGACGGCATGGAGTCCTGGCAGGTCCGTGCGGCCGCGCATGTCGGTGACGATACCGCCGCACGTATAGTGCGCTGCCGGTACCACCGGAATCGGTTGCTTGGTGATGTCGATACCCAGTTCGGCGCAGCGCGCCAGAATCGTGGGGAAGTGCTCGTGCAGGAATTCGGGGCTTTGGTGGCTGATGTCGAGATACACGCAGTCCAGACCGTGCCTCTTCATCTCGAAGTCGATGGCGCGGGCCACGATGTCGCGCGGTGCCAGCTCGGCGCGCGGATCGTGCTGCGGCATGAAGCGAGTGCCGTCGGGCAACACCAGGCGTCCGCCTTCACCGCGCACGGCTTCCGTGATCAGGAACGACTTGGCGTATGGATGATAAAGACAGGTCGGGTGGAACTGGATGAACTCCATGTTCGCGATACGGCAACCGGCACGCCATGCCATCGCGATGCCGTCGCCGGTCGCGGTGTCGGGATTGGTCGTGTAGAGATACACCTTGCCCGCGCCGCCCGTGGCCAGCACCGTGTGCCGCGCCGTCATGGCGTGGACCTCGCCGGTGCCGAGATCCTGCACGTAAAGGCCTTGGCAATGACGCCCAGCCGTCGGTGCCGCATCGGCGCGGTCGGAGGTGATCAGATCGACCGCGAAGTGATGCTCGAAGACGGTGATATTCGGATGCTGGCGCACGCGTTCGGTGAGCGTGGCGATCACGGCGTGCCCGGTGGCGTCGGCGGCATGAATGATGCGGCGGTGGCTATGGCCACCTTCGCGCGTCAGATGGAAGCCGAGTTCGGCGGCGTCGTCGCGGGTGAACGGCACGCCTTGCGCGATGAGCCATTCGATGGCTTCGCGGCTGTGTTCGACGATGAATCGCGTCGCGGCTTCGTCGCACAGGTCGGCGCCGGCGATGAGGGTGTCCGCAACATGCTCGTCGACGCTATCGGTCGAGTCGAGCACGGCGGCGATGCCGCCCTGTGCCCAGTCGCTCGCCCCCTCGGGCATTGGGCGTTTGGCGACCAGCGCTACGCGGCAGGTTTGGGCCAGGTGCAGGGCGACGGACTGGCCGGCGAGCCCACTGCCGACGATGACGACATCGAAATTCATGATACGCGCGCTCTCTGGAATCGACGCCACGGGCGTGGTGCGATTCTCGTGATGGGAAATGAGCCAGTATAGCGAGTCAATACGCGCGCGACACATGACCCTATGCGCACATCGGAGAAATTCTGTGTTGCGTGACTACGCATAGCGTAGCGTTGCGAATTTCGGGACACCCAAACGAAAAACCCCGCCTGAGGCGGGGTATCGAACGCAGCAGCGAACCGCTGCGAGAAAACCTGTTGATCTTATTTGATCTTGGTTTCCTTGTAAGCCACATGCTTACGAGCCACCGGATCGAACTTGCTGATTTCCATCTTTTCCGGATGGGTACGCTTGTTCTTGGTGGTCGTGTAGAAATGACCCGTGCCAGCGGTCGATTCCAGCTTGATCTTGTCGCGAGCGCCTTTTGCCATGATGATCTCCTAAAACTTAGATGGCGTTGCGCGAACGCAGGTCCGCCAGAACGGCGTCGATGCCGTTCTTGTCGATCAGGCGCAGGCCGGCCTTCGAAATGCGCAGGCGCACAAAGCGGTTTTCGGTCTCAACCCAGAACCGGCGATTTTGCAAGTTCGGAAGAAAACGACGCTTGGTTTTGTTGTTGGCGTGGGAAACGTTATTGCCGACCATCGGCGCTTTCCCGGTCACTTGACATACGCGTGCCATGAAGCACTCCTAACCCAGAATTCTGTGTAAAAAAAGGTGAGTCGAAAAGACAGACCGCGATGATACCACAAAAATCCCAGACAAATCAATCGCTTTCGCGATGCAGGATGCGAGTCCCTGGCGGGAAACGTCTGTCGGAGATTCGGGAAGGGACGGATTATAGCGCAAGCGCTGCGCGAACGCGACCCAACTGCCAAAATTCTGTGCAGATGTTGTTGTGGGGTGTCACAGCTCGCCGTTCTCCGCGAGTGAATACACGCGGGTTCCGGCCACGATGAAGTGGTCGAGCAGCCGGATTTCCAGCAGCGCCAGCGCGTCGCCCAACTGGCGTGTGAGCGCCAGATCGGCCGCACTCGGGGTTGGAACGCCGGACGGATGATTGTGCGCGACGATGACGGCCGCCGCGTGAACGTCGAGCGCGGCGCGCACGATCTCGCGCGGATAGGCGCAGGTCTGGGTGAGCGTTCCCTCGAACATGACGCGCGTGCTGATCAGCCGATGCGCGGCGTCGAGAAAGAGGCAGGCGAAGCGCTCGCGCGACCGATCCTGCAGCGTGAGGCGCAGATAGTCATGCACGCGGGCCGGGGAATCGAGCAGATTGCCGGACTGCATGCCCTCTCCCAACATGCGGCGCGCCACTTCGAGGGCGGCCTGAAATTGCAGGACTTTGGCCTGACCCAGGCCGGGAATTTGGCGCAGCGTCTCGAAGGGCGTGGCGAGCAGCCGGGTGAGCGATCCGCTCCGTGCCAGCAAATCTCGGCCGAGATCGACGGCATTGCGCCCGTGCGAGCCCGTCCGCAACAGGATGGCGAGCAACTCGGCATCGGACAGCGCACCGGCACCGCGGGCCAGCATTTTTTCACGGGGACGCTCGGCGAGCGGCCATTGAGCGATGGACATGACGACTCCAGGGAGGGACACGATCGCGCGCATGATCGCGGGTGCCACGAATATCACAAACGATGCCGTCGACAGGAAAAAATCGGGGCTGCTTTGATGGGGAGCCGGACGCGCAACGCGCCGTCCTTTACAATATTAGCTTGACCTTGCTGTGAGACCCCCATGAGTTCTGCCGTAACCCCTGTGGTTCAAGACGATTCCTATCTGACGCTCCACTACCGGATCGCCGCCCCCGACGGCGCGGACATTGTCAACACTTTTGAAGGTACGCCGGCGACGCTGCAACTCGGTGGCGGCCAGATGGCGCCGACGTTGGAGCAGTCGCTGCTGGGGATGACGGTAGGGGAGCGCCGCCGGACCGAACTGGCGCCGGAGCAGGCGTTCGGCCCGCGCAACCCGGAGCTGCTGCAACGCGTTTCGATGAAGACGTTGCAGGAAAACAGCAATTTTGGCGAAGCCTATAACGTTGGCGATCTGGTCGAGTTCAACGCGCCGAGCGGCGGCCGCTATGCGGGCATCCTGCGAGAGTTGGGCGACGGCTGGGCCTTGTTCGACTTCAACCATCCGCTGGCCGGCCAGCCGATCGTGTTCGAAGTCCAGATTATCGGCATTCTGTAGGAATCGAAATGAGCGCCACCCAAGTCGTAGCACCGACCCTGTCGGATGCGGAAATTCTTCTGGCCCAGCCGCGCGGTTTTTGCGCGGGCGTCGACCGCGCGATCGAGATTGTCGAGCGCGCGCTCGCGATGTACGGCGCGCCGATTTACGTGCGCCACGAGATCGTGCACAACGCCTATGTCGTTGACAACCTGCGTAAGCAGGGCGCGATTTTCGTCGAGGCGCTGACCGACGTGCCGGCGGGCAACACGTTGATTTTCAGCGCCCATGGTGTGTCGCAGGCCGTACGGGCCGAGGCGGAAGCGCGCGGCCTGCGCATCTTCGATGCGACCTGCCCGCTCGTCACCAAGGTGCACGTCGAAGTCGCGAAGATGCGTAGCCAAGGGCTCGAGATCATCATGATCGGCCACAAGGGTCACCCGGAAGTGGAGGGCACGATGGGGCAGTCGGGCGAGGGCATGTTCCTCGTCGAGACGATCGACGACGTGCTGGCGCTCCAGGTCGCCGATGAGAGCAAGCTCGCCTATGTGACGCAGACGACGCTATCCGTCGACGACGCCGCTGAGGTGATCAATGCACTCAAGCGGCGTTTCCCTTCGATTACCGAGCCGAAGAAGCAGGATATCTGCTACGCGACGCAGAATCGCCAGGATGCCGTGAAGTTCATGGCACCGCAGTGCGACGTGGTCGTGGTCGTCGGTAGCCCGAACAGTTCCAACTCCAATCGCCTGCGCGAAGTGGCCGAGAAGATGGGCGTACCCGCCTACATGATCGATGCCCCGGAGCAACTCAAGCCGGAGTGGTTCGACGGCAAACGCCGGATTGGCGTGACGGCGGGGGCGTCAGCCCCGGAAGTGCTGGCGCAATCGATCGTTTCGCGTTTGCGTGAGCTGGGTGTCAACCAGGTCAAAGTGCTCGATGGCGTGGAAGAAAATATTGCGTTCCCCCTTCCCAAGGGCCTTGTGCCGGTGACGGCCGGCTAAGCGCCGTCGTCGCAACAATGCCGATCGGCCAGCGGTAACCCCGCATGGCTGACAAACCGGGTGCCATATTGCGTGGCCCCGGTTTTTTTGTGCCTCCTTCCTGCGCCTCGCCCCCCCCCCGCGCCGGATTCCCCACGACCCCGCACGTCGACCCTCCCTGACGCAAGCACCGCGTCGCTCACCGAATCGCAGATCGCGCTCGGGATTCGCCATGCGGTATCTGTGCAAAATCAAATTGAATTTCGCGGATAATCCGCGCGACTTATTTTATCAATTTGGCGTCTTGTTAGATAAAACTCGTCGACTTGACTCGCAATTCAGCGAATACAGAATTGGTTGGGCAATTAGCATTCGGTTTCGAGAAAATCAATTATTTATTTATTCACTTAATTAGATCAAGCACTCCAGATCGCGCGGGCATGCAACTTGCATATCTAGTTATTGCTGTGTCCGAGCCCATGACTGGTGCATCGGTTGCACCATGACGTTACCCGCGCCGGTGGGCACGGTGTGTAAAACCTTTAACCAATCCGGGGTTGCGCTTTTGAAAAAATCGGGTTGCACAAGTCGGTATAAAACCTTAGGCCTCCATTATGGAAAACCCTGTGGCGGCGAGCATCGCATCCGCAAAGAATGGAGTTACAATGCGCGCGTTTCGCATACGAAACGTTGAATTGGCGTTACTGGCGTTATTCATCCGCCGACAATCTGGAGATAATCACATGCAACTCAAGTTCGCGAAGGTACTGCCCGTCGTTGCCGCAGTGACGCTGTTGGCGGCATGCGGTCAGAAGGAAGAAAAGCAGGCCGATTCGGGCGCCGCTTCGGCGCCCGCCGCGACGACTGCCGCCAGCGGGGGCGGCGATGCGGTTGTAGTTAAAATTGGTCACGTTGCGCCGCTGACGGGCCAAATTGCCCACTTGGGCAAAGATAACGAAAATGGTGCACGCCTCGCTATCGAAGAAGCCAACAAGGCGGGCCTGACCATCGACGGCAAGCCGGTCAAGCTCGAACTGCTGGCTGAAGATGACGCGGCCGATCCGAAGACCGCAACGCAGGTCGCCCAGAAGCTCGTCGACGAGAAGGTCGTTGCCGTGGTGGGCCACTTGAATTCGGGCACCACGATCCCGGCCTCGAAGATCTATAGCGATGCTGGCATCGTGCAGATCTCCCCGTCGGCCACTAACCCGGCCTACACCCAGCAGGGCTTCAAGACGGCCTATCGTGTGGTGGCTACCGACGCTCAGCAGGGCCCGGCACTGGCCAACTATGCGACCAAGGCATTGGGCGCCAAGTCGGTGGCCATCGTCGATGACGCAACGGCCTACGGCAAGGGCTTGGCCGACGAGTTCGAGAAGACCGCGAAGGCCAATGGCCTGAAGGTGCTCTCGCACGACGCGACCAACGACAAGGCCACGGACTTCCGCGCGATTCTGACGAAGATCAAGGGCGAGCGTCCGGACATCATCATGTACGGCGGTATGGACGCGACCGGCGGCCCGTTCGCCAAGCAGTCGAAGGAACTGGGCATTGGTGCCAAGGTGCTGGCCGGCGACGGCGTGTGTACCGACAAGGTGGCCGAACTGGCCGGCGACGCGATCGACAACATCGTCTGCTCGGAAGCGGGTATGGCGCTGTCGAAGATGGAAGGCGGTGCGGACTTCTCGAAGCGTTATGAAGCCCGTTTCAACCAGCCGATCCAGATCTACGCCCCGTTCACGTATGACGCCGTCAACGTGATCATCGACGCCATGAAGCGTGCCAACTCGACCGATCCGGCCAAGATCCTGGCGGCCATGCCGGCCACCGACTACAAGGGTGTTATCGGCCACATCGCCTTCGACAGCAAGGGCGACATGAAGGAACCGGTCATCACGCTCTACAACTACAAGGACAAAAAGAAGAGCGTGCTTGACGTGGTGAAGATGTAACTCTAAGGCATTTGCGCCATGAAACGGCACCGCTGCCTACCCGTTCGGTGCCGTTTCTCTCTCTGCGGAAATACGCCGTGCCTGCATGACGGGCACGGCCCCCCCTCCTGACACAGGATTACGCCTCATTACCCGCAATTCTCTCGACCCCCTCGCGCGCCCGATCGGGCAAGCGTGTCGAGAGCCCGTTCTCGGGACAAGGAGTTAGCTTCATGGATATCTTTATCCAACAAATCTTGAACGGCCTCGTGCTTGGTAGCGTCTACGCGATCATTGCACTGGGCTATACGATGGTCTATGGCATTTTGGGCATCATTAATTTCGCCCACGCCGATGTGATGATGATCGGCGCGATGGTCGCGCTATCCACCATCAATCTCTTGTTGAAAATCGCGCCGGACATGAACCCGGCGCTCATGCTGGCCATTGCCACGCTCGTGTGTATGCCCGTGTGTGCCTTGACCAACTTCGTGATCGAGCGCGTGGCCTACCGGCCGTTGCGCAACGCGCCGCGTCTGGCGCCGCTGATCACCGCGATCGGTGTGTCGCTGCTCTTGCAGACGATCGCCATGCTGATCTGGTCGCGCAACCCGCTCTCGTTCCCGCAACTGCTGCCGACCGACGCCATGACCGTGATTCCGCAACACGGCGACCAAATCGGCGCCGTGACCAACGGCACGGGTGTCGTGATCGTGGTCGTTGCCTTCCTCGTGATGTTCGGTCTCACGCAGCTCGTGAACCGCACCAAGCTCGGCCGCGCCATGCGGGCCACCGCGGAAAATCGCAACGTCGCCGGCCTCATGGGCGTGAACCCGAACTTCGTGATCTCCGCAACGTTCGCGCTGGGCGGTGGACTCGCGGCGCTCGCGGGCGTAATGATGGCGTCGAACTACGGCAACGTGCACTTCTACATGGGCTTCATTCCCGGGATGAAAGCGTTCACGGCGGCGGTGCTGGGCGGTATCGGCAACCTGCAGGGCGCGATGGTCGGCGGTGTGTTGCTCGGCCTGATCGAAGCGCTGGGCGCGGGGTACATCGGGGATCTGACCGGTGGTGTGTTCGGCAGTAACTATCAGGACGTGTTCGCTTTCGTTGTCCTGATTGCGGTGCTCGTGTTCCGTCCGAGTGGTTTGCTCGGCGAGCGCGTGGCGGATCGTGCATAAGCGGGGAGAGACGACATCATGAATCAACCCGTGCAAACCTCCACTGGCGAGGCCACGCAGATCTCTGCGGCGGCGGCCACGCGCAAGGCCTATCGCGGCCTCGCGTTCTTCCTCATCGCGGCGATTGTCGCGCCGGTGCTCGTCGGCTACGCCGGCGGCAATTACTGGGTGCGCGTGCTCGACTTCGCGCTGCTCTACATCATGCTCGCGCTGGGCCTGAACATCGTGGTGGGCTTCGCCGGCCTGCTCGACCTGGGCTACATCGCGTTCTATGCCGTGGGTGCGTACGTCACCGCTTTCCTCAGTTCGCCTCACCTCACGCTGCACTTCGCGTGGATCGCGCATCTGTTCCCGGGTGGGCTGCATGTGCCGGTATGGTTCACGATTCCGATCGGGGCGGCGGTCGCCGCCACGTTCGGTATTCTGCTGGGTGCACCGACGCTGCGTCTGCGCGGCGACTATCTGGCCATCGTGACACTGGGCTTCGGCGAGATCATCCGTATCTTCATGAACAACCTGGACCGGCCGGTGAACATCACCAACGGCCCGAAGGGGATCACCGGCATCGAGCCCGCGTCGTTTGCCGGCTTCGATTTCTCGAAGGCGCACAACTTCTTCGGGATCCAGGTCGCCTCGGTGTACATGTATTACTACCTGTTCGTCTTCCTGGCACTGTTGATCGCGTTCGTCTGCGTGCGTTTGCAGCACTCGCGCATCGGACGCGCCTGGGTGGCCATCCGTGAAGACGAAGTTGCCGCCAAGGCGATGGGTATCAACACGCGCAACATCAAGCTGCTCGCGTTTGCCATGGGCGCGTCGTTCGGTGGTGTGGCCGGCGGCATGTTCTCGGCGTTCCAGGGCTTCGTCTCGCCCGAGTCGTTCACCTTCTGGGAGTCGATCATCGTGCTCTCGATGGTGGTGCTCGGCGGCATGGGCCACATTCCGGGCGTGATCCTGGGCGGTATCCTGCTCTCGGCGTTCCCGGAAGTGCTGCGCTCGACCATGGGCCCGTTGCAGACGAGCCTGTTTGGCAGCGTCATCGTCGATCCCGAAGTGATCCGGCAGTTGCTGTACGGTCTGGCCATGATCCTGATCATGCTGTACCGTCCGGCCGGCCTGTGGCCGTCGCCGCGTCCAGAAGAACGGACACTGTAAGTTGAGGGAGATGACCTGACTATGAGCGAACAAATTCTTCTGTCCGTCAAGGGCGTGAACAAGCGCTTCGGCGGTCTGCAGGCCCTCACCGATGTGGGTCTGGAGATCAAGCCGGGGCAAATCTACGGGCTGATCGGCCCGAACGGTGCCGGCAAGACGACGTTCTTCAACGTGATCACGGGCCTCTATACGCCGGACTCCGGCGAATTCAGGCTCGACGGTTCGTCCTACAAGCCGACCGCCGTGCACGAAGTGGCGAAGGCGGGGATTGCCCGTACATTCCAGAACATCCGTCTGTTCGGCGGCATGACCGTGGTCGAGAACGTGATGGTCGGCCGCCATGTGCGAACGAAGATGGGCGTGATCGGCGCGATCGTCCGTTACCCGGGCGCGAAGGCCGAGGAGCGTGCCATTCGCGATCGCGCGATGGAGTTGCTTGAGTATGTGGGCGTGGCGAAGTATGCCAACTACACGGCGGCGAACCTCTCGTACGGCCACCAGCGCCGTCTGGAGATCGCGCGTGCGTTGGCGACCGACCCGAAGCTGCTCGCGCTCGACGAGCCGGCCGCAGGCATGAACGCGACCGAGAAAGTGGAGCTGCGCGGCTTGCTCGACAAGATCCGTAGCGACGGCAAGACGATCCTGCTCATCGAGCACGACGTGAAGCTGGTGATGGGCTTGTGCAACCGCATGACGGTGCTGGATTACGGCAAGGTGATTGCCGAGGGTTTGCCGCAGGATGTGCAGAAAAATCCGGCGGTGATTGAAGCGTATCTGGGTTCGGGAGGCCATTGATGAGCGCAATGTTGACGATCAAGGGCCTGAAAGTCGCTTACGGCGGGATCAAGGCGGTCAAGGGGATCGACCTGAGCATCCAGCCGGGCGAACTGGTCACGCTGATTGGCGCGAACGGCGCAGGCAAGACGACCACGATGAAGGCGATCACAGGTCTGCTGCCTTGGGCCGATGGCGACATCGAGTATCTGGGCAAGTCGATTCGCGGTGTGAAGGCGTTCGATCTGCTCAAGCGGGGGCTCGCGATGGTGCCGGAAGGGCGCGGTATCTTCACGCGCATGACCATTCTCGAGAACATGCAGATGGGCGCGTATCTGCGCAACGACACCGCGGGGATCAAGCAGGACGTCGACAAGATGTTCGGCATCTTCCCGCGCCTCAAGGAGCGTCGTGACCAGCTCGCCGGCACGTTGTCGGGCGGCGAGCAGCAGATGCTTGCCATGGCGCGCGCGCTCATGAGTCAGCCCAAGCTGTTGCTGCTCGACGAGCCGTCGATGGGACTCTCGCCGATCATGGTGGAGAAGATCTTCGAGGTGGTGCGTACGGTGTCGGGCGAAGGGGTGACGGTGCTGCTCGTGGAGCAGAACGCGCGCCTGGCGCTCCAGGCCGCGCACCGCGCCTATGTGATGGACAGCGGTCTGGTGACCATGACCGGTGATGCGAAAGACATGCTCGACGATCCGAAGGTGCGCGCCGCGTATCTGGGGGAATAAGCGAGCATGAGCGTCCGGCGTGAGCCGGACGACGATCGAAGGGCGCCGGAGGCAACTCCGGCGCCCTTTGTGCTTTTCGTTGAGCGCCATGCGCGCAACGCGGTCCCGTCGAACCGGACTACAGCAATGTCGACGGGGCCGCGCCCGGCGCGAGCGGCAAGCGTTTGCCGAGGCTCACGACATCGTCGGCCGCATAGCCGTGCGCGGTGTAGAACGCCAGCGCATCGCGCGATTGCGTGAGCACTTGCAAGTTGAGCTTGAGGCAGCCGCGCTCGGCCAGCGCGCGCTCGGCGTGGCGAAGCAGGGCGCTGGCCACGCCACGACGTCGCAGCGCACGCCCCACCGCCAGGGAGTAGACCCAGCCGCGATGGCCGTCATATCCCGCCATGACCGTGCCCACGATGGTCCTGTCGCGTACGGCGACGAAGAACAACCCGTCGCGCATGGCGACCTTGTTCGCGATCGAGCGGCGTGGCTCGCGGTGCGGTTTGTCGGCCGAGAGGTATTCGGGAAACGCGTCGCGCCAGAGAGCGAGCACGGCATCGGTGTCGGCGTCGTCGAAGCCGCGGATGTGAATGTCGGCGGGCGGGGCGATCATGGCGCGTCCTGTTGACCGGTATAGATGTCGGGGCGATGGATCTGCATCATCTTGTTCACCGGGTCGAGCGGTTCGAATCCGTAGCGAGCATAAAGGCCCGCCGCGTCGGTGGTGGCGAGCAGAAAACGCCGCAACCCTTGCAAGGCGGGATGCGCCAGCACGTTCTCGCATAGGCGCTTGCCGATGCCGAGCCCGCGCATCGACGGATCAACGAACACGTCGGCCAGGTAGGCGAACGTTGCACGATCGGTGATCACGCGCGCGAAGCCCACCTGACGCGCCGCGCCGCCTTCGACCTGTGTGGCGTAGGCGCCGAAGCACAGAGAGTGCGCAATGGCGCGCATGAGCGTCACGCGTGGGATGTCCTTTGCCCAATAGGTTTGCGTCGCGAGCGCGTGATGGATGAAGCCGATGTCGAGCCGCGCCGGATCGGACGAAATGTCGACGATGGCGTCGGCGGGCGGTGTCGGGTGCGCGTGACTCAGATCGTTCATTGAGGGTGCCTCCTGTGCGGTAGGGTGAGCGCCGCGCCGCCCGCCATTGCCGGGCATGTCGCGGCGCGCATCACGTCGATTCGTTAGGCGTGCTTGGCGAGCAGCGTGTCGAGCATCGAGAGCATCTGGTCGATCTCGTCGCGGCTTACGTTGAGTGCGGGCATGAAGCGCAGCAGGTTCGGACGCGCTGCGTTGAGCAGCAGCCCGTCGGGGGTCATCTCACGTGCAGCTTCCACCAGTTGCGGGCCAATGTCGCGCCCGAGCAGCAATGCCCGCAGCAGGCCGGCACCGCGCTCGCCCTCGCCACCGTAACGCGACGACAGGTGCTGCAATCCGGCGCTCAGGTAGTCGGCCTGCGCGCGCACGAATTCGAGGAAGCCCGGTGCGCTGACCGTGCGCATGACCGCGAGGCCAACGGCGCACATGAGCGGATTGCCGTTGTACGTGCCGCCCTGATCGCCCGGCTGGAAGACCGCGAATTCGTCGCCGCAGAGCATCGCCGCGAGCGGCACGCCGCCGCCAATGCCTTTGCCGAGCGTCATGATGTCGGGCACGATGCCCGCCTGCTGATGCGAGAAGAGGGTGCCGGTGCGCCCGCAGCCGGTCTGCACTTCATCCACGATCAGCAGCAGTCCGCGCGATTTCGTGAGTGTGCGCAGTTCCTTCAGAAACGCGTCGGTGGCCGGCACGACACCGGCTTCGCCCTGAATCGGTTCGAGCATCACCGCGACGGTGTCGGGGCCGATGAGGGCTTCGACGGAGGCGATATTGTTCAGTTCGGCCTTTGGGAAGCCCGGCACTTGCGGCGCGAAGATCGTGTCCCAGCCGGGCTTGCCGCTCGCCGACATGGTGGCGAGCGTGCGGCCGTGGAAGGCGTCCTTGAACGTGATGATCTCGAAACGAGCGCCACCCGACGGGTTCGGGTGTAATTGGCCCCACTTGCGCGCGAGCTTGATCGCACTCTCGTTCGCCTCGGCGCCGCTGTTCGCGAAGAAGACCTTGCCGAGTCCCGAGAGCGTGGCGAGCAAGCCGGCCAGTTCGATCATCGGCACGTTGTAGTAGGCGGGGCTGGGATTGAGCAGCAACGCGCTTTGCGTGGCGAGCGCATCGCGCATCACCGGATGACAATGGCCGAGGCTGTTGACGGCCCAGCCCTGAATGAAGTCGAGATAGCGCTTGCCCTCGTGGTCATACAGCCAGCCGCCCTTGCCGTGCGTGAACACGAGCTCGGGGCGCGACGTGATGGGCAGCAACGCCTGCGTGGGGAATTCAGCGAACCTGGCGAGGCGTGCCGCCTTGGGGGCGGCGGACGCCATGGGCGATGCAGCGGCGGACGGGTTGGCAAGCGACATGACGGTCTCCGAAGGACGAGGGTGAGCGAGACGTAACAATAAAAAAAGCCACGGGGGTTGCCCGTGGCTTCGCTGTGCTTGAGAACCTGCGAGTTATCGCAGTCGATAGCGTGCCGCGCGGCATCCCGGTTGGGGCAGCGTATGGCGACGTCGGATCGAGGCGATGGCAATCAGGTTCATGTCGGCAAGCATAAGTCGGTGACGCGGCGCTTGTCAAAGGGTTCGCGCACGCTGTGGCGTGCGCGCCGCGTGGCGCCCGGTCGGCATCGCCCGATTCGTGCGGCTCACAGACCGCCACCCGGGTTGTCGGCCTCGGTGGTGAACGCATCGGCGAAGAATGCCGCGTCGGGCAGGTGGTGATGCGCGATGAAGTCGCGGCGCGCCGATTCCACCATCACGGGGGCCCCGCAGGCGTAGACCTCGTAGTCCGACAGATCCGGCAGGTCTTCCACCACGGCACGATGCACGAACCCTGTGCGGCCTTGCCACTGGTCTTCCGGTGCGGCGTCGGAGAGCACCGGCACGAACTTGAAGCCGGGAATCTCGCGCGCCCACTGTTCGGCCAGCTCGCGCAGATAAATGTCCTTCAACTGTCGCGCGCCCCAGTACAGTGTCATGGGGCGCGTCAGTCCCTTGTGCACCGCATGTTCCACGATGGCCTTGATCGGCGCGAAACCCGTGCCCGACGCGAGCAGCACGATCGGCTTGTCGGTGTCTTCACGCAGGAAGAACGTGCCGAGCGGGCCTTCGAAGCGCAGGATTTCGCGTTCCTTCATTTGAGTAAAGACGTGGTCGGTGAACACACCGCCGGGCATGTGACGCAGGTGAAGCTCAAGGAAACCTTCTTCGTGCGGCGCGGTGGCCATCGAGTAGCTGCGACGCTTACCGTCTTTCAGAATGAACTCGATGTACTGCCCGGCGAGATATTGAAAGCGCTCGTTGGCCGGCAGTTGCAGGCGCATGACGATGACGTCGTCGGCACGGCGCTCCAGCGCGTTCACGCGGCAGGGCAGGCGCTTGACCGGGATGTCGCCGAAGCCTTTGACTTCGCGCGATTCGATGACGAGGTCGCCCTTGGCATGGGCGCAGCAAAGCAGCGCAAAACCGCGTGTTTCCTCGTCCTTCGAGAGTGCTGAGCTGGAATGCGCGCCGTGCTCGACGTTGCCCTCGACCAGCTTGGCCTTGCAGGACCCGCAACCGCCGTTTTTGCACCCGTAAGGCAGGCCGACGCCCTGACGCAGCGCAGCGCTGAGTACGGCCTCGCCGTCTTCGACCTGGAACTCGCGCCCGCTCGGCACGAGGGTAACGTTGTAAGCCATACTACAATCCGAAAAATGAATAAATCGTCAAAACCCTTCGGTCGCCCGCGCCTGCTGGTGGTGGGCTGCGGCGACGTCGGCATGCGCGCGCTGCCCGCCCTCGTCAAACGCTTTCGTGTCTTTGCGGTCACGTCGAGCGATGCTCGCCATGCGGCATTGCGCGCGGCGGGGGCCGTGCCCGTTGTCGCCAATCTGGACGACGCGGCAAGCCTGCATCGCATCGGCCGATTGGCGCCGCGAGTGTTGCATCTCGCCCCGCCCGCCGGGGTTGCCGGCAGCGGCACCCTGGACTGGCGTACCCGTCGTTTGCGCGCAGCGCTCGCCCTGCCGCCGAAGCCCACAATTGTACCCGAGGGAGGGCGGCGCGCCTTGTCGAGCCTGCCGCGAGCGCCGCGTCGCATTCTCGTCTATGCGAGCACCAGCGGCGTATACGGCGACTGCGGTGGCGCCCATGTGGATGAAACGCGCACACCGCGGCCGCGATCGCCGCGTGGCCAGCGTCGTGTGGACGCGGAGCGCACGGTGCGCTCGCTGGGCCGACCGTCGACGCACGCCCGGAACGTGCATCGTGTGCTGGCCGCCGGCCCGGCGCGCGCCCGGGCGGCATCGATGAGCGCCACGAGTGCCGCCTGGCGTTTTACCGAGAGAGAGCGCGCGCGGTGGCGAACGACGCTCGTGCGCATTCCGGGGATTTACGCGGCGGATCGTCTTCCGGTCACGCGTTTGCAAAAGGGTACGCCGGCGTTGCAGGCGGCAGACGACGTCTTCACCAACCATATTCATGCCGACGATCTCGCCGCGATCCTGGTGCGCGCGATGTGGCGCGGCAAGTCGCAGCGGATCGTGCATGCCAGCGACGACACCGAGTGGCGCATGGGCGAGTATTTCGACCATGTGGCCGATGCGCTGGGCCTGCCCCGGCCGCCGCGGATTTCGCGAGACGAGGCGCAGCGCGTGCTGGAGCCGACGCTGCTGTCGTTCATGTCGGAGTCGCGACGGCTCGCCAACACGCGGCTCAAGCGCGAACTGGGCTATCGGTTGCGGTATCCCGACGTGGCGGCGCTGCTCGCCACGCTCGCCCCAAGCCGCCACAACGCCGTTGCCGATATGACCGCCGACCCCACCATGAACCAGGCGACCGACGATCCCTTCCCGGTTGCGGACAGCAACGCCGTCGTGACGATGGGGGTCGCCGCGCTGCCCAGCAAGCCGGACAGCATGTAGCTCACCGATAGGCCGGAGTAGCGAATCTCTGGGCCGAACAGTTCCGCGAGAAACGTCGCGATCGGTCCGTAGTTGGCAGCGAAAGCGGTCATCATCAGCAAGTAGCCGAGCAACGCCGGGAAAAACTCGCGGGTGTCGAGCAGCCAGAACAGCGGAAATGCCAGCAGCGCCTCGGCGAGGATCCCACCCATGATCACGCGCCTGCGGCCGATCCGATCGGAGAGCCATCCAAAGGCGGGCAACAACAGGAGGCAAAGCGCGCAGGCGATGAGCGCGATGGTCAGCATTGCGCCGCTCGAAAAGCCCAGGGTTTGGGTTCCATATGTCAGCCCGAACGCCACGATCAGGTTGAACGACGTGCCCGTCGACATGGTGGCGATGCCGCCGAGCAGCACCCGTTTCCAGTGCTTGCTCAGCAACGCTGCCAGCGGCACCTTGACCTGTGCATTGGCTTTCTGAATTCGACGGAACGAAGGCGTCTCGGAGGTGTTCAGTCGAACGTAGAGGCCGACAAAGACCAGCAATGCGCTGATCAGGAAGGGGATGCGCCAACCCCATGCGAGCAGGGCGCCATCGGGCAGCATGGCGTTGCTCAAGAGAAACACGAGATTGGCGATCAACGTGCCTGCCGGCACCCCGATCTGGACCCACGATCCGAAGAGCCCACGCTGATGCCCGGGCGCGTGTTCGACCGCCATCAACACCGCTCCACCCCATTCGCCGCCCAGCGCCAGGCCCTGCACGATGCGAAGTGTGAGGAGCAGAAGCGGCGCCCAGAGGCCGATCGACGCGTAGTCCGGCAACAGGCCAATGCAGAACGTGGAGACGCCCATCATGACCAGCGAGACGAGCAACATCGACTTGCGCCCCAGCCGATCACCGAAATGGCCGAACAGCGCGGCACCCACCATACGCGCAAGATACGCGGACGCGAAGGTGCCGAAGGCGAGCAGAGTGCCGATCAGCGGGACAAAGCCTGGAAAGAAGACCTTGTTGAACACTAGCGCCGAGGCGGTTGCGAACACGAACAGGTCGTACCATTCGACCGTCGTGCCGATGACGCTTGCGATGGCAATGGTTTTGATGCTGCGCTCGTTTTCGTTGACTTCGTTGACTTCGTTCGCTTCGAGCGTGCGTTCAACAGTGTGTGTTTGATTCATGGAACCCTCCACGAGGACAGGGGGCGCGAGCCGGTCACCGATCGCTGGCGACGGGACCGGACACGGTTGGGGGAGAGCGCGTGGCGGCGCATGCGGGTGCGGCGAGTTGACCATGCAGCGAATCGAGGATTCGGGGCGCCCCGCCAGACCAACCCGCCACCCGAAGCCGGACGCTGGAAGGGGGGCTCCCAGCGTCCGAAAATTGGCGGATACCCGCCGAGGCGCGCTGCCGTTTAGGCCATCGACTGTCGGATATAGGCAATCACTTCGTCTGCGCTCGACACGTCCGCGTAGCGCCGGCCGACGTCGCGCAGATTGTCACGGTGCGGACCTTCCTCGATGTCGCCAACGCAGTCTTCTGGAACAATTGTGCGAAAGCCCCATTGAAAGCTGTCGATGGTCGACGCGCGAATGCATCCGCTCGTGTTGCAGCCCGTGATGATGACCGTCTCGACGCCCTCTTTCACGAAGTACGGCACAACCGGCGTCTGGAAGAAAATCGACGGGCCATACTTGCACACGACCACGTCGTAGTTTTTGTCGTAGATCCGGGGGTCGAGGGCCGAGCTGGGGTGATCGAGCCTGAACTGATCGCGAACCGCGGCAATTTTCCAGTACGGCATGTCGCGCTCATTTTTGTAGGCGGTGAAGCATGTCGCGATCGGAACGTTGTGCGCGCGGGCCACCTTGAGTAGGCGCTCGGTGTTGGCGAGCCCACGCATGACCAGCGGCGCACCGCCAAGCGGGTATTTCGGCTCGGTGAAGGCCAGTTGATAGTCCACCACGACAATTCCGACTTTCCCCTTCATGCCAATTCCGACAGCTCCATACGAGCGGTTTTGGTAATCGTCCATTTATGACTCCAATTCAATGAGTTGAGCGACATTGCACTTAAGAGTCTAGTGGTGCAGCATACGTATATATATACGTATCGATTACGTACGGAATCACCCTGACGGCAAGGAGATGGCATGGACGACATGACGGCCGGCGCGCTCGCGTCTGAACCGATCGACTATGAACAGGTGTTCGCGAACGTACCGGTCGCGCTCATGGTTACCCGCAGGCGAGTGATATCCGCCTGCAACAAGCAATTTCTGGACATGTTTCGGACGAGCGGCGACGCCGTGATCGGCCAGTCGGTTCGCATCCTGTACCCCAACCAGGTGGCCTTCGATCGATTTGGTGCCCGTGTGATTCCCGCGCTGAAAAAGTTCGGGCGAATCATGGAACCGCGAGCCATGCAGCGGCTCGATGGGCAGTTGTTTTGGGTGAATGTGACCGGCGTCAGCGAGCACCGGGACGACCCGTACCGGGAGGCACTCTGGTTTTTTTCGGAGATGGGGGCGAGCATGAGTCTGTCGGGTGGCGCAAGTGCCGCCAACAAGCGGCTCGCAGAGACCAAGCATTCCATGACGAAGCGCGAGCGCGATGTGGCGGCATTGCTCATTCAGAACCAGACCGCCAAGGAAATTGGCATCGTGCTGGGGATCAGTCCGCGAACCGTGGAGGTCTTCCGGGGGAAGCTCTTGAAGAAGTTTGACGTTCCTACGACGCACGAACTGGTCAAGACGCTCCTTGCCTAGGCGTTTTCGGTGCGGGATGCGCACCGGCCTGCCAATCAGATTCGCGCACGGCGGCCCCGTGCGGGGTAGGCAGTCGACCATGGGCGCGACAATGTGCAGACGCGGATCGTGGCCGAAGTTTTGCGGTGTCGCCGGCGCGCCCGCGCCCGCGGCGGGTCCGCAAGCGCCGTCAGCCCCGCGAGACTGGGCGTCAGGCGCGCATCGAGGGGGGGCGCGATCGCGACAATGCTCGTCACCCGCGTGCTCGCGACGCGACTGCACAGTGTGGAGATTGCGCGGCGCATGTCGGACGCCCAGCCCCGTCCCGCGTAACGGGACAACATCGCGGTGCGGATGCGCGCGCGATAACATGAATATAATTGCGTGCTATATCGCTTAACGTCGGTGAAACGCAAGACTCACTTTGGGCCGCCTCGTGGTCATGGCGCCGCTCGATGCCGACGCACCTTTCCAATCCTTTCTGAAATAAGGATTGAGCTGCATTTTGTAAGATGCTTCGGCCAATGCCGGTCTGGACGAACGCACACACTTCGGTGCATCTCGACACCAAGGGAGCACACGTTATGACCACAGGCATAGGCGCGCCGGGTTCGGCGCTACATCGCGCCTGGCGTTTGCCGGGGCAGGGGCCTGCCGCGACGCTCGGCACACGTCGCGCGTCGCCGACGCCGGATCGATTTACGAATGCGCTGCGGGCGCTGTCCACGACCTCGGCGCCGTCTGCGGTGACGCAAGACAGTGCCGTGACACTGTCGCACGCCGCGAGCGCCCGGCGTCAAACTTAAACCACCGAGAGAATTTCATGAGTCTGCATGTTCTGCTGGTCGACGACGATCCTGTCGTTCGCGACCTCTTGCGCGAATTGCTGCATGCCAACGGCATGCAGGTCTCGGTGCTGCACAACGGGGTCTCGCTGCTGCGCCGGCTCGAACTCGAGCGGCCGTCGGTGATTCTGCTCGACATCATGATGCCGGAGCGCGACGGCTTGCGAGCGTTGCAGGATTTGCGCGCGGCCGGCGAAGACATCCCGGTGATCATGCTCTCGGCGCGTGGCGGGCCGCTCGACCGGGCGCTCGGGCTGGAGCTGGGCGCGGATGACTATCTGGCCAAGCCGTTCGATCCGCGTGAGTTGCTCGCGCGGATTCACGCTGTGCTGCGCCGCCGCGGGCCGGTGGCCGCCAGCGCCCCCGACGCGCGCGCCCCGTACCGCTTCGGTCCATTTGAACTCGATTACTCGCTGCGCACGTTGCAGCGCGAAGGCGAGCGTTTACCGCTGCGCGATACCGAGTTCGCCATGCTCAAGGCGTTCACTCAGCACCCCATGCAGGTGCTCCCGCGGGTCAAGCTGCACGCCATGCTTTATGGCGACGGCATCACGTTTCGCGATCGCAGCCTGGACGTGCCGGTGTGGCGTCTGCGACGGCTCGTCGAGGCCGATCCGTCCGAGCCTCGCTATATCCAGACGATTCGCAGCAAGGGTTACGTCTTCGTGCCGGGCGGCGAATTGTCCGATGGCGCGACGCCGGACTCGCGTGGGCGATCCAGGGCCGGCGGCGTGGGCAGTCAAGACGGCGGGCGGGCGCTCGCTTCGCCCGCGCCGGTGGTCAAGCGTACGGTGCGCGGCTGGCGGGAGTCGGCGGCGTGAAAATGCGTTGGCGGCTGCGCGACTCGCTCTTCGCGCGCATGGCAGGGCTGGGCATTGCCGTCCTGCTGGTGATGCATCTCGTGTGGAGCGCGTTGGTTTTCTATCAGCGTCCGCGTCAGCAGGTGGACGGATTTGCGCGCGGCCTGCTCATTGCCATCCAGAGCGTGGATCAACGCGCAGTGGACCCCGGCAGCCTCGCGCCGCCGCATGGCCTGCGTCGCGTGCCGCTGACGCAGGCGCCGGCGTTCGCCGATCGCGAGGACGACACACGCGCCGCGCGCCTGCGCAGCGAACTGCTCTCGCGCTTGCCGGCCGGCACGCAGCTTCATCTGGTCGACGAGCGCAAGCACGGTAGTTTGTGGGTCTTGCTGCCCCAACGCAGCGAGTGGATCGTCATCGGATTGGATTTGCCGCCGATGCCACCCTTTGTGCGCGAGACGGTCGGTATTCTGATCGGCGCGGTATTGCTGGCGTTGCTGGTGGCCTGGCAGATGCAGCGCCCGATCGCGCGCGTCGCGCACGCCGCGCGCGTGATCGCGCGTGGACGTCGTCCCGCCTTGTTGCCCGAGCAAGGGCCGCATGAGTTGCGCGACCTCACGCACGCCTTCAACGACATGGCCAAGCGCCTGGCCGAAGCGGAGGACAATCAGGCGATCATGCTGGCGGGCATTGCCCATGACCTGAAATCGCCGCTCACGCGTTTGCGTCTTCGCGCCGACTTGATCGATAGCGACAGCTCGCGCGACGGGTTTGTGCGCGACATCGCGTCCATCGACCACATCGTCCAGCAGTTCCTCGCCTACGCCCGCGACGAAGCCGATACGAGTCCGCTTGTGGGCGTCGATGCGTTCTTGCGCGAACAGTTTCCGGCGCAGGGGGGCGACGAGGTCACGGCACCCTCGGCCACGGCGACCGAGTTGGCCGAGAGCGCGCCGCTGTTCGCCAGCCATTTGCGCGCGGGCCCGGCGTTCCAGTTGCCGCGCACGTTGCTCGACCGGGTCATGACGAATCTCGTCGACAACGCGCTCGAGCACGGCGCGCCGCCCGTGCGTCTGGCGACGTGGTGCGAGGGCGCGGTGGGCTGTATCGAGGTGAGCGACTGCGGGGAGGGGATTCCTGACGATCAGGTGGCGCTGGCGATGCGCCCGTTCGTGCGGCTCGACGCCTCGCGCGGTGGCGAGGGCCATTGCGGACTCGGTCTGTCGCTGGTGGCACGCTTGGTCGAGGGGCTGGGCGGCGCCGTGCGTCTGGAGCGGTCGCCGGACGGCGGCCTTCGTGTCACGCTGCGCTTGCCCGTGACGCCCGCACCTGGGCTCACCGGCGGCTGAGGTGATGCCTCGGGTGGCTCGGGCGGCGCAGGCGGCGTGCCGCCGCGCTGAGCCGCCATCGCGCCAGGGGCGTCAGTAGACCTCCGGCACGATCATTTCACCCGGCACCGGGTGACGCATATAGTCTTCGCTGCGGGCGCGTTCGGGCAATATCACCGACGAGCGCTCCACGTCGTGATAAGGCACTTGCGCGAGCAAGTGATGCATGCAATTGAGGCGCGCGCGCTTCTTGTCGTCGGCCTGCACGACCCACCAGGGGGCTTCCGGAATGTGCGTGCGCTCGAGCATCACTTCCTTGGCTCGGGTGTAACTTTCCCATCGGCGGCGGCTTTCCAAGTCCATCGGACTGAGCTTCCATTGCTTGAGCGGGTCCTGAATCCGTGCGAGGAAGCGTGCCTCCTGTTCATCGTCCGAGATCGAGAACCAGTACTTCACGATCTGGATACCGCTGCGAACGAGCATTTTTTCAAACTCGGGGACCGAGCGGAAGAATTCTTCGTATTCGCTCTCGGTGCAGAACCCCATCACGTGCTCCACGCCGGCGCGGTTATACCAGCTACGGTCGAACAGCACGATTTCGCCGGCGGCGGGCAGATGCTGAACGTAGCGCTGGAAATACCACTGCGTGCGTTCGCGGTCGTTCGGGGCGGGCAGGGCGGCCACGCGGCACACGCGAGGGTTCAGCCGTTGCGTGATGCGCTTGATCGCGCCGCCCTTGCCGGCCGCATCGCGGCCTTCGAAGATCACCACGAGCCGGTGGCGGCTGCGGATCACCCAATCCTGCAATTTGACGAGTTCGCCCTGCAGACGAAACAGTTCGCTGAAATAGTGCAGGCGGTCGCTGCGGGCCTCGGCGCTCAGGTCATTCAGCCCGGGCAGACGAAGATCGTCGATCTCCATCTCGATCTCTTCATCGTAGCTGTCGATCAGGTCATCCTGGAGGCGGCGCGCAAGCGAGGCGTCGCGGTCGGCATCGGAATCGAATTGGGTCATGGCGACGATCTCTTACGGACCAAAAAAATACGGAAGGCACCCGTCCAGCATGGGTGAAGACAGGCGGACACGCGGCGTAGCCTCGCGTGCAGAGCGTACCCGAGGGTGAGCCAAAGTCTGCGACGATTTTATGACACTAGCATGGCGTTGACGTACGCCGCGCTGAGGAGTTCCCGCTCCGCCCCGCCCGGTGGGCGACAGTGGTGTTGGCAGGCGGTGCGAGGGATAGGTGACTTGTCACAGAAAAGTCATGTGACGGGGTCATGATGTCTGGCCCGTGCGGGCTGCCGCGCGGGCCACGCCGTTTCCCACTTTCGCCTACACACCGCGCGCATGTTCGCCGACTTGGTTCACAACGCTTATGGCTGCGATCAGGCGGGTCTGATCTATGGCTATCGATTCGCCGACGGCACCTCGCCTGAGCCCATCGATTCGGGCGAGGCCCTCGCGTGGCTGGCGCAGGGCGAGTGTGCGCCCGGCTTCCTGTGGCTGCATTTCAACTTCGCGCATGCCGCGTGCGAGCGGTGGCTGCAGCAGCATCTGCGCTTGCCGGACGAATTTTACGAGCATCTGAGCGAAGGTTCGCGCTCCACGCGCATCGAGCATTCCGACGACTGGCTGCTGGCCGTCATCAACGATGTGATTTTCGCGTTCGACATCGCGCAGTCGGAGATTTCAACGCTGCGTGTCGCGGCCAATGCCCGGCTGCTGGTGACGGGCCGGGTGAAGCCGCTGCGATCCATCGATAAATTGCGCGCGTCGGTCAAACGTGGCGAAGCCTTCCGTTCGCCGCTGGCGTTGCTGGTGCATCTGTTGCGCGATCAGGCGGATGTGCTCGAACGCATCGTGCGCGAGACGAGCGGGCGCGTGGATACGGTCGAAGACCGGCTATTGCAGCAGCGTATCGAGAGCAATCGTGCCGATCTGGGGTCGTTGCGCCGGGTGCTCGTGCGCTTGCAGCGATTGCTGGCACCGGAGCCGGCGGCGCTTTTTCGTCTGCTGAGCCGGCCTCCGCCCTGGGGGCATGTCGAGGACGTGCAGGAGTTTCGTCAGGCAACCGAAGAATTTGCCGTCGTGCTCAATGACTTGTCGGCCTTGCTGGAGCGAATCAAGCTGCTGCAGGAAGAGATTGCGGCAATGGTCAGCGAGCGCACCGAGCGCACGATCTACACGCTCACCGTCGTGACCGTGCTCGCCCTGCCCATCAACATCGTGGCGGGCTTCTTCGGCATGAACGTGGGCGGTATACCGCTGGCGGATCACCCGCACGGTTTCTGGGTTCTGGTCGCAATCGTTGCCACGGGGACCGCCGCCGCCGGCGGATGGGCGTTTCGGCGGCGGCCGGATTGATGGTGTCACGTAGAACAGCGACGCCAACGCGAGCGGCTCATTGACCGTCCGGCGCGGCTTGAATCATCTTCCACCCGTTGCCCGCCGGGTCGCGAAAGCCCGCGTCGACACTGCCGTAGCGCTCGACCGGCGCCTGCGTGAACTCGACGCCGCTGGCTTTCAGCCTGGCGTAGCTTTCCTGGCAGTCCGATACGTGAAGTACCAGTGGCGGCATGGCGCCCTTGGCGACCATCGCCCGCAACGTTTGCGCGGTTGCTTCGTCGTGGATGGGCGGGCCAGGGGTGAACAGGCCGAGCTGGAACGAGGGCTGGTCCGGATGCTGGACGGTCAGCCATCGGTATGGTCCGTTGCGCACGTCCGTATGCACGCGGAATCCGAGTTTCTCCACGTAAAAGGCGAGCGCTGCATCCTGATCGTCGACGTACACACCGACCACTTGAATACCTGGCTTCATAAGACCTCCTGGGTTGAGGGAGGAACTGTACCTTCGCTCACGCGGCGGCGCTTCTCCAAAACTGCGATCTTGAGATCGGGCCGTTGCGCCGCTTTCAGGACGCATGCGGGAACGCGATTCAGGCAGTTGGGCGTGGTGTTCCGTGCCGACTGTCGGACTGCGCTCGGGCTTTGCCCATTGATGTCGCGAAAGATGCGGCCGAACGTGCCAACGCTCTCCCAGCCAGTGGCGAAGGCAATGTCGGTGATGCTCAGATCGGTGTCGCGCAGCAGCGTGTTGGCCTGCTCGATGCGCCGTGTCAGCAGGTAGCGATGCGGGGGAATGCCGAAGGCGCGCTTGAACGAGCGGGCGAAGTGCGCTTCGGAAGTGCCGCTGACCGCGGCCAGGCGTTTGACGGGCCAGGCCTCGTGCGAGGCCGAGTCCATGCGGTCTTTGGCGCGCAGCAGACGCCGCAGCAAGGCCGGGTCTTCCAACGGCGAGGTGTCGGCCGATTCGGCGCACGGGGCCGAAGACGGGGCTGGCATCGAGTCACGACGGCATTCGCGAGGGGCCATGAGTTCCAACGGCGCAGACGAGATTCGCCTAGTTTAGGCGAAACACGGGGGGGCGGCGTAGCGACGGACTCGACGATCGACCTGCGGCCCACGACGGCCAGTCAGCGTGACAGGCGCATGCCTGCGACGTCAGGCACGCGATCCAGCGCGGCCAACACATCGTCCGGGCGAATCTCCCGCGTGCACTCGAACGCGCGCGGCGTGTCGCGATGCCGTGGGCACCAGTGAAAGTCGTCGTGGTTGAAGCGCAGCACCGGGTCGTGCCAGCAGCCGGTGCAGACGTCGCGCGCATTCACCCGGTAGGGCGTGGCGAACTCGTTGTGCGGCAGGGTGAAACCCGAGATCAGCACCGTGGGCGTGCCCATCGTCCACGCGAGCCACGACAGTCCGCTCGACAAGCCGATAAAGGCACTCGCGTGCATCAGCCAGCGCGCGCGTTCCGTCAACGGCAGGTCGCCCGTGGCATCGATCGCGCCCGCCGGGATCGACTGCCAGAAATCCCCCTTGCCGTGCCGCGCCTTCTGATCGATGCACACGACCTGCATACCGCGTTCTCGCAGTCCGGCCACAACCGCATCCCATCCCCCCGGCCGATTCCAGTATTTGCATTGCGCGGTGCTTTGCACGGCGATGCAGACGTAAGGTGCCGCCATCGGCCGCGACGCGTCCGGCAGCACCGTCTTCGCGCGTGCCTCGGCATCGTCTACGCCAAGAATGTGCGCCGCGGTGCGATGTAGCCCTGTCGCGCGGAAGTCGCGCGGTTGTTTTACGCGTGCCACGTCGTCGAAAAACAGGCCGATGTTGTAGGTCGCGTAATACTTGCGTCGCTCTACCTTGTCCTGCGCGACGAAATCGACGTCCGGATACGCGTCGCGGAACAGCGACGCCACGGCCGGGGTGACGACACAGGCCAGACGGCACCCATGCAGCCGCGCAAAACGCAGCGCATAAGGCAGCCAGCCGAGCACGTCGCCCAGGGCGGCCAACGGAAACTGGACGAGCACCTCCTGGTCGCGCGCGTCGTAGCGATGCGCGAACACTTCCACGTCGTTCAGCCAGATCGTGATGCCATATGGCACGAAATACTTGGCCGGGCTGCGCACGACCCCCGAGCAGAGGGAGACATCGGCCAGCGTGCTGTCGTCTCGCAGGTCGCTGATCCGCACGCGCCACGGCAGCGGCTGACCGAAATCGGGAATGACCACGCGTGCGCCGTCATTGAAATCGAAGCGCAGGCCGGCCGGGCCGACTTGCGTGGGCAGCAGGGCCGGCGACAGGAAAATCTGGTGCGGTGAGGGCGCAAACGGCGTGACTGCCGGCGAAGGGTCGGCGGATGCGTTATCGGCGGGAGGCGGGGCAGGCATGGCATGGGTCATGCCCGACACCATACGCCGGACATGGCGTGAGCGATTGCGCAGCGAACGAGCCGAAAAGGGTCTATTTCTGGACATTGGCTGGTTTTGGCGTCTAAAGGCCTTTCAGACCCTTTCGGCAATCCGTCCGGCAGCGGGCCCGCAGAACCGTTCGACGACGCCAAGCCTTGTCTATGGCGCCACGCGAACGCAACCGTAACCGGGGCCGCAGCGGCAAACGCTCAAGCCGCGCCAGCCACCACCTGGTACTGCGCGCGCAGCGCCTGCGTGAACAGGCGATGCGTCTCGCGAGGATTTTCCCGGCGCGTGAACATCGCCACCGGAGGCAGCGTCCATGTGAGCGACCAGGGCACGATCGCCACGCCGGCGATACGCACCAGCTCCTCGGCTATGTCTGCCGGCAACAGCGACACCGCGCGCTCGCTGCTGGCGAGCAACTCCCCCGTCAGGCGCGACGAAAAGCTCTCGACCACCGGCACCGGCGGTACCACGCCCGCGTGCAGGAATAGATCGGATAACTGGTCGCGCATCGGTGTGTGGGGCGCGCCCATCACCCAGTCGAGTTCGGCGAGCTGCGCCCACACCGGGGCGCTTCGTCCGAGCCGGGCGGCCAGACGGCGGTTGGCGACAACGCGCGGCATCTGGTGGTGCAGCACTTCAAATTGCACCTGCGTCAGGTCGAGGCCGGCGCCCGCGCGTCCGATCACCACGTCGAGCGAGTGGTCGCGCAGTTGCGCCATCAGCGATTCGCTGGTGCCTTCATGGAGGGTGACGGTCAGTCGCTGGGGGATCTCGGCGAGCGTTTGCTGAATCGCGGCAGCCAGCGTCTTGCCGGAGATATAGGGGATCACGCCCACCTGCAGCCGCGCGGCGTGTCCGGCCATCACGGCCTCGATGTCGCGAGTCAGGTGATCCAGGTCGTGCACCATCGCCTGCGCACGAGCGAGAACGACATCGCCCAGCGGCGTGGGCGTCATGCCGCGCGGCGTGCGGTCGAACAGCGGGCCGCCGAGCATGCCTTCGAGCTCCGCGAGGGCACTGGTGACCGCCGGCTGACTCGTCGCCATATGCTCGGCCACTCGCGTGAGCGAGCCGTGCTGCTGAATTTGCAGCAACAGCACGAGATGACGCATCTTGAGCCGAGTGGTCAACCGCCGGACCACTTCCCCCTTATCGAAAGGCACCGCCCCCATCTGTCCCCAATCCCCTGAAACCCCCGATGCTCCGGGCTTATAACGAAAACATGATGCCCCCATAGTAATTCAGAATCGTCCCTCGCTGGCGGCTCCCTAGAATGGCCTCACCTCTGATGCGCCACGGCGGTAACCGTCTCCAGAACGGTCCGCGGCGCAAGGCAGAGCCGAGACATCGACCGAGGACGACACCCCCATGAGCCAAAGCAACGATCACCAGGCCGCCCTGGAATATCACCAGTTCCCGACCCCGGGCAAGATTTCCGTGACGGCCAGCAAGCCGCTCGTCACGCAGCGCGATCTGGCGCTCGCCTACACCCCGGGCGTCGCCATCCCGTGTCAGGAAATTGCCGCCGATCCCGCACAGTCGTTCAAGTACACCGGTCGCGGCAATCTGGTCGGCGTGATCACGAACGGCACGGCCGTGCTGGGTCTTGGCAACATCGGCGCGCTCGCCTCCAAGCCGGTGATGGAAGGCAAGGCCGTCCTCTTCAAGAAATTCGCCGGAATCGATGTGTTCGACATCGAAATCACCGAGAGCGACCCGGACAAGCTGGTCGAGATCATCGCGAGTCTCGAAGCCACGTTCGGGGGTATCAACCTCGAAGACATCAAGGCCCCGGAGTGCTTCACCGTTGAGCGAAAGCTGCGTGAACGGATGAAGATCCCCGTCTTCCACGACGATCAGCACGGCACCGCCATCACCGTTTGCGCCGCGTTCATCAACGGCTTGAAGGTCGTGGGCAAAGACATCCGCGAAGTCAAGGTCGTGACCTCGGGCGCCGGCGCCGCCGCGCTTGCCTGCCTGGACCTGATGGTCGACCTGGGCCTGCCGGTCGAGAATGTCTGGGCAACCGACATCGATGGCGTGGTCTACGAAGGCCGCACGGTGGGCATGGACCCGGACAAAGCGCGCTTCGCGCAGCCGACCGACAAGCGCACGCTCGCGGAAGTGATCGAGGGTGCCGACGTGTTCATCGGCCTGTCCGCCGGGGGCGTGCTCAAGCCGGCCATGCTCAAGACGATGGCGGCGCGTCCGCTGATTCTGGCGCTGGCCAACCCGACGCCGGAAATCTTCCCGGAAGAAGCCCGCGCCGCACGCGACGACGTGGTGCTCGCCACCGGCCGTTCGGACTTCCCGAACCAGGTCAACAACGTGCTGTGCTTCCCGTACATCTTCCGCGGCGCGCTCGACGTGGGCGCGACCACGATCACGCGCAACATGGAAATCGCCGCCGTGCACGCGATCGCCGCGCTGGCCCAGGAAGAGCCGAACGACTCCGTGGCAACCGCCTACGGCGCGTATGACCTGTCGTTCGGGCCCGAATACCTGATTCCGAAGCCGTTCGATTCGCGTCTGATCGTGCGCATTGCCCCGGCCGTGGCGCGCGCCGCCATGGAAGACGGCGTGGCCACGCGTCCGATGGCCGACTTCGACGCGTATGCCGACCAGTTGCAACAGTTCGTGTATCACTCGGGCGCGTTCATGAAGCCGATCTTCTCGGCGGCCAAGCAACTCGTGCGCGACGGCGGCAAGTCGCGCATCGTGTTCGCGGAAGGCGAGGAAGAGCGCGTGCTGCGTGCCGTGCAGGTGATCGTCGACGAAAAGCTGGCGCGTCCGATCCTGGTGGGCCGCCCGGAAGTGCTGCTCGCGCGCATCGAGAAGTTCGGCCTGCGCCTGCGCCTGGGCGAGGATGTCGAAGTGACCAATCCTTACTACGACGAGCGCTTCCACCAGTACTGGACCAACTACTGGGAGCTGCGTTGCCGTGACGGCATCACGAAGGAAATGGCGCGTGTCGAGATGCGCCGCCGTCTCACGCTGATCGGCGCGATGATGGTGCGCCTGGGCGACGCCGACGGCATGATCTGCGGCACCGTGGGCGCGTATCACGACCACCTGCGCTTCGTCGACGAAGTCATCGGCAAGCAGCCGGGCGCGAATACTTACGCGGCGATGAACATCCTGCTGCTCGACAAGCGCACCGTGGCGCTCGTGGACACGCACGTCAACGATGATCCGACGGCCGAGCAGATCGCCGAGTTCACGATGGCCGCCGCCAAGCAGATGTCGTGGCTGAACCTGAACCCGAAGGTCGCGCTGCTCTCGCGTTCGAATTTCGGCTCGGGCAGCGCTGCGTCGGGCACGAAGATGCGTCGAGTACTGGAGATGGTCAGGGCGCAGGCGCCGGAGTTGGAGATCGACGGCGAAATGCACGGCGACTGCGCGCTCGATGAAGGTCTGCGCAGCCGCATTCTGCCGCAGTCGCGTTTGAAGGGCGCGGCGAACCTGCTGGTGTGCCCGAACGTCGACTCGGGCAACATCGCCTACAACCTGCTCAAGACGGGCGCGGGCAGCAACGTGGCGGTAGGACCGTTCCTGTTGGGTGTCGGAGCACCGGTCAACGTGCTGACGTCGAGCTCCACCGTGCGACGCATCATCAACATGACGGCGCTGACCGTTATTCAAGCCAACCGCGACTGATGACTACACGCGGGGCACGCTTGGGGAGAGTTTCCTGGGTGTGACACCCGTCACGGCCCCGGCCGGTCCGGCAGACGTATCGATCCGATGCGCTGCCGGCCGAGCCGGGGCTCTTTTCGTTTTCACGCCGCGCGGCGTGAATCAGTTGCGATGATCGCGGCCGTGATCTCGGCCGTCGTGGCCATGGCCGCGGCCACGATCGTGATCGTCACGACGATCCGGTCCTCGGCCGCGATCACCGCGATCCCAGCCGCCGCGACTCAGTGCCCAGCCGTTCGGACCCTGATGCCAGGCCGGCGCGCGATACGCGTAGCCCGGACGGTCACGTTCCCAGTGGCCGCGGCGCCACTCATGGCGATGGCCGTCCCAGTCCCAGAAACCCGGCGCCCAAATGTATCCGACGCGCGGCGGCGGCATCGGCTCATAGCGCGGCGCCGGCGGCGCGCCGATGTTGATGGACACGCCCACCTGTGCATGGGCCGGGGCGGTGGCAATGCCCCCGAGCGTCGCGGCAACAAGGGCAACGGTCAGCGTCAGTTTTTTCATGATGGCTCCCTTCGAGTTCGATTTTTGAGTACGTCTTCATCGTACGAGGAGCCGCGTCTACCGCGAAGCGAATAGTCGTAAAAAAGTGTTGGAATTGTTTCGTTTTGTTCGTCGAAACATGACGTATGCCGCAACGTTGCATTGACTGGCAGGCGCTCGGAAGCGCCCCGCCAGTCAAAGTGAGCGCCGAGGCGTCACGACGTCGACGCGTGCTGATGGCGATATTCCTGCGTGCGTCCGCCGTAACCATAGGCCGCGCCGCGCGCGTCGATCACGTGGATGTACGAGCACTCGTGCACGTTGCCGAGCAGGCCCGACAACGTTTCGAACACCTGAGCAATGAACTGCGCCTTCTCCGCCTTCGTGTTCGTCTCGTCGGTCACGCTGATGTCCAGATGGAAGGCGTTTTTTCCTTGCTCCGAGAGCGGCGCTCCGCCGATGAACCAGCGCGTGTGCGGAATATAGTCGACTGTCACGGCGATGACCTCCGGCGCCTTGTGCAGCGTGTCGACGGTCAGCTGCGAGACCGCGCGAACGGCGTTGCGCGAGAGGGTGTCGTCGGGTGTGCCCGAGAGTTGCAGGACGATGTGCGGCATGGTGCGGCTCCCAAAGGTTAAGCGATGCTGAATGATGTGAAGACAACGCCCTCAGTCTAGGGGGAGGATTGACATCGGAAAAGCAGGAATTTACGATTTGATCCATCGTTTTTGTCAATGGATGGATGTATGACGCCCGGTTTCGATTTCGATCAGTTGCGCACCTTCGTTGCGGTGGCCGAGGCGGGCAGTCTGTCGGCCGCCGCGCCGCGCGTGTTCCTGTCGCAGTCGTCAGTGAGCGAGCAGATTCGCAAGCTCGAAGCGCGCATCGGCGTGACGTTGTTCACACGCGGCAAATTTGGCGTAAGCCCGACGCCGGCGGGCGAGCGTCTGCTTGGACACGCTCGGCAGTTGCTCGCGCAGTCCGAACGGGCGTGGCATGACGTGCGCGGATTCTCCCTCGCCGGCGAGTTGCGGCTGGCGATCACGGACTACTTTCGTCCGGCCGAAGTCGCGCGCATGCTGCGGCATCTCGGCATGGCGTATCCGTCGCTGCGCATTCACGTCACGATTCTGAAAAGCGGGGAGATCGAGGCGGGTTATGACACGGGCGACTTCGACATCGGTCTGTCGATGCGCGTGCTCGGCAAGGCGCTCGGTCGCGAGGCAGTGGCCGGCACGCGCACGCTGGGGCGCGAGTCGCTCGAGTGGGTGGCGTCGCCGGACCTCGTTCTGGCGGCCGGCGCGCCGCTACCGCTGCTGGTGCTGCCCGATAGCTGTGCGCTGCATCGCTTCACCACACAATGGCTTGACGCCCACCGGGTGCCCTACACGATTGCGCACGTGGCCTCGGGCGTGGCGGGGCTTCAGTTGGCGTTGAGCGCGGGGCTCGGGGTGGCGTGCCTGAATGCGTCGGCGTCGGGGCCATCGCTTGCGCGTATCGAAACGTTGATGCCCGGGCGGCGCCTGCCCGCGCTGCCGGACGCCGAATTTCATTTGCTTCCCGCGCGCCGTGGCGAGCCTGAGTGGGTCACGCACGCGCGCGATGCGTTGGCCGAGCAGCTTACAGCGCGTTGAGAGGGATCTTCAGATAGCGCGTGCCGTTGGCTTCCGGCGCCGGCATGTCGCCTGCGCGGATGTTGACCTGCACGGCGGGCAGAATCAACGTTGGCATCTCGAGCGTCTTGTCGCGGGCCTCACGCATGGCGACAAAGGTGTGCTCATCGATGCCGTCGTGCACGTGGATGTTGGCGCGCCGTTGCTCGTCCACGGTCGTTTGCCAGTTCGCCGCGCGACCGGCGGGCGGATAGTCGTGGCACATGAACAGACGCGTCGACGCCGGCAGCGCCAGCAGGCGGCGGATCGAGCGGAAGAGCGTGTGGGCATTGCCGCCGGGGAAGTCGCAGCGTGCCGTGCCGACATCGGGCATGAAGAGGGTGTCGCCGACAAACACGGCGTCGCCCACACGATAGGCCATGTCCGCCGGCGTATGGCCGGGGACGAACATCGCTTCGGCCTGCAGCGCGCCAATGGCGAACGTCTCCCCGTCTTCGAACAAATGGTCGAATTGCGAGCCGTCTGGCGGCACGTCGGCGCCCAGATGGAACAGCGTCTTGAAGACGTGCTGCACCTCCCGGATGTGCTCGCCGATGGCAATGCGTCCGCCGACGCGCTCCTTGAGCCAATGCGCTGCCGACAGGTGATCGGCGTGCGCATGCGTCTCAAGAATCCAGTCGACCGTGAGCTTGTGTGCGGCCACGAAGTCGAGCACGCGCTCAGCCGATTCCGTATGCGTTCGGCCCGCCTTGGGGTCGTAGTCGAGCACCGGATCGATGATGGCCGCGCGTGAGCCCGGCGCATCGAACACCACATAGGTCACCGTGGAGGTGGTGGTGTCGAAGAAGGCTTCGATGTTGGCGGGCGTGGCTGGCATGATCGGCTCCTGCATTAATTTATTAATTGATATATTATAGTCTAGTATAATGTTTATGGCGACGTGACCTCTCGCTGCGCCGCAATGCTCTGAATTGTTCGATCCTGCCATGCCAAAAGTGACTGCGCTATCCCTTGTCGACCGGGCCACGGCCTCCGCGGACACTGCACCGCTGGATGTCGCACGGTTGCGCGCCGCCGCGTGCGATGCGACCGCGCTGCTGCGCGCGCTGGCCAATGAAGACCGTCTGCTGATCCTGTGCCAGCTCACACAGGGCGAACTGTCTGTGGGGGAACTGGAGGCGCAGCTCGACATTCGGCAACCGACACTCTCACAGCAGCTCGCCGTGCTGCGTACCGAGTCGCTGGTGACGACCCGGCGAGACGGCAAACGTATCTACTATTCAGTCGCCGATGGCGCAGTGCTTGCCGTACTGGCATGCCTCTACGACCAGTTTTGTCCGAAATCCTGATTAATTGACGGGACGCTCCGCAGATGACCCTCGATACCCTTCACTTCACCCCATGGACCGCGTTGGCCGGCGGCTTGCTCATTGGCGTTGCCGCTGTCTGGCTGATGCTGGCGACCGGGCGCATCGCGGGCATTTCCGGCATTGCCGGTGGCCTGTTGCGTCCTCGCGCCGGCGATGTGGGGTGGCGCATCGCCTTCGTCGTCGGGTTGATGGCAGCCCCTTGGGCGTACCGCGCCGTGGCCGACGTGCCCACGGCGCAGATCGACGCCAGTGCCGCGATGCTCGTGGCGGCGGGTGTGCTGGTCGGCTTCGGCACGCGACTCGGGTCGGGCTGTACGAGCGGCCACGGCGTGTGCGGTTTGTCGCGGTTGTCGTGGCGCTCGCTCGTCGCCACGCTGTGTTTCATGGCGATGGGTTTCCTGACCGTGTTCGTCGTGCGCCACGTACTCAATCTGGGAGGTGCGGCATGAAGAAGCTGCTTTTTGCGTTCATTGGCGGCCTCGTCTTCGGGCTGGGGCTGATACTCGCCGGGATGGCGAATCCGGCGAAGGTGCTGGGCTTTCTCGATTTGGCCGGCCAGTGGGATCCGTCGCTGGCGTTCGTGATGGGCGGGGCCATCGCGGTGGGGCTGGTCGGGTTCCGACTGGCACGCTCGCAGGCACTGGCCTGGACGGGCGAGCCACGTGCCTGGCCGGGGGCGAAAGGTTTGGACAAACGGTTGGTGCTCGGGGCGCTGACGTTCGGCGTCGGCTGGGGAATCGCGGGGATTTGCCCGGGACCTGCGCTGGTGCTGCTCGGCGCCGGTTCGGGCAAGGGGCTGTTGTTCGTCGTCGCCATGATCGCCGGCATGGCGCTGCACGCGGTCATGACACGGGCCGACGCGAAGTAACGCGCGCGGCTCAGTGCTTTCTCGCCAACTCCGTGCCCGCGTCGGCGGCCAGTTGTCGGGTGACCGGAATCGATAGCCAGGAGAACAGGCCGATCACGAGGAACGCCGGCAGGAAATCGCGGGTGGTCAGGTGTTCGTGGCCGGCCAGCCGGCTGCTCGCCTGCAGCACCATTCCCGAAATCGTTACGCCCAGCCCCAGCGACAACTGCTGAACCACGCTGGCAAGACTTGTGGCTCGGCTGGCGTCGACGCTGGCAATGTCGGCGTACACGATCGAATTGAGGCAAGTGAACTGCAGCGACGGGAAGAAGCCGCCGAACGCAACGACGGCTAGCATCACGATCACCGGCGTGTCATGCGTGAAGAATCCGTAAGACGACAGCGCCAGACCGGCCAACGCCGCATTGACGATCAGCACGCGGCGAAAACCGAATCGCGCGAGCACGCGCTGCGCGATCGCCTTCATGAAAATCGCCCCGAACGCCGACGCGCAGGTAATCATGCCGGATTCGAACGGATCCATATGCAGCCCCTCCTGCAGCGCCAACGGCAGCAAAAACGGCACAGCCCCCAACCCGATGCGAAAGAGCGATCCACCGACGACACTGGCGTGGAACGTTGGGATGCGCAGCAACCTGAGGTCGAGCAGAGGCGCTTGCACACGATTGGCATGGCGCCAGTAGGCGTAGACAAAGAGGGCGCCCACGGCGCACAGGGTGACGACAACGCTGCCGTCGATGTGGGGTTCGCCGATTATGGCCAGCCCGAGCATGAGCAGGCCGCTGCCGAGCGCGGAGAGGACGAAGCCTAGCGTGTCGAGGCGTCCGGCGTCGCCGCCGCGCTCGTTGTCGATGTATTTGCCCGCGAGGTAGATGCCGAGCAGGCTCACCGGAATGTTGACGAAGAAGATCCAGCGCCAATGCAGATAGGCCGTGATCGCGCCGCCCAATGGCGGGCCGATGACCGGGCCGAGCAGTGCGGGCATCGTCAGGTAGCCGATGGCCTTGACCAGATCGTGCTTGGGCACCGCGCGAAAGATCACGAGACGGCCGACCGGCACCATCATCGCGCCGCCCACGCCCTGCAGAAAGCGGGCGAACACGAACGTCGGCAGCGAAAACGACAGCGCGCAGAGAATCGAGCCGGCCATGAAGATGCCGATCGCCGTGCGGAAGACGTTGCGCGCGCCAAACCGATCGGAGACCCAGCCGCAGATCGGAATGAAGATGCCGAGCCCGACCACGTAGGCGGTGAGCGCCATCTTCAGCGAAATCGGGTCTTGATGAAGATCTCGCGCCATGGCGGGCAGCGAGGTGGTGATCACCGTGGCGTCGATGTTCTCCATGAACAGGGCGCAAGCGATGATGAGCGGAATGATGACGGCGCGCGACACAATGGGGGGAATGGCTGGCGCAAAGACTCGGATTGTCCCACGATTTAAGCGACTGCTTCAATCGCCGAGGCGACGCCTAGCGCTGGTTGGCCGCCAATTCGTCGGCGTTGAGCCGGTACAGCACGTGACGGCGCATCCGGTGGCCGGCCGGAATCAGCGGATGCAGAAAGTCTTCGTCGGGGCAATGGCGCATGCCGATGCGCTCCATGACCGCGCGTGAGCGAACGTTCGCGGGAACGGTGAACGACACCAGTGCTTCCAGGCCGAGCGTTTCGAACGCGAAATGTGCGGCGGCGAAGGCGGCCTCGGTCGCATAGCCTTTCGACCACCAGGCACGCGCCAGCCGCCAGCCGATCTCCACGGCCGGCGCGAAAGGGGCGTCGAAGCCCACGCGCATCAGGCCGACGAATCCCGCGAACGGCGTCACACCAGGGATTTCCAGCACCCAGGGACCATAGCCATGCGTCTCGATATGTTGGGCCAGTCGGTGCGCGATGGCGTCGCTCTGGGTCCGGTCGAGTGTCGTCGGAAAGTGGCGCATGACATCTCGATCGGCATTGAGCGCGGCGAAAAGTGGCAAATCCTCCGGTCGCCACTGACGCAAGACCGTGCGCTCGGTAGTGAGCACGCGCGCGGGGGTACCGAACGGCGAATGCGAATCCTCAGCCAGCGTCGACGTGCTCATGCGCTCAAAATTCCGTTGAATTCGCCCGAATCCGAATCGCAAATCGCCGATTGTGACAATTCTGGATTGACTTAATTCGATCTGCGCGAACATTGTGTTCGTGCCCATCAATATTGCCATACGAACCTTGACGCGCAGTAGCGTCAGGCCCGACGGTTCTATTGTACGAAAATGCGATCGACTCGGGAGATGGCATCGACGCATGCGTTTGATGGCTACGATTCGAAAATCGCGGGTGACACCGATGGCACGCCCGAGACGACGTCCCGCGAATCGCACGGGTCCGATTGTCGCTCGGGTTATCCGTGAATTACGGCGCTGGGATGCGGATAATCCGAAAGAGTGAAGTCTTTCGGATCACGGAACGATCGGATAGCGATTGAATGTTTGGGAAACACCTATTGCCTGAGGCATCGCGCGATGATGCCGTCTGCGTCGTCGGCGCCAAACATGGCCCGGTGAAAAAACCTTACGAAAACTTGCAGAGAAAAGTGTGAACTTATCATGCCGCCTCGCGTCCACATCGCCCGATGGCGGGAATGCTTTTGCGATTGCCGGCAATGGGTCACGCTAATGCATCGATATCGACGAGGCCGATTTGATGGTATTCCCGGAATCGCGCCCCGATTCTGTGCATTGTCGGAAGCATCGATCGGACGATTCAATGCGATTTTGGCGTTTCCAGACTCATTCTCTGGAAATGCGGTTTTCAAATTATTAAAACTCGTGCTATTTTAAGTGGCGATCCATTTTAACAACCCAAGGACAGGCCAGATGGCAAGCTATAAAGAACTCGTCGCGCAGCGCGAAAAGATTGAAAAGCAAATCGAAGAGGCTCGGGCCCGTGAAGTCGCTCAGGTCATCGCTGAAGTCAAACAGAAGATTCAGGAATATGAACTGTCCGCCAAGGATCTGGGGCTTGTCGCAACCGATGGTCGTCGCCGTGCCGCGCGCGCCCAGATTGCGCCGAAGTACATGAATCCGGCCACGGGCGAAACGTGGTCGGGCCGTGGCCGCGCCCCGAAGTGGGTCGGCAAGAACAAAGAGAAATTCCTGATCAAGTAATTCGCTGACCCAATCCGAACCGGTACTGCCGGTCACATGCCAGGGGGGGGCGGGGCGCCACCATCGCTGCGCCGCGGTCAGTCCGCGGCGGCGAGCGTTGGCCGCCGTGTCCCTGTGCGCACTAGCGCAGCCATTCAGTCGTCGCATTGCCCCCAACCCGGATCGTCTGGCTGTGGCTTGATGTGATGCCGTGCCGTAAAGGACAAAACCCGCCGTTCGTACACCGACGGCGGGTTTTTTATGGTGCGTGCCGTGTATCCGGCACGCGCCGTACGCAGAGCCCGCTTATTCCGAGCCCGGATCTTCCGGCGGAAACATCAGCGTGACCTGCAAGCCGCCGGTGGGCCGATTGCTGAACGATACGCGTCCGCCCAGTTGCTGGGTGAGCTTATCGACAATCGCGAGACCGAGCCCGCAATGCGCATTGCCGCCGCGGGCCGGATCGAGCCGGACAAACGGTCGCACGATGCGATTGATGTCTTCATTGGCAATGCCCGGGCCGCTGTCTTCGATCACGAGACGCCATCCGCCGGCGTCGTGTGACGTGCGAATCGCGAGCGGCGCCTGTCCGTACGTCACCGCGTTATCGAGCAGGTTGTTCACGATGCGCTCGAGATAGGTCTGTCTGAGCTTGAAGCCCGGACCGGCCTGAAGATCGAGTTCGATGGCATAACCTTGATCGAGGAACGGGGCGACCAGTGCGGGAATACGGGCTTCCACCGGCGACGTCGCACTTTCCATTTCAATGCCCCGGGCAAACAGCAGGAACTGATCGACGATGCGGGTCATCGATTCGGCGTCGCGTGTAATGCCCTCGCTCATCTGGGCGTCGTCGAGCATTTCGGCACGCAGACGCAACCGTGCAAGCGGCGTTTTCAGATCGTGGGCAATGCCGGCAAGCATGGTGTTGCGTTCCCGGTCGGTTTGCACGATGTCGTGGCTCATGCGATTGAAGCGCTCGGTCAGTTGACGCAACTCCAACGGGCCGCGCTCTTTGACCTGGGTGCGAATGCGATGGGTGGCGAGTTGCTCGGCGGCGGCGGCCATGTCCCGCACCGGCCGCTGTAATTGCCACGCCGCGAACAACGCAAAGACGACAGTAATGCCGAGGACTGCGGCCAGGCCCGGCAAAATCATGGCCGTGCCTGGCGGATTACGCACGGACAGCACCGGCGTGGCGATCCAGTAGTCGCGGCCCGGCAGGCGGGCCCAGATGCGAGGCGGTGGCGTGCGCTCCACGCGCAACTGCGTGCCCGCGGGCAGGCGCCGGGCGAGTTCGGTCGTGAGGCGGGCGGTCTTGCTGGCGGCCTCGAAGACGTCGCCGTGCGCGAACGAGACCGGCACGACCTGCACGAGATCCGGCAATGTGAGCGTCGAGCTGCCGTCGTGCACTTCGGCCGCCGCCTTGATGATGAAAGCCATTTGCTCGGCGGCATTCTGCACGCGCGTCTCATCGCGATCGCTGCGCAGGATCGTGAGATACGAGAAATGGCTGATGACCAGCGCTGCGATGATGAGCAGCGCGAGCCGGCCAAATAGAGTGTCAAAACGGCCTTTCATGCAGGGCTCTGCCTGTGGGCTGGGGTAAGCAGTATCGGCAGCATGCCGGCGTCCTTGTCAGACGGGGAGGTGACGTCGTCGAACAGCGCGACGACGCCGCGTTGTGTCCGGCGCCGGGCCATCAACCGGTGGCCATGTCGGCGCGTTGACCGTCGGGAACGAAGATGTAACCGCGCCCGCGCACGGTCTGGATGAAGCGCGGGCTCTGCGCGTCTTCGTCGAGCAGACGGCGCAGGCGCCAGATCTGCACGTCGATGCCGCGATCGTTGACATCGCTGTCCGCGCCGTAGAGCAGTTCGATGATGCGCTCGCGCGAGAGCACCTGCATCGCGTGGTTTACCAGCAGGCGCAACAAGCCGTATTCGCCGTCGGAGAGCGTGAGCAACTGCGCATCGCGGGTCAGCGTGCGACTGCGGAAGTCGAGCACGAACGGGCCGAACGTGTAGTTCTCGCGTTGCTCGGGCACCGCGGCATCGGGCTGCTTGCGACGGCGCAACACGGCATTGATCCGGGCGAGCAGCTCGCGCGGGCTGAACGGCTTGCCGAGATAGTCGTCGGCACCGATTTCCAGCCCGACGATGCGGTCGATCTCGTCGCTGCGCGCGGTGAGCAGGATCACCGGCACATCGTCGTTGCGCGCGCGCAGGTCCCGCAGGGCGGTGAGACCATCGACCTTGGGCATCATCAGGTCAAGCACGATCAGGGAGGGACGCTCACGCTCCAGGCGTGCGGCCAATCCGTCGCCGTCATGCATCACGGCCACCGAGAAGCCGTGGCGGCTCAGATATTCGCGCAACAGATCACGCAGATCGGGATCGTCGTCGACAACAAGAATCTTCATATTCGTTCGGACAGGGAGTGTTGTCATGATAGTGGCCTCCCCGCGCGGCTTGACGCGGGTATTGTTTCCAGACATTACAGCATTGGTCACCCGTAACGTTGCGTAATAATAGAGCCAGCGCCGGCGATACACGAAATTCGCCCCCATCGCATAAGGTTCGATCGAACCGGCGAGCCACCCTGTCGGTGGCCAGTTCCGCACACTCAGCCGTACGTCTCGCGTTGCGAGAGCGCTGCGACAAGGCAATGCAGCGCATCGCGACGCGCATTGCCAACGCTGCCATGCGAACCATCGCGCGCGCGGACGGTCTTTCCTCTGCCGCGCCAAACGCGATTCCCCTTGGGGAAAGCGGGTGTAATCAGCCGTCCTATCGGGCTTTGACAACGGTCTGCTATGCTGATTGGCCGGATCTGGCCTGAGGCAAAGCCCCCGGGGCGTGCGGACGTTTTGCTGCGCCGCGGCACCCGATTGCAAGACCGTCGTCCGCACGGGACGAATCCACCTACTACTGCGCTGTAATGAGGAAGTCATGACCGAGCACGGTCCCCACGGTTCCGAACCACCGAACGGTTCTGATCGGCCCGCATCCGCCGCCGCGGGCACGCAACGCGACACCGGGCCAGCCCCTGCGGCTTCGCGCACGCGCCGCTGGCTCGTGCCCGCCGTGATCGGGCTGATTGTCGTGCTCATCGCCGGGGGCGTTTACTACCGACTGCATTCGCAAAGTGCGCAAGGTCCGGCTCAAGCGGGCGGGCGTCGCGGCGCGGCGCCGGGCGGCATGGCCGGCGCGGGTGCGCCCGCCACGCCGGTGACGGCGGTCGAGGCAAAGACGGGCGACCTGCCGGTCTTCCTCAACGGGCTGGGCACCGTCACGCCCACGCGCAGTGTGACCGTGCATTCGCGTGTCGACGGACAGCTCATGAAGGTGCACTTCAAGGAAGGCGACATCGTCAAGGAAGGCCAGTTGCTCGCCGAAATCGATCCGCGTGCCTTCCAGGTACAGGTCACCCAGATGGAGGGCCAACTCGCCCGCGACCAGGCGTTGCTCAAGAATGCGCAACTCGACCTCGCCCGTTACGAGACACTGCTCAAGCAGGATTCGATCGCCGCGCAGACGGTGGATACTCAGCGTGCACTCGTCAAGCAGTACGAAGGAACCGTCAAATCCGATGAGGGGCAGCTCGGCAACGCCCGCCTGCAACTGAACTATGCCAGCGTGATCGCGCCGGTGTCCGGGCTCGCAGGGCTGCGCCAGGTCGATCCGGGCAACATCATTCACGCGTCGGACACCAACGGCATCGTCATCATCAACGAGGTAACGCCAATTACCGTCGTCTACACGATTCCCGAGGACAACCTGTCGAAGGTCCTCAAACGCTCGCGCGACGGGGAGACGCTGCCCGTCGAAGCCTTCGACCGTGCCGGCAAGGTGAAGCTGGCCACCGGCAGGCTCGCCTCCATCGACAACCAGATCGACACGACAACCGGCACCGTCAAGCTCAAGGCCGAATTTGCCAATCGCGACGGCTTGTTGTTTCCGAACCAGTTCGTCAACGTGAAGATGCTCGTCGACACGCTCAAGGGCGCCACGCTGATTCCAAGCGCGGCGGTGCAGCGCGGTACGCAGGGCAGTTTTGTCTACACGGTGCAGCCGGATCAGACGGTCAAGCTCAAGACCGTGAAGCTCGGGCCGACCGACGGCACCAACGTCGCGGTGGAGTCCGGCATCGCGCCGGGCGAGAAGCTCGTGATCGACGGCATGGACAAGCTGCGCGACGGCGCGAGGGTCGAGGTGATCACGGCCGCGAGCCGTGCGGCGGCGGTTGCGCCGCCCGCGCCGGGGGACAAGCGCAACGGCGGTCATCGCCGTCCGGCGCAATAGGACGGTCTCGCGTGACGTCGCACGACCTCACGCGTCCACGCCTCGCCCACGTTTGGCCCACGGCCCCCAGAGACACCCTTCGACGTAGCCAATGAATCCGTCCCGCCCGTTTATTCTCCGACCGGTCGCCACCTCGTTACTGATGGTGGCGATCCTGCTTGCCGGTTTCGTCGCCTACCGTCTGCTGCCGCTCTCGGCATTGCCGGAAGTCGACTACCCGACCATTCAGGTGGTCACGCTCTATCCGGGCGCCAGCCCGGATGTGATGACCTCGTCGGTGACGGCCCCGCTGGAGCGCCAGTTCGGCCAGATGCCGGGCCTGAACCAGATGTCGTCGACCAGTTCGGGCGGCGCGTCGGTGATCACGCTGCAGTTCTCGCTCAATCTCGGGCTCGACGTTGCCGAGCAGGAAGTGCAGGCCGCGATCAACAGCGCCAGCAATCTGCTGCCCACCGATCTGCCGATGCCGCCGATCTACAGCAAGGTCAATCCGGCCGATACGCCGATCCTGACGCTGGCGATCATGTCGAAGACCCTGCCGCTGCCCAAGCTCGAAGATCTGGTCGACACACGTGTGGCGCAGAAGATTTCGCAATTGCCCGGCATCGGTCTGGTGAGCCTCTCGGGTGGCCAACGCCCGGCGGTGCGCATTCAGGTCAATCCCCGCGCGATTACGTCGTACGGGCTGAGCATCGAGGACGTTCGCACGTCCATCGCGGCGGCCAACGTCAACCAGGCGAAGGGCAGTTTCGACGGCCCGCTGCGTGCCTCGACCATCGACGCCAACGACCAGCTCGCGTCGGCCGACGAGTACCGCAACCTGGTCATCGCGTATAAGAACGGCGGCCCGATCCGTCTTTCCGATGTCGCCGACGTCATCGATGGCGCCGAGAACACCAAGCTTGCCGCGTGGGCGGATACCACGCCGGCCATCGTGCTCAACGTGCAGCGTCAGCCGGGCGCCAATGTGATCGAGACAGTCAACCGGGTCAAGGCGTTGCTACCGCAGTTGCAGGCCTCGCTGCCCGGCAGCATCGACGTGAAGTTGCTGACCGACCGCACCACGACGATCCGCGCCTCGGTCTCCGACGTGCAGTTCGAACTCCTGCTCGCGGTGGCCCTGGTGGTCATGGTGATTTTCCTGTTCCTGCGCAACGTCTCGGCGACGATCATCCCAAGCGTGGCCGTCCCGCTCTCGCTCGTTGGCACGTTCGGCGTGATGTACCTGGCCGGCTTCTCGATCAACAACCTCACGCTCATGGCGCTCACCATCGCGACCGGCTTCGTGGTCGACGATGCCATCGTGATGATCGAGAACATCGCGCGTTACATGGAGCAGGGGGAAAAGCCGCTGCAGGCGGCGCTCAAGGGCGCGGAACAGATCGGCTTCACCATCATTTCGCTCACGTTCTCGCTGATCGCCGTGCTGATTCCGCTGCTGTTCATGGGCGACGTCGTCGGCCGCCTGTTCCGCGAGTTCGCGATCACGCTGGCGGTGTCGATCCTGATCTCGGCCGTGGTGTCGCTCACCCTCACGCCGATGATGTGTGCGAAGTTGCTGCGTCACGTGCCCGAAGAGAAGCAGGGCAAGTTCTACCGCAAGACCGGCGAGATGTTCGAGCGCATCATCGCGAAGTACGGCGAGTGGCTCTCATGGGTGCTCGATCGTCAAACGGCCACGCTGCTCGTGGCGCTCGGCACGCTTGTGCTCACGGTGCTGCTGTATCTGTGGGTGCCGAAGGGATTCTTCCCGGTGCAGGACACGGGCGTGATCCAGGGAATCTCCGAGGCACCGCAGTCGATCTCGTTCGCGGCAATGGGCGAGCGCCAGCAGGCATTGGTCGCCGCCGTGCTCAAGGACCCGGCCGTCGAATCGGTGTCGTCGTTCATCGGGGTGGATGGAGTGAACACCACGCTCAACAGCGGGCGTCTGCTCATCAATCTGAAAGACAAGGCCGTGCGCGGACTCGACGCCTCGGCAGTGATCCGCCGCATCCAGCCCGAGGTGGCGAACGTGCCCGGCATCGCGCTCTATATGCAGCCGGTGCAGGATCTGACCATCGAAGACCGCATCAGCCGAACGCAATATCAGTTCACGCTGCAGGATCCGAGTCTCGATACGCTCGGCATCTGGGTGCCAAAGCTCGTCGACAAGCTGCAACACGTACCGCAACTGGCCGACGTGACGAGCGACCTGCAAGTCAATGGCTTGCAGGCGTATGTGGACATCGATCGCGACACGGCGAGCCGCCTGGGCGTGACGCCGGCGGCCGTCGACCAGACGCTCTACAGCGCGTTCGGACAGCGACTGATTTCGACGATCTACACGCAGGCGTCGCAGTACCGCGTGGTGCTCGAAGTGGGTAACGATTTTCAGCGCGGCCCCGACGCGCTGAAGGGCATCTACGTTGCGTCGACCTCGGGGGTGCAGGTGCCGCTGACATCGTTCGCGAAGATCGTGGAGAAGCCGACCCCGCTGGCGATCAACCACCAGGCCCAGTTCCCGGCCGCCACGATCTCGTTCAACCTCGCCAAGGGCGCGTCGCTCGGCGATGCCGTGAAGGCGATTACCGCGGCCGAGGCGTCCATCGGCCTGCCGGTGAGCACGCAGACGACGTTCCAGGGCGCGGCGCAGGCGTTCCAGGCGTCGCTCTCGAACACGCTATGGCTGATTCTCGCGGCGGTCGTGACGATGTACATCGTGCTGGGGGTACTCTACGAGAGCTACATCCACCCGATCACGATCCTGTCGACGCTGCCGTCGGCCGGTGTCGGCGCGCTGCTCGCCCTGATGGTCTCGGGCAACGATATCAGCATCATCGCGATCATCGGCATCATCCTGCTGATCGGTATCGTGAAGAAAAACGCCATCATGATGATCGACTTCGCGCTCGAGGCGGAGCGTGAACGCGGCATGGCGCCGCGCGAGGCGATCTATCAGGCATGTCTGCTGCGGTTTCGGCCAATCCTGATGACGACGATGGCCGCCGTGCTTGGGGCGCTGCCGCTCATGCTTGGCTCGGGCGTGGGGTCCGAGTTGCGCCAGCCGCTCGGGATCACCATGGTGGGCGGGCTGATGGTCAGTCAGGTGCTCACACTCTTTACCACGCCCGTGATCTACCTGTGGTTCGACCGCCTGGCCGCACGGGCGCGCGCCTGGCGCGATCGGCGTTTCGGTACCTCGGGGCCGCCGGACGATCCGGGGCACGGCGATCATGGCACGCCGGGCGGCGGCAGTGAGGGCCCGGCCACCACAGGCGGCCCAGCGCGATGAACCTGTCGGCTGTCTTCATCAAGCGCTCGGTCGCGACCGTTCTGCTCACCGTCGGGGTCACGCTGGCGGGCATCGTCGCGTTCGGGTTGCTGCCCGTCTCGCCGCTGCCGCAGGTCGATTTTCCGACGATCTCCGTCTCGGCGTCGCTACCCGGCGCGAGTCCCGAGACGATGGCCGCGAGCGTGGCCACGCCGCTGGAGCGCTCGCTCGGCCGGATTGCCGGGGTGACGGAAATGACGTCGAACAGCACGCTGGGCTCGACCCGTATCACGCTGCAGTTCGATCTCTCGCGCGATATCAACGGCGCGGCGCGCGACGTGCAGGCGGCGATCAACGCAGCGCGCAGCCTGCTGCCGTCGGGCCTGCCGAGCAACCCGACCTATCGCAAGGTGAATCCCGCGAGCGCGCCGGTGATGATTCTTGCGCTGACGTCGGACAGCATGACGCGCGGGCAGATGTACGACTCCGCGTCGACCATCCTCGCGCAGAAGATCTCTCAGCTCGACGGCGTGGGCGATGTCACCGTGGGCGGCAGTTCGCTGCCGGCGGTGCGGGTCGAACTCAACCCGACGGCGCTCAACAAGTACCAGATTCCGCTCGAGACGGTGCGCACGACGATTCAGGCCGCCAACGCAAACCGGCCGAAGGGGGCGCTCGAAGACGGCGATCAGCGCTGGCAGATTCTCGCCAACGATCAGGCGAAGACGGCCAAGGACTATCTGCCGGTCGTCGTCAGCTATCGGGACGGCCGTCCGGTGCGCCTGTCCGATGTCGCCGACGTGGTCGATTCGGTGCAGGACTTGCGCAACGCCGGGTCGGCCAATGGCAAGCCGTCGGTGGTGCTCATCATCACGACGCAGCCCGGCGCGAACATCATCAAGACGGTCGACGGCATCAACAAGATCCTGCCGGTGCTGCGCGCCTCGATCCCGGCGGCCATCAATCTCGACGTGGTGATGGACCGCACGCCGACGATCCGGGCATCCCTCAAGGAAGTCGAGCGCACGCTGCTGATTTCGATTGCGCTCGTCATCATGGTGGTGTTCCTCTTCCTGCGGAACTGGCGCGCCACGCTTATTCCGAGCGTGGCGGTGCCCGTCTCGCTGATCGGCACGTTCGGCGTGATGTACCTGTGCGGCTTCAGTCTCGACAACCTGTCGCTCATGGCGCTCACCATTGCGACGGGCTTCGTGGTCGACGACGCCATCGTGGTGCTCGAGAACATTGCCCGCCATATCGAAGATGGCCTGAGTCCGTTCGCCGCCGCGCTCAAGGGCACGCGCGAAGTCGGCTTCACGGTGCTCTCGATGAGCATTTCGCTGGTGGCGGTTTTCATCCCGCTGTTGCTCATGGGGGGCATCGTGGGGCGCCTGTTCCGCGAGTTTGCCGTCACGCTCTCGGCCGCCATCCTGGTCTCGCTGGTCGTCTCGCTCACGGCGACGCCGATGATGTGCGCGCGTCTGCTCAAGGGCAAGCCCATGCAGGGCGCGCCCGAGCCGCCGCCGCGACCATCGGTCTGGACACGGATCGGCGGATGGACCGAGCGCATGTTCGACGGCATGCTGCGCGAATATGAGCGCTCGCTGTCGTGGGCGTTGCGCCATGGGCCGCTCATGCTGGGGATTCTGTTTGCCACGATCTGCCTGAACGTCTGGTTGTATACCGTCGTGCCGAAGGGCTTCTTCCCCCAGCAGGACACGGGGCGGATGATCGGCTTCATTCAGGCCGATCAGGCGATCTCGTTCCAGGCGATGGAAAAGAAGCTGGCCGATTTCATCAAGATCGTGCAGGCCGATCCGGACGTTTCGACCGTCACGGGCTTTACCGGCGGATCGAACCGAAACGGGGGCTTGATGTTCGTTACGCTCAAACCGTTGGGCGAGCGCAAAATCTCGGCCGATCAGGTGATTGCGCGATTGCGGGGCAAGCTGGCCAAGGAGCCTGGCGCAATGCTCTATCTGCAGTCCGTGCAGGACATTCGCGTAGGCGGGCGGGCGAGCAATGCGCAGTACCAGTACACGCTGCAGGCAGATGATCTTCAGCAGTTGCGCGAGTGGGAGCCGAAGGTGCGCAATGCGCTCTCGCATCTGCCGAATCTCGTCGACGTCAACACGGACCAGCAGGACAAGGGCTTGCAGACGACGCTCGACGTCGATCGCGATCAGGCGTCGCGCCTCGGTCTGACGATGAGTCAGATCGATAGCGTGCTCAACGATGCGTTCGGGCAGCGGCAGGTCTCCACGATCTACAATCCGCTCAATCAGTACAAGGTTGTGATGGAAGTCGCGCCGCAATGGTGGCAAAGCCCGGAGTCGCTCAAGGACATTTATGTGGTGACCTCGGCGGGGGCGCAGGTGCCGCTCTCGGCATTCGCGCGATATCGGCCGACGAATACGGCGCTGGGGGTCTCGCACCAGGGGCAGTTCGCGGCGAGTACGATTTCGTTCAACCTCCCGCCGGGGGTATCGCTGTCGCAGGCGCAAGCCTCGGTCCAGGATGCCGTCGGCCGGCTGGGCATGCCGACGTCGGTGCACGGTAGCTTCCAGGGCACGGCGCAGGCGTTCCAGTCGGCCTTGTCGTCGCAGCCGATGCTCATTCTGACCGCGCTGCTCACGGTGTATATCGTGCTCGGCGTGCTCTACGAGAGCTATATCCATCCGCTCACCATTTTGTCGACGCTGCCGTCGGCGGGTGTCGGGGCGTTGCTCGCGTTGCTGCTCTTCAACACCGAGTTCAGCATCATTGCGCTGATCGGTGTGATTCTGCTGATCGGCATCGTGAAAAAGAACGCGATCATGATGATCGACTTCGCGCTCGATGCCGAACGGCGCCAGAACATGCCGCCGCGCGAGGCCATCTACCACGCGTGCGTGCTGCGCTTTCGCCCGATCATGATGACGACGATGGCCGCCATGCTCGGTGCGATTCCGCTTGCGTTGGGCACGGGTGATGGGGCGGAACTGCGTCAGCCGCTGGGGATCTCCATCGTGGGCGGCCTGCTCGTGAGCCAGGTGCTCACGCTTTATACGACGCCGGTGGTGTACCTCTATCTCGATCGCTTGCGGCTGCGCTGGGCGCGATGGCGTGCGCGTGGTCAACGTGGCCAGGGCGACGTCGGGGAGGTGGGGCATGGCTGATGCCGCGCGCTGCCTGCACCGTGCGCGTCCGTGGGCATCGCGTCCCGGGGCGTCTTTTGAAACTTCTGTTCTGGCCGAAGGGCCGATGCGTGCCATGTCCCGTAACCTGAATCGTCAAGTCGCCACCGTTGGATCTCATCCGCCCGCTGCAGCCCCCGTGGTTGCGCCGCGAGGGCGAGGCGCGAGGACGCCGCCCTGCATGCGTCGCACCGCCGCGTGGCTTGCGGCAAGTGCCGTACTGTGGCTCGCGGGCTGCGCGGTGGGGCCGGACTATGTGCGTCCAGCAATCGACACGCCGGCCGCCTTCAAGGAGACCGGGGACTGGAAGCTCGCCGAGCCCAGTGATGCGGCGTCCAAGGGCGAGTGGTGGGCGATCTATCAGGACCCGGTGCTCGCTGACCTGATGGCGCAGGTCAACGTCGACAATCAGAACATCAAGGTTGCCGAGGCCAACTATCGGCAAGCCCTGGCCGTGGCCTCGCAGGCGCGCTCTGCTTTCTTCCCGACAATCGGCGCCGACGCCGGTCTCACACGCGCCAGCTCACGCGTGAGCAGCTCGGCGGTGAGCGGGTCGGGGGCGGGCGGGATCTCGAACAGCTATAGCTTGTCGGGCACGGCGAGCTGGGAACCGGACATCTGGGGTAGCGTGCGCCGCTCGGTCGAGGCCGGCAACGCGAGCGCCGAGGCGAGCGAGGCCGATCTGGCTAATGCGCGTCTGTCGGCGCAGGCGCTGCTCGCCCAGAACTACTTCGACCTGCGGGTAACGGACGCTCAGAAGGCACTGCTCGACCGTACGGTTGCGGCGTACGAACAAACGCTCAAGCTCACGCAGAATCAATACGCCGTCGGTGTGGCGCAGCGCTCCGACGTGATTCAGGCGCAGACGCAATTGCAATCGGCACAGGCCTCGGCGCTCGATATCGAGGTGACGCGCGCTCAACTGGAGCATGCGATCGCGCTGCTTGTCGGCAAGGCGCCGGCGGCGTTTTCGCTAACGCCGACACCGCTGCGCGCCGCGTTGCCGATGGCGCCGGTGAGCCTGCCGTCGACCTTGCTGGAACGGCGACCCGATATTGCGGCGGCCGAGCGCTCGGTGGCGGCGGCGAACGCGAAGATCGGCGTAGCCAAGGCGGCCTTCTTCCCGACCCTTACGCTCTCGGCGACGGGCGGCTTCCAAAGCAGCAGCTTCGCCGACTGGCTGACGCTGCCGAGCCGCTTCTGGTCGGTCGGTCCGGCGTTGGCGGCCACGCTCTTCGACGGCGGCCTGCGTCGCGCGCAGACCGACGCGGCCATCGCGGCGTACGACGCACAGGTCGCGACCTACCGTCAGACGGTGCTCACGGCGTTCCAGGCGGTCGAAGACAACCTCGCCGCGCTGAACTATCTGGGCCGCGAGGCTGCCGTGCAGAACCAGGCGGTGCAGTCGTCGCGCGAGGCGCTGCAACTCATCCTCAATCAGTACAAGGCGGGCACTGTCGGGTTCCAGAACGTGTTGACTGCGCAGACGACGGCGTACACCACGGAGCGCACGGCGCTGACGATTCTTGGACGTCAGTTCACGGCCAACGTGCTGCTCGTGACCGCACTCGGTGGCGGCTGGCATGGTTTGTCGTCCGCGGGCGAGAACCCTGGCGCGTCGCAGGCGGTGAAGGCGTCCGCGGACGCCACCTCCGCCGATGGCCGCGACGGGCAGAAGTAACGCGCCTAACGCGCGTAACGTGCATAAAGCGCGTAAAGCGCGTAAAGCGCCGTCCGAACGGCCTCGTCAGCTTCCGGTCGAGGCGTTTGCGACCGGGGCACCTCCTCGGCATGTCTGCCCGCGCGAACTACGCATATTCCGACGCGCGCAACGACCCGATCACTAAATCGGGCGTTGGTGTTTAAGGTAATTCCGAACTTCGAGATTGGAATGTCGGAAGCGCTCACCGCGAATCGTCCGAATACCGGTAACGCGAGTAGCACAGACTACGCTGCCGGACGTCTGAGCAATTTCACCTCCGGGCGAGTCCCGTCAAGCAGTTAGGCCGCAGTACCCGCTCTATCGGGCAGCATGCGGGACGCGCGGGCATTGACCACACCGCGTGGCAAGGCGGCCCATGCGCATCGTCTATGTGACGTTTCCCAGCCGGTCGGGATGATCCCTTTTTGCCAGAATGGACTCGCTTCGCGGCAATGGCAGGCGCGAAGCACCGTACGTGTCGTGCGGCGATGACGGTGCTGCCAGATGACGAATAAGGGGAGGGGGCAACGATGACGATCAATGTCGTGGTCGCGGACGACCATCCGATTGTGCGCTATGGAATACGACGTCTGCTCGAAGAGCGGGAAATGATTCATCTGGTCGGCGAGGCGGCCAATTCGTCAGAACTCGTGAATTTGCTGGCCAAGGCGCCATGCGACATTCTCGTGACCGATTTTTCAATGCCAGGGGGAAATTTCAAGGACGGACTGTTTCTGATCGGCTATGTGCGCCGATATTTCCCGAACATCAAGATCATCGTCGTCACGATGCTGGAAAACCTGGCGATTCTTCGCGGCATGCTCAAGCTCGGTGTGCATTCGATTCTCTCAAAGCTCGACGAGCAGAGTTCGATTGCCGATATCGTGTGCGTGGTCGCGGACGGTAGCCGCTATATTCCGGCGGGACTGGCGACGCGCCTGCACGACTCGGTGGTCGACGACACCGAGATCGATGCGTCGAAGCTCTCGGGCCGCGAAGTGGAAGTGGTGCGGCTGTTCGTCTCCGGGCTCACCATCAGCGAAATCGCATTCCAGCTCAGTCGCAGCGTCAAGACGGTCAGCTCGCAGAAGACCAACGCCATGCGCAAACTCGGGCTGGACCGCGACGTCGACCTCTATCACTACGCCACGCGCACGGGCATCGCCTGACGGAATCGTTGAACCCGCCGGCGAGGGGGCGGCGGGGCGGCGATGCCCCGCGCGCGGTCAGGCCGGCAGGCGAATGGCTCGCATATCGCGCAGGATCAACTCACCCGCCCGGAGCATCTGTTTGAGCTGATGCACCACCTGCTTGATTTCCTGGACGTGGGCCTCCGGCGTGTCGGATTGCTGCTCCTGGGCGACGACCAGCGCGTCGAGGCGCCGCGTGTAGTCGCGCATCGCTTCGCTCGCGGCCTGCGCATCCGTCGGCACCGAGGCGGCCGGGGCCGCCACGGCCTGCGAAAGCAGATCGCTGATCGCGGCGACGACCTGCGCCAACTCGCCGCTCTTGTCCGCTGCAATCTGACGCGGCAGCACGTCCGACATCCCCGTGATGTACGACGCCATCACATGGTTCTGCACCAGCAGATCGTTGAGCTCCCCGACCGAGACCTGTTTGGATTTGGGCTCGAGCATCATGCGCCTGAAGGCCGCGCCGAAATTTCCGAACGCAATGTGCATGTCCTTGCGCGCCATGCGATAGGCGAGCTCGTCGCGCTTGCCGTCGCGGCCGGTGCACGATTCCAGGTACGCGCGCGTCGACTGCACCGCCTGCCGGATGAGAGGCCCCATCAGGCGGTATTCCCAGTACGGGAAAAGATAGGAGCACACTAGCGCCACGGCGGAGCCGATCAGCGTGTCGATCGCGCGCTCGCCGATCACCGACAGCGACCCGGGGAGCAGGAAGTGGAACAGCAACAGCACGTAGGACGACATGAACACGACCGACAGGCCGTAATTGAACAGCGACAGGCTGTTGCCCATGACCATGCAGAAGAACATGAGGGCGAGCAGTATCCACGCCTTGTGCACGAAGGCCAGAATGACCAGCACGCTCACGCATCCCACCAGTGTGCCGGTCAGACGCTGCGCGTTCTTTTGTTTGGTCAGGCTGAAGCCGGGCTTCAGAATCACGATGATCGTGAGCAACACCCAGTAACTGTGTGCCTGCCCCGCGAGCAGCGACCAGTTCTCGCAGATGATCATTCCGGCCGTGATGGCGATCGTCACCCGCAAGGCATGACGAAAGCTCGGTGAGGAAAACGTCAGATTCTTCCAGAGCAATTTCGGAGAATAGCTCTGTCGTGAGGTGAAGCGCACGAGCGCCTGATCGATCTGGACTTCGGTGGCCGACCCCGCCGTGGCGAGATTCGTGTTGCGGTGCATGCGTTCCACGACACGCGTGCTGCTCCAGACGCGGCGGAAGGTGCTCGTCAGCGCCTGATAGGCTTCGGGCGCGCGCTGCGGCAACGACTGCTTGCGCATCAGCTCGATCTCGTACTCGATGGCCCGCAATTCCGCGCGCCAACTGCGCTGCGCCCGCGATGGTTCGTTGGTGGCGATGGCGTAGCCGATGGCATCGACTTCGTTGGCGATCTTTCGGATCATGTCGCGGAAGAACAGGAGCACGTCATGGTCGGCGAACTCCCGGCGCAGCATCGGGTAATCGGTGTGCACCGACACCACGACCTCATGCAGGTCGACGATGTTGATGAACAGGTTGAACAGCATCGTGCGGCGCGGCTCCAGCGTGCCGGTGCGCAGGCGGGGCAGGTTGCGCAGAATGATCTCGCGCGCCGCCTGCTGCTTTTCCACGACGTTGACCTGCGCGGCGATCAGTCGCCGGTAGCATTCGTCGATGTCGGTCGACGTGTCGTAGAACGCCGCCTTGGCTTCGAGATACTGCGCCGTGACGAAGAAACACTCGGCCAGCGTCTGCTGTTCGATGCGAAACCACCAGACGCGACAGACGACGAGGCTGAAGTAGGTGTACCAGAGGCCGCCCGCGAGCACGGCGCCGGCATCGAGCACGGCCTGATGCCGGGTGAGATCGCCCTCGACGTTGAGCACCATCATCATCAGGCAGGCGAAGCTCACGAGCGACGCGCGATAGCCATAGATCACGAGCATCGACAGACCGAACGTCAGGGTCAGCGATGTGATCCAGAGCTGCCACGGTTGCGCGGCGGTGGCCATGCCGGTGATCAGTACCGTAAGGGCGCCGAGCAGTGTGCAACTGAGCAGCTCCGCGTGCTTGTGACGCAGCGGTCCGTTGATGTCGACCACGCTCGCGCACAGCGCCCCCGAGGCGACCTCGATGCCCAGCAGGTGCTGGTCCATCCCCCAGAACAGCACGAGCGCCGGCAACACGACCCCCAACGCCTGACGGGTGCCAGTGAAAAAGTAATGGCTGAAGAGGAATTTCTTGATATCGGTCTGGTAGTCCATGCGTCGGGTGCGAGGGTTCCGCAGCAAAGCCGGCCGCGCGGCGGGGGTAGGGCGCGGTGCAGACAGAGTCTAGCCGAAGCCCCGCGTGGCGCGAAGAGGGGATGCCGCCGGTGACGGCCCACATGCCGACGGACGGGTAACGGCGCCTGATGCTGCCGTTACTCATGTCGGGGGCAAGTTTTCGGATCTGCCCGATGGGCTTCGCGAGGAGGCTTTTGTTATGCTTGCGAACAGACTCGCTCAGCCGCCACGCCCGCATGCTCCACCTATTCTTTTCCAACCGGTTCACCACCCTCGAAGCCGCCCTGTTGCGCGATCTCGCTCAGCCGCCTGGCAACACGGGGAAAGCCGGTAATCCGTTCGAGACGGAAACCATCGTCGTGCCAAGTGTGGCCGTGCGGCGCCGGCTCGAACTGGACTATGCCGATGTGTTCGGCGTGTGTGCCAACGTTCGTCTGACCTATCTCGCCCAGTGGCTGTGGGACATGGCGGGGCAACTGGTCACGGTGCCGGAGAGTTCGCCGTTTGCGCCGGACCGGCTTGTCTGGCCGCTGTATCAGTGCCTCGCCCAGCCGTGGGGGGACGCCTCGCCGCGACTGGCGGGCTATCTGACGGGCGCGGACGATGTCATGCGCTTCGAATTGGCCGACCGACTGGCGCATCTCTACGACCAATATCTGACCTATCGGCCGAACTGGCTTGAGCGGTGGCAATCCGGGGAGACGATCGAGCCGGGCGCCGCCACGGGCTGGGGTGAGACGCAGCGTGCCGACGAAGTGTGGCAGAGCGCCTTGTGGCGGCAGGTGTTGGCGCATCTGGAGATTCGCGAGCGTCACCCAACGTTGCGGGCCATCGACCGGATCGAGGCATTGACGCCGCAGACGGTGCCTGCCGGATGGCCGTCACGGGTGTCGGTGTTCGCACTGTCGTCGATGCCGCCGCTTTCGATGGCGCTGCTCAAGGCGATGTCTCGTCTGATCGAGGTGCACCTGTACGTGCTGAATCCGTGTGAGAGCTATTGGTTTGACATCGTGCCGCCGTCACGACTGTCGTATCTGGCGCGGCGCGATGGGGTGGCGCATCGGGAAGTGGGGCATCCGTTGCTCGCCGAATGGGGGCGCCAGACGCAATCGCACATCGATGCGCTGTATGCCGACCTCGCACCGCAGGCGGTGGAGGACCGGGCGCTGTTCCAGGCCAATCCCGCACCGACGCTGCTCGCCGCCCTGCAAAACGGCATTCTCACGTTGGACGATGGCCGTCACGGCGCGCCCGATGGCGTGAGCGTCGACGGGTCGGTGCAGGTGCATGTGTGCCATAGCCTGGCGCGTCAGATCGAAGTGCTGCATGACCGGTTGTTGGCGTGCTTCGACGAGATTCCCGATTTGCGTCCCGATGATGTGCTCGTGACCGTGCCGGATCTGGGGCGCGCGGCCCCGCTGATCGACGCCGTGTTTGGTACCGCGACACCTCGCATTCCCTATCTGGTGACGGGGTTGCCGCCGACGCGGACCAACCCCGTCGCGCGGGCGTTCGCCGCCATCCTGGCCTTGGCGCAGCAGCGGGTGGCGGTGTCGAGTCTGGTGGAACTGGCACGCACGGAGGCCATCGCACAACGCTACGACCTCGGCGGCAATGGGCTCGACACCGTTCAAAACTGGTTGCATGCCGCCGGTGCACGACGCGGCTGGCGCGGTGATGCCTTGCTGCGGCTCGACGCGCCGCAGGCGTGCGCGCTGACCGGGGCCGATGTCTCGCCGGCGTTGGAGCGGCACACCCTGGGCGATGCGATGATGCGGCTGTTTCTCGGCTACGCCTTGCCTGATGACGCCTTGCCGGTCGACGATTGGCTACCTGTTGGGGGAATCGAGGGCGGCCGTGCCGAATGGCTCGGGCAGTTGGCGCGGCTCATCGACGATCTCGATGCCACCGCCGTCACGCTGCAAACGATGCGCACGGGGCTCGCGTGGCGCGATCAGTTGCTGGCGATGCTGGAGCAGTTCTTTTCTGACGAGCCACGTTTTGCCGACGATGTTGCCGAGGTGCGCGTGGCCATCGAACAGATCGGCTCGGCCATTGCCGATGGGGCGCCCGAAGTGCGGGTGCCGGTTGACGTGGTGGCGCGCGTGTTGGCCAATGCCCTCGACGATCCGACGCGCGGCGGCGTGCCATCGGGGCGTGTGACGTTTGCGGCGATCCCCAGCCTGCGCCTGCTGCCGTACCGGGTGGTGTGCATGATCGGCATGGACGACGGGGTGCTGCCGGGGCGCGTGCGCGCCGACGAATTCGACCTCATGCGCGCGTTGCCGCAACGTGGCGATCGCCAGCGGCGCGACGACGAGCGCAATCTTTTCCTCGATCTGATGTTGAGTGCGCAGGACCGGTTCCTGATGACCTACACGGGCCGAAGCGTGCGCGACAATGCGCCGCTGCCGCCGTCGACGGCTGTGGACGAATTGCTCGACTTTGCCGGGCAGTTGCTCGCACCAGTGTCGCAGGGGTACAGCCTCGACGATCAGCGCGAAGCCCGCGAGCGGCTTGCCGTGTCGCATCCGCTTCAACCGTTTTCTCCTGCCTATTTCGATGGCCACGACTCGTCGCTCTACAGCTACGACGTGGCCAACGCCGAGGCGGCGCAGCAATTGGCGGATCAACTGGCGTCTCCCACACCGAATGCCCGCCCCGCGCCATTCGTGCGTGAACCGTTGCCCGCTGTCGTACAAACCCATTTGACGTTGGACGACCTGCTGCGTTTCTGGCGTCATCCCGGCAGAGCGTGGGCGCGTGACCGGCTGGGACTCTCGCTCGGCGAACTGCTCACCGAGGTCGACGACGAAGAGCCGTTCGTGCTCGACTGGGCCGGACGCGATGCGCTGGCGGCACGCCTGCTGCCGCGCCTGATGCGCCACGACGCACGCGATGAGCCCGCCGCACGCGCGCATGCCGACGCCATCGAGCGTATTGCGAAGGTCAGTCACGAGTTGCCGGGCGGGGCGACCGGTGCCGTCTGGCGCCGCAGAGCGTTGGGCGGCCTGCGCGCGCTGGCGTCGCAGGTGCGAGAGGCGCAGGCGGAAGGCACGCGGGAGCTGCAGGTGACGCTGCCTTTGACGCCGGCGCTGCCGCCGTCATGGCGCGAATCGACGGACGCTGCCTGGCATGGCGACGCCACGTTGCGCGCAGCATGTCTGTTGCAGGGACGCTTGGCCCCGGTGTCGCGCTATGGACTGGTAATGTATCGATTCGGCAGCCAGCGCCCGAGCGATCTGCTTGCCGCATGGCTGGCCCATCTGGCGCTTTGTGCACATCTCCAGCAGCCCGAGCACGCCGGAATGGACGTAGCCGCCAGAACGCTCTGGTACGGCGAAGACGAGACATTCGCGTTGCGGCCGGTGGAAGACGCAGCGACGCTGTTGGGGCAATGGGTGGCGCTGTACCGCCTCGGCCAGACGCGGCCGTTGCCATTCTTCACGCGAAGCGCGTGGAAGTTGGCGAGTACCGGCAAGCCGGGCGAGGCGCAAAGCGCGTGGCTCGGTTCGGCATTCGCACGGGGCGACGCGGACGACCCGTACACGCGACTGATCTGGCGCGGCGTGGAGGATCCGCTGGCGCCGCCGTTCGATGCGCTCGCCAATCTCCTGCTCGGCCCTCTGGTGCAACACCTTGACGCGGCGGAGGGCGCATGACGCAGCTCATCGACCTCGACGTCTTCAGTTGCGATCTCGACGGCGTTTGCCTGATCGAAGCGTCGGCCGGCACTGGCAAGACCTGGAACATCTGCGCGCTGTACGTGCGGTTGCTGCTCGAGAAGCGATTAACGGTCGAGCAGATTCTTGTCGTCACCTTCACCAACGCGGCCACGGCGGAGTTGCGTGAGCGGATTCGCGCACGGCTGGCTGCATTGGTGGCTGCGATGGCGCCGGTCTTCGAGGAGGAGGAGGACGAGAACGACGATGTCGTCGACTTCGATCCGGACGCCAGCGACGATCCGTTGTTCAACGTCATGATCGCGGGGTTGATCGAGCGTGGTGACATGACACCGAAGGCCATTCGCGATTGCTTGCAAACGGCATTGCGCGGCTTCGACCAGGCCTCGATTCACACCATTCACGGGTTTTGCCAACGTGCGCTGGCGGAGGTGCCGTTTGCGGCCGGATTGCCGTTCGCCTACGAGCTGGTGCCGGACGACAATGGCGTGCGTCACGACCTGGCGGTCGAATTCTGGCGGCGTGTGGTTGAACCGATGGCAGCGCAGGACGACGGCTTCGCCGCGTGGCTGGTCGATGCGAAACGCTCGCCCGGCACGCTCACCGACCAGTTGGCGCGTCGGCTGAAGAAACCCATGTCGGAATTGCGCTGGCCGTCGGCGGTCGAGGCAGACGCTCAAGCGTCGTCGGACCCGGGATGGTTCGCGACCTACGCGGAGGCCTGCGAGTGCTGGGACGCCGAGGCCGTTGCAATAACCGATCTGATGCGCGCGGCGTTGCCGTCGTACAAGAAAAACATTTACGACGAGGTATCGCTTGCGCAAGCCGTATCGGCCTGGGCGCGCTATCTGGGCGCGCGCGATGCCGGGGCGCCGTTGAGTCCGAAGGCCGAATTGCTGACCACCACGCGCCTCGCCAAGGACATCAAAAAGGGCGAAACGCCGCCCGATCACCGGTTTTTTGGCATGGCCGATGCGCTGGTGCAAGCGCGCGCCGACGCGCACGAGCGTTACGCGATGCAGTGGCTGCGGATGTTGCGCGAGTGGCTGATGCAAGCGCCGGACCAGTTGGCGCTTCGCAAGCGCGAGTTGCGGGTGGTGTCGTTCGACGACCTGCTTGGCAATATTGCACGGGCACTGAACCAGCACCCCGATCTGGCCGAGGCCCTGCGCGAGCGATACCCCTGCGCACTGATCGACGAGTTCCAGGACACCGATCCGCTGCAGTTCGACATTTTCAGCGCCGTGTACGGTCGGCGGGAGACGGCCGCATCGAACGTCGGGCGGGGGCCGATGTTCATGGTGGGTGACCCGAAACAGGCGATCTACAGGTTCCGGGCAGCGGATCTGCATACGTATCTGGCCGCGCGCGAGAACGCCGACGCGGCGTACACACTGGCGGTGAATCAACGCTCGACACCGGCCATCATCGAGGCGGGCAATCGCCTGTTCGGGGCCAACGACCGGGCGTTCGTGCTCGACGGGCTCGAGTATCCGCCGGTGCGCGCGGGGGCGCGGCAGCGTGCGCCGTTTACCGACGCTCGCGAAGTGGCCGACTTCACTGTCTGGTGGCTGCCGGAGGATGACGAGCCGCTGTCGAAGGACGACGCGCAGCAGGCGTGTGCGCGGGCGACGGCGGCCGAGGTGGCGCGCTTGCTCGCGGGCGCGGCGCGCGGTGACGTGCTCGTGGGCCAGCGACCGCTCGCACCGGGCGATATTGCCGTGATCGTGCAGACGCACAGGCAGGGCGCGCTGATGAAATCGATGCTTGCCGAGCACGCGGTGGGCAGCGTGGAGCTGACGCAGGACTCGGTGTTTGCCAGTGACGAGGCACAAACGCTGTTGCGAGTGTTGCGTGCAGTGGAGTCTCCCGGCGACGTGCGGGCGCTGCGCGCTGCGCTGGCGACCGAACTGTTCGGGCTCGATGCCACGGCGTTGTATCGCATGCAGACCAGCGAAGCCTCCGACGCCGAGGCGATCGCGTGGATCGAGCGGCTACAACGCTATCGTCAGTTATGGATCGACCGTGGCTTCTCGGCGATGTGGCGCACGTTGATGCGCGAGCTGGGCCTCGCGGCACGTCTGGTCGCTCAGGCCGGCGGCGAGCGACGCCTCACGAACTTCATGCATCTGGCAGAGCTTGCACAGGCCCGCTGGGCCGAGCAGCCCGGCATGCCGGCGCTGCTGCGCTGGCTGGCCTCGCAGCGCAATGCGAGCGGCGGTGAAGACGCGCAGTTGCGTCTCGAGTCGGATCAGAATCTGGTGCAGATCGTGACCGTTCACAAGTCGAAGGGGCTTGAGTATGGCGTGGTGTTCTGTCCATTTCTTTGGGACGGCGCAGTGCGCGACGGTGGGCGTCTCGACGGACTTGAGTATCACGATGGTTCCAAGGCCGTTATCGACTTCACCGATGCGGCGGGCAAGGGGTCGCCCGCCGCCGCCGCGCTACGGCAGGAGCAATCGGCAGAGCAGGCACGATTGCTGTACGTAGCGCTGACGCGCGCAGTCTACCGTTGCTACCTGGCGGCCGGCATTTATGCCTCGCGACGCAGCGTGAAGGAGGCGTGCGGCGGCATGCTCAACTGGCTCGCGGCAGGGCAAGGGAATACGTTCGATACGTGGGTTTCGTCGACGCTCGATACCGACGAGCGGGTGGCCACGATCCGGTCGGCATGGAAGGCGCTGGTCGGTGGCCCACTGGCTGTGGTGCCGTTGCCAATGGGCGATGCGTTGGATGCCGACATGCGTGTCGTCCACGACGCGGCGCCGCAACTCACTCCGCGCGCGAGCGCTCGCGCGTTGCGCGAAGTCTGGCGGATCGGGAGCTTCTCGGGGCTGTTGGCAGGAATGCACGCCGGTCCGCAACTGGGCGGCGGTCAACTCAGTGCGCCGGAGCGTACGCGTCCCGATTACGACGCGCAGGCCAATGCCGGGCCGACGTTCGCTCTGCCGCCGGAGGGGGACGATGCCTGGCCACCCGCCGATGACATTCTTCGTTTTCCACGCGGACCGGCGGCCGGCGAGAGTTTGCACCGTGTGTTCGAACTGGCGGATTTTCAGGCGCGCGCGCAATGGCCACATGCGGTCGCTAGAGCCTTGCGCGAACGACCGCCCGGGCGCGGAGCCGAGCACAACGATACGTGGCGCGCCATGATGATGAGCATGCTGGCCGATACGCTCGCTACACCGTTGCGACCGGGCATGCAACTGGCCGACGTGGCGATGACCGAACGGCTCACCGAAATGGAATTCACGTATCCGGCCGATGCCGTGTCGCTCGAGGCGCTGCGCGGCGTGTTGCGCCAGTTCGGTTATCCGGACTTGCCGCTCGACGCGACGGTGCTGCGCGGCTACCTCAAGGGGTTCATCGATCTGGTGTTTCGCCACGGCGGCCAGTGGTGGATCCTCGACTGGAAGTCGAACTACCTCGGCACTGCCCCGGAAAACTACGGCGCCGACGGCCTGCGCGAAGCGATGGCCGAGCACGGCTATCACCTCCAATACCTCCTCTACACATTGGCGTTGCATCGCTACTTGCAGCGCCGATTACCCGACTACCGATACGACCGCGATATGGGCGGCAGCCTCTACTTGTTTGTCCGGGGCGTTCGGCCCGACTGGGCGCGTGCGCATCTGGCCGGTGACGATGTTCCGGGTGTCTTCTTCGACAAGCCGTCGCTTGAGATGGTCGACGCGCTCGATCGGCTGTTCGCCTCGGGCGAGAACGCTGCACTGGCGCAAGCGTTGTCGCCGGACGTTCCAGGTGACGACGCGGGCGCTGCCGACGGGGAGGGCGCATGAGCGATCGACGAGATCGGGGGGACGTGGCCGGCGCACCGTTGGCCGACAGCGGCGTGGTGCGATTGGCGCAGGGGTTCGCGCGTCGAATGGCACTGCTCGCGCGCGGTCACGGGGCGGACGAGTCGACGTGCCGCTATGTGTGGCGCGCCGCCCTCGCGGTGAGCCTCGCCACGGCCGAGGGGCACGTCTGCGTGCCGCTCGATAACCTGCTCGACGGGCAAGCCAGCGGCGAACTGTTTCCGGGTGACGCCCCCGCGCTGTCCGTCTGGCGCGAGGCACTCTTTGCCAGCGGCTTGTGTGCCCCCGCCAGCCTGGCGCTGGCGCGCCCCGGCGATGTGCAGGCCGACGCCTTCCCGCTATTGCTCGACGACCGCGATCGCCTCTATCTCGCACGTTATTACAGCTATGAGGCGCGGCTGGCGACGGCGCTCGGACGTAAGTTGTCGCTGACCGAACGCACACTGATCACCGCTGCGGATCGCGCTCGTCTGCATCGTTACTTTGGCGAAGGCGCGCTTGTGTCGTCGGACGGGCAGCAGGAACCGAACTGGCAGATGGCGGCGGCGGCGCTGGCGCTGCAACGCTCGTTGGTCGTGCTCAGCGGCGGTCCCGGCACCGGCAAGACGACCACCGTGGTGGGGTTGCTCGCCTGCCTGCTCGAGCGAGACGCCAACCTGCGCGTGGCGCTCGCCGCACCCACGGGGAAGGCGGCGCAGCGCATGCAGGAGGCGTTGACGGCCCGTCGGGATCTCCCGGAGGCGGTGCGCAGGGCCTTGCCCGAGGCGGCGGTCACGTTGCATCGGCTGCTGGGTGTCTTGCCGGAGTCGGCCGAGCAAGCGGGGCGGCGTTTTCGACATCACGCGGGCAACCCGCTGCCCTACGATCTGATCGTCGTGGACGAGGCGTCGATGATCGATCTGTCGATGGCGACACAATTGCTCGAAGCGGTGCCGGAAAGCGCACGCCTGATCCTGTTGGGCGACAAGGATCAGTTGGCGGCGGTTGAAGCGGGGGCCGTCTTCGGAGAGTTGAGCGCGCAACGCATGTTCTCACCGGACATGCGTAGGCGATTGTTGTCCGCGCTCGAATGGCCCGTCGATGCGCCGCCCCGGTCGGGACCTTTGGCTGCCGTCGTAGGGAACGGCACGCCGGATGCGGCCGCAGGAAGCGCCCGAGTGTCGCAAGGGCTGGAAGACACCGTCGTCTGGTTGGAGCGAACTTATCGCTTCGGCGAGAATTCTGCGATTGGTCGCCTGGCCACCGCCATCAAGTCGGGCAAGGTGATTGAGGCGCGCAAGGCCTGCACCCTTGCGGACGACGGGGCGCTCGCCGACATCGGTTCGACGGCAGCGCCAGCCGCAAGCGACGCCGACCGCGTGATGTTCAGTGAGGACGGCGGCGTGCAGTTGTCGCCCGCCAGTCTGCACGCGCTGGCGGACGGGTATTCGGCCTATCTCGCCGCGCTGGCCGAAGCGGTAGCGACGATCGAGCAACTGGGCGATCCGGCGACGGTAACCGCCGCCGATGTCGCCATGGTCGCGCAGCCGGTGTTTGCGGCGTTCGGTCAGTTTCGCGTGCTGTGCGCGACACGCGGTGGGCGACGCGGCGTCGAGTTGCTCGGCGCGCAACTGACGGCGGTACTCGCGCGTCGAGCCGGTATGGCGCTCGGGGCTGGCGGGGGCGCCTGGTTTGCCGGGCGCCCGGTGTTGGTCACGCAGAACGAATACGCGCTGAACTTGTTCAACGGCGACATTGGCATCGCGTTACCGCTCGGACCGTCCGGCACGCTACGTGTTGCGTTTGCCACGCCGGATGGGGGATACCGCCTTTATTCCCCGGCCAGCTTGCCGGCCCACGAGACCGCATTCGCCATGACGATCCACAAGTCGCAGGGTTCGGAATTCGAACGCGTAGCGATGGTGCTGCCGGAACAGGCGAGCCGGGTACTCTCGCGGGAGCTGATCTATACGGGGGTGACGCGAGCGCGCCGTCAGGTATGGCTTTACGCGCCGTGGCAGGTCGTCGCGTCGGCCATCGCGCGGCCCACGCAGCGCGACGGCGGGTTGACCGACCGGTTGATGGAGGTGCTGGCTACGATGCCTCCTTCGGTGCCTGCGCCGCCGCCGTCGCTGCCGCGATAGCGGCCTCGGCCACCGAGCCCAGCCGCGTGACAAGCAACTGGTCGATCTTGTAGTTGTCGATGTCGACCACTTCGAACTTGTATCCCGCGGCCTCGGTGGCTTCCGATTTCTTCGGAATGCGCTTGAGCTGATAGATCATGAATCCCGCGATGGTCTCGAACTCGCCTTCACCAGGAAGCTCGTCGATATCGAGTGCTTTCTTCACGTCCTCGACCGACGTGACACCATCCACGAGCCATGAGTGCTCGTCGCGCTGCACGATCTGATCTTCGTCCGCCGGGTGAATCACGTTGCCCATGAGCGCGCCCACAATGTCGTTGAGCGTCACCACACCGACCACCAGACCGTATTCGTTGATGATGACGGCAAAGCCTTCGCGGGTTTCCTTGAAGCGTGCGAGCGCTTCCGAAAGATTCAGGGTGTCGGGGATCACCAGCAGCTTCTTCGCATAAAGGCGGTCCAGATTGCGAATCACGCTCGACAGGTCCTCGCTCGCAATACGCTGGAGCAAATCCTTCGAGTCGACGTAGCCGAGCACGTTGTCGATTTCGTCCCGGCACACGAGATACTTCGAATGCGGGCTTTGGATGATCTTTTCGCGAATACTGCGCTCGTCCTCGGCGATGGTGAAGTACACCACGTCGTCGCGAAATGTCATGACCGAGCCGACGGTGCGCGATTCCAGCTCGAAAACGTTCTCGATCAAATGGAGTTCCTGCTTGCGCACCACGCCGGCTTGCGCGCCCGCACCGACCATCGCCGCGACATCTTCCGACGTGATGTTCTCGATGGCATGCGTCGGCAGCTTGAACAGACGCAGAAACAGGTTCGCCACGCCATTGAAGAGGTAGACGAGGGGCCGCAGCACCTTCAGGCACAGCAACATCGGATCGATGATGCCCATGGCAACGCGCTCTGGGTTGACCATCGCGAGGCGCTTGGGAATCAGGTCGGCGAACTGAATGAAAGCGATCGTGATGAACAGGAACGAGCCAATGCCTGCCAGGCGCAGCGCCAGCGCCTGATCGGTGAGCGGCGAGAGCCACGCGAACAGATAGCCGGTCAGGAAACTCTCGCCAAGCACGCCGCCGAGCACGGCGACCGCGTTCACGCCGATCTGCACAACGGTGAAGAAATTGCCTGGCTGCCCCTTGAGGGCGAGTACCTTGATTGCCTGCGGGTTGCCCTTTTCCATGAGCACGTGCAGCTTGGTGCGCTTGGCAGCGGTCAACGAGATTTCGGCGGCGGAGAAGAATGCGCTGGCCAGAACCAGCACGAAGATACTGAAAAGAAAGCCGTAACCACTCATGTTGTCATCCCTGTAAATGCGAAGGCAGGTACACAGCCGCGACGCTGGCCGGACCGATGAGCAAGGAAGCGGGTCCAGTGGGCAGGGAGACATTTCAAAACAAGCCCGGCGGGCCGTCATTTTGAGATGCCTTCAGGCGGGTGCGCGGAAGGCGCGTACCCGGTGCGGTGTCGTCTGCGAGCCAAAAATGCCGCCGACGCCATTTTTGCGGGCCGCGTCAGCCGCGTAGGCTGTGCCGCTGTCCGATAGCATGCCATAAGTTCGGGGCTTGCCGACACCCATGCCCCAACGATTGGGCGAGCGCTGGGGCGCCGCTGTCTACTTTCGGACGGTGGCTTGCGCGAGCTGCGCGACACCGCGTTCAGAACCGACAATGGGCGCGCGCCGCCTCGGGCATCGTGAACTTCGCCGCGACACCTTGTCGAGGCCGTGGCGACCGGCCACGTATCTCCCTACTGAGGATCTCACGATGATGAACGGCATCCAGGCATTCCACTATTCGCCGGGGTTGGGCAACGTTGCGGCAGCAGCCCCCATTGCGCTGGCGCCAGGAGCAGGGCTCGCCAACGCCGCCGGCATTCCGCTGGTGCGCATCGCCAACGCTCGCGCCGATAGCCTGACGCACCCTTGGACCGCGCGAGACGTGCGTGCCGAGCCAGTGTCTCGTGGCATGGACAAGGCCTTCGGCAGCGATTTCCTGGGCGCGTCGGCGGAGGTCGAGGCGTCCGGCGAAGTCGCTGCCGGCCGGTTCATACCCGAGGAAGGCGGCATTGACAGCGGCGAACTGGCTGCACTTGTGCTCGACGTTCCCACGAATGGCGCAACGCGTGGCGCGCAACCGGTCCTGAGCGCGTCCGCCCTGCAAACGCTTCATGTGTGCGCCAGTGCGCAGGACACTGGCACACGCGGCGTATCGCCGGACGGTCGCAATCATCCTGTGTTCATGCCCGACGGGCGCAGCGAGCGGGCACAGATCTGCCGGGAGATTGTGAGCGGCTCGCTGCTCGGCACCGGCGGTCGCAACGGAACGGTGGCGTTCGATACCCGTCGCGACGACGTGGCGACGATCGTCGCGGATACCGCGCGCCGATGGACGGGCAAGCCGGCACTGGCAGGGAGAAAGGAGTGGTCGAAGGCGTGCGAGGAACTGGAGTCGCCCGCCACGTTCATCGAGAAAGCGAACGATCGGCTGCACCAGGGATCGCGGGTCCTGCCGTCGCGCGAGAGTACCGAATGGATGCTTCGCGTGGGGTTCGCCGACGGCTTGCCGATGCATCAGGCCATGGTGCGCGCCGATCTGCCGCCGTCCGTCGGACTGGGCACGGACGAGTGGGTCAAACTCGCCCTCGGGGTCGAGCAACTGGGCGAGCGTCACTGGGAGCTTCGTCACACGGAGGTGATGAACGCGGCGGCGCTGCCCGCGACGAACACGAAGGCCTTCACGGCACTCGCGACGTCGATGTCGTCGCGGCCGCCGCATATCGCGACGCAGCGCCTGCGCAATCAATTGGCGATGCGTGGTGTGCCGACCGTTCCGGCCAGCACCACGATCGATCCGTCAGCGCACGGCTAAACTCGCTCGCCGCCTGATCGCCAGGCGTCATCCATGAAAAAACGCGCCCGGTTTGACCCGGGCGCGTTGACTTCCATCGTTGACGACGGGCAACGGTGCGGCGGCGCAAGGCGAAACGCTCACCGCCGCGTGCGCATCGTCAGGTGCGACGATAGATTTCGGCGCCGCTCTTGACGAACTCCACCGCCTTGACTTCCATGCCCTGCTTGAGGGCGGCTTCGTCGGTCAGGCCTTGCTTGGCGGCGTAATCGCGCACGTCCTGCGTGATTTTCATCGAGCAGAAGTGCGGTCCGCACATTGAGCAGAAGTGGGCAACCTTGGCCGAGTCCTTCGGCAGCGTCTCGTCGTGGAATTCACGCGCCTTGTCCGGATCGAGACCCAGATTGAACTGGTCTTCCCAACGGAACTCGAAACGCGCCTTCGACAACGCGTTGTCGCGAATCTGCGCGCCCGGGTGGCCCTTGGCGAGATCGGCGGCGTGCGCGGCGAGCTTGTACGTGATGATGCCTTCCTTCACGTCGTCCTTGTTCGGCAAGCCGAGGTGTTCCTTCGGCGTGACGTAGCACAGCATGGCGGTGCCGTACCAGCCGATGGTCGCCGCCCCGATGCCCGACGTAATGTGGTCGTAGCCGGGGGCGATGTCCGTCGTCAGCGGTCCGAGCGTATAGAACGGGGCTTCGTCGCAGTACTCGAGCTGGAGATCCATGTTCTCCTTGATGAGCTGCATCGGCACGTGGCCCGGGCCTTCGATCATCACCTGCACGTCGTGTTTCCAGGCGATTTGCGTGAGCTCACCCAGCGTCTTCAGCTCGGAGAGTTGTGCTTCGTCGTTGGCGTCATAGATTGAGCCCGGACGCAGGCCGTCGCCCAGCGAGAACGCGACGTCATAGGCCTTCATGATTTCGCAGATCTCTTCGAAGTGCGTGTACAGGAAGCTTTCCTTATGGTGCGCGAGGCACCACTTGGCCATGATCGAGCCGCCGCGGCTCACGATGCCAGTCATGCGGTTGGCGGTCATCGGCACGTACGCGAGGCGCACGCCGGCGTGAATCGTGAAGTAGTCGACGCCTTGCTCGGCCTGCTCGATGAGCGTGTCGCGGAACATTTCCCACGTCAGGTCTTCGGCCTTGCCGTTCACCTTCTCGAGCGCCTGATAGATCGGCACCGTGCCGATGGGCACCGGGCTGTTGCGCAGGATCCATTCACGCGTCTCGTGGATGTGCTTGCCGGTCGACAGATCCATCACCGTGTCGCCGCCCCAGCGGATCGCCCACGTCATCTTGTCCACTTCCTCGCCGATCGACGAGGTCACGGCCGAGTTGCCGATGTTCGCGTTGATCTTCACGAGGAAGTTGCGGCCGATGATCATCGGCTCCGATTCCGGGTGGTTGATGTTGTTCGGGATGATGGCGCGACCGCGTGCGATTTCGCTGCGCACGAATTCCGGCGTGATTTCGGCGGGGAGGCTCGCGCCGAAATGCTGACCCGGATGCTGGCGCGAGAGCAGCTTGGCCAGACGCTCGCCCTGCGGGCCGGCGTTGCGCACGCTCTCGATGTATTCCTGACGGCGCAGGTTTTCGCGAATGGCGATGTATTCCATCTCGGGCGTGATGATGCCCTGACGCGCGTAATGCATCTGCGTCACGTTCTTGCCGGCCTTGGCGCGGCGCGGTGTGCGATGCAGACCCGGGAAGCGCAGCTCTGCGGTGGCGTCGTCGGCGGCGCGCTCGCGGCCGTAGGCGGACGTCATGCCCGGCAGCGCTTCGGTGTCGCCGCGCTCCTCGATCCATGCAGCGCGCAGGGCGGGCAGGCCGGAGCGGATGTCGATTTGGGCGTCCGGATCGGTGTACGGACCGGAGGTGTCGTATACGAAGATCGGCGGATTCTTTTCACCGCCAAAGCTTGTCGGCGTGTCGGCTTGCGAGATTTCGCGCATCGGGACGCGGAGGTCGGGGCGCGAGCCTTCCACGTAAATCTTGCGGGAATTCGGCAGCGGTGCGATCGCGGCTTCATCCACGCGCGCATTGGCTGAGAGGAATTTCGGATTGGCGTTCATGCAATGTCTCCTGGCGGGGCACGTGTTGACGCCGACAATTTCGGCGAAAAGCGGCTCAGGAGCATGAACGGGGGCGAGGAATTTCTACGCTCCCTGCGCTGGCATTATCCAGATCAGGTTCTAAGGGTATTTCTCACCCACAACTCACGTTGCAGGACCCCTGCGCTAGCTTTGCGGCAACAATACACTGACATGCCCGGCAAACACAAGCACGATACGTCCCGAAAAACGTGAACGGCCGATGCTGCGATGCGACATAACGCGTGCCGGCGGACGCAAACGCTGGTTGGGCGGCGGCGTCAGGCGAGGGCGAGTGCGCTGACGTCGCCGAGCGTGCGCGCCAGTCGTTGTGCGATGTCACCGGCCGGCGCCTGGGGTACCGCACTCCCGGATGTGCGGCTTGGCTCACTTTGGCCTAACAATTTTCGTCGGTTTTGGCCCTTCCGGGGGCGACAAGGGGTGCGTATCGTCGAAGGCGTGGAGGCATGGCAAGCGTGACAACGCCATGTCACCGGTGGGTGAAGCCTATTCTGAACGGAATTGAATGGAACGGAGAATCGATTCATGCTACGACTGAACTACATCAAGGCCGCGCCGCGCCCCTACGAACAAATGAGCGTGCTGAGCCAGTATTTCCATGACTGCGGCCTGCCGGGCGGCCTGATCGAGCTGGTTTGGCTGCGAGCCTCGCAACTCAACGGCTGCGCGTTCTGCATCGACATGCACGTGGTAGACGCCCTGAAAACGGGCATCGAACCGCGCCGTCTGCATTTGCTCGACGCCTGGCGCGAGACCGAGCTTTACTCGCCGGCCGAGCGCGCCGCGCTGGCTTGGACGGAAGCCGTCACCAACGTGCAGGACGGCCATGTGCCGGACGCGGTGTTCGCCGATCTACGCGCGCATTACGACGACAAGCAGATCGCCGATCTGACGTTCGCCGTCGCCACGATCAATGCGTGGAACCGTATGGCGATCGCGTTTCGCGCACCGCTGCCAAAGACACCCCACGGCGTACGCTGAGCGCCAGCCCGACGCGAAGCGCGTTCTGACGCCGTCGCTACTGCGCCAGGCGCACTTCGCGCTGGAACTCGCGCGGCATCAGCCGTAGCGCGTCGCGGAAGAACCGCCGGTCGGGCGGGGGCAGCAGTGGCAGCACGCGGCCTAGCGACTGGGCGGCATGCACCGCCTGCGGCGAGTCGCCGTCCTGGTGCAGCGCGAACCACAACATCTCGAACCACAAGTTGGCGAGCTGCAACGGCTCGAAGCAGACGCGCCCCTCTTCATGGTCGGCAAGCGTCGTCGCCAGGACATCGGTCCAGCGCTGGAAACCCTTCGCCCGCGAGAAGGGCGCGCCGAATGGCTGCACGGCGTCGAGAAAGGCGTCGACCGTCAACGGCGTGCTCGCGCGCAGCGTCGCCAGATCGGGGTCGCGCCGCGCCGGCACGGCACCGCGCGCAATGCGTAGCAGGAAGACCGTGTTCCAGACGGAATTGCCACCGACACCGAACCGGTCGCAGATCCATTCCGAGAGCCCGATCCAGCGCAGCGCCTGCCGCTGAACGTCCGTGGCGGCGAGCCGTCGGCCGGGATCGATGAGCGCGCCTTGCCAAAACAGCCACAATGACAGCCCGATGTTGGCCGCGACATGCTGCGCGAGTTCAATGGAGTCGGCTTCGAACGCGGCTTGCAGGGCGTCGGAAAAGGCGGCCAGCGCGTTCGCCGCCGACTGCTCCCGTGCGGGCATCGGGCCGCCGCGCGCGGCGTGCGACTTGTGCAGCAATGCCTGCAGGTTACGGCTCTCGAAGCGAATGCGCGGGTTGTAGACGAGACAGGGGGCGAGCGAGGCATCGTCGGCGATGCGTTGCAGGTGGGCGAACGCGCCGGCCTCGTCGCGTGACCCGTAGGCTTGCCAAGCCTGCACGATCCAGTGCATGGCGCGTAACGTGGGCGAGCCCGGCGGGTTTGCGCCAAAGGTCGAGGCGAGCGTTGCCAGCGTTCGATTCGTGCGCGCCGCGTCGCCCATGCGACGCCAGGCGATCGTCTCGGCAAGCAGGGCGATGCCGCGTTGCACGTCGTCAACGGCACACACCTGCGCTGCATGAAACGATGGAATCGCGCCAGTGCGCGGCTGGCGGCGTACCTCGCCCTGCGATGGCGCTTGGGGCGGCGCGAAGAACACGCCGTCCTGCATATCTCGCTTGCCCAGCGTCAGGTGATGCCAGAACGCAATGTCCTGCATGACGTAATCGAGCGCCGGCGATGGGGTATCCGAGGCCGCATCCTGTGCGAGCCCGAGAAACGAGGCGATGGCGCGACGCGGGTCGGCGGGCGTCGCGTCCCCGATCGTCACGGCGATGCGCGACATCTCATCGCGGGCGAGCCAGAACGGCCCTTTGCCCCGTCCACGCGTCGGCAGCAGACGCGCATCGGCGAGTGCATCGTCGCCCCAGCCCACGGCAACGCCCCAACGCGCAAAGTCGGAGAACGCGCGGCTGATCAGCATACGCAAATCGCCCGCCGCGCCGGCTTGACTGAACCGGATCTTCAACGAGGCAAGCGAGACCGACGACATCTCGTAATGCGCCGCATAGTAGACCCGCATCAACAACCAGAGGCTCTGATATCGCACCGGTTGGCCGTCGACATGCTGGGGGGCGTCGAGGCGGACGACGAGCGTTGGTGCGCCCGTGGCGGAGGCCGACGTGACGGGCGTTGTGCTGCGCGAGGGAGGGGTGTCGGACATGGCGTCGAGGCGAGTCGAGTGGCGTCGGGCCACGGACGACGGCCGCACACGCGACGGAATCTACGAATGGGGTGAACCGATGATACGGCGGTTACGACGGTTACGGTAGCGTTGCTTTGTGCCTGCCGAAACGCAGACTATGCTGCAAACGCTCCCGGAACCGGGCGCCTGGCCGGCGCCACCGACGTTCTCCCTGCCACCCCGATGGCACGCATTGAAATCAGGACAACGAAATGAAAATGAAAATCTCTCGCTGGCGACGCGGTGTTGTTGCCCTACAGACGGCTGCGGCTGCCGCGCTCGTCTCGGCGACTTTGTTCACCCCGCCGGCACAGGCGGAGGAAACCAAGGCATCGACGCTGGCAGCACCGGTGCGCATTATCGAGCGTGCCGACTGGGGCGAACGTTTCGCGGCGGAAGGCGTGAAGGGCACGATCATCGTGCTCGACGCTCGCACGCGAACGTATCAGGCGTTCGACACCGCGCGTGCCGAGCGGCGGGTGTCGCCCGCATCAACTTACAAGGTCTTCAACAGTTTGCTCGCGCTGGAGTCGGGCGCGCTCGAGAACGAGCGCGAGATCATTCCCTGGGATGGCAAGCCGCGTCAGGTGAAGTCCTGGAATGCCGCGATGGATCTGCGCCGTGCATTCCGGGTGTCGTGTCTGCCGTGCTATCAGGTCGTCTCGCACAAGATCGCGCGTGAATACGCGCAGGCAAAGCTGGACGAAACCGGTTACGGCAATCGCACCATCGGCCGCGCCGCTGACGCCTACTGGGTCGACGACAGCCTGCGGATCTCGGCCCGCGAACAGGTCGACTTCCTGCAACGGCTCGCACGCGGCACACTGCCGTTCTCGGCGCACACGCAGGACATCGTGCGTCAGATCTCGATTGTCGAAGCCACGCCGGACTATGTGCTGCACGCCAAGACGGGCTGGTTCGACGAGAAGACGCCCAATATTGGCTGGTGGGTCGGCTGGATCGAGCGCGACGGCAATATCACGAGCGTGGCGCTGCACATCGATATGGCGGGGGCCGCGGATGCGCCGAAGCGCGCGCGCATCGTGCGGGCCGTGTTGCAGGATCTGAAGCTGATCTGAGGACGGCGGGCGCCGTGGTGAGCCTCGCGCGGTGCGTACGCCAACCGGCGGCGCGCCGCGCGACGAAAGCGGGCTACAGCGCGCGTCCGTGCTTAAGTGCGGACGCGATTTCCGCCACGTGACGGCCTTGCGTCCTCGCGATCTTCAACTCGTTCTCGCTGGGTTTGCGAGACCCATCGGCCGCGGCGAGCGTGGTCGCCCCGTAAGGCGTGCCGCCGGTGATTTCGCCCATGTTGGTGAGGCCAGGCTCGGTGTAGGGCACGCCAACGATGACCATGCCGTGGTGGAGCAGCGTGGTGTGAAAGCTCGTGATCGTCGTTTCCTGTCCCCCATGCTGCGTGCCTGTGCTGGCGAATACGCTGCCGACCTTGCCGACGAGCGCGCCCTTGGCCCATAGGCCACCGGTCTGATCCAGGAAGTTGCGCATCTGTGCGGTCATGTTACCGAAGCGGGTCGGGGTGCCGAACAGGATCGCGTCATAGTCGGCCAGTTGGTCGACGCGGGCGACGGGCACGTTCGCGAAGGCAGCGCGCGCCGCTTTCGCGCCGCTCTTTTCGAGGACTTCGTCGGGTACCAACTCAGGGACTTGCATGACGGTGACATCGGTGCCAGCGACGCTGCGCGCGCCGTCGGCGACAGCTTCGGCCATCGTGTGGATATGCCCGAACATGCTGTAGAACACCACCAGGATCTTGGCGTTGGCCATGTGAATCTCCTTAGGGGTCGAGAGAGGCCGGCGTCGCGGGCAATTCGCCGCGCGAGGCGAGCCGTTTCATGATAGTCGACGCTCGGGACGAAACACTGAATTCGTTGGGGACCAAGCGCGCTTAACGCAGGCGCGAGCCGATGAGGCAGCCGAGCGCGAGCGCCGCGATGAGCACGGTCACGCTCGCCGATACCCCGCCCGCCAGCGCGAGCCCAGTGGCCGCCACGCCATGCGCCATGACTGCGGCCGGCACGAGCAACATGGCGCTCACGACACACCAACGCATCACATACCGCCACATGAAGCGACTGATGACATGCATGCGCGCGTCGAGTTGATGCCGTTGCCAGAATGACAGATCGGCCGCCGCGTGGAAGAGCCACAGCGGACTGAAGTATTTGATGAACAAGTCCATGACGCCATACCGGAAACATAATGCCCGCAGGGCGCGGGCATGTCGTCGAGGCGCGATAGCGGGGCAGACGCCCGATGGCACACACACGCACTTGGGGGAATCGACGCTCGATAATTGTAGCAGGCGCTCACTCACTTTGTGGTGTCGGGGTTGGGTCGACGTCGAGAAAGATTCGCCGGAATTTCGCGCAATGCACCTCGAAATTTCGGCATCATCGCGCATCTCCCATCGTGTCAGGGTCTGGCCGAAGTGTCGTGTTTCTCTCCGCTTTTTTCCGGCTGGCCGATCAGGGTGTGCGCGGAAGTGGCCGTGATTTCCTGGATCAACGTCCAGACCGACTGTGCGGCGGGCGAGAGCGTGCGGTTCTTGCGGCGCACGAGCATGATGGTGCGGTCGAGTTGCGGCACGAGCGGCAGGGCGACAAGGCGGTCCCCATGCGCCGGTAGTCCCGGCATCGGGGGAAGTGCCAGGGCTGGCATGATGCTGATGCCGATACCCGCTTCGATCATTCGGAAGACCGTGATCGCATGCCCGACTTCCTGCGCCACCTGGCAATAGGCGCCATGCTCGGCCAGCGCCCGGTCGATCAGCGGCCGGCTACCCGACGCGTAGTCGAGCAGTACGAGCTTCTCGCCATTGAGTTCCTCCCACGTCACCTGCGTCTGTGTCGCAAAACGATGTGAGCGGTCGCACACGACGAGAAACGGTTCCACCATGATGGGCTCGCCGACCAGATCCTCGGTTCCTTCCGAGGCGACGATGACGCCGAAATCCACTTCACCGTGTCGCACGCTGTCGCTCGCGAGCGTCTGCACCTGATCGCGCAGCAAGAGCGTGATGTCCGGGTAGCGGGCCGCACAGGCGGAGATGCATTCGGGCATCAGATTGGCGGAAATCGTGGGCGCGCTGGCGACGCGCACCCGGCCTCGCCGCTCTTCGGCCAAACCGTGGGTGTCGCGCAGGGCGCTCTCCAGCTCGTCGAGCACCCGGGCGAGCGTTGCCGAGAGGCTAGCGCCCACTTCGGTCAGGGTGACCTCCCGCGTGGTCCGGTCCACCAACTTGAGTCCGAGTTCTTGCTCCAGTTCACGGATACATCGGCTGACGGCCGGCTGGGTCAGGCCGATGTCCTCGCCGGCACGGCTGAAACTCCCGTGGTTGGCCACTGCGAGGAACACTTTGAGCTGGCGCAGCGAAACATTCATGCGTGTTTGGTATGAATAATTTTTTTAAATGAATTTGTATTTTAACTGCCCTTGCGCTCTAATACGTAAAAACCCGTATCGCGAGCGCACACTTCCGGTCATCCTCGATCGTTTGTCGATCGGCTGACCGACGATCGCTGGCGGCCGCCGCGCCGTCGCGTTCTGTGTCCTGGCGGACGGGCTTTGTCTTTTCCGACGGATTCGAGATCGACGATGGCCAGACCGCGTTACCTTCCCGACAATTTCACGTTGATGCTTGTGGCGACTGTCGCGCTTGCCAGCTTCCTGCCGGCACACGGCGAGGGGCGAGTGGCCTTCAACCTGCTCACCAACGTGGCGATTGCCGCCCTGTTCTTCCTGCACGGCGCGAAGCTCTCGCGCGAGGCGGTGCTCGCCGGTGCGACGCACTGGCGTCTGCACCTGCTGGTGTTCGCCAGCACGTTTGCCGTCTTCCCGATCGTCGGCCTGGCGCTCAAACCAATGCTCTCGTGGATGGTGACGCCGGATCTGTATCTGGGCATCCTGTTTCTGTGTACCCTGCCGGCAACGGTGCAGTCCGCCATCGCGTTCACCTCGATCGCCCGGGGCAATGTGCCGGCGGCGGTGTGCAGCGCGTCGGCGTCGAGCCTGTTCGGCATATTCATCACGCCGGTGCTCGTCGGCCTGGTGGTGATCCATCACAACGGTGCGAACGGCGCGTCGCCGTTCGACTCCATCGGCAACATCATGTTGCAACTGCTCGCGCCATTCATCGCGGGGCAAGTGTCGCGCAAGGCCATCGGCAAGTGGGTCGAGCGCAATCGCGGATTGCTCAAGATCGTCGATCAGGGCTCGATTCTGCTGGTGGTCTACACGGCGTTCAGCGAAGCGGTGAACACGGGCTTGTGGCACCAGATTTCGCCGCTGGCGTTGCTCGGCCTGCTGGGTTGCTGCGCGGTGATTCTGGCGATCATGCTCGCCTTCACCACCTATTCCGCCCGCTGGCTCGGGTTCTCCCGCGAGGACGAGATCACCATTGTCTTCTGCGGATCGAAGAAGAGCCTTGCGAGCGGTATTCCGATGGCAAAGGTGCTGTTCGCGACCGGGCCGCTCGGCGCCATCGTGTTGCCGCTGATGCTGTTTCACCAGATGCAGCTGATGGTGTGCGCCGTACTCGCGCAGCGCTACGCCAATCGCCAGCGCGCGGCTCAGGCGGGCAGGACGATCAAGGCAGGCGCTGCGAAGCCCGCCTTGCGCGACGGCAAGTCCGACAATAGCGCCAACGCCGGCGCGGGCCGCTGAGCGCGGAATCCCGGCGGAACACAGCCCGTCAACGGCGACTGTCACACGTTGGTCGTGCGCAAGTGTTAGAATTGCGCTTGTTTTGCTTCTTCATGACCTCCCTGGTCCGGCGGCGCCCGACGCATCTGTCCCTCGACAGGCCCCTCTCGCGCCAGCCCCGAGCATGGCGCGCAGCGCCCCTTGAATCTTCGCGAGTGAGCTTTGATGCGGAATCCTTCCGCGTGGCGGCCCCCGTTTTTTAAAAGAGATGTCCCTCCACCATGGCTGATGTAAATGCTGTTCCGACCCCCGGCTTCGATAGCTTTGGGCTGCATGCGGACATCTTGCGGGCCATCGCCGAGCAGGGCTACACCCAGCCGACGCCGATCCAGGCGCAGGCCATCCCGGTCGTGCTGTCCGGACGTGACGTCATGGGCGCCGCGCAAACGGGAACGGGCAAGACCGCCAGCTTTTCGCTGCCGATCATCCAGCGCTTGCTGCCCGAAGCCAACACGAGTGCATCGCCTGCCCGTCACCCGGTGCGTGCGCTGATTCTCACGCCGACGCGTGAACTTGCCGATCAGGTTGCCGAGAACGTGCGCGCCTACGCGGGGCACACGCCGTTGCGCAATACGGTGGTGTTCGGCGGCGTCGACATGAATCCGCAGAAAGATGCGTTGCGACGCGGCGTTGAGATCCTGATCGCCACGCCAGGTCGCTTGCTCGATCACGTTGAACAAAAGACGGTGAATCTGAGCCAGGTGAAGATGCTCGTGCTCGACGAGGCCGACCGCATGCTGGACATGGGCTTCCTGCCTGACCTTCAGCGCATTCTGAATTTGCTGCCGAAGCAGCGTCAGACGCTACTGTTTTCGGCCACGTTCTCGAACGAGATCAAGAAACTTGCGTCGAGCTATCTCACGAATCCGCTCACGATCGAAGTCGCCCGCCGCAATGCCACGGCCGACAATGTCGAGCAGGTTGTCTATCAAGTGGATGAAGACGACAAGCGCGCCGCCGTGGTGCAGATTCTGAAGGAGCGCGATCTCAAACAGGTCATCGTGTTCGTCAACAGCAAGGTCGGTGCGAGCCGACTGGCGCGCCAGTTGGAGCGCGAGGGCATCGTAACGGCCGCGATTCACGGCGACAAGTCGCAAAACGAGCGTATGCAAGCGCTCGAAGCGTTCAAGCAAGGCGGTATTCAGGCGCTTGTGGCCACCGACGTTGCAGCGCGCGGGCTGGACATCTCGGATCTGCCGGGGGTGATCAACTACGATCTGCCGTACAACCCGGAAGACTATGTGCACCGTATCGGCCGCACGGGCCGTGCGGGTGCGTCGGGTGAGGCAATCTCGCTGTGCGCCCCCGACGAACGCAAGCAAATCGTGGAAATCGAGAAGCTGATCAAGCACGAGCTCAAGCGTGGAGAGTTGGTGCTGGAGCGTCGTAGCCGGTCGCGCGACGACCGTGGCGAGCGCGTTGTTGACCGCGGTGACCGCAGCGAGCGCCACAGTCGCCACGACGGCCTGCGGGCCAGCCGTAGCGGCGGCAGTGCCGCACCGCGCCGCGTTCGTCCGGAAGACGAGTTCTTCTACAAGCCGTACGAACCGTCGCCGTCGGCGAGTGAGCCGCAACACGATGCTCGTTCGTCGCAGGAGTCCGCTGTGCCGACGTCGTTTGGTGGGTTGCCTGACAAGGCGCCGAAGCGTCAGGTGGCGGCGTTGCTTGCGGGTATCCCACGCAAGGCGAGCCACTGAGCCGATGATGGATGGCCGCGCGCATTGACGATGCGTGTTGAAGTCGAAAAGCCAGCGTAGTTGCGCTGGCTTTTTTCATTTTGGGGAACGCCAATGAAGGCAGGTGTGGGCTTCATTGCCCGTGCTGAACCCGCCAAGCCTGTGTCGCTGCGGCGTAGAAATCTTCACGATGGGAGACGTGGGCGAGCGTCGCCGGTAATCCGAGATGTGCCGCGGCGTCCTTGAGCGCGGAGAGCGTCGCGTCTGCCGTGTCGAGGACAAGCGGGGCCGCGCCATTCTGTTTGCTCAGCTTTTCGCCGTCGTCGGCCATGACCAACGGTACGTGCAGATAGCGTGGCGTGGGGGCATCGAGGCACGCCTGCAGGTAGATCTGGCGCGCCGTCGAATCCAGCAGATCCGCACCGCGCACGATATCGGTCACGCCCTGCGCCTGATCGTCGACGACCACGGCCAACTGATAGGCCCATTGGCCGTCGGCGCGTTTGAGCACGAAGTCCCCGACCTCGGTCGCCAGATCCTGCGTCTGCGGGCCCATCCAGCGATCTTCGAAGCGGATGCGAGCCGCCTCGCCGTCTGGGACACGCAAGCGCCATGCGCGAGGCGTTTTGCCGTGAAGGCCGTGGCGGCACGTGCCCGGATACGCGAGCGTGCTGTGGCGCGCGTGCACGCGTGTGAGCGAATCGGCGATTTCGCGCCGCGTGCAGCCGCAGGGGTAAACGAGTCCGCGCGCGATGAGCGAGGCGAGCGCCTGTTCATACTGCGCGTGTCGCTGACTTTGCCAGACGACCGGCTCGTCCGAGTGCAGGCCCAGACGCGTCAGCGTCGCGAGAATGGCGTCGGCCGCCCCCGGCTCACACCGCGGTTCGTCAAGATCTTCCATACGGACGATCCAGACGCCGTCGTGCGCGCGGGCATCGAGCCAACTGGCCAGGGCGGTGACGAGCGAGCCGCGGTGCAGCGGCCCGGTCGGGGAGGGCGCGAAGCGGCCCCGGTAACGCGTACCCCGGTAGCACGCATCAGGGCTGGCGGGCGGCGCGGCGTCGTGCGGGCAAGCGTGAGCCACCGGCGCGCTCAGACAGACGGGGCAGATGGCGCTGACGGGGCGGCAGTGATGGCCTTCTCAAGCGTGTTGGCCGCCGTGCGGCTGCCCACGCAGGCAGGGCAATGCTCGCCTTCGACATAAGCCGGGCTGCGCTGATCCTCGGCGGTGACCACGGCGCGACAGGCGAAGCACTGCTGGGTCGTCGACGGCGTGAGGTCTGGCGTGAGCGCCGTGCGGTAATCGAACACGAAGCAGTCGCCTTGATAGTGCGCGCCGCCAACGTCCTCGAAGTATTTGAGAATGCCGCCGTCGAGCTGATACGTATGCTCGAGGCCGATGTCGCGCATGTAGATCGCGGCCTTTTCGCACCGAATGCCACCGGTGCAGAACGACACGATGGTCTTGCCTTCGAAGTCATCGCGGTGAGCGGCAACGACGTCGGGGAATTCCGAGAATTTGGTCAGACGATAGTCGACGGCGTTGTCGAACGTACCGACATCGACTTCGAAGTCGTTGCGCGTGTCGAGCATCACCACCGGGCGGCCGTCATCATCCTGGCCGGCGTCGAGCCAGCGCTTGAGCGTGACCGGATCGATGCCCGGCGCCCGGCCGTCCGCCGGCTTGATGACCGGCATTTTCATCGTGATGATCTCTTTCTTCGGGCGCACCAGCATCCGGCGGAACGGCTGCGTCTCGGAAAGGCTTTCCTTGACGGCCAGATCGGCGAACCGGGCGTCCGAGCGCAGTTCGGCGAGGAAGGCGTCGACGGCTTCGCGCGCGCCGGCCAGAAACAGGTTGATGCCCTCCGGCGCGAGCAGGATGGTGCCCTTCAGGTCGAGCGCCTGGCAGCGTGCCTGCAGGGCAGGACGGAGGGTCGCGATGTCGTCGAGCGTGACGAACTTGTACGCAGCGATGTTGACGATAGACATGGCAACGGGATTTCGCAAAAGCGTGAAGCAATAAAGCGCCATTATCGCCGATTCGGCGGGAACGCACTTTGATTTCACCCCGGATTTCGCCGAATCGGACGGCATCCCGGTCACGACGGGGAGGAATTCCTAGTGCCCGCCCGGTCTCATCTGAAAAGCGCGCCAACGTGGGTCGTTTCGCGACGCGGGGCGCTGTATCCGGGGGCGGCGCGTTACAATACGGCCCATGTCAGAACCTCGCTTCGTCCACCTCCGTCTCCATTCCGAATACTCGATCGCCGATGGCATCGTGCGGCTCGACGACGTCGTCAAGGCCGCCGCCAAGGATGGTCAGGGCGCGCTCGCGCTGACCGACCTCGCGAACATGTTCGGCGCCATCCGTTTCTACAAGGAAGCCCGCGGCAAGGGCGTCAAGCCGATCATTGGCTGCGATGCCTGGATCACGAATCCGGTCGACCGCGACAAGCCGTCGCGGCTGTTGCTGCTCGCACGCGACAGGGAGGGCTACCTGAACCTGTGCCAGTTGCTCTCCAAGGCGTGGCTCGGCAATCAGTGGCGCGGGCGGGCGGAGATCGAATCGTCGTGGCTCCAGGCCGACGGCCTGGCGCGCGGTCTGCTGGCACTCTCCGGGGCCCAGATGGGCGATGTCGGCGCGGCGCTGGCGGCCGGCAACCCCGAGCAGGCGCTGCAGTGCGCGCAGCACTGGGCGAGTGTTTTTCCCGGTGCGTTCTACATCGAGTTGCAGCGCACCGGTCAGGCGGGCATGGAGATGTACGTGCAGCAGGCGGTGCAACTGGCGGCGAAAGCGGGCTTGCCGGTCGTTGCCACGCATCCGATTCAGTTCATGACGTCGGACGACTTCACCGCGCACGAGGCGCGCGTGTGTATTTCGGAAGGCGAGATGCTGGGCAACGCGCGCCGTGTGCGGCGGTTCACTCAGGATCAGAGTTTCCGCACGCAGGACGACATGATCGCCGCGTTTGAAGACGTGCCCTCCGCGGTGGCGAATACTGTCGAGATTGCCAAGCGCTGCAACCTGACGCTCGAGCTCGGCAAGCCGAAGCTGCCGCTGTTTCCCACGCCGGACGGTATGTCACTCGACGACTATCTGGTGCATCTGTCCAAGGAAGGGCTGGAGACGCGTCTCGCCCAACTGTTCCCCGACGAGGCCGAGCGCGACGCGCAGCGTCCCGCGTATTACACGCGGCTCGACTTCGAGACCGGCACGATCATCAAGATGGGCTTCCCCGGCTACTTCCTGATCGTGGCGGACTTTATCCAGTGGGCGAAGAACAACGGTGTGCCGGTCGGGCCGGGTCGCGGGTCGGGGGCGGGTTCGCTCGTGGCCTATGCGCTGGGCATCACCGATCTCGACCCGCTCAAGTACAACCTGCTGTTCGAGCGCTTCCTGAATCCGGAACGCGTCTCGATGCCCGACTTCGACATCGACTTCTGTCAGGACGGGCGCGATCGCGTCATTCAGTATGTGAAGGACAAATACGGCGCCGACGCCGTCTCGCAGATCGCGACCTTCGGCTCGATGGCCGCGAAGGCGGCGGTGCGCGACGTCGGCCGCGTGCTCGATCTGGGCTACAACTTCGTCGACGGTATTTCCAAGCTGATTCCGTTCAAGCCGGGCAAGCACGTCACCATCGACGACGCGCTCAAAGAAGAGCCGCAACTTGCCGAGCGCTTCCAGACCGAGGACGAAGTCAAGCAGTTGATCGAACTGGCGCAACGCGTCGAAGGCCTCACGCGTAACGTCGGCATGCACGCGGGCGGCGTGCTGATCGCACCGGGCAAGCTGACGGATTTCTGTCCCCTGTACACGCAGGGCAGCGGCGAAGATGCCAGCGGCGTGGTGAGCCAATACGACAAGGACGACGTGGAAGCCGTCGGCCTGGTGAAGTTCGACTTTTTGGGTCTGACTACGCTCACGATCCTGAATTGGGCCGAGCGCTACATCAAGCGACTGCACCCGGAGATGACGGACTGGTCGCTCGACCAGGTCTCGCTCACAGACCCGGCCGCCTTCAGCATCCTCAAGAAAGCCAACACGGTAGCGGTGTTCCAGCTGGAAAGCCGCGGCATGCAGGGCATGTTGAAGGACGCCCAGCCGGACCGGTTCGAGGACATTATCGCGCTGGTGGCGTTGTATCGTCCGGGCCCGATGGACCTGATCCCGAGCTTCTGCGCCCGTAAGCACGGTCGCGAGAAGGTCGAGTACCCGGACCCGCGCGTCGAGCCGGTGCTCCAGGAGACCTACGGCATCATGGTCTACCAGGAGCAGGTGATGCAGATGGCGCAGATCATCGGCGGCTACTCGCTCGGTGGCGCCGATTTGTTGCGTCGCGCGATGGGCAAGAAGAAGGCCGAGGAGATGGCCCAGCACCGCGAGATTTTCGCGCAGGGTGCCGCGGCGAACGGCCTGACACGCGAAAAGTCGGACGAGATCTTCGACTTGATGGAGAAATTCGCGGGCTATGGTTTCAACAAGTCGCACGCCGCGGCGTACGCGCTGCTGGCCTATTACACCGCGTGGCTGAAAGCACACCATCCCGCCGAATTCATGGCCGCCAATATGAGCTTGGCCATGGACGACACGGACAAGGTCAAGATTCTCTACGAAGACTGCCTGACCAGTGCCAATGGCCTGGGCGTGCTGCCGCCGGATGTGAACGTCTCCGCCTATCGATTCGAGCCGGCCGACGCGAAAACTGTGCGTTACGGCCTGGGCGCGATCAAGGGGAGTGGTCAGTCGGCCATTGAAGAAATTCTGCGGGCGCGCGAAGGGAAGCCGTTCACCGACCTGTTTGACTTCTGCGCACGCATCGATCGTCGTGTGGTGAACCGTCGCACGATCGAAGCGCTCATTCGTGCCGGTGCCTTCGACAGCATTCATGCCAATCGTGCGCAGTTGATGGCGTCGGTGCCGTTGGCGATGGAAGCCGCCGAGCAGGCGAGTGCGGCGGCCAACCAGGTCAGCCTGTTCGATCTGGGTGACGAAAGCCTGCAGGCGCCGCTCGAGCTGGCCGACGAGCCGGCCTGGACCGACAAGCGCAAGTTGCAGGAAGAGAAGCAGGCGCTCGGCTTCTACCTGTCGGGCCACATGTTCGACTCCTACGCCGAGGAAGTGCGGCGCTTCGTCCGTACCCGCATTCGAGACCTGACGGAGGGCCGCGACAGGCTGGTCGCCGGCGTGATTGCCAGCATGCGCACCATGATGACCCAGCGCGGCAAGATGCTGATCGTACAGCTCGACGACGGCACGGCAACGCTCGAAGTCACGATCTTCAATGAGCAGTTCGAGGCGAACAAGCACCTCTTCAAGGAAGATGAGCTGCTCATCGTGCAGGGCAACGCACGCCCGGACAGCTTCACCGGCGGCCTGCGCTTCACCGTGGAGAGCCTGATGGATCTCGGCCGTGCGCGGGCGCGTTTTGCGCGTGCGCTCAAGTTGTCGTTCAACGGCAATGCCGACTGGACGCGTCTGCGCGCCACGCTGCAACCGCACTGCACGATGTACCGCGTCGCGGCAATGGCCGGCGCGGGCGGTGGTTCCCGAGCGGGCGGCGGCGGCTTCAACGGCGGCGGAGGCGGAGGCGGCGGTAGTGGCGGTGGCCGGGGCGGTGCCTTCGGACGTCGCAACGACGACGATAACGACAAGCAGAACGGCTTGCCAGTGCACATTGTGTATCGACGTCCTGATGCCGAATGCGAGTCGCGACTGGGTGACGACTGGAAGGTCCAGCCGGGCGACGAATTGCTCGGCGAGCTTCGCCAGTGGCTCACGACCGATTCGGTGCAAATCATCTATTGAGGCAGACGGGGCGGTGCGGCATTGCATGACGCCGCGCGATGCCGTGCGTCTTTCGATTCAACAAGGAATTCCGGATGTTCTCCATCATCGTTCCGACGTGGAACAATCTCGCCTTGCTGCAACTTTGCGTGCGCAGCATTCGCGAGAATTCGAGCCATCCGCATCAGATCATCGTCCACATCAACGACGGCTCCGACGGCTCGCTCGACTGGGTGCGGGCCGAGGGGATCGAGCATACGGCGTCGCCGGACAACATCGGTATCTGCTACGCAGTGAATCAGGCGGCGGCGCTTGCCCGTGAAAAGTACATCGTCTACCTGAATGACGACATGTATTGCTGCCCGGGCTGGGATCGTGCGCTGATCGAGCGTGCCGAAGCCATGCCCGACAAGGCCTTCATGCTCTCGGGCACCATGATAGAGCCGGTCGACACCGGCAATCCGTGCGTGCTCGTGCAGGACTTCGGCCGCGACGTCGACACGTTCGACGAGGCGGGGCTGCTCGCCGCCGTCCCGACCTACCGCAAGCCGGACTGGTTCGGCGCCACCTGGCCACCTACGCTCGTGCACCGCGATTGGTGGTTTCTCGTCGGCGGTTACAGCACCGAGCTTAGCCCTGGCATGAGCAGCGACAATGACTTCTCGATGAAAATGTGGGCAGCGGGAGCACGCCACTTCGTTGGCGTTGGCGCGAGCCTTGTGTACCACTTTCAGTGCAAAAGTACGGGCAAGGTAGTGAAGAACGACGGTCGCACGCAGTTCCTGCGCAAGTGGGGCATGACACAGTCCATTTTCGATCGCTACTACCTGCGTCGTGGCAAGCCGGTGCCGGCAGGTAACGACGGGCGGCTACCCGAGCCGGTCGATGACGGCAAGCTGCGCTGGGAATTGTTCCGCTCACGCGTGAAGCGGGCGCTCGCCAAGTAACGCGGAAGTCGGAGGAAACAAAACGGACGCCATCGGCGTCCGTTTTGCTTTCGAGGTGCGCACTTAGCCGATCGTGATTTGCGATAGGCCTGTGAGGGGGCGTCAGGCGTCTGCGCGCCGCAGCAGCGCGTACTTCAGAAACGCGCTGCGGGCATTCATCCGCGCAATCGCGGCGCCGGTGGCGCCGTCGAGAAATCCTCTGCGCAGCAAATACGTGCGCACGAACGCCCATCCGCCATTGATCCAAGGTTTCAGCGGCGAGACGCGTTTGCCGCGCAACGCCATCTCCGTCGCGCCCGCGCGCGCATACCGCTGAACCTTGTCTTCGATCTGGCGAACCTCGGTATAGCTGTAATGCAGCAGGTGATGCGCAAGGGTGCCGATCTCGCCGTCGACGATCACCCGCTCGTGCACGAGATTGTCGGAGAAGCGACCGGCTTCGCGCCGAAACAGTCGCAACACGTAGTCCGGGTACCAGCCGCAATGCCGCACCCAGTGTCCGAGGAACTGCGACAGGCGAGGCATGCGAAAGCCCGTGTAGCCACCGCGGTCACTGCTGGCAATCGCCGCCGCAATCTCGGCCGCCAGTTCTGGCGTAACGCGTTCATCGGCATCGAGCGATAGCACCCAGGGTTGTGTCGCAAGCGACAGCGCGCGATTTTTCTGCGGGCCGAAGCCGGGCCAGTCGTTGGTGACGTGCACCTCCGCGCCTGCGGCGCGAGCGATGTCCGTCGTGTCGTCCGTGCTCGCGTTATCGAGCACGACGATCTGCGACGCCAACGACTGCACCGACGCGATGCAATCGGCAATGTTGTGACGCTCGTTGCGCGTGAGAATCGTTACCGTGAGCGGCAGACGCGGCAAACATTCGAGAGAGGCGGCAGGCGATGAAGCTTCAATCATGACAACTCACGAAATGGCGACGTCCAATTTCCGGACCCGCGCGGTGATCAAGCGTTGGCAACGTCGTTGAGCAACTCGACAAGCGCTTCACCGTAGCGTTCGATCTTGGCTTCGCCGAGTCCGGTGATGTCGGCCAACCCCTCGCGATGGCGGGGGCGACGCTGGGCGAGTTCGCGCAGTGTCCGGTCGTGCAGGATAACGTAGGCGGGCACTTGTTGCGTCTTGGCGATCTCCTGCCGCCAGACCCGCAGCTTTTCGAACAGTTGCTGATCGGCGGCATCCAGCTCGATCGCCTGCGATGACGCATACCCGGCAAAACGACTTTTCTTCCCAACGGTGGCCCGCTGGCGCCGCAACGACAGTGTCGTTTCCCCCTTGAGCACTGGGCGTGCCGCCGCGTTGAGCGTCAGCGCGCCGTATTGGCTGCTGTCGGGCTCGATGATGCCATGCGCGATCAACTGCCGGAACACCGCGCGCCAGCCTTGATCGTCGAGTTCACCGCCAACGCCGAACGTCGGCAGGGCTTCGTGCCCGAACTGACGAATCTTGTCGGTGCTGCGCCCGCGCAGCAGATCGACCAGATGCCCGGCGCCAAAGCGCTGGCCCGTACGCAGTATGGCCGAGAGGGCCTTCTGGGCGGCGATGGTCCCGTCGAAGACTTCGGGCGGACTCAGGCAGACGTCGCAGTTGCCGCACGGCGCGCTCGACTCGCCAAAATACGACAGCAGCACGGTGCGGCGGCAGCGCGGCGCTTCGCAATAGCCGAGCAGGGCGTCAAGTTTCTGGCGTTCGATGCGCTTTTGCTGGTCGGGAGCGTTCGACTCGTCAATGCGGCTGCGATGCACCACGACGTCGTTCAGCCCATACGTCATCCAGGCTTCGGCGGGTTCGCCGTCGCGCCCCGCGCGTCCCGTCTCCTGGTAGTAGGCTTCGAGGCTCTTGGGCAAATCGAGGTGGGCGACGAAACGCACGTCGGGCTTGTCGATGCCCATGCCGAAGGCGACCGTGGCCGACATCACCAGCCCTTCCTCGCGCAGGAAGCGCTGTTGGTGCGTGCGGCGCACGTCCGCGTCCAGCCCGGCGTGATAGGGCAGGGCCGGAATGCCCTGCGTCTCGAGCCAGGCGGCGGTTTCTTCCACCTTCTTGCGTGACAGGCAATAGACGATGCCCGCCTCGCCCCGATGCCGCCCCAGAAAGGCGAGCAACTGCTTGCGGGGATTGTCGCGATCGACGATCTCGTAGCGAATGTTCGGCCGGTCGAAGCTCGAGACGAACAACCGCGCCTCGGTCAGGCCAAGCCGCGTCTGGATGTCCTCGCGCGTCGCGGCGTCCGCCGTGGCGGTCAGCGCGATGCGCGGTACGCGCGGATAACGTTCGTGAAGTGCCGAGAGCTGAATGTACTCGGGACGGAAGTCGTGTCCCCATTGCGAGACGCAATGCGCCTCGTCGATCGCGAAAAGCGCCAGTTGACCGCGCGCGTCGAGGCGGTCGAGCAGATCGAGAAAACGATCGGTCAGCAAGCGCTCGGGCGCCACGTAGAGCAGATCGAGTTCGCCACGTGCGGCGCGGCGCTCGGTATCGAGCGCTTCCTCGAAGCCGAGACTGGAGTTCAGATAGGCTGCCCGTACCCCGGCTTGCAGCAGCGCATCGACCTGGTCCTGCATGAGCGCGATGAGCGGCGAGACGACGATGCCGACGCCGGGGCGCAGCAACGCGGGGATCTGATAGCACAGGGACTTGCCGCCGCCGGTCGGCATCAGCACAAGCGCGTCGCCCCCGTCGGCCACGTGGTCGACGATAGCGGCCTGATCGCCACGGAATGCGTTATAGCCGAATACGGTACGGAGGACTTCGAGTGCGCTTGCCATGGGCGGGAGTATACCGGTTCCCCCTGCGCTGCGGCGCGCATCGGCCCCCGAGGGCGGCCATTGTGGCGAATTTTGCGGTGATGTCCGAGTCAGGCTCGGACGTGTCCCGGCAAGACCGGCCGGTACGATAGAATAGCGGTTTTTCCGCCGTCCCCCACCTACATGAGCGCACCGCATAAGCCCGTCGGACCGATTCTTCGGCGTCTGCTGGGCTATCTTCAGCCGTATTGGCACATGGGCCTGCTGGCCGTTCTCGCCATGGCGCTCGTGGCCGCGACCGAAGCGGCGATTCCGGCTGTCCTCAAGCCGGTGCTCGACAAGGGATTCTCGGGCCAGGATCCATGGAATCTGTGGTACGTACCCGCCGCCGTGATCGGGCTGGCCGTCATCCGGGGCGTGGCGCAATATTCGGCCAACTACATGCTCTCGTGGGTGTCCAACCGCGTGCTGCTCGACCTGCGCGTGCGCATGTTCGACCGCCTGTTGCATGCGCCGGCCGTTTTCTATCAACGGGAGACGACGAGCACGCTCATCAATGCGCTCGTCTATGAAGTCAACCAGGTGCTCGGCGTACTGACCACGGTGCTCATCACGCTCGTGCGCGATTCGCTCACTGTCGTCGGCCTGCTGGGCTACCTGTTCTATCTGAACTGGCGCCTTACGCTCGTCGTGGCGGTGATTCTGCCGTTCATCGGCTGGCTCGTCGGCAAGATCAACCGGCGCTTGCGTCGTTTGAACCGCGAGCAGCAAACGCTGACCAATGCACTGTCGTACGTGGTCGAAGAAGCCGTGGGCGGCTACAAGGTGGTGAAGATCCACAACGGCGAAGCGTACGAAAAGTCGCGCTTCGACAAGATGACGAGCACGCTGCGCGGCTATGCCATGCGCGTGACCGTCTCGGGCGGTCTGGCGCAGCCGGTGACGCAGGCCCTCGCCTCGCTGGCACTGGCCATCGTCATTACGGTGGCGATGATCGAGTCGTCGTCGGGCGAGATGACCGTGGGCGGCTTCACCGCCTTTGTCACGGCACTGCTGCTCGTCGTCTCCCCGCTCAAGCATCTGATGGATGTCAATCAGCCGCTGCAGCGCGGCGTGACGGCCGCGGAGCTGATTTTCGAAGTCATGGACGTCGAAGTCGAGCCGACCGGCGGCGAGCGCACGCTCGAGCGCGCCAAGGGGCGCGTGACGTTCGATCAGGTGAGCTTCCACTATGGTGCCAGCGAGCGTCCGACGCTCGATCGGATTTCGCTCGACGTGGCGCCCGGTGAGATGGTGGCGCTGGTGGGGCCCTCCGGCAGCGGCAAGACCACGCTGGTCAATCTGGTGCCGCGCTTTTACGATCCGACTGGTGGCCGGATTCTGCTCGACGACATTGCGCTGACGGACCTGCGCCTGGCCGATCTGCGTAGTCAAATTGCATTCGTGAGCCAGGACGTCGTGCTGTTCAACGACACCATCGCCGCGAACGTGGCCTACGGCCAGGAGATCGACGCCGAGCGCGTGCAGGCGGCGCTGCGGGCGGCCAATCTGGCCGATGCGGTCGCGGCCATGCCCGAAGGCGTCGAAACGCTCGTGGGCGACAACGGCATGCGCCTGTCGGGCGGTCAGCGTCAACGTCTGGCCATCGCACGCGCGATTTACAAGGATGCCCCGATCCTGATCCTGGACGAAGCAACGTCCGCACTGGATTCGGAGTCCGAGCGTCACGTGCAGGCCGCGCTGGAAGTCCTGATGGAAGGGCGTACCACGCTGGTGATCGCGCACCGCCTCTCGACCATTGAGCGCGCCGACCGGATCGTCGTGCTCGAACACGGCCGCATCGTGGAGCAGGGCTCGCACCAGGCGCTGGTGGCGCATAATGGCCTGTACGCGCATCTGCACCGTATTCAGTACGCACAGCAGCAGGACGCCTGACGTCGCCGTCGCGTCGCGAACGTCATTGCTTATCCGCCCGACTTGGAGAAGATCACGATGAGTCAGCCGCCGATCAGCCGTTTCCCTGTGCCCGACCTTGCCGCGTTGCCGGCCGATATTCGGGCACGTATCGACGACGTGCAGGAAAAGGCAGGATTCATCCCGAACGTGTTCCTCACGCTGGCGCATCGCCCCGCCGAATTCCGCGCGTTTTTCGCGTATCACGATGCGCTGATGGTCAAAGAGGGCAACCTGAGCAAGGGCGAGCGCGAGATGATCGTGGTCGCCACGAGCGCGGTGAATCAGTGTCTGTATTGCGTCGTAGCACACGGAGCACTGGTGCGCATCTATGAAAAGCACCCGCTGCTCGCCGATCAGGTGGCTGTCAACTATCTGAAGGCGGACCTGAGCGCGCGTCAGCGGGCGATTCTCGACTATGCGATGAAGGTGTGCGAGCGCTCCCACGAAGTCGGCGATGACGATTACGCGGCGCTGCGCCAACACGGTCTCGACGACGAGGACATCTGGGACATCGCCGCGATCACGGCGTTTTTCGGTATGTCCAACCGCATCGCCAATGCCATCTCGATGCGGCCCAACGACGAATTCTTTTTGATGGGACGCGTGCCGCGCAAGTAAGGCCGCCCTCGCCCTCTTTTATTTTCAGCCCATGATCTTTGTGACTGGCGGTGCCGGGTTTATCGGCGCAAATTTCGTTCTTGACTGGCTCGTGCAGCATGACGAGCCTGTGTTGACCATCGATAAGCTGACTTACGCGGGCAACCTCGCCAATCTTGCCAGTCTCGAGCATGACCGGCGGCATCGCTTTGCCCAAGTCGATATCTGCGACCGCGACGCCCTCGATCGGCTGTACGCCGCGCATCGCCCGCGCGTGGTGCTGCACTTCGCGGCGGAGAGCCACGTTGACCGTTCCATCCATGGCCCGGGCGACTTCGTGCAGACGAACATCGTCGGCACGTTCACGATGCTCGAAGCCGCGCGTGCCTATTGGGGCGCGCTAGAAGGCGAGGCGCGCGAGGCCTTCCGCTTCCTGCACGTCTCGACGGACGAGGTCTATGGCTCGCTGAGCCAGAGCGATCCGGCATTCACCGAGACCACGCCGTACGCGCCCAACAGCCCATACTCGGCGTCCAAGGCCGGTTCCGACCATCTGGTGCGTGCCTATCACCACACGTATGGCCTGCCGGTGCTCACGACCAACTGCTCAAACAACTACGGTCCGTACCAATTTCCCGAAAAGCTGATCCCGCTGGTGATTGCCAATGCGCTGGCCGGTAAGCCGTTGCCGATCTATGGCGACGGCAGCAACGTGCGCGACTGGCTGTATGTCGGCGACCATTGCTCTGCCATCCGCGAGGTGCTGGCCAGAGGTGTCACCGGTGAGGTCTACAACGTGGGTGGCTGGAATGAGCAGAACAACCTGTCTGTCGTGAAGCACTTGTGCGCACTGCTCGACGAACTGTCGCCGCGCACCGACGGTAAGTCGTATGGCGATCAGATCACGTTCGTCACCGACCGCCCGGGCCACGACCGGCGCTACGCCATCGACGCGCGCAAACTCGAACGCGAACTGGGTTGGCGCCCGGCCGAGACGTTCGAGACCGGCATGCGCAAGACGGTGCAGTGGTACCTCGCCAACGGGGAGTGGGTGCGCCAAGTGCAGTCGGGCGAATACCAGCGCTGGATCGAAACGCACTATCAGAAGAACGACTGAGGCACGCATGAGTATCAAGCGCAAGGGCATCATTCTCGCCGGTGGCTCCGGCACGCGACTGTATCCGGCGACGCTGGCCGTCTCCAAACAGTTGCTTCCGGTCTACGACAAGCCGATGATCTACTATCCGCTGAGCACGCTGATGCTGGCGGGGATTCGCGACGTGCTGATCATTTCCACACCGCAGGACACGCCGCGCTTCGAGCAACTGCTTGGTGACGGTCGTCAGTGGGGCCTGAACCTGCAATACGCGGTACAGCCGTCGCCGGACGGTCTGGCGCAGGCATTCCTGATTGGCGCGGACTTCATCGGTCGCGACCCATGCGCGCTGGTGCTTGGCGACAACCTGTTCTACGGACACGATTTCGCGGCACTGCTTTCGGCAGCGAATACCCAGACCGATGGCGCCTCCGTGTTCGCGTACCGCGTGAACGATCCCGAGCGATACGGCGTGGTGACGTTCGATGAAAACGGCAAAGCCATCGACCTCGTCGAGAAACCCAAGGAGCCGAAGTCGCGCTACGCCGTGACCGGTTTGTACTTCTGCGACAACGACGTCATCGAGATTGCTCGCTCGATCAAGCCATCGGCGCGTGGTGAGCTGGAAATCACCGACGTCAACAACGAATACCTGCGTCGCGGCAAGCTCAACGTCCAGATCATGGGGCGGGGTTATGCATGGCTGGATACCGGCACGCATGAATCGATGCTCGAGGCGAGCACGTTTATCCAGACGATCGAAAGCCGTCAGGGACTGAAGGTCGCGTGCCCCGAAGAGATCGCATACCGGCGCGGCTGGATCGATGCCGCCGCCATCGAGGCACTCGCGCAACCGCTCGCCAAGACCGGTTACGGCCAATACTTGCTCTCGATGTTGCGCGAGCGGTTGTTCTGAGTCTGGCGCACGGCTCACTTTCGATTCTTAAAGGTATCTCGCTATGCAAGTGACTCCCACCGCCATTCCTGCCGTTCGCGTGATCGAACCGAAGGTCTTTGGCGACGCTCGCGGCCATTTCTTCGAGAGCTTCAACCAGCGCGGCTTCGACAACGCGCTCGGCGAGACGCTCACATTCGTGCAGGACAACCAGTCGCGCTCGGCCCGCGGCGTACTGCGCGGCTTGCACTACCAGGTCAAGCAACCGCAGGGCAAGCTCGTGCGTGTGCTGCACGGCGAAATCTACGACGTGGCGATCGATATTCGTGAAGGCTCGCCGACGTTCGGCAAGTGGGTCGCGGAAGTGCTGAGCGCTGAAAACAAGAAGCAGCTATGGATCCCGGCAGGCTTCGCCCACGGTTTCGTGGTGATGTCGGAGACGGCCGAAGTGCTGTACAAGACGACGGATTACTGGGCACCACAGTTCGAGCGCTGCATTCGCTGGGACGACCCGACGCTTGCGATTCCCTGGCCGCTCGACGGCATCACGCCGATCGTCTCGGACAAGGATCGGCAGGGCATGCTGTTCTCGGAGTACCGGCAGGAAGACTGATGTTCCCCTACGGAACACCGTTTCGTAGGGGTACCCTCGGCCGCTGCGGCCCGGTCGTCAATCGACGGCGGGACCAGCGGCCGTGGCTTTTTCAGGCGGCGCCGCGCGGGTGGCGACGTCGGTCTCGCCCGGTGCGCCAGACGTGTCGCCTGTCACGCGCAGTACCCTCACGGCGCGCAGACCAAAGCGCGCGGTGAGTGCATCGGCCACGCTCTGCGATGACGGTTCGATGCCGTCGTCGATGGGCACGCCATTCGCGCCCTCCGTGCCCGAACTTGCCGGTTCACGTAGTCCTTCGACGATCACGTCGGCTTCCAGCCCGTTATTCAGATAGTGCAGTTTCACGTCGTGCAGCGCCAGCGCATTGGCGCGGCACAGTGTCTCTGCCGCGCCGACCACGACCGAGCGTGCAGGCCATTGCTGCAACGCGGTGCCCTTGGTGTCGCTCTCCGGATCGACGTGTACGAGCACATCGAGAATCTGCGGCTCCAGCATGACCGTCGCGCGCGCCTGTTCCGCGATGTAGTGTCCCTCGGAGACCGACAGCCGCGCATCGACGAGGATGTGCACATCGACGACGATTTCGTCGCCCATGCGCCGTGTGCGCAACATGTCGATGGTGCGCACGCCGGGCGTCGCGAGCAGCCGCTCCCGAATGGTGACGGTCGTCGCATCGTCCACGCCGCGATCGATGAGGTCCTGCAACGCGTTCCAGCCGAACTTCCACCCGGTGCGTCCGATCATCAGTCCCACGAGGGCGGCGGCGAGCGGGTCGAGAATGCGATAACCCGCAAGGTTGCCCAGAATGCCGAACGCCACGACGAGCGACGACAGCGCGTCGGAGCGCGCGTGCCACGCATTGGCCACGAGCATCGCCGAGCGCACGCGCTGCGCGGCGCGCAGCATGTAGCGAAAGAGGCCTTCCTTGCTGACCAGCACCAGGACCGCAACGACCAGCGCGATCATGTGCACTTCCGGAATGTCTTCCGGGTGCAGCAACCGCTCGATGCCGCGCCACAGCATTCCGGCCCCCACGACGAACAGAATGACGCCGAGAAACAACGACGCCGCGTTTTCGTAGCGGCTGTGACCGTAGGGGTGGTCGGCGTCCGGCGCGCGGGCGCTGCCCCGTGCGGCGGCCAGCACGACGAAGTCCGAGACGATGTCCGAGAGTGAGTGAATGCCATCGGCAATCAACGCCTGCGAACGGGCAAAGATGCCGATGACGATCTGCGCCGTCGTGAGCACGATATTGACCCAGATGCTGACCCAGGTCGTATGGCGCGCGACGGCGTGTTTGTCGAGCGCCTCGCTCGATGCCGCCAGGTTGTCGTAGTTCGAGTAGGGCATTACGTCGGAGCGTGCGTGCGTTGAGTGTGGGGTTACATCAGAATGATGTCGTACTGTTCCTGATGGAACGACGACTCCACTTGCAGCGAGATCGGCTTGCCGATGAAGTCGATCAGCATCGCGAGATGCTGAGACTCCTCTTCGAGGAACAGGTCGACGACTTCCTGCGAGGCGATCAGGCGGAATTCGCGCGGATTGAACTGGCGCGATTCGCGCAGAATCTCACGCAGAATGTCGTAGCACAGCGTGCGCGGCGTCTTGACCTGTCCCTTGCCCTGACAGACGGCACACGGCTCGCACAGCACATGGGCGAGCGATTCACGTGTGCGCTTGCGGGTCATTTCGACGAGTCCGAGCTGGGAGAAGCCGTTCACGGTAATGCGCGTCCGGTCGCGGGCGAGCGCCTTCTTCAGTTCGGCGAGCACCGAATCGCGATGCTCGGTGTTCTCCATGTCGATGAAGTCGATGATGATGATCCCGCCCAGATTGCGCAGCCGCAACTGGCGCGCGATCATCAATGCCGCTTCGAGATTCGTTTTGAAGATCGTGTCGTCGAAGTTGCGTGCGCCGACGTAGCCGCCGGTGTTCACGTCGATGGTCGTCATCGCCTCGGTCTGATCGATCATCAGATACCCGCCGGACTTCAGATCGACGCGACGCGACAACGCCCGCTCGATTTCCGTCTCGACGTTGTACAGGTCGAACAGCGGCCTCTCGCCGGTGTAATGCGTGAGCTTGCCGAGTACCGCAGGCGTATAAGTGGTCGCGAATTCGGCCAGCTTCTGAAACGTCTCGCGCGAGTCGACCAGGATCTTGCCCGTCTCCTCGTGCACGAAATCGCGCAGCACGCGCTGGGCAAGGTTCAGATCCTGATACAGCAGGGCAGGCGCAGGCACGCGCGTGCTCTGCTCGCCGATGGTTTGCCAGGACTTGCGCAGATAGGCGATGTCGTTCGCCAGTTCGGCGTCGGCCGCGTCTTCCGCGATGGTGCGCACGATGAAGCCGCCTTTCTCGTCGGCCGGTACGAGTGCCTGGATCTTGCTGCGCAGCGCCTCGCGCTCCGCTTCGCTCTCGATACGCTGCGAAATGCCGATGTGCGGCTCCTGCGGCAGGTAGACGAGCGTGCGCCCGGCAATGCTGATCTGCGTCGACAGGCGCGCGCCCTTGGTGCCGATCGGATCCTTGATGACCTGCACCATCAGCGTCTGCCCCTCGAACACTGTTTTCTCGATAGGCGGCTGCGGATGCGGCGTTGAGGTGTCGTTGTTCGTGCGCGGATGCCAGATATCGGCCACGTGCAGGAACGCTGCTCGCTCCAGCCCGATATCGATGAACGCCGATTGCATGCCTGGCAGCACGCGCACGACCTTGCCCAGATAGATGTTGCCCACCAGGCCGCGCGAGAGCGTGCGCTCGATGTGCAACTCCTGCACGGCACCGAGCTGCATGAGTGCCACACGGGTTTCCTGCGGCGTGATGTTGACCAGAATGTCTTCGTTCATAGAGTGTCGACCCGACTCAATAGGGCGTGGCAAATTCGGTAAGCGTCAGAAGTCGACGCCGGCCTGACGCAACAGCGCGGCGGTCTCGCACAGCGGTAGCCCCATGATGCCGGAGTAGCTGCCATCGATGCGCAGCACGAATTCGGCGGCCTTGCCCTGAATGCCGTATGCCCCGGCTTTGCCTCTCGGCTCGCCCGAGGCGACGTAACGCTCGATCTCCTCACGGCGCATCGGCCGGAACCAGACGTGCGAGATGTTTACTGCTTGATGGATCTGGCCGTCGGCGCAGACGGCGACGGCGGTCAGCACGCGATGGCGTGTGCCCGACAGTCGGGCGAGTACGGCACAGGCGTCGGCGTCGTCGAAAGGCTTGCCGAGGATGGTGCCGTCCAGGCATACCGTCGTGTCGGCGGCCAGAATGGGGGCGCCAGGCAGGCCTGCGCGGGCCAGACGCGTGAGCGCCGCTTCGGCCTTGGCACGCGTGACGCGCTGCACGTAGTCGTCGGGTGGCTCTCCCGGCAGCACGGCTTCGAGTGCTTCGGCGTCCTCGTGGGCGCCCGGCAGCAGCAGCTCGAAACGAACGCCGAGCTGTTGCAGCAGTTCCTGGCGGCGGGGACTTTGCGACGCGAGATAGATGTACGGCATGGCGGCTTGGCTTGAATTCGTCCAGCCCGGCACACGGTTTCGCAACGATTGGCAAGCGCGTGCACCGGGCCGCGGGATGGGCTGGGCGAGGGGGAACGTCCTATTATGCCGCCTTGCGCTCACGCCCGCCAGCGCGTGCGGGGGGGCAGACGGCGATGTCGACGGGAAAACGGGCGGATTGCCGCGGATTGCGCGGGGCAAGCGTTCAAGCGCCGGCGAGGAAGTCGGCGCCGATCAGGTCGATGCGGTCGGTGCAGATGGCATCGACGCCCCACGCCGCCAGTTCACGTGCACGGGCCGGATCGTTGACCGTGTAGACCAGCATTTGCAGGCCGGCCGCCTTGACCTGCGCGACCTGCGGGCCGTCGAGCGGCTGATGGCTCGCGTGCAGCGAGACGGTGCCGAGCTGGCGGGCGTCCTCGCGCCAACGCGCCGGAATGGCCTCGTACAGCATGCCGCGCGGCAGGTCGGGGACAGCGGCCGCCGCGGCTTCGAGCGCCTCGTACGAGAACGACGAGAGCAGCGGCGGCTGGGCCTGTCCGGCCCACAGCGCCTGCACGGCCTGGGCGACCTGCTTGCCCGTTTCCGCCTCGCGGCCCGGGCACGGTTTGATTTCGACGTTCGCCGCCAGCCCCAGCGCAATACAGCGCTCGGCCACCTGGGCGAGGGTCGGCATTGCCTGACCCGCGAAGCGCGCGTCAAACCAACTGCCGGCATCGAGCTTCGCAATGTCGGCGTAGGTCATTTGCGCGGCAGCGCCGTGGCCGTTGCTGGTGCGATCGACCGTGTCGTCGTGCAGCAGGAAGACGGTGTTATCCGCCGAGAGCTTGGCATCGAACTCGACCATGCGCAGGCCGAGCGACGCGCCCATCTCGAACGCGGCCAACGTGTTTTCCGGGGCCAGCTTGCCGCCGCCGCGGTGCGCGACGATGCGGGGATAGGGCCAGGTGGGCCACAAACGCGTCGGTGTCGAGGGGGCGGTCATGCTTCGACTCGCTTGCCGGTCGACGGATCGAACAGGTGCAACGCCCTGGCCGAGATGGCCAGCGGCACCACGGTGCCTGCCGCGGGCCGCATCTCATGCGGCAGACGCACCGTGACGGGCTGCTCGCCCCAGCGGCCATGCGCCAGATTGTCGGCACCGAGCAGCTCGAGCTGATCGACGAGGATGTTGGTCTGCGCGGCGAAGGCACCCAGGCCGTTGTGCTGCTCGGCGGGCACCAGATGTTCGGGGCGCACGCCGAGCACGAGTTCACGGTTGGCATACGCCATGCTCGTGGGCGGCAAACGCAGGGCCGGCCCGCCACCGTCGACCTCGAACGTACGGCCTTCCGAGTCTACGCGGCCCTTCAGCAGGTTCATGGCGGGCGAGCCCATGAAGCTCGCCACGAACAGCGACGCGGGGCGCTCGTACACGTCCGTCGGGGTGCCGATCTGCTCGGCGTAGCCCTTGTTCATGACGATTACGCGATCCGCCAGCGTCATCGCCTCGATCTGATCGTGTGTGACATACAGGCTGGTGGTCTTGAGGCGCGCGTGCAGTCGCTGGATTTCCAGACGCATCTGCACACGCAGCTTGGCATCGAGGTTCGAGAGCGGTTCGTCGAACAGGAATACCGCAGGCTCACGCACGATCGCGCGGCCCATGGCCACGCGCTGGCGCTGACCGCCCGAGAGTTCGCGCGGCTTGCGTGCGAGCAGGGGTTCCAGTTCCAGAATGCGTGCGGCGGCGAGTACGCGCTCGTCGATGATCTTCTTGTCGATGCCGCGGATCTTCAAGCCGTACGACATGTTCTGGCGCACATCCATGTGCGGATAGAGCGCGTAGTTCTGGAACACCATCGCGATATTGCGATCCTTCGGCTCCAGTTCATTGACGACTTGCGAGCCGATCAGGATGCTGCCTTCGCTGACCGATTCGAGGCCGGCAACCATGCGCAGCAGCGTCGACTTGCCGCAGCCCGAGGGGCCGACGATGACCACGAATTCGCCGTCTTCGATGTCGATGTCGACACCGTGCAGGACATAGTTCTTCCGGTCGTAGGTTTTCTTGACACGATGGAGTTTGAGATTTGCCATGATTACTTTTCCGAATCGACCAGACCGCGCACGAACCAACGCTGCATGAGCAAGACCACCGCGAGGGGCGGCAACATGGCGAGCAGCGTGGCGCTCATGACGAGTTGCCATTGGGTGGCGGTGTCGCCGCTGCCGATCATGCTCTTGATGCCGACCACGGCCGTCGTCATCGACGGGGCATTGGTCACCAGAATCGGCCACAGGTACTGATTCCAGCCGTAGATGAAGGTGATGACGAACAGCGCCGCGATGTTCGTCTTCGAGAGCGGCAACACCACGTCGACGAAGAAGCGCATCGGGCCGGCGCCGTCGATGCGCGCGGCTTCGACGAGCTCGTCGGGCAGCGTCATGAAGAACTGCCGGAACAGGAACGTGGCCGTGGCCGACGCGATAAGCGGCAGCGTCATCCCCGTGTAGGTGTTGATGAGGCCGAGGGTCGAGATCACCTGCACCGTCGGGAAGATCCGCACTTCGACCGGCAGCATCAGCGTGACGAAGATCAGCCAGAAGAACAGATTGCGCAACGGGAAACGGAAATACACGATGGCGAAGGCCGACAGGATCGACACCGAGATCTTGCCGATGGTGATGACCAGCGCCATGAACAGGCTGTTGCCGAGCATTAGCCCAAACGGCATGGCGGAATCGCCCGTGCCCTGATTCCACACGGTGGCAAGGTTCTGGAGCAGGTGCGTGCTCGGGATGAGCGACAACGGAACGTTGAAGATTTCGCGCTCGTTCATGGTGGCGGCGACGAACGCCACATAGAGCGGGAAGACGACCAACAGCACGCCGATGACCAGCATGACGTGGCAGAAGATATCCAGGCCGCGACGATTCTCGATCATGCGTATTGCACCTTGCGTTCAATGAAACGGAACTGCACGACCGTGAGCACGATGACGATGACCATCAGCACCACCGACTGGGCAGCCGAGCTGCCGAGGTCGAGCCCCTTGAATCCTTCCGAGTAGATCTTGTAGATCAGCGTCATGGTCGACTGGCCCGGCCCGCCGCCGGTCGCGGCATCGATCACCGGGAACGTGTCGAAGAACGAGTACACGAGGTTGACCACGAGCAGGAAGAACGTCGTCGGCGAAATCAGCGGCAGCACCAGCCCGAAGAAGCGCCGGATCGGCCCGGCGCCGTCGATGGCTGCCGCTTCCACGAGCGAGCGCGGAATCGCCTGCAAACCCGCGTAGAAGAACAGGAAGTTGTAGCTGATCTGTTTCCAGATCGAGGCGAGTACGACGAGGAACATCGCCTGGCCGCCATTGAGCGCGTGATTCCACTCGATGCCGAGCTTCGCCAGGCCGTAGGTGACAAGCCCGATACTCGGATTGAACAGGAAGGCCCACAGGACGGCCGCAATGGCCGGTGCCACCGCGTAGGGCCAGATGAGTAGCGTCTGGTAGGTGCGCTTGCCCCGCGTGACCCGGTCGGCCATGGCCGCGAGCAGCAACGAGATGACCAGTCCGCAAACCGTCACCAACCCGCTGAAGATCATCGTGGTGCGAAACGACGCGAGGTAGAGCGGGTCGCGCCATAGCGAAACAAAGTTGTCCAGGCCGACAAACTCACTCGACAGCCCGAAGGCATCCTGCGCCGATGTCGATTGCCACAGGGCCTCGCCCGCGGGCCACAGGAAGAACACGACGGTGATGATGAGCTGCGGGGCGACGAGCGCGTAGGGCAGCCAGCCGGTTCCGAAGCGAGGGCGTTCTCTGGAGTTATGCGCCATAACGTAATGAGCAGAAAAAACCAACCCGGCCCGTGTTGTCGACGGGCCGGGTGGTCATGGTAACGTTGCGACGGTAACGCCGCAATGCACGCCGCGAACGCCATTCATTGGCCAATTCACCGGCTTCGCGTGCGCGATCGGGCGGATTGAGGACGGCTTAGCCGCCCTGTTTCTGGAAGCGACGGAGCAGCTCGTCGCCACGGGCGACGGCCTTGTCCAGAGCGGCTTTGGGCGTTTGCTTGCCGCTCCACACGCCTTCGAGTTCCTCGTCGACCACCGTGCGAATCTGCGGCATGTTGCCCAGGCGCAGACCCCGCGTGAACGGCAGAGGCGGCTTGTTGAGCATCTGCTTGATGGCCACGTCGGCGCCGGGGTTCTTCGCGTAGAAGCCTTGCTTCTCGGTCAGTTCATAGGCGGCCTTCGTCACCGGCAGGTAACCGGTATCCTGGTGCCACTTCGCCGCCACCGCGGGCGACGCGAGGTAGTTCAGGAACTTGGCCACACCCTTGTACTCGGCGGACGATTTGCCAGCGAGCACCCACAGGCTCGCGCCACCAATCATGGCGTTCTGCGGTGCACCCTTCACGTCGGCATCGTACGGCATCATGCCCACGCCATAGCTGAACTTGGCGTACTTGGCGATGTTGGCGAGGGCGCCCGATGAGGTGATGGCAATGCCGCAGTCGCCGCTGTAGAACTTCGAGGTCACTTCATCCTTGCGGCCCACATACGTGAACGTGCCTTCCTTGGCCATGTCGGCCAGGAACTGGATGTGCTTGATCTGCTGCGGGCCGTTGAAGTTCAGCTTGGCATCAAGACCGTCGAAGCCGTTGTTCTTCGTGGCGAACGGCAGGGCATGCCAGGCGCTGTAGTTTTCGAGTTGCGTCCAGCCCTGCCAGCCGGTGCTGAAGCCGCACGACAGGCCGGCGGCCTTGAGCTTCTCGGCGTCGGTCTTCACGTCGGCCCAGGTCTTCGGCGGGGTATTCGGATCGAGGCCCGCCTTCTTGAAGGCGTCCTTGTTGTAATACAGCACCGGCGTCGAGCTGTTGAACGGCATCGACACGAGATGGTTGGTCTTGCTGTCGGCGTAGTAGCTCGCCACGGTCGGCACGAACGCCGCTTCGTTGAACGGCTCACCGGCGTCCTTCATGACTTGCCACACCGGCTTGACCGCCTTCTTGGCTTGCATCATCGTGGCCGTACCCACTTCGTACACCTGAAGAATGGCGGGCGCGTTACCGGCGCGGAACGCGGCGATACCGGCGGCCAGTCCCTGCTCGTAGTTGCCCTTGTAGATCGGGACAATCTTGTAGTCGCTTTGCGACGCGTTGAAATCGTTGGCGATCTGATTGACGCGATCGCCGAGGGCCGATTCCATCGAGTGCCAGAACTGAATCTCGGTTGCGGCCAGGGCCGACGTGCTCATGCCGAACGCCATTGCAGCGCCAACGCCGGCCAAAACGATACTTCGCAGGGACGGTTGCTTCATGCCAATCTCCGGTGGTTCACGAGAAGTCTAGTTGTTGTTCGCGGTGCGAACCTTGCAGCGCGGGCTAGACTACCACGTCATTGTGTTTTTTCCACCCGCAGCGCACAACGCGTGTTGCATGGCGGCGTCAAAGGGGAATTGACAATCGTCGGGGTGTGCCGGGAAGTAGGGCGAGAGCGCGCTATTGGACATGCAGCGCAACGTGGCGTTGCACTGCACAAGACGAATTGACTTATTTCCGACTTATTTCTGACGTCGTGTGCCGTCAGACGCGGTGATAAGGATGATTGGCATTGATGCTCCACGCGCGGTAGAGCTGCTCGGCGAGCAACACCCGCACCATGCCGTGGGGCATCGTCAGACTGGAGAGCCGGATGAGGGTGTCGGCGCGAGATTTGAGGGCCGGGTCGAGGCCGTCTGCGCCGCCGATCACGAACGCCACGTCGCGTCCGTCTTGCTGCCAGCCGGTGAGCGATTGGGCCAGACGCATCGTCGTGAGGTCCTGTCCGCGTTCGTCCAGGCACACGAGGCGGCAGCCACGCGGCAGGGCCGCGTCGATACGCTGCGCTTCGGCCGCCATCACCGTCTCGGCCGTGCGGGAGTTGGAGCGTTGCTCCGGTTTGATTTCCCTGAGTTCGATACGCAGCTCGGGCGGCATGCGCTTGGCGTACTCGGCGAAAGCGGTCTCGATCCAGCCGGGCATCTTGTGCCCGACCGCGAGAATGAACAGACGCATGACGGCTGACTCCCGCGCAGCGCCGGCTTACTTTGCCTTGCGGCGTGCGGGGGCCGGCGCGTCGACGGAGTCGTCCTCGTCGTCTTCGTGATCTTCCGCGCTGGCCTTGGCGCCGGCCTTGGTACCGGCCGCTTTCAGGCGCACGGGCTTCTCGCCCCAGATCTCTTCGAGGTTGTAGTACTGGCGCAGGGCCGGCTGCATGATGTGCACGATGACGTCGCCCGTGTCGACCAGCACCCATTCGCCGACGTCTTCGCCTTCCATGCTGACGATGTCGCCGCCGGCGGCCTTGACCTTGTCGCGCACGCTCGCGGCGAGCGCCTTGGTCTGGCGATTGGACGTGCCGCTCGCGATGATCACGCGCTCGAACAGGGCGGTGAGGTGCTCGGTGTTGAACACCTTGATGTCCTGGGCCTTGACGTCTTCGAGGGCGTCGACGATCAGGCGCTGAAGTTTACGAATATCCATAGTGCGTCTTTTTGGTGAAACAGGGAGCGCCGAGGCGGCGACCGGGTAAGGGCCAAGGGCCGTCAGGCGCGATACAGGTGTTGCGCGCGGATGTAATGCCACACGGATTCGGGCAGATTCGCCGGGGGCGTGGCCGCGTCTCGCGCGTGCGCCAGCGTAGCGCGCAACTCGGTGGCGGAGATGTCGACAGCCAGTGAGTTGTCGATCAGTATGCCGCCGCATGGCGTGGATTGTACCCCGAGCGCGGACTTTTCCCGTTCGGCGAAGACCTGGCGCAGTTCTGATGAGGCGGTGGCCCAGCGGAAACCGGGTCGCGCGGCCGCGCAGACGTGCGCGTAGTCGAATAGCTCGCGCCAGGCGTGCCAGGTATCCAGGCGCACCAGTTGGTCGGAGCCGATAAGCAGTGAGAGTGAGACCCGCGGGCCCAGGTCACGGCGCATATCGCGCAGCGTATCGACGGTGTAGCTCGGCCCGGCGCGCTCGATCTCCCGCGTGCTGACCCGCAACCGAGTGGACGGTCGCGTGAGCGCCAGCTCGGCCGCGAGTTGCTCGGCGGCGAGGCGCGTCATGGCCAGCCGATGTTCGGCCGCGGTGCTGCCTTGCTTCTGCGGCTGCTGGCCGGCCGGCATCAGGATCAGTTCGTCGAGGGCGAGTGTGCGGGCGAACAGCGCGCCGAGTGCGAGGTGCCCGGTGTGAATCGGATCGAACGTGCCGCCGAGCACGCCGATGCGCCGGATCGAACCGGCGGGCGACGGATGCGTGGCGTGGGGGGCGGCAGGGGAGGAGACGGTCATTCGCGGCCGGCCTTCACACCCACTCGCGGCGCACGAGGAAGTCGGTATAGAGCTTCGCTTCCGGGGTGTCCGGCTCGGGTTTCCAGTCGTAGTGCCATTTCACGATCGGCGGCATCGACATCAGGATGGATTCGGTGCGCCCCCCCGATTGCAGGCCGAAATGGGTGCCACGGTCCCAGACCAGATTGAATTCGACATAGCGGCCACGCCTGTGGGCCTGGAAATCCCGTTCGCGCTCACCGTAGGGCATGCCGCGACGGCGCTCGACGATGGGGACATAAGCGTCGAGGAACGCATCTCCCACACTTTGCATGACGGCGAAGCCCGTGTCGAAACCGCCGCCCGAGAAGTCGTCGAAGAAGATGCCGCCGATGCCGCGCGGCTCCTGGCGATGCTTCAGGTAGAAGTACTCGTCGCACCACGTCTTGAAGCGCGGATACCACGTGGTGTCGAACGGATCGAGCGCGTCCTTGCAGGTCTGATGAAAGTGCCGGCAGTCCTCTTCGAATGGATAGTACGGCGTGAGATCCATGCCGCCGCCGAACCAGAACGCGGGCAACTGCCCGGGGGCCGTGGCGATCAGAATGCGCACGTTGAAGTGCACGGTCGGGCAGTACGGATTGCGCGGATGCAGCACGAGCGAGACACCGAGCGCTTCGAAGCCACGCCCGGCCAACTCCGGGCGGGAGGCACTGGCCGAACCCGGCAGTTTGTCGCCGACCACGTGGGAGAAATTCACGCCGCCGCGCTCGAAGAAGTCGCCGTCGTCGAGCACGCGGGTGCGGCCGTCGCCGCGCAGCGCGCTATCGGCCGGACGTTGCCAGTCGTCGGCGAGGAAGCGTTTGCCGTCGAGGCGCCCGAGCGTGTCGACAATACGGTCCTGAAGCCCGAGCAGATAAGTTCGCACTGCGCCCGTATCCGGCGCCGGTGCGGCGTCTTGCGCTGTCATTCTGTGACGTCCCGATGCGTGGTAATAACCGCGATTGTACCGGCAGCCACGCGGTCAGGGGCAGGCCGAGGCGGCAAACGGTCGCGCCGAATGCCGGCCGAATGACCTGCATCAAGCTCTGGCGGTCATGGCGCTGGCGCGTTGGGCAGAGGACTGGCCGTTGGCGCGCCGCCCGCGGGCGCAATGGGCATGCCTTTGCCAGGGTCGCCCGGCGGCGGCATGAGGATCTGACGCGGCGCCGGCACCGGCCATTGGGCCGTGCCACCGACCTCGGCGATGGCCCGGTTGGTATCGAAATACACCTGCCAGTAATCGCGGTTGTGGCAGTACGGACGCACCGCGAGCACCGGCCCGGCGGGATTGAATTCGAGAATCACCACATCGATCGCGGGCGTGCTCATCACGTTCGGGATCTGCGCGATGCGTGCCTTCAGGCGCGCTATCGCGTCCTGCACATCGACCGTGTGGGCGAGCTGCGCCGTCAAGTCGACGCGGCGAAACGCGTTGGCGTCGTACACCGTGATGTTGTCGCCGAAGACCTTCGTGTTGCCGACGTACACCCGCAGATTGTCCGCCGTCGTGAGCGTGGTGACGAACAGGCCGATCTCGTCGACCACCCCGGTCACGCCGCCTGCGCTGATCATGTCGCCCGTCTTGAAGGGGCGCAGCACGATGAGAAAGATGCCGGAGGCGAAGTTCGACAGGAGTCCGGACCACGCTGCGCCGATGGCGATGCCGGCGGCGGCAAGCAGCGCGGCGAACGATGTCGTCTCGATACCGCAGACACTGAGGATGGAAATGATCAGCGCAATGCGCAAGGCGATGCGCAGCGTCGATTCGCTGTAACGAACGAGCGTGGGATCGATGGCCCGGCGAGTCATGGCGCTGCGCACGAGCCGCGCCACCACGTTGATGGCGATACCGCCGACAATCCAGATGACCACGGCCATCACAATCTTCAGGCCGAACGGCATCAGATAATCGTTGACCAGCTTGTCGAGATCGAACATGTAAGTCTCCGTCGAGCGAGGGTCTGTCGGGAAAACTGTATGCATTCCGCCGGGGCTGGCCGGACGCGCGGTGGTGACGCACCCGCGCCGTGTCAGCGTGCCAACTTGCTCCGCGCTTGTCAATCGCGACGCTGTGACGGCATTCGCGGTCGTGGGGCCGCCAGAGCGGCGGCTAAAACGGCCGCAAAACGCCCGCCAAAACGACAACGGCCCGGACGACATGACGTCTCCGGGCCGTGGCACAACGATTTGGCGCTTCAAGGTCTGCCTTCCAGCGTGGCCGACCTGACGCCAGTTGCCTGACTTTGGCTGGCTTACTCCGGCTTGCGCGCCAGTGCGCGGTTGCCGATATCGTGGCGATACTGCATACCGTCGAAACTGATCTGATTGACGGTCTGGTACGCCACGCTCTGCGCGCCGCGCACGGTGTCGGACAAGCCAACCACGCACAGCACCCGTCCGCCCGTCACCGTCAGCACGTCGTTCTCGAGCTGCGTGCCCGCGTGGAACGTGACACATTCAGCGGTCTCGGCCGGCACGTCGGAGATCCGGTCGCCCTTGCGCGGGGTGTCCGGATAGCCGTGCGCGGCGAGCACCACGCCCAGCGCATAACGGCGGTCCCAGTCGAGTTCGACCTTGTCGAGGGTGCCCGCAATTGCGTGCTCGACCACGACCGAAAAGTCGCCCTTCAGGCGCGCCATGATCGGCTGCGTTTCGGGGTCGCCCATGCGGCAGTTGAATTCGAGCGTCTTGACGTTGCCCTGTGCGTCGATCATCAGACCGGCGTACAGGAAGCCCGTAAAGCGGATGCCGTCGGTTTCCATGCCGCGCACGGTCGGCAAAATGATCTCGCGCATCACGCGCGCATGGATCTGCGGCGTGACGATCGGTGCGGGCGAATACGCGCCCATGCCGCCGGTATTGGGTCCCTGATCGTTGTCGAGCAGACGCTTGTGATCCTGCGACGTCGCGAGCGGAAGCACGTTCTTGCCGTCGACCATCACGATGAAGCTGGCTTCCTCGCCTTGCAGGAACTCCTCGATCACCACGCGGGCACCGGCGTCGCCGAGCTTGTTGTCCGCGAGCATCATGTCGACGGCGTGATGCGCTTCGTCGAGCGACATCGCCACGACCACGCCCTTGCCTGCGGCGAGGCCGTCTGCCTTGATGACGATCGGCGCGCCCTTGGCGTCGATGTAGGCGTGGGCGCTGGCCGCGTCGGAGAACGTCTCGTAATCGGCGGTGGGAATGCCGTGGCGCTTCATGAACGCCTTGGCGAAGTCCTTCGACGATTCGAGCTGCGCTGCTTCCTTCGTCGGGCCGAAAATCTTCAGGCCACGCGCGCGGAAGATGTTGACGATACCGGCGGCGAGCGGCGTTTCCGGGCCGACCACGGTCAGCGCGATGCCTTCGCGCGCGGCGAACTCGGCGAGCACATTGGGATCGCTGATCGGGACATTGCGCAGGCGCTCGTCGAGCGCCGTGCCGCCGTTACCCGGGGCGACATAGACCAACTGAATACGAGGCGATTGGGCAAGCTTCCACGCCAGTGCGTGTTCGCGGCCGCCCGAGCCGACAACCAGAATCTTCATCTTATTCCTCGATGACGGCGTTGGTGAATACTTCCTGCACGTCGTCGAGATTTTCGAGCGCGTCGAGCAGCTTTTGCATCTTCACGGCATCTTCGCCGGTGAAGACCACTTCGGTTTGCGGTTTCATCGTGACTTCCGCGACTTCGGCCTTCAGACCGGCCGCTTCAAGCTTGGCCTTCACGGCCTGGAAGTCGTTCGCCGGGCAGATGACTTCGAAGCTGCCGTCGTCGTTGGTGATCACGTCGTCGGCGCCGGCGTCGAGCGCCACTTCCATCAGCTTGTCTTCCGGCGTTTCCGGCGAGTACAAGAACTGGCCGCAATGCGTGAAGAGGAAGGCCACCGAACCATCGGTGCCCATGTTGCCGCCAAACTTGGAGAAGGCATGGCGCACTTCGGCGACGGTGCGCACGCGGTTGTCCGTCATGGTATCGACGATCACGGCCGCGCCGTTGATGCCATAGCCTTCGTAGCGGATTTCTTCGTAGTTGGCGCCGTCAAGACCGCCAACGCCGCGATCGATCGCGCGCTTGACGTTGTCCTTGGGCATGTTCGCGTCGGCGGCCTTTTCCACGGCCAGGCGCAGGCGCGGGTTGCTGTCGACGTCACCGCCGCCCAGGCGCGCGGCCACTGTGATTTCCTTGATCAGGCGTGTCCAGACTTTACCGCGCTTGGCATCTGCCGCCGCTTTCTTGTGTTTGATGTTGGCCCATTTGGAATGACCCGCCATGAATTTCTCCGTCGTGCCGCGCTGTGCGGCGAAGTAGCCTCTGCCGGCCAGCGCGGTGCGGCGCGGCCAACCATTGAAACAGGCGCGCCCGCCACCACCGGGGTCGCGGGCGCGAATTGCCGAATCGCCTCGTTGGCGCCCATGGGTCGTGTCGACCCATCGGTCCCCCCGTCGTTTCGGGGCCAGGGCAGTCCGAGCGGCATCGTGCCGCTATAATCGGAGGCAATTTTATCATGCCGCCGCACCGTGCCACGGGTGTTTGCTGCGCCGTGTCACGAGCCACGCTGCGTCTACCGCCGAGGTCTCTCATGCCCCAGAAGCCCGTGCCGCCGCAAGCCTCGTCGCTTGCCGCTTCCTCAACGGCATCCCCGCCTGCCTCCAACGGGGCCGTGAGCCCTGCCAGCGACCCCAGCGACCGGCTTCTCATCGCACGCAACGATCAGCACGTTCTTGGCCTGCTGCCCGCCATGGGCAATCGCCACGGGTTGATTACCGGGGCCACGGGCACGGGCAAGACCGTCACGCTCCAGGTCATGGCACAGGCCTTCTCCGACATCGGCGTGCCCGTGTTCCTCGCTGACGTGAAAGGCGACCTGACGGGCATCGCGCAGCCCGGCGCCGAGACGCCCAAGCTCAAGGAGCGCATTGCCCAATTCGGCTTCGAAACGCCCGACTGGCATGGCAGCCCCGCCACACTTTGGGATGTGTTCGGCGAGCAGGGCCACCCAGTACGCGCAACGGTTTCCGATCTCGGTCCGCTGTTGCTCTCGCGGCTGCTGGGCTTGAACGAGACGCAGACCGGCGTGCTCAATCTCGTCTTCAAGATTGCCGACGACAACGGCCTTCTGCTGCTCGACAGCAAGGACCTGCGCGCCATGCTCCAGCACGTGGGCGAAAACGCCTCGACCTTCACCACGCAGTACGGCAACATCTCGGCCGCGTCGGTCGGCGCGATCCAGCGCGGGCTGCTCACGCTCGAGCAACAAGGCGCCGACAAGTTCTTCGGAGAGCCGATGCTCGATATCGACGATTTCATGCAGACGGACGCGCAAGGGCGCGGCATCGTCAACATTCTCGCGGCGGACAAACTGCTGGCCGCGCCGCGCATCTACGCCACATTCCTGCTGTGGCTGCTCGCCGAGCTGTTCGAGCGTCTGCCGGAGGTGGGCGATCCCGACAAGCCCAAGATCGTGTTCTTCTTCGACGAGGCGCATTTGTTGTTCAACGAGGCGCCGAAGCCGTTGCTCGAGCGGATCGAACAGATGGTGCGGTTGATTCGTTCGAAGGGCGTTGGCGTGTACTTCGTGACGCAAAATCCGGTCGACGTGCCGGACACCGTGCTCGGTCAGTTGGGCAATCGCGTGCAGCATGCGCTGCGGGCGTATTCGCCGCGCGATCAAAAGGCGGTCAAGGTGGCGGCGCAGACCATGCGCGCCAATCCGTCGCTCGATATCGAAGCGGTGATCGGCGAGCTGGGCGTGGGCGAGGCGCTGGTGTCGTTGCTCGACGAGAAGGGGCGTCCCGCCGTGACGGAGCGCGCGTACATCGCGCCGCCGGCCTCGCGCATCGGACCGATTACCCCGCAGGAGCGGGCAGCGCTCATCGCCGCGTCGCTCGTGGCTGGCGTGTACGAAAAAACGGTGGATCGCGAGTCGGCTTATGAAACGCTGGTCGGGCGCACGCGGACGCGCCAGGGCGACGTGCCGCTCGCCTCAGAGGGTGGGGCGGTGCCGCAAGCGCCGAACGGCGGTGAAACGACGGGCGGCGGTCTGCTCGATGCGGTCAGGGACTCGCTCGGCGGCTTGCTGGGCGGCGCGGGCGGCTCGCGTCGCAAGGACACGGTCGTCGAAGCGATGGTCAAGAGTACGGCGCGCACCATCGGTAGCCAACTGGGCCGCGAGATCGTGCGCGGCGTGCTGGGCAGCATTCTCGGCGGCAGCAAGCGGCGATGACCGGGCCCGTCGATCGCCGCGACAACGCCCGCGTCGGACGATCGGTCGCGAGTGGCGTATGCCTTGCCACTGATGTATCGCCGGCACCGTCTCCTCTATATCGATCGCTCGCCCCCTCATGTCGCTGAAATCTTCGCTGGATCCGGTGCGTACCGGTGTCGCCCACGACCCGTTGTGGCTGCGCGCCGCGCCGCTCATTTTTCTGTTTCTGTGGTCGGTCGGTTTTACCGTCGCCAAGATCGGCCTGACCTATGCCGACCCGCTCACGTTCCTCGCGCTTCGCTACGGGCTTGTGCTCGTGCTGCTCGCGCCGCTGGCGCTCGTCATGCGCCCGCCGTTGCCGAACACGGTGGCCGCCTGGGGCCATCTCGTCGTCATCGGTCTGCTCATTCAGGCGCTGTACTTCAGCATGACGTATCTGGCGCTACGCCTGGGCGTGTCGGCCGGCAGCGTGGCGCTGATTACCTCGCTGCAGCCGATTCTCGTGGCGCTGGCCGTGCCGCACCTGGTGGGCGAGCGCGTGAGCGGGCTGAACTGGGTCGGACTGGTGCTGGGGCTGGCGGGGGCGGCGCTGGTCATTGTGGCGCGCTCGGCGGTGGAGGCGACTTCCGCGCTGGGGCTGGTGCTGACGTTCGTGGCGCTTGGCGCGATCACCTGCGGCACGCTCTACGAGAAGCGCTTCGGCGTGGGCCAGCACCCGGTCACGTCGAATCTTGTGCAGTACGCCGTGGGCTTCGCGGCGACACTGCCGCTCGCCGCATGGCTGGAGCCGATGCACATCGAATGGACGTGGCAGCTCGGCGCAGCGCTCGTCTACCTCGTGATCGGCAACTCGATCGTCGCGATTTCGTTGCTGCTGGCGATGATCCGGCGTGGTGAGGCGTCGCGTGTCTCGGCGCTGTTTTTCCTTGTGCCGCCGTCAGCGGCGCTGGCTGCGTGGCTCATGGTCGGGGAGCACATGCCGCCGCTCGCGTGGGCAGGGATGGGGCTGGCGGCCGTGGGCGTGGCGATGGCCACACGGCGCCCGGGTCAGGGGCGCCGGGGAAAGCGGTAGCGCGGTAGGGGGGGACGCGTTGCTCCGGCGCAGGCGGGCCGGGGCGCGGGGCCCGCCTTGCGTCAGTTCTTGGTGCCGAACAGTCGGTCGCCCGCGTCGCCCAGACCCGGAATGATGTAGGCATGGTCGTCCAGACGCTCGTCGAGCGACGCGACATACAGCTTCACGTCCGGATGCGCGTCATGCAGCACCTTCACTCCTTCGGGCGCCGCCACGAGGGCGAGGAACGCGATGTTTTCCGAGGCCACGCCGCGCTTGCGAAGCACGTCCACGGCATGCACGGCCGAATAGCCGGTCGCCACCATGGGGTCGCACAGGATGAAGCGGCGGTCGGCGATATCCGGCAGACGCACAAGATATTCGACCGGACGATGTTGCTCGTCGCGATACACCCCGATGTGACCGACGCGTGCCGACGGCACCAGATCGAGCAGGCCGTCGCTCATCCCGACGCCGGCGCGCAGTACGGGCACGATGGCGAGCTTCTTGCCCGCGATGACGGGCGCGTCCATGGCGACCATCGGCGTGTCGATGCGCTCAGTCGTGAGCGGCAGGTCGCGCGTGATTTCGTAGCCCATGAGCAAGGTGATCTCGCGCAGCAGGCCGCGGAACGTGCGCGTTGACGTTTCCTTGTCGCGCATGTGCGAGAGCTTGTGCTGGATCAGCGGGTGATCGCAGATAAAGAGATTCGGGAAGCGGGGATCTTGTTTCATGGCTGGCAATCTGGGGCAGGGCCGGTGTGGCCCGCATGGCCGCGATTTTAGCCGATGCGGGCGCCGTCGGTCCGGGTTTCGCTGTCAGTCCATACCGATTGCCCAAGCGCTCCCCCGACAAAGCGGGGTGCGCACGATTCCCTTAGAATCGCTGCAAGACGGCGGTACCACCGCCGTTGTCCAACGTGTCACTTGTCTGGAAGGCTGAACATGGATCTGGGAATCAAGGGGCGCACCGCGCTGGTCTGCGGGGCGAGCAAGGGGTTGGGACGCGCGTGCGCGCAGGCGCTGGCCGAAGCGGGCGCGAATGTCGTGATCGTCGCGCGCACGGCGCAGCCGCTCAACGCGGCGGCCGACGAGATTCGCGCGGCCACGGGCGTGAGCGTGACCGCCGTGGCGTGCGACATCACCACGCCCGAGGGGCGGGCACAGGCGCTCGCGGCGTGCGGACAACTCGACATTCTCGTGACCAACGCGGGCGGCCCGCCGCCGGGTGACTTCCGCGAATGGCAACGCGACGACTGGATTCGCGCGCTGGACGCGAACATGCTCACCCCCATCGAACTGATCAAGGCGTGCGTGGACGACATGATGGCGCGCGGTTTCGGCCGCATCGTGAACATTACGTCGTCGGCCGTGAAAGCGCCCATCGACATCCTCGGGTTGTCCAATGGCGCCCGCTCGGGACTGACCGGGTTCGTCGCAGGACTGGCGCGCACGACTGTTGGGCACAACGTCACCATCAACAATCTGCTGCCGGGGGCCTTCGATACCGACCGACTCACGGGCACCCTGCAGGCATCGGCGGCCAAGCGCGGACAGACGCTCGAAGAAGTCCGCACCCAGCGCGCTGCCGCGATTCCGGCCCGCCGTTTCGGGCAGCCGAACGAGTTCGGCGCGACCTGTGCTTTTCTCTGCAGCGCGCAGGCGGGCTACATTACCGGACAGAACGTGCTGATCGACGGTGGCGCGTACCCGGGCACGTTTTAACCTTTTTGAGATGGCTTCAATGACTGTATCGACGGTACCCAAAGTCCGGATTGCGCTGATCGCGCACGACAAGAAAAAAGACGACATTCTGGCCGTGGCGCGCGACTACGCCGACGTGCTGCGCCAGTGCAAGCTCGTCGCGACGGGCACGACCGGCGGACGCATCGCCACCGAGCTTGGCCTGGACGTTGAGCGAATGCTCTCCGGCCCTCACGGCGGCGACCTCCAGATAGGCGCGCAACTGGCCGAGGGGCGCGTCGACATGGTGCTGTTCCTGCGCGACCCGATGACGCCGCAACCGCACGAACCGGATATCAACGCCCTCGTGCGGGCTTGCGACGTACACAACGTGCCGTGTGCGACCAACAGCGCCACGGCGCGCATGCTGCTCGAGCAGTTGATCGTGCGTCTGGCCGCACAGCCGGGGGCGTGACGCCGAGAACCGACAGTTCACAACACACTTCACACGAGTGAGAGGGGCGAGGATGACCAAGGCAATTCGCATCGAACAGAATGGCGGTCCGGAAGTGATGAAGTACGTCGACGTCGAAGTCGGCGACCCCGGGCCGGGCGAGGCGCGCGTGCGCCACAACGCCGTCGGGCTGAACTACATCGACGTGTATTTCCGCACCGGCCTGTACCCGCAGCCGCTGCCGGCCGGTCTGGGCATGGAAGCCGCCGGCGTGGTCGAGGCCGTGGGCGAAGGCGTGACACTCGTCAAGGCGGGCGACCGCGTCGCCTATGCCAGCCGTCCTTGCGGCGCCTACTCGCAGGCCCGCGTGATGCCGGTGGCCTCGCTCGTGCGTCTACCGGACAGCATCAGCGACGATCAGGCCGCCGCGATGATGCTGCAGGGCATGACCGCGCAGTACCTGTTGCGCCGCACCTACCCGGTCAAGGCAGGCGACACGATCCTCATTCATGCGGCCGCCGGCGGCGTGGGGCTCATCGTGTGCCAATGGGCCAAGGCCTTGGGCGCGACGGTGATCGGCACGGTCGGCTCCGACGAGAAGGCGGCGCTCGCGCGCCAGCATGGCTGCGACCACCCGATCGTCTATACGCGTGAGAATTTCGTCGAACGGGTCAAGGAGATCACGAGTGGCGAAGGGGTGCCGGTCGTCTACGATTCCATCGGCAAGGACACGTTCATCGGCTCGCTCGACTGCCTGCGGCCGCTGGGCATGATGGTGAACTTCGGAAGCGCGTCGGGGCCCGTCGCGCAGATCAACACGGCCGATCTTGTGTCGCGCGGCTCGCTGTTCTTCACGCGCCCGACGCTCTTCAGCTACACGGCCAAGCGGGCCGATCTGGAAGCCACGGCCAACGACCTGTTCGACGTTGTCGCCAAGGGCTCGGTCAAGATCGAGGTCAACCAGCGTTACGCATTGGCCGACGTGGCCCAGGCCCATCGCGATCTCGAGGCGCGCAAAACCACTGGGTCGACATTGCTCATGCCCTGAGTGCGGGGGATGTCGCTAACGCCAACGCGCGCGATGTGATGTACCCCCGTAACGCTGGACGTCGGCCCAACGTTCGGGGGACTCGGCCAGGGTCCGTTGCTCATGGCGGGCGACGCCGTCAACGACCCGATTCAGACTCGCTGCGAAAAGCTGTGGACGCCGTGGGCGCGCGCATCCTCGCGCACGTCCTCGGGCAGCCGGTTGATGAGCCAATGCACCACCAGCCCGATCACGACGACATCGTCGAGCAGGCCGAAGACTGGCACAAAGTCCGGAATCAGATCGAACGGACTGACTAAATAGACGCCGAGCAGCGCCAGCGCGGGCAGCAACCAGCGCGGGCGGCGCGGATCGCGGGCCGCCCGCCAAAGCACGCGGAAATCGTGGCGGGCAACTTGCCACAAACGCAGAAAACGCTTCATTAGCAGGCTCCTGAACGAATATCGCGGCCGGATGAGGCCGGTGTCCTCATTGAATTGATGGAAACGTCGCTCATTGATTTGTTAAATTCTCGCATCGCACGCTTATCGGTCTGGTGGGCTGAATCGTCCGTGGCGTGTGGGTTCATACGCACGATGCGTGATATTGTGCTTCGACCACGCCGAGTCGAGGTGGTTTCATCGCTCATCGAGCCCTGTCTGGTGCCGAGGCGCCGGATCGGGCGGTCGATTGGCTTTCCCGGTTGCGGCAGGATCGGGCCAGCGGGATAATTTGCCAGCCGCAGCGGTCCATCCATTTTTCCCCCTTCGCGGACGCCATCCAAACGCCACCATGACTGACGCTCAAGATCCGAAATCGCCGCTGCCGTCGCAACGGTCGAATACGCCCGAATCCGATACGAACAAGAGCGCAACCTCACCGCAGACGCCGCCGTCCGGCGACGCCGGTACGTCGCCAACGCCAGCTTCGCAGGGCGCGTCCGAGTATGTGGAGCCGCCGACAACGGCGATGTCCCATGCGACGGCGAAACCCGTTGCGGGCACGGCTGAGGCTTCGGGTAACATGCCAGCGAACCCCGACACGCTCACGCGTCCGGCACCCGCGCCCGAGGCGTCGCCAGGGGCTTCTGCCGCAGCGACGAGCCCCTCAGTTCAGGCGTCGGCGGCCGAAGTGGCCGCGGATCGTAATCCGATTGGCACGCCGGCGCCAAAGCCGAGCGAAGCGGCCACTGCGGCCGGCAGCGACGAGCCGCCGCATCAGCCGACATTCGGCCCCGGTGCCGCGCGTCCTGGCAGCCCCGCCTCGATGGGCACCCAGCCGTCGTACCTGCGGGCGGGCGATTCACCGTGGTCGGTGCTGCGTCGCATTACTTCGGCGCGGTTTCGCGCGTGGTACGACCGCGCGGGGCAGCGCATCACGCAGCGCACCCTGAAGATCGGCATTTCAGCGCGCATCTTTCATCCGGAGCCGGGGGCGAAGGGCCTGCGCAGCAAGACGCTTCAGTACCTCGAAGAGTCGATCGCGCACTGGGTGATGTCGCGCGACGTGCTGGTGTTCATGATTCCCACGGTCGACACGCAGGGCCTGCTGCACCCGAGCCACATCCGTTTGCACGATTATGCGAAGCACCTCGACGGACTGGTGTTGCAGGGCGGGGCTGACGTGTCGCCGCACAGCTATTCGGAAGTGGCGACGCGCCACGAATGGCAAGGCGATCGCATGCGCGACATGTACGAACTCGAACTGCTGCATGAGTTCGTGGAGCAGGGCAAGCCGATTCTCGGTGTGTGTCGCGGCTGCCAGCTCATCAACGTGGCGTTTGGCGGCACGCTGCACCAGGACATCGCCACGGATCTGCCCGACGCGATCCCGCACGTGACCGATACCTACGAACACAACCGTCACACGCTGACGTTTCCCGAGGGCTCATCGCTCGCGCAGATGCTCGGGCCGGTCGACGTGCCGATCGTCAACTCGATCCATCACCAGTCGGTGAGAACGCTTGGGCGCGACCTGAGTGTGGAGGCGGTGTGCTCGGAAGATGGGGTGGTGGAAGCCATTCGCTATCGCAAGGCGCCGTTCGTGATGGGCCTGCAATGGCACCCGGAATTTCACCGGGCGGGCGGGCCGGAGTATCTCGATTGCACACCGGTGCTCGACAACTTCCTGCGCGCCGCGCGCGAAACGCGCTTCTGATTGGGCGTTTGATCGCACCGCGATCGACGCAATGAAAAATGGGCAGCCGCGAGGCTGCCCATTTTCATGTCAGGCGCACCGGCATCATGCCGCCGGTGTGCGCACCGCGTCGATTAGAAGCGGTGACGGATGCCCGTGCCCACAACGGTTTGCGAGCTGGTCGACGACATACCGCCGGCAGCGCCGACACCGGCTTGGAGGCCCGTGCCTTCGTTGTCGGAGATGTGCTGGTACGAACCGGTCAGGTACACATCGGTACGCTTCGACAGACGGTAGTCGGCTTGCAGCGTCACGGTGTGGAACTTCGGCTTCTTGTCCGTCGAATCTTGCTTGGCCATCGTGTACGTGTACGCGGCGGACAGCGAGACTGCCGGGGTCAGCATGTAGCGACCGTTGACTTCGAAGTTGTCGAACTTCAGGCCGTCGTTGCCGAAGGCAACCGACGTGCTGTTGAAGTTCAGGCCGGTCAGGCCTTGGAGTTGCGTGTGCGTGTACACCAGGCCGACGGTTGCCGGGCCGAAGGCGTAGTTACCACCGATACCCCAGACGCGTTGCTTCGAGGCGCTGAACACCGAGTCACCGCCAGTCGACGTGTCGACTGCGCCGCTGGTGTTGTTGGCGCCCGTGTTGCCTTGGCGTTCCAGGTAGGCTGCGGCCACGGTCAGCGGGCCGTTCGCGTAGTTCACGCCAGCGCTGAAGGCGCGGTTGTTGGCGAAATCGCCAGCCTTGTTCGAGAAGCCATACAGGCCGCCGAAGGTCAGGCCGTTGTAGTTGGCGCTCGAGTACTTGACCGAGTTGTTCACACGGAACGAGTTGTTCGTGTTGTCGTTATCGTACGGGTGCGCTGCGATCGTGCCACCGAACGACGAACCGTTCAGGGTCAGCGGTGCCAGGTAGTCAACCAGCGAGTCGTATTGACGACCGATCGTCACCGAGCCGAACTTGTCGTTCTGCAGGCCAACAAACGCCTGACGACCGAACATGCGGCCGTTTTGGCCCGACGTGCCGTTGTTGATCGAGAAGCCGTTTTCCAGCACGAAGATGGCCTTGTTACCGCCACCCAGATCTTCCGCGCCCTTCAGGCCCCAACGGCTGCCGTTGATCAGGCCGCTCGTTGCGCGGAAGTTCTTCGAACCCGAAGCCGTCGAGGTCGTCGAGTTGCTGGTGTAAGCGACGCCAGCGTCGATCAAGCCATACAGGGTGACGCTGCTTTGCGCTTGGGCGCTCGCGGAGAACGCGCCGACAACGGCAGCGGCAAGAAGAGTTTTTTTCATGGTTTAAGCTCCAGTAACGTGACACGAATCGCAGAATTCGCGTGAAAACAGAACGCGGCGAAACAGAACATGTCGAGGTGACGGTTTGTCATTCGCGGACCCGATCAGGTATCGGCACTGCTCTGTTGACAGGGGGCAGTGTATGAGTGAGCGAGACCCGCGCCTATTTCAGAATCCGCAAGAATCTATTGCGGATACGGGAAGAATCCGCCGAATGTGCCGAAAAGCGTTGTCCAATAAGGGATTGGCTTGATTAAGCCTAGGCGATAAATGACCACGCAAGCGACGTGTGTTGCGCTTGGGACACAGTGCAGAGGGCAAGCGGCATCGCTCGCGAAGCGTTGCCAGCACTGGATCTACACGCGACATGGGGCAAGGCGTTAAGTTCCGGCGACAGATGATCGCCGCGATGGCGATCATTGACCCACGTCACGCGCCGAACGAAATAATGCCGTCGATAGAGGCACCTTCCGTTGCATCATCGGTGAGGTTTTGTGGGGGCGATATGCAGAGGTGTCGGGGGGGCGGTGCGGGTAGCCGTCATGATCACGTCAGCGCGCGTACTGAAGCCCATGCGATGAGGAAAATCCGAGATGCCGACAGGCGTAAAACATCGACTCGCGCCTAAAAGTCCTTTATTGATAGCGTTTTACGGACTATTGCGAGTCGCCGAATAATGCATTGCGCCGAATGATGAGAATGATTCGGGAGGCCAGACCCTATACTACGTTCCGCGAGAAGTAGACTTTTGCGTTGAGTGAAAAGTCTCCAAACCTTGGCGCGGCCTCATTGGCCGCGCTTTTTTTGTCTGCGTTTTTTGCCGCATGTTGGGCTACGCGTAAGGGCTCGCGCCGAAGGCGTCGCCGCAATCGCGCACGTGCGGAATGCGCAACTGCTTGAGCTTGCGATACAGCGACGCTCGGCAGAAGCCGAGGGTGCGCGCCGCTGCGGAAATGTTCCAGCGGTGTTGCGCGAGCGCCTGCAGAATGCGGTCGCGCTCGCGGTGGTCGTGCGGCGATGCCTGCGCACTTGCTTCGTTCGGGGCGGCGACGGGGCTCGACGCCACGACATCTCGCGCTTCCAGGACACGCATCGCGACATGGCCATCCACATTGCGCGCCGGCGACGGCATGACGAGTTCCGGCGGCAGGTCGTCCATCCCCAGCATATCGCCAGCCATTACCGCGCACGCGTAACGCAATGCGGCGCGCATCTGGCGCAGATTGCCCGGCCACGCGTGGGCGAGCAGGCACGACATGGCGTGCGGCGCTACGCGAGCCAATGCCTGATCGGCGCGCAATCCCGGCCATTCGTCGCACAACATGCGCGCGATCAACTCGCGCTTGTCGTCGCGCTCGCGCAGTGTCGGCAGCGTGAGTACGCCCACGGCGATGCGGTAGTAAAGATCTTCGCGGAACGTGCCCTGTGCCACCGCGCCGGCGAGATCCTGATGCGTGGCGCAGATGAGCTGAACGTTGACGGGCACCGGATGACTCGCGCCCAGCGGCGTGACTTCCTGCTCCGAGAGCACGCGCAGTAGCCGCGTTTGCAGCGCATAAGGCATGTCGCCGATCTCGTCGAGGAACAGCGTGCCGCCGTCGGCCTGCTGCAACTTCCCTTTCATTCCGCCGGGCAGGGCGCCCGAAAACGCGCCGCGCTGATAGCCGAACAATTCGCTCTCGACGAGATGTTCCGGCAGCGATGCCGTATTGATCGCGACAAACGCTTGCGCGCGCCGTTCGCTGTACTCGTGCAGCGCGCGGGCCAGAAACTCCTTGCCCGTTCCCGTCTCACCGAGGATCAGCACCGGCAGTCCGCGATCGACGAAGCGCTTGCCGCGCGAGAGCAACGCGCGCATTCGGGCGTCGGTGCCGCACAGATCGTCAATGGCGAGATAGTCGGGGCGCATTTGAGGTGCGGCGGCGGGCGCGGCCGGTACCCGATGGATGCGCTCGGCGAGCGTGGCGATGTGGCTGAAGGCGGCGGTACTGGCAGTGGCGGCGCCGAGGGGGGCGGCGGGGCCGACAGGTCGAGCGGGGGCTGACGCTACAGCAAGGTGAGCGGGCATGACTTGTCTCCTTCTCGTATCGGTACGAAAGGGCGCCGTCGGTGGCTTGTGGCCTGGCGATTCCTGACGTCTCTTTATGTCGCAGCCGGCTCGGGTGGCCAACCGCTGATGCAGGATACGACTGCCCAGTCATAACATCCAATACAATATAGATGCGCCATTAATACCTTTGGGGTATCAGATGATTGAGCTGCGCCATTTCCAGTACTTTGTGGTGCTCGCCGAGACCCTTCACTTCGGCCGAGCCGCCCAGCAATTGCATATCTCCCAGCCGCCCCTGTCGCGCCAGATCGCGCTAATGGAGGCAGAGCTGGGTGTGCAGCTTTTCGAGCGAACGCGCCGCAGCGTGCGCCTCACGCGTGCCGGCGCTCGTCTTTATCAGGACGCGGTGGAAATTCTCAACTCGGTCGATCGGGCGCGCCGCAATGTCGTGGCGGCGAGCCGGGGAGAGGATGGCGCGATCACAGTCGGCTTCATGATGTCCTCCGCGTACAACATCCTGCCCGCGCTCACGCGCACGTATGCCGCCGCGTATTCGCGCGTCGACATGAAATTGGCGGAAACGTTACCGAATCTGCTCGCCGAATCCGTGCGGGCTGGGCAGACCGACGTCGGCATCATGTATCGCCCTGAAGACCTGACCGGGCTCGGTACGGCGACCGTGTTTCGCGAGGAGATGGTGGCGGTGCTCCCACGCACGCACCCGTTGGGGAAGGCGCGGGTGCTCGACGCCGCGCAACTGGCCGAAGAGTCGTTCGTGAGCATTCCGCGCGAGATCGCCCCGCTTGTCTATGATCTGGTCGTCGACCATTGCCGTCGCGCGGGCTTCTCGCCGCATATCCGGCTCGAAACCAACCTGCAGCAGACCATCATCAACCTGGTGGGCGAAGGGCTGGGCGTGGCGATGGTGCCGATGTCGATGAGCAGCACGAGCGCGTTCGGCAATGCGGTTTTCAGACCATTGCGCAATGCACCGGTGGCGGAAGTGGCGCTCCTGTGGAGCCGCGACAATCACAATCCGTGCGTCGAGACGTTTGTGGAGAACGCGCGAGCGGTGTGGCGCGATATGCAGCGCGCACCGGGCGCACGGCTGGTGCCCGATGGGCCGGACACCAGCGCGCGCTGAAGGCGGCGCGAGAGACAAGCGCGCTGTCAGATTTCCAGAATGCCGGCGGCCACGAAGCCGCCGTCGACCGGCAGGATGTGGCCGGTCACATACGAGGCGTCGTCCGACGCGAGAAAGCTCACGGCGCCAGCGATCTCACGCGGCTGCCCATAACGGCCGAGCGGTGTCGTCTCCGTATAGTGACGACGCGAAATGTCGGAATGCAGCGCCTGCGTGAGCGGCGTGTCGACGGGACCGGGAGCGATCGCGTTGGCGGTGATGCCGAACGGCGCGAGTTCGATGGCCATCTGACGCGTGAGCCCGATGACGGCGGCCTTCGACGTGCCGTAGGCGGTGCGTCCGGCGCTGGCCAGAATGCCCGCCACCGACGCCAGATTGACGACGCGCCCCCAGCGTTGCTCACGCATGAGTCGCGCGGCGTGCTGGCCGCACAGCAGCGTGCCCGTGAGGTTCACGGCCATGACCTGATGCCAGTGATCGAGTGGATAGTCGAGAAACGGAAACGTCTTGGCGATACCGGCATTGTTCACGAGCACGTCGCAGCGGCCATGGCGCTGCGCAATCTTTGCGAAGCCGTCGGCAATCGACGCCGCGTCGCCCACATTCATGGCCAGCGCCCACGCCGTGCCGCCCGCCGCGTTCAGTTTTTCCGCCGTTTCGGCGGCGGCGCCTTCGTTCAGGTCGGCGACCACCACGGTCATGCCGTCATGCATCAAGCGCTCGCAGATGGCGGCGCCAATGCCCATTCCACCGCCCGTCACTACCGCCACTTTCTCCGTCATGCTATGGACTCCTAAATTCAATGATTTTTACAGATCGGGCTCCGCCGCCAGCAGTGCGGCGGAGCCCGTCGGTGATATTGCGAAACCGCTAGCGGATTTGCCTTACTTCAGGAAGCCGATCGAGATCCAGGGAACGAGCACCACGAGGAGCAGCGCGACGAACAGCGCGCCCATGTAGGTCCACATCCGGTTGAATACCTTGTCCGGCGATGTCTTGCCGATGGCGCACGCGGCGTAGAAGCCGACACCCAGCGGCGGGGCGAACAGTCCCATGCCCATCGAGAGGATCACGACCATGGCGTAATGCACGTCGTGAATGCCCAGCGAGCGCGCGACCGGGAAGAGCAGCGGTCCGAACAGCACGATGGCCGGAATGCCTTCGAGCACGCTGCCCAGGATGATGAAGACGACCATCGAGATGAGCAGGAAGCCGACCTGACCGCCGGGCATGCCGTGCATCAGACTGACCAGCGCGGCGGAGAACCCGGATTGCGTGAGCGCCCAGGCCATGGCCGTGGCCATGCCGATAATCAGCAGGATCGCGCCGGAGAGCGCGGCCGTTTCCGTCAACAGCGGATACAGGCGCTTGAAGTTCAGGTGCTTCTTGAACGCATGCACGATCAGGCCGATCACGACCGTGTAGGCGATACCGACGGTCGAGACTTCGGTGGCCGTGGCAGCCCCCTCGATCACGGCCGTGCGGATGAGAATCGGCAGGGCGAGCGCCGGCAAGGCCACGATGAACGTCTTGCCGATCACGCGCCACGGCGCGCGGCGGGCCGCACTCGGCGCTTCCTTGCGCGAACGCGCGAAACACACCACGACGATGGCAAGCGTGGCGATGACCGCGGGCAGCAGGCCGCCGATGAAGAGCGAGGTGATCGATACACCGCACACGGCGCCGATCGTGATGAGTACGAGGCTCGGCGGGATCGTCTCCGTCATGGCGCCGGTCGACGCGAGCAGCGCCACGAGATCTTCCGGCTTCGAACCGCGTCGCTGCATCTCGGGGAAGAGCGCGGGCGCAACGGCCGCCATGTCGGCCGCTTTCGATCCGGAAATGCCCGAGACCAGGAACATGGCACCGAGCAGCACATATTGCAGGCCACCGCGCACGTGACCGAGCAGCGCGGCCATGAATTCGATCAGGCTGCGTGCCAGCCCGCTCATTTCGATGAGCGCGCCGAGCAGCACGAACAGCGGCACCGACAGCAGGATGAGGCCTGACATCCCTTCGTCCATGCGGCTGACGACGATCTGCAGCGGGGCGTCGGTTACGAGCGCCAGATACGCCAGTGTTGCCGTCCCGAACGCAAACGCAATCGGAATGCCGCCAGCCACGCAGACGCCGACGATCAGCACGAAGAACACCAGCAGGTTGTAATTGCCCATGGCGATGAGCGCGGGGCGCCCAAGCCAGAGCGCGGCACCCAGCGCGGCCACCACCAGCACACCGAGTCCGAGCTGGCGCAGGCTCGAGCAGCGCGCCAGGCGCGAGACGGCGGCGATGAGCATCAGCACCGCGCCCACGGGCAGGGCCGCGGCGCGCAGCCCGTCGGGAATTTCCAGCGCGGGCGTGGTGATGTCCATCTGCTCGATGGCATGCGAATACGCGGGCACGATAATGAGCGCGACGAATACGCAGACCGTGAGCGCGGCCATGGTCTGAAACCAGTCACGCCATGCCGCCGGGAGTTTGTTGACGATGGCGGACAGCCGCATGTGCTCGCCCCGGTCGAGCGCGAGCACGGCACCGAGCATCGATAGCCAGATGAACAGGATCTGCGCCAGTTCGTCCGACCAGGTGAGCGGATTATCGAACCCATAACGCGAGATCACCCCCGCGAGCAGGATGAGCGTCTCGGCCACCACCAGCAGCACGGCAACCGCTTCGGTGACTTTCATCACCGCGCGGTTGACGTGGCAGAAGAGGCGGGCAAGCGCGTGCGTCGGCTCGGCCGTCATCGTCAACGTTTCCATTTACGCAAGCTTCCCGGTGTACTTTTCGAGCATCGACCACGCCTCGTCGCCGAACTTCTTGTGCCATTCGGCATAGAACCCGGCGGCGCGAAGCTTGTCGCGGAACTGCTCGTTGTTCGGTGCGTTGAACACGAGGCCCTTCTGCTTGAGTTCAGTCGTCACGCTGTCGTTGAGCTTGCGCACATCGTCGCGTTGCGCGAGCGCCGCGGCGTTCACGTTGGCGGTGACGATCGCCTGCAGGTCCTTCGGCAGCTTGTCCCACTTCTGCTTGTTGCCCAGGAACCAGAAGCCGTCCCACATGTGGTTCGTCATCGACACGTACTTCTGCACTTCGTACAGCTTGGCCGTGGTCAGAATGGCCAGCGGATTTTCCTGGGCTTCGACGATGTGCGTCTGCAGGGCCGAATACACTTCGGAGAAGTTGATCGACGTGGGCGCGGCGTCGAACGCGCGGAACATCGACGTCCACAGCGGGCTCGTCGGCACGCGGATCTTCAGGCCCTTGAGGTCGGCCGGCGAATTGATCGGGCGGCTGCTGGTGGTGATCTGGCGATACCCGTTTTCCCAGATCTTGTCGAAGGCGAACACGGAGGTCTTTGCGATCTGGCTGCGTACGTGGGCGCCCAGGTCGCCGTCCATCGCGGCCCATACCTGACCGTAGTCCTTGAACGCGAAGCCCACGCCGGAGATCTGCGCCGAGGGCACGAGCGTGCCGAGAATCAGCGGCGAGAGCGTGAAGTAGTCGATGGCGCCCGAGCGAACCTGGCTCAGCATGTCGCTGTCGCTGCCCAACTGGTTGTTCGGGTAGATCTGGAAGTCGATGCGACCTTTCGACTGCTCCGCGATCTTCTGCGCCATCTCTTTGGCGCGAACGTTCATCGGGTGGCTGACGGGAAGATTGTTGGCGAACTTCAGCGTGAATTCGGCAGCGTGCGCTTGCGTCTGATACAAGCCCGTGGCGGCGGCGGCCGACGTGGCGGCCACGACTTTGATGAAGTGGCGGCGATCCATGTTGCTCATACTGCATGTCTCCTGATTTTAGGTTTGGTGACTGCGTCTGAAGCGCGAGGTGGGCGGACGTGTTGCCCTGCAACGCCTCGGCCATCTCGTAAGGCGAGCGTGACGCGGCTCGCAAGTGGCTTGGCTATCTTACGCAAATCGAGTGCCAGTTCGCCGTCCGGACGGGAAAACCCTTACGTTATTAAGCATTGTTGAGCTCTCGCGCCGTGGGCATTGCTTGGTTGACCGACAGATCGTGCGACACCTGTCGCATCGGCTGCCCGTGCTGCGACACCTGTCGCATGCGGCGGACGACAACGATGCGACAGGTGTCGCTGGGCTTCAGGGGCGAGATATCGCGTTGCGGTGCAGCATGTCGTGGCGACCCCGCGCGTCGACAAGTTTGCTTGATGGGCCGGCGATGGCGGCTTTACGCTTACGTCAACGGCGAGTGCGCCACGCGAGCGGACAAGGCGATGAGGACGCAATGAGTCGGCACTGTGCCGTGGGCGCTCGTGCGGCGGGCACACCGAGACGGTGCGGCATCGGTCTGGCATCGAAATTGCTCACCGGAGTCTGAATGACCTAATTTTTCCGGAGACACTTCATGGTTGCTGCATGCCTCACCGGCTGGGCTCACTCCCAGTTCGGAAAACTCGATAATGTCGATGCCGAAGTTCTGCTGGCCGATATCGCCCAGGCCGCGCTCGACGACGCGGGCCTCGCGCCCGAGCAGATCGATTCCATTCACGTCGGTACGTTCAACGGCGGCTTTCTTTACCAGGACTTTCCGTCGTCGCTCGTTTTCAATCGCATTCCCGGACTACGTTTCAAGCCTGCCACGCGCTACGAAAATGCGTGCGCAACGGGGTCGGCGGCCGTGCACGGCGGTTTGCAGTCCATCGAGGCGGGCAAGGCCACCCACGTGCTCGTGATCGGCTTCGAGAAGATGACCGAGTTGGCGACGCCGCAGGTTGGCGAAGTCCTGCTCAAGTGTTCGTACGCACGCGAAGAGGCGGACATTCCGGGCGGCTTCGCCGGCGTTTTCGGCACGATCGCGCAGGCCTATTTCGACCGCTATGGCGATCAGTCCGATGCCCTGGCACGCATCGCGGCGAAGAACCATCGCAATGGGTCGGTCAATCCTTACGCGCATATGCGCCGCGACTTCGGTTACGACTTCTGCCGCAACGTCTCCGAGAAGAATCCGTTCGTGGCCGGGCCGCTCAAGCGCACCGACTGTTCCATGGTGTCGGACGGCGCCGCGGCGCTCGTGATCTCGAAGGCCGACGTGGCGCGCACGATGCCCAAGGCGGTCGGCTTCCGCGCGGCGGTGCAGGTCAACGACTACCTGCCGCTCTCGCGTCGCGATCCGCTGGCGTTCGAAGGCGGCCAGCATGCGTGGCGTCAGGCATTGGGGGTGGCCGGTGTCTCGTTGAAGGATCTGTCGCTGGTCGAGACGCATGATTGCTTCACGATCGCCGAGCTGATTGAGTACGAGGCGATGGGCCTGGCCAAACCGGGGCAGGGTGCGAGTCTGGTGGCCGAGGGCGTGACGGAGAAGAACGGTCTGCTGCCGGTCAATCCGTCGGGTGGCCTGAAGGCGAAGGGCCATCCGGTCGGCGCCACAGGCGTGTCTATGCACGTGATGGCCGCGATGCAACTGACGGGGACCGCGGGCGAGATGCAAATTCCCAATGCGCGGCTCGCGGGCGTGTTCAACATGGGCGGCGCGGCGGTGGCCAATTACGTGAGCATCCTCGAAGCGCGCTGATGCTTCGCTTGAACGGTGGTGAGGCAGGCTGCCCGGCATTTGCCGGGCGGGACTGAGCGAAAAGAACGAGGAGACGAGCGACATGCTCAAGAAGGTCATGAATCTCGGCCGCCTGCTGGCCGACGTTGCCCGACGTCATCCGGACGAGCCCGGTCTGATCGTCGGCGACAAGGTCAGCACATGGGGCGAGATCGATGCGCGCGTGAACGCTGCCGTCGATGCGCTGCGCAAGCTCGGTGTCGGCAAGGGAGACAAGCTGCTGGTGCACTCGCGCAACAACCTGCCCATCTTCGAGAGCGCATGGGTCGCTTTTCGGCTGGGCGCGGTGTGGGTGCCGACGAACTTCCGTATTACCGCACCGGAAGCGGCGTATCTGGGCCAATCGAGCGGTGCGTGCGTGATGATCTACGACGCCGGCTTCGAGGGACACGTCGACGCCGTGCGTGCCGCGTCGCCCGCGTTGCGCCATGTGATTGCGCTGGGCGAGCCGCGCGCAGGGGAGCTGCATTACGAGGCGCTGATCGCGGATCACCGCGGCGCGCCCGGCTACGAGGCGGAAGTCGAGTACGAAGATCCATTGTGGTTCTTCTACACGTCGGGCACGACCGGGCATCCGAAGGCGGGCGTGCTCTCGCATGGGCAGATGGCGTTCGTCGTGACGAATCATCTGGCCGACCTGATGCCGGGCATTACCTATCGCAGCCGCTCGATGGTGGTGGCGCCGCTCTCGCACGGCGCGGGCATTCACGCCATCGTCAATACGGCGCGCGGGGCGGCCAGCGTGCTGCTGCCGGGCGAGAGGATGGATGCCGAACAAGTCTGGCAGGCGATCGAGCGCCATGGCGTCGACAACATGTTCACGGTGCCGACTATCGTCAAGATGCTGGTCGAAGACCCGGCGGTGGATCGCTACGACCATCGCTCGCTGCGCTTCGTGATTTACGCCGGAGCACCGATGTATCGTGCCGATCAGAAATACGCGCTGCATAAGCTGGGCAAGGTACTGGTGCAGTACTACGGGCTGGGCGAGGTGACGGGCAACATCACCGTGTTGCCGCCGTGGCTGCACACCGATGACGACGACGCACCCGACGCGCGCGTGGGCACCTGCGGCGTGCCGCGTACCGGTATGGAAGTGGCGATTCTCGACGAGCGTGGCGAGCGTCAGCCGCCGTTCGCGTCGGGCGAGATCTGCGTGCGCGGTCCGGCCGTCTTCATGGGATATCACAACAATCCGGAGGCGAATGCCAAGGCGTTCAAGGACGACTGGTTTCACACCGGCGATCTCGGACATGTCGATGCGCAGGGGTTCCTGTACATCACGGGCCGCGCGTCGGACATGTACATCTCGGGCGGCTCGAACGTCTATCCGCGCGAGATCGAGGAAGCGTTGCTCACGCACCCGGCCGTGTCGGAGTGCGCGGTGCTTGGCGTGCCCGACCCCAAGTGGGGCGAGAGCGGGCTTGCCGTGGTGGTCGCCCGGGAAGGCATGGCCACTCAGGCCGATGAACTACTCGGACATCTCGAGGCGCGTATCGCCCGCTACAAGTGGCCGCGGCGCTTCGTATTCTGGAATGCCATGCCCAAGTCGGGCTACGGCAAGATCGTGAAGAAGCAAATCAAGACGATGCTCGAAGAGCAAGGAGACTATCGACTATGAAACCTGCGCTTTCACGGATCTATCGACATGCAGGCGCCCCCACGTTACCCCGTGTGGAAGACTGCGTGTTGAGCGGGCAGCACGAACTGCGCGTCACGATCCGGTCGGGTGCGAATCTCGGCGAGTCCTTACGCGAAGCGTTATCCCGCTATGCGTATGGTGGCGGCGTCGGCCGTTTCTGCGCGGGCACCGCGCGTGGTCTGCGGTATCACATGATCGAGACCACCGCGGACTCGGAGCGACCCTTTGGCTATGGGGCGCCGGTGGACGAAATCCGGGAGGTGGATCTGATCGGCGGCGCGATCACGGTGGGCCGCACGGCCGACGGCGCCACGCTGCTGCATTGCCATGCGGGGTTTTCCGACCCGAGCGGCGAGTTGCATGGCGGCCATCTGATTCTCGATCACACATGGGCCGGCGACGAGCCGGTCGTGATTCGCCTATGTTTATTCGAGCGCGGCGGCTACGTGAGCGCGGATGACGAGGAGACGCGTTTCCGTCTGCTCCATCCCATCGCGGGAGATCTCTCATGAGCGCCGCACTGGATATCTCGGTCGACATCGAGAACGGCACGCTGGGCAGGTTGGTCGTGGCCCGTCTCAAACCCAATCAGGACTTGACGGAAAGCATCGAAGCGCTATGTGCGGAGCATGCCATCTCGCGCGCCATCGTGCGCGGTGCCGTGGGAAGCCTGGTCGACGCGCGTCTGGCGTTTCGCGCGGGCGACGGCTGGCGCGAACAGCGGGTGAGCGGCCCCGGGGTGGAAATCCTCAATGTATTCGGTGAGGTCGACGTACGGTCCGATGTCGTGAGCGAGCTTCCCACGCTGCACGGCATGGTCGCCGATACCGACGGGCGGATGTTCGCCGGGCGCTTCGTGCGCGGCGGCAACCTCTCGTTCATCACCATTGAAGTGACGTTGCAGGAGTGGTTGCCAGCATAGAGGTCGTAGGCATCGATCAGGGCAAGGCAAACGGGGAGTCTTCGGACTCCCCGTTGCTTTGTGGCGTGTTCCGACGCGGGTCAGGCGACCGTCGGGTGGACCAGTCCGTCTTCGCGGAACATGTGCTTGATGCCGCGCACGGCCTGACGAATGCGCGACTCGTTCTCGATCAAGGCGAAGCGCACATACTCGTCGCCGTACTCGCCGAAGCCGATGCCCGGCGAGACCGAGACCTTGGCCTGCGCGAGCAGCTTCTTGGCGAATTCGAGTGAGCCGAGCGCGCGATACGGTTCGGGAATTCGTGCCCAGATGTACATCGACGCGCGTGGCAGATCGACGTCCCAGCCGGTTTCCGTCAGCCCCTTGTAGAGCACGTCGCGGCGGCGCTGATACTGTGCGCGAATTTCTTCGACGCAGTGTTGATCGCCTTCAAGCGCTGCGATGGCGGCGACCTGCAGCGGCGTGAACGTGCCGTAGTCGTGATAGCTCTTGATGCGGGCGAGCGCGGCGACGAGTTCGGCATTGCCGACCATGAAGCCGATGCGCCAGCCGGCCATGTTGTAGCTCTTCGAGAGCGTGAAGAATTCGACCGCTACGTCTTGTGCGCCGGGCACTTGCATGATCGAGGGCGCCTTGTAGCCGTCGTAGACGATGTCGGCGTAGGCCAGATCGTGCACGACGAGAATATCGTGCTTGCGCGCGAGGTCAACCACACGCTCGAAGAATTCGAGTTCGACGCACTGGGCGGTGGGGTTCGAGGGGAAGCCGAGGATCACCATCTTCGGCTTCGGATGGCTTTCTCGAATGCCGCGCTCGAGTTCGGTGAAGAAGTCGATGCCGGGCGTCATCGGCACGGAGCGAATGTTCGCCCCCGCGATGACGGCACCGTAGATATGGATCGGGTACGACGGATTCGGCACCAGCACCGTGTCGCCCTGATCCAGCGTGGCGAGCATCAGGTGAGCGAGACCTTCCTTCGAGCCGATCGTGACAATGGCTTCGCGCTCGGGATCGAGGTCAACGTCGTAACGATCCTTGTACCAGCGCGTAATCGCGCGGCGCAGACGCGGAATGCCGCGCGACGTCGAATAACCGTGCGTGTCGGGGCGTTGTGCGACTTCCACGAGCTTGCTGACGATGTGCGGCGGGGTGGCCCCGTCGGGGTTGCCCATCGAGAGATCGATGATGTCCTCGCCACGTCGGCGTGCGGCCATCTTCAGCTCGGCGGTGATATTGAAAACGTATGGGGGAAGACGATTGATGCGCGCGAAGCTGCGCGAGCCCTGAGAGCTGGACATGAGAATCCTGGAACGTAAGCGCCCGGAACCGTCCGAGCGACGCCGGTGTGCTGGCCACACCGTGACGGTGACTGTAGCGCGACGCCGGGCGCTTGGGCAAGTGAATTTTGCGGGGCTATGTGGAAAGCCCGTCGGTTATGATGGTCGGCCGCGAGTTCGAGGAAAAGGAGAGTCGATGGCGTACCTGTACCTGCTGGTGGCGATCGTGGCGGAGGTGATTGCCACGTCGGCGCTGAAGGCCTCGGAGGGATTCACGCGCGTTGGGCCGGTGGCGCTGGTTGTCGTGGGCTACGGCGTGGCGTTCTATATGTTGTCGCTCACGCTGCGCACCATTCCCGTGGGCGTCGCTTATGCAATGTGGTCGGGGCTCGGCATCGTGCTCATCTCGATCGCCGCGCGCGTGCTATTCGGTCAGAAGCTCGACGCCCCCGCGGTGATCGGCATGGCGCTCATCATCGGGGGCGTCCTCGTGATGAATCTCTGGTCGAAGTCATCGGCGCATTGACGGGGCGCGATGCTCAGGTGCTCAGGTGCTCCAGCGCTCATGCACCTGGCCGGGCCCAATGCCGGGCCTCATGTCGGGCCTTGTGTCAGGACTCGTCTTCGGCTTCGGCCAGCACGGCCTTGAGCGCGGAGATGCAGGTGTCGATCTCCGCGCGCTCGATGACGAGCGGCGGCGCAAGGCGCAGCACGGTCGCGCGCGTTTCCTTGGCGAGCACACGACGGCGCAGCATGCGCATGGACAGGTCGTGTGCGTCCGCGCGTGCAGGATCGATTTCAATCCCGGCCCAGAGGCCGCGGCCCCGGACTTCGCGAATGAGCGGCGAGTGAATCGCGCGCAATCGCGAGAGCAGGTATTCCCCCATCTCCGCACTGTGCCCTGGCAGGTCTTCGTCGGCCATGACGTCGAGCGCTTCGAGCGCGACGGCTGCGGCGAGCGCGTTGCCGCCGAAGGTCGAGCCGTGGCTACCGGGTTCGAACAGGTCGATGATGTCGCGTCGCGCCACGAAGGCGGACACGGGCAGCAGGCCACCGCCGAGCGCTTTCCCGAGCATGACGCCATCAGGCACGATGTCTTCATGTTGATAGGCGAACCAGCGGCCGGTGCGTCCGAGGCCCGACTGGATTTCATCGAGCAGCATTAGCACGTTGTGTTCTGTGCAGAGCTGTCGCAGAGCGCGCAGGAAGCCGTCGGGCGGGACCACGATACCGCCTTCGCCCTGGATCGTTTCGAACAGCACGGCGCAGGTGTTGGGCGTGATGGCGGCGCGCACGGCGTCGATATCGCCGAAGGGCACGCGGACGAACCCGGGGGCGAACGGGCCGAAGTCGGCGCGATAGGCGGGTTCGGACGAGAAGCCGACGATGGTGGTGGTGCGTCCGTGGAAGTTGCCGTCGGCGACGATGATTTCGGCTTTGTCGGCGGGGATGCGTTTGGTGCTGTAGCCCCAGCGGCGAGCAGCCTTGATGGCGGTTTCGACGGCTTCCGCGCCGGTGTTCATCGGCAGGGCGCCGCCGAGCGTGGTGAGGTCGCACAGCCGTTCGAGGAACGCGCCGAGCCGGTCGGTGTAAAAGGCGCGGGAGACGACGGCGAGGCGTTGTGCCTGCGCGGTGAGCGCGGCGACCAGGCGAGGGTGCGCGTGGCCGTGGCTGACGGCGGAGTAGGCGCTCATCATGTCGAGATAGCGATTGCCCTCGACATCCCAGACCCAGACACCCTTGGCGTGCGAGAGCACGACGGGCAGCGGCGCGTAGTTGTGGGCACCAAAGCGTTGTTCGCGTTCGATTTCGTTCATGCTCGTGCTCCTCCACGTCACCAGTCTAAAGGCGAACGAGACGGCACGCAAAGGGGAACATGTCCTGAAGCAGCGCCGCTGGAATTGGCATGCGCGTGAGTTATAATCTTTGATTGCTTGGACGTGATGGGTTATCTCGTCACAGCAAGTCCCGCCGGCGGCGACGTCTTGTCGCCGTCATCACGCACTGCCCATAGCTCAGTTGGATAGAGCATCGGCCTTCTAAGCCGACGGTCGGGGGTTCGAATCCCTCTGGGCAGGCCAGTTTCCCTTGAAATTTCATTCGATTGTGCGGACTTCGGTTTGCGATGCGTTACTTGTGTCCGCGATTTTCGGCACGTAGAACGTGCGACCATTGCGCCAATTGCCGGTGGCGCGGATCGCATCGATTGACAGCGAAATTAACACGCTCCAGTTCGCTCCATCGGCATATAAAGGTGTTGCTCATATGTTTCAATGCCAAATTCGGCTATCGTAATTGCAGATGCTGTCATCTGCTATGCGAAATGGCGTATGCCAGTGACTTTCGGCGAGCATTCTCGCGTTAATCCGTGTCAGGACTCATTGGACCGTTACCCTTCCCCCAGGCCCTGGCCTTTTCAACGACAAAGTCGATCAGTGTTCGAACGGCAAGTGTCTGGTATCTACCCGGCATCCGAAGCAGGAACATACGAGCGCCGAATACACTGAGACGCCATTTCTGCAGCCCTATCACCATCCGCCCCTCATTCACGTCAGGCTCGACGACATAGTCGGGGACTAGCCCTATGCCAAGCCCGGCAAGGATCGCCTCCCTCAGAAACTGAAAATTCTCGGAAGCCAACGTGGGATGTAGCGTCAATTCGCGTCGTTCTTCACCCTCATACGCAGACACTCGCAGGTCGCGCCCGGCGACGGATGAAGTGATCAGAGGAACGTTGCGGAGGTCGTCCAGGCGAACTGGCATTTGATGTGCATGCGCATAATCCGCAGAGGCACATATGATGTGACGGACCTGCACCAGCTCGACAGCGACCATGTTCTGAGGCGGCTCCGACATGACTCTAACGGCAATATCAACTTCTTCTCGCAATAGGTCGTCAACGCGGTTGTCGAACAGCAAATCCAACGAGATCTCGGGGTAGCGACGTTTGAATTCGATCAACCATGCCGACATCACGACGTGACCGAATCCGGTCGGCACGCTCAGGCGCACCGATCCATGCAAGCTCTTGCCAAACATCGCTACGGACTCCTTGGCGGCCAACACTTCGTCACGAATGACCAAGCCGTGCTGATAAAGCCGCTGACCGACTTCCGTGAGCTCCACTCGCCGCGTGGTACGTCGCATCAATTGCATGCCGACCGATCTCTCGAGCTGAGTGAGGTGGTAACTGACATTGGCGCGCGTCATCTTCATGTTTCGCGCAGCAAGGCTGAGATTACCCGCTTCCACGATCGCGACAAAAAGTACCAGCGAGTGGGCATCCATCGCATCTCTATATGTAAAAAATTTTGAACATATTGTTAACGATCCTTGTAATTGTCAAGTCGAATCGATGGGTGAAGAATACGTTGGGTTCACAAGGAGACGTAATGCCATTTGCCATAGAAACCGGCGAAATCGGAATTGAAACCGCTCAGCACTTAATTCGCGTGGGGCGTTTGCTTGTCGATGGGAAAACCGACACGCGCGTGCGGTTCATGACTATCGCGTCTAACACCACGACTGCACTTGATCCACATGGAGGGCGAGCAAGCGAGCGCCATCACCTCCGCACGATGACGAGGGCGTAAGCGTGTACAACAACCTGAACGGCATCGCGGTCATCGCGCTCGATCATCCACCTGTCAATTGTCTGTCCCACACGCTGCGCCAGCGCATTCTCGACGAACTTGACACCGCTTTGGCAGATCCCGCGATTCGTGGAATCGTGCTGACGGGCAATGACAAGGCTTTCTCCGCGGGTGCGGACGTTGGTGAGTTTGGGAAGCCAATTCAACTGAAGGCACCGATCCTGCGCACGGTGATTGCGCGCGTCGAAACGAGCAAGAAGCCCGTCGTTGCCGCCATCGCTGGCGTGGCGTTGGGCGGTGGACTGGAGCTCGCCCTCGGGTGTCACGGTCGCGTCGCTCAAGAGAACGCGCGGATTGGCTTGCCAGAGATTAACTTGGGGCTTATCCCTGGCTCGGGTGCGACGCAACGGTTGCCTCGCCTGATTGGCATCGAACAGGCTCACGCGCTGGTATCCAGCGGAATTCCCAGGTTGGCTCGTCAACTTGCGAACATCGGCCTGTTTGACGAGGTTGTGGCAAGCGACGTCATTGACGCGGCCATTGCGCTGGCCAGCGAAATGGCCGAACGAGGAACCCCTTATCCGCGCGCACGCGATCGCCCACTTGATGTGTGTGTAGTCCAGAACGTCATCGAGGCGCAGCGGGAAAAATTGACGGTGCGGCAACGATTACAGCCGGCGTACGCTGCGCTGCTTGACGCGCTCAGTGCGTCGTCATTGCCCTTCGATGAGGGCATGAACCGGGAGCGCGAACTGTTCCTTGCGCTCATGCAAACGACCGCCGCGCAAGCGCTTTGTTACCAGTTCAAGGCGGAACGGGACGCAGCAAGGCTACCGCCTGACCTTCAGGTTACTGCGCGTCCGATAAAGTGTGTTGCGATAATTGGCGCGGGAACGATGGGTTCCGGCATTGCGATCTCGGCACTCGATTGCGGTCTGAATGTGCTACTGCTTGAGCAGAATGACGAAGCGCTTGCACGTGGCCGCGAGCGCATTCTCCAACATTATGAATCGCGCGTGGTTGCCGGCAAACTTCTGAGCGAGACCGCGACGTCGAATGCACAGCGACTTTCCACGAGTACGTCATGGACACTGCTGGAGCAGGCAGACCTCGTGATAGAAGCGGTCTTTGAGGATCTCGCAGTCAAACAGGAAGTATTCCGCCAGATCGACGCCCACGCGCGAGCGGGCGCCATTCTGGCGACAAATACATCGTACCTGGACGTTGATGCGATCGCGTCGGTGACATCGCGCCCTCGGGACGTGCTTGGATTGCACTTCTTCAGTCCCGCACAGGTTATGAAGCTGGTCGAGGTGGTTCGTGGCAGCGACGCCGCTGCTGACGTGATCGCTACCGGTATGAATTTTGCCGTTGCCCTCAAGAAGATCCCGGTAATGACAGGCAACGCGTTCGGCTTTATCGGCAACCGTATCTACAGTGCATATCGGCGACAGTGCGAGTTCATGCTTGAGGACGGTGCATGGCCGGAGGACATCGACAACGCTTTGACGGCGATGGGTTTTGCTATGGGACCGTTTGCGGTCGCGGATCTCTCCGGACTTGATATTGCGTGGCGCATGCGCAAGGCACGGGCATCGACGCGCGATCCGCGCGAGCGCTACGTCACCGTTCCAGACCAGCTGTGCGAAGCGGGGCGCATCGGTCGGAAGGCGGGGGCAGGCTACTACACTTACGTTGACGGCAAGCAATCGAGAACGGTCGATAGTCACGTTCGAGCGCTGATTGAGCGGGCGAGCGCAGCGCGCGGCATTGTCCGTAGGGGACTATCGCCGCTCGAAATCCAGCGGCGCGCCTTGCTATCGATGGTGAATGAGGCTGCCCTGCTGCTGGCGGAAGGCGTCGCAAGCCGCCCGAGCGATGTCGATGTGGTGATGGTGCAGGGTTATGGCTTTCCTCGATGGGAAGGTGGGCCTGTATTCTGGGCTCAGCAGCAAGACCGCACAGCGATGGAAATGGAACTAAAGGCACTGGCGGAAGAGGCCGGGCACGGATTCGTCCTGGGCGACCTCGAATCTGTCCTGATGCGTTGATGGTTCGTCGCGGCGTGCGGTTCAGCACGCCGCGATAGCGTCGGTCGTCACGTTCCCGCGCCCGATGATCGCCAACGCAAGTCGACGGCGGGCACTGACGTCGTCAACTGCCCTGCGCCATGGCCGGGTTCGCAGCGTTCGGGGTGAGGCACGCAAGCGAAATCGTCTGAACGAATGTGTCGACGCCGTCAATGGCGTCGAACCGGGCGACAAACGACGCCAGTCGGAGCGCTTCAGACGCCGCGGGCGTGCGCTGGAGTTGATCCACAAACTTCCTTTGCAATTCGTCCCATGACATGGGGGCCTCAGGTTCTCCCGAGCCGAACGCCGCATGTTGAGTAACGACGAGGCCGTCCGTCGTTTCGATCTCCAGTTGAACTTCCCCCCATAGACTGGAATCGGAAGCCTGGCGCGCCGCGATTGCCTCCGAGAATTTGAGCGAGATAGTGTCCTGGACCGCTTCAAGCTCGGGGTCGCCCATGGACGACTGTAGCGACTCACGCGATACCTTGCCATGTTTCAACGCCACCGCAAGTACGAATGGCATGCTGCCTTGCGCGGCCACCAGCGTTGATGGCCGCCGTGCATCCGCCTTAAGGACGAAGTCGCCGGCATTAACCACAATTCGCCGAACGTTCTCCAGTGAAAGCGCATGCTGCTTGCGTGCGGCCAGCAGCGCGTCGATTGCGGCATGAAGGCGTCGCAGGCACGCATGTGCCTTGAAGTAAGCCGTCATGATGTGTCGCGTCGTACCCAACGTCGCGCCGAAGTTCGATAGGTCGGCATTCTCGGAAAAGCATCGGAATAACCCATGCGTTCCCTCCAGCACACTGTCGGGGCCAGTGAAGCCGCATTCCGCCATTTCGACACTTCTGAGCCCGGTTGCCGCGGTCCACGCAGGGCAAAGCAACTTGCCCGAAGAGCCGTCACTTAGATATTCGATAAAGCCACCGCTATGCAGGGCCGCGATGGCCATGGCGTGCTTGGTCGTCTCCATATCGAGGTGCTTCAGCTTCGCAATGGCCGCCGCAGCGGCAACGGTTCCAGCAACACCCGTGGTATCGAAGCCCTTCACGGTGTATGAATAAGGATTGATCGCCATACCGATTTCGATATACACGTCGTAGGCAGCAACAATGGCCGAAATGGCTTCCTGGGTGGTGGCGTGTAGTACTTCGCCCACGGCGAGCACGGTGGGAATGATGACGACACCCGGATGTCCCATTGCGCGGCGATGTCCATCGTCAAGGTCCATGACTCTGGAAAAGGCAGCGTTGCAGAAGGCTGCCTTCTCAAGGGTAACTTTCTGGAACCCGAAGATGGTCGCGCCATCAGGCTGGATGCTACTGGCAGCGTGTCGAAGAAATCCGTCCGCTTTACCGCTGAATCGCCCGGCCAGCATATTGCCGAGACAATCGAGAAGGCATTGCTTAGTGCGATCGACTTCGGCTGTCGTCAGGTCCTCGAAGCGTGTCGAGTGCACATGCTGAGCCAAATGACGGATCAGATTTTTGGAATCCATGGTCGTGGGGAGTCCTGCTGCATACGGGATGACGGTTAGATCGTCACCCCGGCGGTGGGCGTCGGCATACGTCCGACAAGTGGGTGATTTCGCGCGATGCTCGCTGGGGCCATGTTGCCGTGTCAACCCAGTGGGGGCCGGGAGCCCCTAAGCGCGGGGCGGCAAATCACATTCGCCCCCGCTGACGCTTACGGAGCGATCTGGCGCGGCGCAATTTCGAGCCCGGCTTTGAGCAACGTATCGGTTGCGGCGTCGGAGCAGAGAAAATCGAGGAAACGCGTGGCAAGGTCCTGACAGCGCGCTTTCGACGACACCGCGCCGGAAACCACGCTCGTGTATTGAACCGCGTCGGGCAACGGCCCCAAGATAGTGATATCTGATACGAGCTTCAATTCACTGATCTGTTGTATTCCGACTTCGACCTCACCGCTCGCGACCGCTTCTCCGACGAATTTCTGCCCCAAGACGAGATGCATCTTGCCGGCAAGTTCCGCCTGAATTCCAAGGCGCTTGAATAGCGTGTTCTCGACATAGCTCCCACTCGCGCCCTCGGAATACCCGATGGAGTGTGCGTTCAGAAGCAGCTGCCGTAGTGCCTCCACGCTACTGACATCCACGCTCGGATGTCCCTGACGTACCGCGACACCAATCTTCGACGTCACTACGTCCTGGCGGACGATGGGCGTGAAATAGCCCTCTCGGATCAGATTGTTCATGCCAGTGGTGACCATTAACAGGACATCGACGTGTTCACCATTTCTGATTCGAACCTGGTTGGCCTCGGGAGAGTTACCGGCGGAGGGTCCCCAGGAAGCCGCAACCCGGCATCCGTGATCGGCTTCGAATTGCTTTGCAAGTTCGCGTAAAGGCTGCTTGAGGATTCCGGTTGTCAGAACCTTCAGTTCGTTCTCGAGAGTGTCGCTCATTATTGTGTGATCGGGAAAAGGCGGAAGTTGGCAAGCGACCGAGCAAAGCCCGGTCGAGTTGCCTTGTTCCGTTAGATTAATCTTCCGACCGGGATGCGGAAGGAATCAACTGGGAAAATGAATCATTCGGCGTAACGGCCGCGGCTTTCGATTTCGGTAGCATGAACGTTGCGATGCCGCTGCAAATCGCCGCAAAGATCAGCCAATACGCGGGCGAAGCCTTGTCGCCGGTCGCATGGATCAACCAGGTCGAAATCAACGGAGTGAATCCCCCGAAAATGGCGACGGCCAGGCTGAAAGCAAACGAAAAACCGACTGTTCTGGCCTCCGGCGGCATGATTTCCGTGAGCGTTACCATCGCGGCGCCGTTGTAGGCCGCGTAGAGGAACGCGAACCAGAGTTCCGTCATCAACAGATTGCCGAAACTAACGTTCGAGACCAACCACGACAGCAGCGGGTATGCCGTCACGATGGCCAAACCGGTGGTGGCGAGCAGCAGCGGTCGACGGCCGATTCGATCGGAGAGCGCTCCCATGGCGGGGACACAAAAGAAGCTAAGCAACCCGACGCAGAACGTGGCGAGCAGGCTGTCGGCGGCGCTCAACCCAAGCACACTTCGCCCGAACGTTGGGGTGTAGACAGCGACCAGATAGAACGTCACAGTCGTCATCACCACCAGCATCATCCCAATGACAATCAGTCGGTAGTTCGTGATCAGCGAAGTTGTAATCTCCGCGAACGTCGGTGGACGCTTGCGGGCCAGAAACGCTTCTGTTTCTTCCAGCGAGCGTCGCAGCACAAAGATCAGCGGGACGATCAGACAGCCGATAAAGAAGGGGATGCGCCAAGCCCACGCGTGAATGATCTCGGGCGACAGGAGCGTGTTCAAGAGGTAACCGAGTCCTGCGGCGGCCATCGTCGCGACCTGCAAGCTAGACGCTTGCCAGCCAACATAGAATCCCTTTTGGTCCGGCGGTGCGATCTCGGAAAGGTAGACGGACACGCCGCCGAGTTCCACCCCTGCTGAAAAGCCCTGGATCAACCGTCCGAGCACCACAAGGATCGGCGCAATGATCCCGATACTGGCATAGCTGGGCACGGCGGCGATTGAGATAGTGCCAATCGCCATGATGCCGAGTGTGACGGTCAACCCCTTTCTGCGCCCCACGCGGTCGATGTAACTGCCAAGTACGATGGCGCCGATCGGTCGAACCAGGAATCCCGCGCCAAATGTAGCGAACGTAAGAAGGAGCGACGCGTAGTGATTTTCGCTAGGGAAGAAAGCGGCAGATATGTATCGCGCGTAAAAACCATAGAGAAAGAAATCGAACATCTCCATGAAGTTTCCGCTCGCCACGCGGAGTATTGCCGGAATCCTAGACCGGGTCGTGTTTTTCATGGGAGCCCCTTCAGCGAATCGTGGCAGCACGCATCTGCGCGTGTGCCTTGTCCATGGAGGGGTAAGCACGGACGAATGGGATTGCTCGCCGTGATGATCCGGAATTGGGTGGGTGCATCGTTTGTCTCCGTCATTATTTGAGTCATGTGCTTAGCGCACATGATCATTATTAGTTCGTCTGCGCGGCGGTCTACAAGAGATCAATTCCATACATTGAAATTGACTCGGCAGATCCGGCGTCTGGAAGCGGCGGAGGTAACGGTGTGGGTCTTGGGCGTTCAAGCCGGCTAAAACGGCCGGGAAATATCATTTCCCGATCTCCGGAATGGGGGGGCGTCCTTCATCCGATGTCTCCCGGATGCTCCATTTCCAGTCCTTGGCGCACGTCCCGCATGAGTTTCAACAAATGAAAAGCCAGGCGCTCGATTTCAGGCTGCATTGCATCGCTGGTGGACGTGCTGACGTTGAGCACATAGATGGCGCCAGACAAACGTATTGGACTTGCCACCGCAATGACTTCGGGTTGCCACGAAACCGCGCAGTATCCGTGAGCGGCAATTTGCTCGGCCGCCAAGTCGATCCCCTTGGAAATCGTTGACCAATGTGCTCCGCACTTGCGCTCGAAGAACCCAAGGAGCGCATGACGTTCCGTGTCGGTGAGCGTCGCCAGATACGCGCGCCCGAGCGATGTGAGCTCCATTGGCACGCGTTGGCCCGATACCACCTGGCGCAATGCCACTCTGCGACTGTACCGAATGGACTCGAGATAGACCATCTCGTCACGATCCGGTGCTGCGATGCCCACGTTGATGCGCTGACTTTCCGCTAACGTCCGCATAAAGGGGGCGGCGATCTTCAGTAGCCCAGAGCCGGTCTTCATTGCATGTCCAAGGCTCAGGACGGCGGGCGCCAGTCGGTACGCTCGAGCATGGCGATCGAGTTGCAGGTAGCCGGCACCGGTCAGTGTCTGCGTCAGGCGGGTCACCGTCGCGCGCGACAACCCGGTGCGCTCCGCGAGTTCGCCATTGCCAAGAACTTCAGAACCCGGGCGAAAGGCGCGAAGGATTTCGATACCGCGCTCAAGCGAGCGGTTCGCCGGTGAGCGCCCCGGCTTGCCGGGCTGGAGCGACTTTGCCCCGCTTTGCGAGATCTGACGTGTCATGGATGGCAATCCCTTATCGGAAGAAGCGTCGTCGGCCTCGGATCGACGGATCGATGTGGATGTTGGCGTCAGAAGGCATCCTGGCTCCCGCAATTTTTGGTGCCGCGCGTCACTGTTGCGCTTCTGCGCGCCTGAACGGCATTTTGCCCCAACAGCATCGACACTGCATTGTAATTTCACTCTTTGAAAATCACCCATCGGATTTCGTGGGCTCCGCAGCTAGACTGGCTTTACCCAACTCGGCATGCCTGTGCATGAACCGTGAGGGGCTTTAGGCATAAGACCGAATCGTAGATAGGAGACAAGCATGTTTGCATTGATGCGCAAGGCCCTGATTGGCCTGGGCGCCGTGGTCGTTTCTACCGGCGTCGCTATTCCCTTGGCTCACGCGGCGTACCCGGATCAGCCGGTGCACATCGTCGTACCGTTCTCTCCGGGCGGAGGCACCGATTTGATCTCCAGAGCACTCGGTGTCGGCATGGCAAGCACGCTCGGTCAACCGGTCGTCATCGACAATCGTCCCGGGGCAGGCACCATCATCGGCGCCAATGAGGTTGCGCGCAGCAAGCCGGACGGTTACACGGTCGTGATGCACACGTTCGCGTTCGTTGTGAATCCCAGTCTGCACAAGCAGTTGCCGTATTCGACCGAAAAAGGCTTCGCGCCGATCTCGTTGATTGCCCGTGGACCGACGGTGCTTGTGGTTCCCGTCAACAGTCCGTTCAAGTCGGTGAAGGATATCGTTGATGCCGCCAGATCGCATCCGGGCAGCGTGACATTTGCGACGCAAGGTATCGGTACATCGGCAGACATGGCGGGCGAGTTGCTCCAAAACCTCGCCAAAGTTTCGTTGACCCAGGTGCCTTTCAAGGGTGCCGGTCCGGCACTGACGGACCTGCTCGGCGGACACGTGCAAATCATGTTCGGCACTGCGGCCGCAGTATCCGACCTGGTGAAAGCCGGCAAGCTGCGTGCGTTGGCTGTGACGACCCCCAGTCCATCGCCTGCATTCCCGGGAATTCCCACGGTTGCCCAAACGGTCCCTGGCTATTCGATCGAGGCCTGGTACGGACTGTTCGCCCCGGCCGGTACGCCGCCCCAGGTCGTTGAAAAGTTGCGCGCCGCGGCGGCGCAAGCCACGCACACGCCCGAGTTTGCCGAGAAAACCAAGCATGAAGGGTTGTCCATTACGGCGAGTACCCCCGAGGAGCTCGAGAGTTTCGTACGAGCCGAACAAGCACGTTGGCACAAGGTCATCGTTGAAAACCACATCGAATCCAACTGACGGCGTCGAATCGCCGAGCATCTCATGAACTACGAACTCATTGACTATCAGTGCGACGCTTCGGTCGCCACCATTACGTTCAATCGTCCCGATAAGCGAAACGCGATGAGCGACGAAATGCGAAGCGAGTTCATCGACGCCCTCGAAGCGGTGGCGAACGACAAGAGCATTCGGGCATTGATCCTGACTGGCGCGGGCAAGGGCTTTTGTGCTGGCGGGGACATTGCCGGCATGCAACGTCGCATGAGTGCGCCGTCCGGCGAAGTGGGGTTCAACGGCTGGCACCGTCAACAGCGTGTCCATCACGCGCAGACGCTGCTCTACTCGATGCCCAAGCCGACCATTGCAGCCGTCAACGGCGCGGCCGCAGGGTTGGGGGCCGATATTGCACTGGCGTGCGATTTCATTATGGCCAGCGAGTATGCGAGCTTTGCGTGGTCGTACGCGCTTCGCGGAATCATTCCCGACGGCGGTGGGATGTATTTCCTGCCGCGTCGCGTCGGGCCTGCCAAAGCTAAGGAACTGGTGTTTACGGGGCGCAAGGTGTCATCCGACGAGGCGCTTCGGCTCGGCATTGCCGACCGTGTGTCGGGCGCCAACACCTTGCTGGCCGACGCCAAGGCCTGGGCGTCCGAGCTTAGCGCCGCGTCCCCCACCGCGCTTGCCTTGGCCAAGGGGATTCTTAACAAGTCTTATGAGTCTGGCGTGCACGAAATCTTTGCGCAAGGAAGCCAGGCGCAAGGCATTTGCTACACGAGTACCGAACACAGAGAGGCGGTGCAAGCATTTCTCTCTAAAACCGCCACTAAGGAATGACCCACCATGGATGCGATTGATCGCCTGTTGAAGCCGCGCAGCGTTGCCGTCATCGGTGCCTCGGCGGATCCCGCCAAGACGTCTGGCCGCCCGGTCTCTTATTTGCTCAAGCACCGCTTTGCTGGAGATATCTATCCGGTAAACCCCAAGGTCAGCCACATTGGAGACCTGGCGTGCTATCCGACTATTGCCGCGCTTCCCGCCGTCCCGGATGTCGGCATCGTTTTGCTCGGGGCCGAGCGCGCGTTTGAAGCGGTGCGCGACCTGTCGCGTCGCGGTACTGCGGCGGCAATCGTGCTCGCTAGCGGCTATAGGGAGGCGGGAGGAGAGGGGGAGCGTCGGCAGCAGGAGTTGCTGGATGCCGCCGGTGGCATGCGCTTGCTCGGGCCCAACACGATTGGCCTCGTCAACCTGACCGACAGCATCGTGCTATCGGCCACGGGGGCGCTGGAAATGGAACAATTCCCGGTCGGGTCCATTGGCGTTGTGTCCCAAAGCGGCGGGATATTGGGTTCGTTCCTGTCGCGCGCCGCGGCACGGGGCATCGGACTGTCCAAATTGGTCTCCACGAGCAACGAAGCCGATCTGGAGCTTGCCGATTTCATCGATCATCTCGTTGACGACGACGCGACGCGCGTAATTGCGCTGTACGTGGAAACGGTAAGAAATCCGGTCAAATTCCGGATGGCCGCCTTGCGCGCAGCCCACGCCGGCAAACCGATCGTCGCGTTCAAGATTGGCCGTTCCGAGGCAGGTGCAAAGGCGGCCGTGTCGCATACCGGCGCAATGGCCGGTGCCGATCGCATGTATGACGCATTGTTCAAGCAAGTCGGAATAATCAGAGCCAAGAGTTTTGACGACCTCCTCGACGTGTCCGCCGCGTTGGCCGTTGGGCGCCGATTGCAAGGCCGCCGCGTGGCCGTTCTGACCTCGACGGGCGGTGCCGGGACCTTGGTCTCCGACGAACTCGGTGTGGCGGCGTTCGAGACGCCGGCCCCAGACGAACCCACGAGCGAGGCGTTGCGCGCGCTTCAGACCGGCGACCACGCCGTGCTCGATCGCAATCCCATCGACGTGACGTTGGCCGGATTGCGCCCCGATCTGCTGCGGGGGGCCATTCGCACGTTGCTGGAAAGCGCGAGCTACGACGCTCTCATCAGCATCGTCGGGTCGTCGGCGCTGGCGATGCCCGAGCTGGTGGTCGGTGCGATCCAGGATTGCATGCACACGTCCGACAAGCCGGTCTTGGCGTATGTGAGTCCGCACGCGCCGGAGATTCGCGCACTGCTTAACCGCCGAGGTGTTCCCGCGCTCACCACCGCAGAAGGATGCGCGGCAGCGCTTGGCGCAATGTTGCAGCATGCGCAGTGGGTGGGAGCCGACGACGAACCGGCGCTCGAACCCATCGCGCTTGAGGATCTGCCGAAGGGGGCGCTGGACGAATCCCAGGCCAAGGCATTGTTCGCCAAATTTGGGATTACCGGTCCGCGCGAAGTCGTGGTGACCAATGCGGCGGAGGCCGCGGAGGCCGCCGCGCAGATTGGCGGACGTGTCGCACTCAAGCTCTTGGCATCTGAGACTTCGCACAAGAGTGATGTCGGCGGCGTCGCGCTCAACCTGAGTGCGACCGAGGTGGGAGGGCGCCTCGAAACGATGCGCGCCGAAGTGGAACGACGAGCCGGTTTTCGCCCCGAGCGTTTCCTCGTGCAGGAGATGGTGAGTGGTGGTGTCGAATTGATCCTGGGCATGCATCGAGACGCGCTTGGTACGGCGATCCTGCTGGGAGCGGGTGGCACGGGCGCCGAATTGCTTCAAGACACCACCCTTCGGTTGATGCCGCCGCAAGGGGGACTCAGGGAAGAAGACGCCAGCGCCATGCTGCGCGAACTCAAGACCTGGCCGCTGTTGGATGGCTACCGCGGCGCTGAGAAAGCCGACGTCGACATGATGGTCGCGGCAATTGTCGCCTTCTCGCGCATGGTAGCGCAGCTGGGCGAACGGTTGGTTGAGGCTGAGATCAATCCTGTCATCGTATTGCCGGCAGGGCGGGGCGTGCGTGCGGTGGATGGCGTCGCGGTTTTGCAGAGTTGAAGGGGCGGGAGAACGACACTGGCGCGCCCTCGGTGCCCGCTTCAATCCACCCATCCCCATTGAGCGAGAGTCAATCTCATGCAAGCCTACATTTGCGACGCAATTAGAACCCCTTTCGGCCGTTATGGCGGGGCACTTGCCTCAATCCGCGCCGATGACCTTGGTGCGGTCCCGATCAAGGCGTTGATGGAGCGCAATCCCAACGTCGATTGGGGAGCCATAGACGATGTGATTTTCGGATGCGCCAATCAGGCCGGCGAGGACAACCGCAATGTTGCGCGCATGAGCGCACTGCTTGCCGGGCTGCCAGAGCAGACCTCCGCGTCGACGATTAACCGGCTGTGCGGATCGGGGCTGGACGCATTGGGAACTGCGGCACGAGCGATCAGGGCCGGCGAAGCGGGACTGATGATTGCCGGCGGCGTCGAGAGCATGAGCCGGGCGCCGTTCGTTCTACCAAAAGCCGACACCGCGTTCTCGCGCGCCAACTCGATCGAAGATACGACGATTGGGTGGCGGTTCGTCAATCCCGCGATGCGAGCGCGGTTCGGTGTCGATTCGATGCCGCAGACGGCGGAGAACGTAGCGCGAGAGTTTGGCATTGAGCGTGATGCCCAAGATCGTATGGCCTTGGCGTCACAACGCAAAGCGCTGTCGGCCCGCGCGTCGGGCATTCTGTCCCAGGAGATTACACCGGTCGTTGTCCCGCAGCGCAAGGGGGACTCCGTGGTTGTGGAGCATGACGAGCATCCGCGGGAAACGAGCTTGGAGGCGTTGTCGCGGCTTAAAGGCGTGGTTGCTTCGGATGGAACTGTGACTGCGGGCAATTCGTCAGGGGTGAACGATGGTGCCTGCGCCCTACTGCTCGCAACCGAGCGTGCCGCCGCGATGCATGGACTCACGCCGCTGGCACGTGTCGTGGGAATGGCGACCGCGGGCGTTCCTCCGAGAATCATGGGGATGGGGCCGGCCCCGGCCACGCGAAAGGTACTTGAGGCGACGGGCTTGCGTTTGGACGATCTTGACGTGATCGAGCTCAACGAAGCATTCGCTGCACAAGGTCTGGCGGTCCTGCGTGACTTGGGACTTGCCGACGACGATCCGCGTGTCAATCCGAACGGTGGGGCGATCGCCCTGGGGCATCCGCTGGGCGCGTCCGGCGCACGCCTCGCGACCACCGCGATCAGACAGTTGCATCGAATTCGAGGGCGTTATGCGTTGTGCACCATGTGCATCGGCGTAGGGCAGGGTGTGGCCGTCATCGTCGAACGCGTGTGAAATCCGACCGTTCCATACGCGTGTCGCACGGCCGGCAATGGTTTTGCGCCCCGCGCCGGTTGCGCGAGCGCATCGAGATTAGCAGGAGATGATTGTATGCAGGTGACGGAAACCCTGGCGCGCTATGCCAGCTCACTGGAAACTTCGCCCCCGCCGGAAGCGGTCGTCCATCACGCGAAACGTGCCGTTGTCGATTGGTTTGCATCCGCGTTCGCGGGGTTGGACACGCCGCCGACGCCGATGCTCGCGCAGGTCCTGGCGGATGACCTCGGGCATGGTAGAGCATGTTTGCTGAACGGCGGGAAGGCAACGGCACGTGCTGCCGCATTGATTCACGGCGCCGCAGCGCACGCGGCAGAGGTGGACGACAGCTTCCGGGATGCCATGTATCACCCCGGTGCGGCGACGGTGGCCGCAGCACTGGCCGCCGCTCAACAGTCAGGATGCAGCGGACTGCGCTTTCTGCATGCCGTGATTGCAGGCTACGAGATATCGACGCGCATCGGCGTTGCGCTGGGACGTGCCCATTATCGTTATTGGCATAACAGCGGAACAGTGGGAACCTTCGGCGCAGCGACTGCCGCCGGGGTCGCTCTGTCGCTTGGTGAAGCTGGCCATGGGCATGCACTCGCGACGGCTGCGACCTTTGCAGCCGGACTGCAGCAGGCGTTCCGGACAGACTCTATGTCAAAACCCCTCCATACCGGCCGGGCCGCCGAGGGGGGATATCTTGCAGCGCAGCTCGCCGCTGCTGGTGTTACGGGCGGACGAGACGTGCTGGAAGGGGAGAGTGGTCTTGGGGTGGCAATGAGCGGTCAGGCGGACTGGTCCGACATTGCGCTGACCTTGGGACGCGATTTTCACATCGCTCGACTCACGATCAAAAACCACGTCGGGTGCGGTCACACGTTTGCAGCAGTGGACGCGGCAATCGAACTGCGCCGGAATGCGTCCTTCGCCGTTGATGAGGTTCGCAGCATCGCCATCGAGACGTATCGCCCCGCCGTCGAGATCGCGTGCCACGTCAACCCGCTGACGCCCAATGAAGCCCGCTTCAGCATGCGCTACATGGTCGCATCAGCACTGATCAATGGAAGTGTGCGCCAGCAGGCGTTTTCGCCCGCGCAACTGACAGACCCAACTGTTCGGCGGTTGATGACCTGTACACAAGTCACCGTGAGTCCGGAATTGGACGCCGCGTTTCCGGGCGAGCGTTCAGCACGTGTGGAAGTGACGTTGGAAGGGGGGGAGCGTTTGGTTCATGTACAGCGCCACCGTAGGGGAGATCCCGAGCTACCGCTCAGCGACGAAGAATTGAACGCGAAGTTCATGGAACTGGTGTCGCCTGTCGTTGGCGCGGTGTCGGCCCGCAATTTGCTGGGCCAGTTGTGGGGGCTTCAAGATCGACCCGACGTCGCTGGGATGGGGGGCGCTTAAGCGTCGGGCGAAACGCGTCACGCGTTGTCGGCAACGCGGCCGCAATAGGTTCGGTGACGATTGCGTCAAATACCTGAATTTCGCCGTAGACCCCGATCGAGGGCCTGGTGCCGAATAGTAATACAGAACAGATTGGAGACACCAAATGACTAGACACGCGTGGATAAGGCGGGACTTGTGGGCAGGATTGCTGCTCGTTCTATTGGGGGGCGCGGTACTGTTCGAGAGCAAGAGCTATGGCTTCGGCACGCTTGGTCAGATGGGGCCGGGCTTCTTTCCCGCCACCCTGGGCGTCCTGTTGCTGCTGATCGGAACGCTGATTGCAGCGACGTCGAAAAACACCGAAGTACTGGCGAAGCCGTCTGCCAAGGCATGGCGAGGCGCCGGGCTTGTGTTGTTGTCTGTTTTGGCATTTGTTGGCGTTGCCGCGCACATGGGCTTGCTGCCGGCGACGTTCATCTCCGTTGTGATCGCGGGCTTTGCCGATCAGCGTAACCCCGTGCGCGACGTGTTTTTGATGGCCGCGGTGCTTACCGTATTCTGCTTTGTCGTTTTCAGTTGGGGGCTGCACCTGCAACTTCCGGCGTTTCGCTGGGAGTGGTAATCATGCACCAGACCATCATGGATCTCATGTACGGCTTCAGCGTCGCGTTGCAGCCGACTCATTTAATGTGGGCTGTCGTTGGGGTGCTGTTGGGAAACCTGATCGGCGTGCTGCCTGGAATGGGGCCCATTACCGCGATCTCGATCCTCCTGCCGCTGACTTATTTTATGGCGTCAGTGCCATCGATCATCATGCTCGCCGGGATCTTCTATGGATCTCAGTACGGTGGGGCAATTGGCGCAATCCTGCTGAATCTGCCAAGTCATCCGCCTCACGCGGTCACATGCATCGATGGTTATCCGCTCACGCGTGCAGGTAAGGGCGGCGCCGCCTTGGGTGTCGCCATGCTGTCGTCATTCTTTGCCGCCACCGTTGGCATTCTGGTGATGATATTCCTGTCCCCGCTGCTGGTGAGTGTGGCATTCAAGTTTGGCCCCACCGAGATTGCCGCAATCATGGTTCTCGGACTGATCTCCGGCTCGACCATGTCGCGGGGCTCGCCGCTCAAGGGTATCGCCATGACGCTGTTCGGGCTGCTGTGTGGAACGGTTGGGACTGACCTCATCACAGGCACGTTCCGGTTTACCTTCGGCAGCGCTTCGTTATACGACGGCGTGGAACTTGGCGCGATCTGCATGGGGGTATTCGCTATCGCCGATTTTCTGATGCACGTTAATCGGGAGAAGATTGTCGTGACGCGGGCGAAGGTACGTGCGCGTGACATGCGCCCCTCGCTTGCCGATTTGCGCAAGGCGGTGGCGCCTACGCTTCGTGGCACGCTGGTCGGTGTTCTGTTCGGTGGCATGCCGGGAACGGGGCCGACAATCACGACCTTCATCGCGTACGCGCTGGAACGAAAGATCGCGAAGGATCCAAGTCGGTTCGGCAAGGGCGCCATTGAAGGCGTCGCTAGTCCGGAGGCAGCTTCGCACTCAAAGACACAGGTGGATTTCATCCCCACGATGACACTGGGTATCCCGGGCGACGCCGTTATGGCGCTGATCATGGGAGCCTTGATCCTGAAAGGCATCCAACCCGGACCATTGCTGATTACCGAGCATCGCGACATCTTCTGGGGTTTGATCGCGAGCTTCTGGATCGGCAATGCCATCCTGATGATTTTGAACGTCCCGCTCATTGGGGTGTGGGTCAAGCTGCTGCAGGTCCCCTACCGGATTCTTTATCCTGCCGCAGTCTTTTTCGTTTGCGTCGGCGTGTACAGCATGCGCAATGACTTGTTCGACGTCGCTTCCGTTGCCGCGTTTGGTCTCATTGGCGCGTTGTTCATGGTCCTGGATTTTCCCATCGCGCCCATTGTGTTGGGCTTCGTGCTCGGCCCAATGCTGGAATCGAATGTACGCCGCGCGCTCCTGCTGTCGCATGGAGATCTGGGAGTCTTCGTGAATCGCCCCATCAGCGCGACCGTCCTTGGAATCGGCGCAATCATCGTGTTCTGGCAGGCTGGCTCATATCTCGCGTGGGGTTCCGATTCATTGTTCATGCGCTTTCGCGTGCGCATGCAGCGACGACTCACGAAGGTGCAGGACTGACCTGCTTCTGTGATTGAAACTCCCTTTCGAGAGAAGACATGAAGTTGTCGTTTTCGCAGAAGTTGTGGCTGCCGCTGATTTTAAGTCTCGCGTGCTTTGCGTGCCTTTCGATATCGGATGCCATTAGTAGTCGGGGAATTCGTCTCGAAGAGAGGCAATCCGGTCTCGTTCACGCGATGGAGCTTGCAAAGTCCGTCATCCAAAGCTACGCGGACCAGGCAGCCACCGGGACGTTGACGATCGATGAAGCCAAGCGCAGCGCGATAGGTGTGATCCGCAAGATGCGTTACGCCGGGGGGAAAGGCTATTTCACGATCCTCAACCCGGACGGTGTCCTGCTCATGAGTGCCACGAAACCGGAGGACGAAGGGCGAAACGTCAGTGGCTTCAGAGATCGAAATGGCGAACCATTCAATCAGAACGTGCTGAACCAGATCCACCGGGACGGTAGCGGCTTTACCCGATACGCCTTCGGCAAGCCGGGCGCGACCGGCATTTTTCCGAAGATCTCCTACAACGACGCGTATCGGCCATGGCAATGGATATTGATGACGGGCGTATATGTCGACGACATCAATGCCGCTTTCTACGCGTCGCTCGTGCGGAGCCTGGGTGTATTTGCCGTCATCGGCACGCTTCTGAGCATCGCCGTCGTCGGGGTGAACCGCGGGATATGGCGCTCGCTTGGCGGAGAGCCCAAGTACGCGGCTGAGATCGCCACGCGCATCGCGGAAAACGACTTGGCGTTTGTAGTGCAAGACGAGCGTGCGGGCAGCGGCAGTTTGCTTCACTCGATGAAGCGGATGCGGGACCACCTTGCGGAAACGATTCGCGTCATCAACGTGTCTGCTGAGTCGGTGTCTGTTGCCGCACACGAAATCGCCGGCGGGAATATCGATTTGTCGATCCGAACCGAGGCGCAGGCAGTCTCGCTCAACCAGACTGTCGCCAACATGGCCGAGTTGGCCGGTACGATCAGACATAACGCCGATAACGCCTGCCGCGCCGATATGTTCGCTGCGAATGTGGCCGGTCTGGCTGATGCCGGTGATCAGGCCGTGGCCGCGATGCTCCAGACGATCGGGCGAATCAGCGAAAGCTCGGCGAAGATCTCGGAGATTACGGGAATGATAGAAGCGATTGCGTTTCAAACCAATATTCTTTCGCTAAACGCCGCCGTCGAGTCGGCCCGCGCCGGCGCCCACGGGCGTGGCTTCGCCGTCGTTGCATCTGAAGTGAGAGCATTGGCACAGCGCGCCGCGTGTGCGTCGCGCGACATAAAAGCGCTGATAGAGACTTCGTCAACGCTCGTCGCAGACGGCTCGCGGCAGGCGCACGACGTCGGCACGACAATGGGGCGCGTAAGGCAAGCGATAAACGAGTTGTCCAATATTGTCGGAGAGATCGCCGCCGCCTCGTCGGATCAGGGCAAGCGCATAGAACTGGCCAATCAGGCGTTCATGCAGATGGATGAAAGCACCCAGCAGAACGCCGCTCTCGTCGAAGAGGCCGCCGCGGCGGCACAATCGCTTGAGGAGCAAGCGTCAAACCTGAGGGAAGCCGTGTCCGTATTTCGGCTTTCCGACCCCCAGGACTCGCGACGTTCGCCCCCGGATCGTGCGATGACTTTGGCGTTGGGAGCATTGTGAAGCCCGCCCGCCAGTGGTGACATATGCCGTGTTGATTCACTTCTCAAGGGGAGCGCCCATCCACTGCACCTCCGTACCCCACGGTGCTAGCGCCAAAAAACGCTTCAAGTGTCGCTGAAGCAACTCGATCCAGGCCAGCGCGAAGCGCGACGCAGACGTATCCCTCAGGGTTGTCACGGCAACGCTGGACCGAATGGACGGTCGCTCAATGCGATGCGCAACGAGCTCGCCTGACGCTATTTCCTGCTGAACCGCGATATAGGCAAGTATCGAATACCCCTCGCCAGACTTCACCAACTGCTTGGTAAGGGCAACGCTGTCCACTTCGAGTGCAACTCTGAGCCTCACGCCATGCTGAGCCGCTGCCTGTTCAACCAGAAGGCGGTTGCTGTGGGGCATGCCGGGAAGAATTAGTGGCGTGTTTGCCAGATCTCGAATGTGGTAGCTGCGAGATCCGCCGCCGTCTCCAGGCGGTCCGATAAGCATCATGGGTTCGCTATAGAGAGGCTGGATCTGAAATGCCTCAAGGGGCGGCTGGTTGTAGACCACGGCAAGATCTACACGTCGGTCCATTACCCACTCTTGCAACGAAGTACTCAACCCTTCGCGAACATGCAACGACACATTAGGCCACTGCGTGCGAAATTCGCGCGTCAGTTCTGCGCCGATCAGCGCGCTCATCGTCGGAGGCAGGCCGACTGCCAAGTGACCTCGCTCCTCATCGGCACTTGCCCGTACCTCCTCGGCCGTTTCGTTGAGCAGGTGCGCGATCATCTCTGCGCGCTCAAGTAATCGAGCGCCGGCAGCTGTCATCCGAACCCCACGACCGTGGCGCACGAACAAGGGAACACCAATTTCGGCCTCAAGCTTCGCGATCTGTCGGCTGAGGGCTGGCTGAGCCACATAAAGCTCGGCGGCCGCTCGGCTCAGGCTGCCGGCACGGGCCACCCGAATAAAGCTACGCAGCTCCCTGATTTCCATAGCGTCTAAGGTATTCCCGTATGTTATAGCTTCTTATGATTATACGGTGTTTGTCAGCAGATCTACGTGGAACTATGCTTTTAACAAATACCGAGAATGGCGAGCAGCGTGGTAGTTCACAAAGCTGACGACGCTGTTCCGCAGTGATCCTGGCTTGATGGTCGGATCGCACCTAACGATATGAGAAGTCGGACGGCGTTTGCAGCGATCGCTGCGCGAGAACGTACTGTCGGCTCAGGAGACAACATGAAGCATCTCAAGAAGCTACACATTCAGGTCCTCATTGCGCTTGCGTGCGCGATCGCGCTCGGCCTGGTGGCGCCCGCGTGGGCAATCGCCATGAAACCGATCGGCACTGCCTTTATCGCGCTGCTCAAGATGATGTTGGCGCCGATCATCTTCTGCACCCTCGTCCAGGGGTTGGCCCACGTGCGTGATCTGCGCATGCTTGGACGCATGGGCATCAAATCGCTGATCTACTTCGAAGTGGTGAGCACGATCGCGATGGTGCTCGGCTTTGTGTTGGTCAACGTCTTTCAACCGGGCGTCGGGTTGCACGCGAGCAATCTGGCCGAAGCCGCCGACGCCGCCAAGGTCACTTCCGGTGCGCACAACGTCTCCGCAGTCAGTTACCTGCTTAGCCTGATTCCGCACACGCTGGTCGATGCATTTGCCAAGGGCGATATCGTGCAGGTGCTGATCATCTCGGTGCTGGCCGGCTTGGCTCTGAACCTGTCGGTCGGTGCGGATTCGGTGCTGTTGCGCGGAATTGACGAAGCCACGTCGGTGCTGTTCCGCATGCTCGGCTTCATCATGAAGTTGGCCCCGCTCGGCGCCTTCGGTGCGATGGCCGCAGCGGTGGGCAGCTACGGCGGCGCGACGCTCCTGTACCTCCTCAAGGTCATCATTCTGTATTACGCCGCATCCCTGATCTTCGTCTTCGGCGTCCTTGGCGCGATCAGCACCGGTATTGGTCTGCCGTTTTTCGGCGTGTTGCGCCTGATTCGTGACGAGATCCTGCTGATTTTCGGCACTGCATCTAGTGAAGTGGCCTTCCCGCGACTGATTGAGAAGCTGCGTCGTGCGGGCTGTGACGAGGCAGTGGTCGGCTTCGTCCTGCCGGCGGGCTACAGCTTCAACCTCGACGGCACTTCCATCTACATGGCTATCGCTGTTGGTTTCATTGCGCAGGCTACTGATACGCCGTTTTCTCTCTGGCAGCAGCTCGGCCTGCTGGCGATTCTCAGCCTGACCTCCAAGGGCGGTACCACCGTCGCGGGCGGTGCTTTCGTGAAGCTCGCAGCCACGCTGCAATCGATGCGCACGCTGCCGGTAGCTGGCCTCGGCCTGCTCTTCGGGATTGACCGGATCATGGCTATCGCCACAGCGCTCGTGAATGTGGTCGGCAACACCGTCGCCGTATTCGCCATCGCCCGCTGGGAAGGCGCATTCGATGCCGACGCGTTTGCTCAAGAAACCGGCGGTCACGTGCGTCCCTCGCTTCTGAAACTGTCTGCTGGCGCGCCGGATTCGGTAGCCGCTGCGCAGGCGAATTGATTCTGCCGGAACTGATCATCATGGAACTTCGTCTTCCCGCCATCGACCCGACGCAACTCTCGCCGGAGCAGCGCATCGTCTACGACGCCATTGCCTCGGGTCCCCGCAAGGGCGTGCGTGGTCCGCTCGCGGTCTGGTTGCATCGACCGCTTCTGGCTGATCGCGCGCAAGCATTGGGGCGCTACTGCCGTTATGACAGCAGCCTGCCGCCGCGACTCTCCGAGCTTGCCATCATGTGCATGGGCCGATATTGGCTTGCCGAATATGAGTGGGCCGCCCATAAGCCGTTCGCGCTGGAAGCCGGGGTTGCGCCCGAGGTGCTTGATGCGTTGCGTGACGGCAAGGCGCCGCAGTTCGTGAATCGGGACGAGGCGCTGATCTACGAATTCATGACGCAGCTTCACGCGCAACGCAGCATCGGAGATGCGTTGTATGCCGCGCTGATCGATGAGATCGGTCAGGACGGCCTGGTGGATCTTGTCGGCATCGCGGGCTACTACACGCTCATCTCCATGACTATCAAGGTCTTCAACGTGCCGGCGCCGGCTGGTGCCGCGCCTGAACTGCCCATTTCTCTGTAACAAGGATCAATCGTGCAATCGAATACTGAGCTGCAAGCCGCGCTTGCTAATGGTCGTCTGCAAGGCAAGGTGGCAATTGTGACTGGCGCCGGATGCGTCGGGCCGGGCTGGGGCAACGGTCGTGCGGTGACCGTGCTGTTTGCAATGGCCGGCGCACGCGTTTTCGCCGTCGACAAGAGTCTCGACGCAATGGAGGAAACCATTCGCCGCGTGCGTGAGGCCGGCGGAGAGGTGACGCCTTACACGTGTGACGTCACCGATTCCGTGGCCGTCAAGGCCATGGTGGCGGCGTGTGTCGAAACCTACGGCAAGGTCGACGTACTCGTCAATAACGTGGGCGGCTCCGCCTCCGGTGGTCCGGTAGATCTGCCTGAAGAGAAGTGGGAAGCCCAAGTCGCCTTCAATCTGAAGAGCGTCTTCCTGGCATGTAAGCACGTTATTCCAGAACTCGAACGTGCCGGGGGCGGTGCCATCGTCAATACGGCATCGACGTCCGGCATTCGCTGGACGGGCTCCGCGCAAGTGGCCTACGCCGCTTGCAAGGCTGGCGTGATCCAGCTCTCGAAGGTTGTCGCGGTCGAATATGCGAAGAAGGGCATTCGTGTGAATACCGTCGTTCCTGGGCAATTGCACACGCCGATGGTGGAAGTCCGTCTGGCCGGTCAGCGTACGGGCGGCGATATCGACAAGCTGCTGGAAGCCCGCCTTGCACGTATTCCGCTGGGCTTCATGGGTGACGGTCGAGATACCGCTTATGCCGCATTGTTCCTTGCCTCCGACGAGGCCCGTTTTGTGACGGGAACCGAACTTGTGGTCGACGGCGGCATGACCGCACGTTGCGATTGAGGTAGCGCAGACGTATGTCGACACATCGCGGCGTCTGGGATTGCCATACCCATATCTACGGACCTTGGAAAGCCTTCCCGCTGCCTGAGGGTGCCGCCTATCTGCCGGCCCTCGCGCCCATGGACGATCTATTGGCCATGCACGACCGCATTGGCGTTTCGCATGGCGTGCTGGTACAAGCGGCTTGTTATGGACGCGATCACAGCGCCTTGCTTGACGGTATCGCCATGACGGGGGGGGCGGTATCGCGGCGTTGCGCTCGTCGACGATGCCACCACGGACGCCGAACTGCATCGTCTCGACCAAGGGGGCGTGCGCGGCGTTCGTTTCAACTTCATGGGGCACCTGCCTGGCGAGCGCAACTTCGCTCGACTGCGTGAGACCGCGGTGCGTGTGAAGGCATTGAATTGGCACGTTCTGGTTCACGGTCGTCTCGATCAGATCCTTCCTGTGCTCGACGCGTGGTCGGATCTGGATATTCCTATCGTCGTAGATCACATGGGGCGGCAGGACGCTACGCTGCCGATCGACGAAGTCGCGATGAAGGCGTTGGAACGACACCTGGAAAACCCAATGCGCTGGGTCAAACTCTCCGGTGTCGACCGATTGATGCAAGGCGCGACACCTCCGTGGGATGCCGCCTTGCCGCTCGCGCGTCGCCTTCTCGCGGCGGCGCCCGATCGGGCGATCTGGGGCTCGGATTGGCCGCATCCGAATATTAGGGGGGATGTGCCTGACGACGCTGCGCTACTGGCATTCGTTCGCCTGGTGTGCGCCGACGAGGCTTCCGCGCAGGCGGTGCTCTGCGATAACCCGATGAAGTTGTACGCCTGAGAGAATATCGATGTCCACACCGATTGCTCTGAATTCCACGTCGAGAGACAGCGCTGAGCAAAGCGCATGCCGAAAGGCCGCGTGGCGGTTGATCCCGCTGCTGGCGTTTGCTTATTTCATCAACTATCTGGATCGCACCAACGTTGGCTTTGCCGCGTTGACCATGAACCGGGACCTGGGCCTGAGTGCATCGGCCTTCGGACTGGCCGCCGGGATTTTCTACGTCGGATACTGCCTGTTCGAAGTGCCCAGCAACCTGGCGCTTTATCGGTACGGTGCGCGTCGCTGGCTCGCTCGCATCATGATTACTTGGGGGCTGTTCGCGGCCGCCACGAGCTTCGCCGTCGGCCCGACAAGTTACGCCTTTATCCGATTGATGGCCGGCATTGGCGAAGCCGGCTTTTTCCCCGGCGTGATCTTCTATCTGACGCTTTGGTTTCCGTCGCAGTTTCGCACACGAATGATGGCCATTTTTCTAGCCGCCATTCCGTTGTCGTCGGTGTTCAGCGGCCCGCTTTCCGTCTCGATGCTGCAACTCGACGGCGTGCTCGGACTACACGGTTGGCAGTGGCTCTTCGTTCTGCAAGGTCTGCCCGCGTGCGTGCTTGGCGTGGTGTGTCTGTTCGCGCTTCCCGACGGGCCTGCGCACGCAAAGTGGCTTACCGATGACGAGCAGCGGGCGCTGCAGGACGCATTGGAGCGCGAGCGTTCAACGACGCACGAGCGCGATTTCCGCAAATCGCTCAAGGATTCGCGCGTTTGGTTGCTCGCCGCGATTCTCTTCAGCTACATCATCGGGATTCTGGGGATCGGCGTGTGGATGCCCACGATCCTCAAAACACATCATCTCACCGACATGCAGGTTGGCCTTGCAACTGCCATTCCGTACATTGTCGGCAGCCTGGCAATGCTGGCGTGGGCGCGCGTGCTCGCCAGGAAGCGTCGCTACGTCAAGCATCTCGTGCTGACGTGCGCCGTGGCGGCCATCGGCTTTTTCGCGTCGGTGGCGTCCAGCTCGTTGTTGCCCGCCATGTTCGGCCTGACAGTGGCGATTGTGGGCCTGTCGTCCGTGCGGACCTGCTTCTACAGCATTCCGGCGACCTTCCTCGACAAGCAGGCAGCGGCCGGTGGCGTCGCATTCATCAACGCAGTGGGCAGTCTGGGCGGCCTTGTCGGGCCGGCCATGGTCGGCTGGCAAAAGGACGTAACCGGATCGTTCAATGCCGGCTTGACGGGGATGGGCGGGATGCTCGTTCTCGCGACGCTGCTCTCGGCCTATCTCAAAACACAGGTCAAGGAGGCCTGACACACCATGATCGATACGTGGCAGCCCAACTTGCGTACCCCCGATCCGGCGATTCGGATCCTGGACGAGCGATTCGCGCATTACCGCTTGCCTCACGCGCGCGTCGAGCGTTTGTGGACCGGCGCGCGCTGGGCGGAAGGCCCCGTCTGGTTTGGGGACGCCCGCGCACTGTACTGGACCGATCTGCCCAACGACAGAATCCTGCGGTGGGACGAAGTGACCGAGAGCGTCATCGCCTATCGCGCCCCATCGACCAAGGCCAACGGGCTGACGCGTGATCGCGAAGGACGCCTGATTGCCTGTGAGCATGGCGAGCGTCGCGTAACGCGCACCGAATACGACGGCAGTATCACGGTGCTCGCCGAACGCTACCAGGGTAAGCGACTGAACTCGCCCAACGATGTGGTCGTCTCGCGTGACGGCGCTGTGTGGTTCACCGATCCGCCTTTCGGTCTGGTAAGCGACTACATGGGGCAAATTGCGGAAGCCGAACTGCCGGGGGGCCTCTACCGGTTGGACCCGCAGAGCGGTGAGCTCGCGTGTATGGCGGACGACATTCCGGGCCCCAACGGGCTCGCGTTCTCTCCCGACGAGACGATGCTTTACGTGGTGGCGTCACGCGCGCGTCCGCGAACGATCATGGCGTTTGATGTAGTGGGTGGAGCGGCATTGCGTCATCCGCGCGTGTTGATCGATGCGAAGGACGGAACGCCGGATGGCTTCCGTGTCGATGTTGACGGCAACCTCTGGTGTGGGTGGGGGACAGGCAGTGCCGAACTCGATGGGGTGCGGGTATTCGCGCCTGACGGATCGCCGATCGGTCACATCGACTTGCCTGAGCGTTGTGCCAACTTGTGCTTCGGTGGTCGACATCGCAATCGTCTCTTCATGGCGGCGACGTCGTCGCTATATTCCCTGTTCATCAACACACGCGGAATGACCTGATTTCTAGCAGACTCGCCGACCACCGATAAATAGAAAAGAGATACGTAGGAGACAACTTGATGATTCGTCGTCCATTCGCTCGCGCGGCTATTGCCTCTGGCATTTGTGGGTTTGCCATGTGTATGGCATCAGTGGCTGCTCAGGCTGCGGAAGTCCATGTGCTCGCCACCGGCGCGTTGCGAGCTGCCTTTGCACAGGTCGTACCGGCGTTCGAACGTGAGACTGGCAATCACGTCGATATCGAGTGGGGGCCATCGTACGGCACGTCAGCCGATGCACTGCCGACGCGGATTCGCGCCGGCGAGCCCATGGATGTCTGTTTCATGATCGGCGCAGCGCTTACCGATCACGTCAAGCAAGGATACTTCGACCCCGCGTCGCGAGTGGATCTGATGAGTAGCGGCATTGGTGTTGCCGTTGCCCCCGGTGTGGCGAAGCCGAGCGTGGTCACCGTCGACGATCTGCGCAAGACGTTGTTGGCGGCGAAGTCGGTGGCGTTCTCGGAAGGTGCGAGCGGCACCTACATCACGCAAACGTTGTTCGAGAGACTTGGGGTGGCACAGCAGATGAAATCGAAGAGCGTGCTTATCCGCGGCAAGGAACTCGTCGGCACGGCACTGGCCCGCGGCGACGCGGAGCTGGGTCTGCAGCAAATCAGCGAGTTGCGCGCTATCTCCGGCATTCAGTACGTAGGGCCGCTGCCTGCGCAAGTGCAGAAGGCCAGCGTGATTGCTGCGGCCATTGGCGTGCACGCTGGAGAACGCGCAGCGGGTCAGGCGTTCATCGACTATCTGCGAACGCCCGAAGCGCGTGCCCTGATGGCGCGCAGTGGGCTGGACCCGATCGCGAAGTAGGCGGCTCCCCCACGCATTCTCGGCGTTGCCGGTCAGCCGGACACGCTTCGCTGGCTGTTGCCCACGTTGCTCGAAGCAACGGCGGGATCGGGTGATTCAACGGCCATCGAGACGACGCATGCGCAACATTCAACTGTGCGATCGCTGATCGCCTGGGGGGGGGCGCCCATTCGGACGTGGGTCACTCGCCCGTTCACTACGTCAAAGTATGGCCCCGGCTGTTGAGCCTGCGCCGCGGGTCGCACACGGTGTTTCTATTGTCGCTTCGGGCAATTGGGCCGGAGCGCCAGGCCACCCATCGTTATTCATTCTGACTGCCAGACCATTCACTGAGGATTTGGAAAATGAACTGCATCCGTAACATCTCTGCTGCCGTCGTTGCCTTGGGCGTGAGCTTTGGGGCGCTTGCCGCTAACGTGGAACACACCCTCGTCAAGCATGACAACGTGCAGATTGACGTCATGCGCCAGGGTAAGGGTCCGTTGATCGTGATGTTGCCATCGCTTGGCCGCTCGGCACGCGACTACGACGATGTTGCGGCACGACTCGTTGCAGACGGTTTCCGCGTAGTCCGTCCTGAGCCGCGCGGAATTGGGCGAAGCGTGGGCCCGATGGAATCTCTGAACATGCACGACTTTGCGCGTGACGTCGCTGCCGTGATCGAGAACGAGCATGCGGGTCCAGCTGTCGTCGTTGGGCACGCATGGGGCAACTTCCCGGCTCGCCAGGTGGCGACGGATCGCCCGGATTTGGTTCGCGGTGTCGTACTCGTCGCAGCATCCGCCGGCAAGGTTCCGCCGGGTTCGACCGAGAAGCCGATTGGTCCGGAAATGCGCAAGGCGATTGACGGTGCGGGAGACCTTCGGCTATCGCGTGCCCAGCGCCTGATTTACCTGAAGGAAGCATTTTTTGCGCCGGGGAATGACCCGACCGTTTGGCTGGACGGTTGGCATCACGATACCCACGAGGCTGAATCGCACGCGCGAAACGTCACGCCGGTGGATGACTACTTTGCGGCCGGCAGTGCACCGATTCTCGATTTGCAGGGAGAGAGCGATCCTGTGGCTCCCCGTCGTTTCTCCATGGTGCTCAAGTCCATGTTGGGGGATCGGGTAACCGTAGTGGTCGTGCCGAATGCCGGTCATGCGTTTGCGCCGGAGCAACCGAAGGCGATGGCCGATGAAATTGCGAAGTTTGCGCGTCGCGTCTCTTGGACGAAGCAGTAACGCGGGCATTTCGATACTTGGGCTGACTTCCCTGAGGGCAGCTCACAATTTGGCCTATCTGTACGTGGAGAGTAGATCATGGTGAATGTGATTCGACGCCGACTGGTTGCGGGACTCGCGCTCGCAGGGGGAGTGGGCGTGACGCCGCTCGGCTTTGCGGCTCAGCCAGAGGAGTTTCCAAATTCAGCCGGCGCCGAGCGTCCTAAAAGCAAGGCGCCGGCACTGGCGTGCGATTCTCATGTGCACATTTACGATGACGCGTTTCCCGTGCTCAACACGGCAGCGGCCAAACCCGTGAACGCGGACGTTGCAGCCTACCGCAGGATACAGGCGCGGCTGGGGACGACTCGTACTGTCGTCGTTCAGCCCGCCAATTACAAGACGGACAATCGCGTGACATTGGCAGCAATTTCGGCGCTGGGCGCAAAGAATACCCGGGGCATTGCGGTGGTTACGCCGGATGTCACCGACGAAGAACTTCAGCATCTGCATGATGGCGGCATTCGTGGCGTCAGGTTCTCGCTGTTTCAGCCAACGGGCGCAATTACGAATGTCGACATGATCGGCGCGCTTGCACCGCGAATTCAGGCACTGGGGTGGCACGTTCAGTTACAGATGCGGGCCGATTTGATTGTGGCGAACGCACGCATGCTCAGCACGTTGGCTTGCCCCGTTGTTATCGATCACATGGGGCGACTGCCCCACCCGGTCATTGGCAGCGAAGCTCATCGAGTCATGCTGTCGCTGCTACAGCAAGGACGTTGCTGGGTGAAGGTGTCAGGCGCCTATCTGAATTCAAAACAGGGTGCCCCTGATTACGCGGATGCTAGACCCATCGCTCAATCATTTGTTGACGTTGCGCCAAACCGAATCGTTTGGGGCAGCGATTGGCCGCACCCGACGGAGCATGATCGCAAGCCGGACGATGCCCGGCTTTTCGATCTTGTCGGCGAGTGGTTTACCGACACGGCTGTGTCGCATCGCATTCTTGTCGATAATCCGGCGGAGCTTTATGGCTTTGACATGCCGAATTGATTGATGCGTGAGGGTGACGACAAAGGACTTCCGAACGCGGATCGGCAAGCCACGTGGTCGCCCTCGTCAAACGTTGACGTGCGACGAGCCGTTCTCAGATATCAAACGACGGGGGACAACCCCCCATAAGCATCGACACGTCAAATCGCCGTCATCGCTTCTCGCTCTTCCGCCGTGAGAATGGGACCATCCAGGGTAACTTGCGAGTGGTCGTCCTTGAACTTCGCAATGATCGGCTTCAGCTCGCTCTTGATGTGCTTTTCGCTGTAGCCGTTGAACAAGTGGCCAAGCAAGCCTCGGCGCAAGTCGCTGCTCCCCATGTACCAGTCGGCGATCGGGAACGTCAGGTTCATGTTGTATTTCATCATGATGCCCATGTTGTGATGGGCAGTGTGATGCCGACGAATCGTATTGATGAACGGCATGTTGCGCACGAACCAATTTTCATGGCAGTGGCAGCAGTAATGGAACGTCTCATAAATCAAATACTGGCCGACCATCGTGAGAAAGACCATCCAGCCGGCGTTCGTGCCCAGGAACAGTGAAGTCGCATAGCCCAGGGCACCGCCGCCAACGCCCAGCGTCATCAATACGCGCCACGGAAAGAAGACGATGCGGAACTCGCGCGTCGTGTCGATCGTCGACAATTGATCGCTGAAGTATTGGTGATGCTGGCGCGTGTGGCGATTGTAGATCTCGCGCAACCCCCAGACATTCACGCGGCGGTGCATCACAAAGCGATGCATGAACCACTCCACGAAGTTGCCTGCCAGGAAGACGGGAATCATCAACAGCCATTCCCACGTCGGGTGCTGCAATCGGCTGACCGCATAGACGACCGCGCCGATGGCCACGATATACATCACGACGATGTGCAACAGGCCGTTGTACATCGGACTGATGTCGGACTTGTACTGCTCTCGGAATTTCAGTTGGCGCTCGGTAATCATGGCTTGTCTCCTGCGTCTGAATGAATGGAAATCATCAAATACACAACTAACATATTAGTTATCGGAAAATAAAAGTCAACCGGATTGCGTGCATGGTTCGGAATGGCGATGGAATCGGTGAACGCCTTTCAGTTGGGCCGCGATCCGCTCGACGATATGCGAGGAGACGCGGCGGCCTGCGTCGGCTGGCCGCCGGTCACGCAACGCTACGGTGGGCGCGACTCTGCGAATCGGCGCGAGGAGCAGCCCGCCGTTCAGTGCGGGCTAGTGCGGGTTAGTGCGAAACGTCTTCAAGCGATCGGCCTTTGGTTTCCACGCCCAGCAGCAACACGGCGAGCGCTGCAATGACGAAGGAGAGGGCACCCATGGTGAAAACGCCCGCCTGGCCCCATGTGGGAAGCAGTACGCCAATGGCAAAGGGACCCGCCAGGGATCCGATGCGTCCGACGGACGACGCGAAGCCGGAGCCGGTCGCGCGCGTGCGGGTCGGGTAAAGCTCCGGCGTGTAGGCATACAGCACCGACCACATGCCGAACAGGAAGAATTGCATCATCAGCCCGGCGGCAATCAATTGTTCGATAGGGGCCTTGGTGCCAGCGGCCTGACCGTAAAGATAGGCGGCCACGGCACTTCCCAGCAGCATCAGCGCGCACGTTGGCTTACGGCCCCACTTCTCCAGCAACCACGCCGAGAACATGAACCCGGGAATCCCCGCCAGCGAGATGTAGACCGTGTAGAGCACCGATTTGGTCTGCGCATAGCCGGCCTGTTGCAGCAGGGCCCCTAGCCATGTCGTCAGTCCGTAGTAGCCGAGCAGCGCGAAGAACCAGGTGGTCCAGAGCATGACAGTCCGTTTGGCATAAATGCCGGTCCAAAGCTCGGCGAAGAGCGCCTTCCTGCCAGATTGGGCGCGAGGCGCGCTCTGCGTCAGGGTGGGCGCTGGCAACTTGCGTCCGTAGGCTTTCTCCACCTTGGCTTCGATGCTGTTCATCACATCCGAGGCTTCTTTCATACGCCCGGTGTCTTCGAGCCACCGCGGCGACTCGGGCACCATGCGCCGGATGACGAACACAAACACGGCCGGGACCGACAAGGCGATGAAAATGCCCCGCCAGCCGATCACCGGAAGCATGAAGTAGGAGAGGGCGCCGGCAACGATGAACCCGATGGGCCAAAAGCCTTCAAGGATCGCCACGTACTTGCCGCGGCTCTTGGCCGGCACGATCTCCGAGACCATCGACAGACCGATCGGGAACTCCATGCCCATGCCGAAGCCGAGAACCACGCGGTACAGCATCAGCGAATCGACGTTGTGTGCGAAGCCGCACATCAGACTACCGACGCCCCAGAAAATCATGCTGATCTGAAATACCGGCTTTCGACCGAACTTGTCCGCGAGCAGGCCCGCGATCGCGGCGCCGGCGAACATCCCAAGGAAGCTGGCGCTGGCCAGCAGCCCTGTCTGCGACGCCGACAGGCCGAACTCCGCCTTGATCGACCCGAGGACAAAGGTCATCAGACCCAGATCCATGGAATCGAAGAACCAGGCGGTGGCAATGATCGAGAACAAGGTTCTCTGGTAGCGGGTCATCGGCAGCCGCTCAAGTCGCGCCGCGACCCCAACACCCAGCCGCGAAGCGGCGGTGGACATATCCATGTTTGTGTCTCCTCCAATCTATGCTGCTAATAATCAGCTAACATGTTAGACATCGAGGCGCAAAGCGGCCGGTTGGCCCGGCCGAATTCTAATAGTGTCTTTGCGTCGCTACAGCACCGGGCCGAAGCGCTCAGTCTGCCGCGAATCTCGCTGTCGTCTCGTTTTGAAGACGGCCATGCCACGCGTTATTGATGATGTCCGCATAGCTTTCTTCAATATTCCCAACCGGGAACGCTTTCGCCAACCGAGTCACGCCGAGCGCATCGGTGAGCAAATTCTGTAGAGATGTCCGTGCGATCCCGAACGCGTTGAGATCGGTGGGAATCCCAAGCTTGCCGACCAGGCCGCGTAATTGGTGCGGCAACGCCCGCACTGCCTGGACTTCGTCGGTCGTCTGAATGCCGAACATTCGGGCAACGTCCAGAAGTTCGGCGTGCCGCGACTCGCTCATGGCGTCGATGACATAGGGCAGCACAACGGCATTCGTCGCGCCGTGAGACTTGTGGGTCAGCGCTGCCACACCGTAGGCAATGCCATGTACCGCGTTCAGACCCGCGCTGCCATAGGACATCGCTGCATAGACGCTGGCGTAGCACATGCCGACCCGCGCCTCGACATCGTTGCCGTCCCGATAACAACGCAGAAGATATTGGACGCAAAGTTGGATCGACTCGCGGGCAAACATCATGGTCAAGCTGTTGCGGCCGCTGTAGCCCGGGTCGACACTGCCGCCCCGATCGAACAGGTTCGAGTCAAGGGTGACAAACGACTCGAGGGCGTGCGTCAAGGCGTCGATGCCGGATTCCGCCGTGACTTTTGGCGGGCAGGTGAAGGTGAGGTCGGGGTCAATGGCGGCGATGACCGGGCGAAGCCGGTTGTCCATCACGGCGATCTTGATGCCGGTGTTCGTGTCGAACAGGATGGTGCCGGGTGTCAGCTCCGAGCCTGTGCCGGCCGTCGTGGGCACTGAGATATGGTCGATGACCGGTGTATCGCTCATGATGCCGGCACTGAAGTCGCGAACGGGTCGACCTGCCGCCAGTGTGACGCAAAGCGCCTTGGCAAGATCGATGTTGCTGCCGCCCCCCAGCGACACGATGTGGTCGGGCAGACGACCGTCCAGTTTGATGCGCAGTTCGGCTGTTGCACGGTCGCACAGGTCGGTGGTGGGGTCGGGCTGACCGCCGGCAAAGACCTCGACATGAACGCCGAGGCGTTCGCACGCCGTTACGTAATCCTTCACCCAAGGGGTCTGCTCGGCAAAGAAGCGATCGGTGACGAGCAATCCACGCCGATAGCCGATGCTATGCAAAAGACCCGGGAGCTTTTGACGGTAGCCACGTTCGATGATCAGTCGGGAGGGGGCGCAAAAGTGGATGCAATCGTCCAGCCTCATGAAGTCTTCTCCGGGGTGCTCGGGCATCGGGATGCCGTGTTGTATTGGGTGAGAAATTGCCGCATGGCGATGCAGACCTCTTGCGTGTTCTGCGACAGGATCGAATGGCGCGCGCCCGGAATCACTTGCAGCGTTGCGCCTCGAATTCCCTCGCACATGCGGTGTGCGTGTTCGACGGGACAGTCTTCGTCTTCGCCGCCGTGGATCAGCAGCGCGGGCACGTCGACGTGCGCCAGATTCGGGAGATGGGAAATCCGTTTCAACGCATTCCATGTCCATGACACAGTGAGCGGGTCAGCCGCGTGTGTCAGGCCCAAACGGATCTGCCTGTGCCGGATTTCGTCGATGAGGGTTGTCCCGTCGGATGCCTTGAACCAGGCAACCTCGTTCAACTGCGCCGTGCCGGACAGGAGCACGATGGCGGCTGGGGGGCAATGACGCGCCGTGCCGTTCGCCAACTGCGCCATCAACGCGAGGATGACCGAGACGCCCATGCTCCAGCCGGCCAGCGCATAGGGACGTGCGCCGACTTCCTGCTCAATTGCCAAGCTGGCAATTCGCGCGAAGTCGTCGGCGCTGCATGCGCTTGGGGCGCTTGGGGAACCCGCGTAGCCGCGACCGGGCATGTTGGGCAAGATGAAGTCGAATGCGTCCCCCAATGCGGTTGCCACCGGAACCCAGGCGTCGCTCGTGCCTTGAATCCCATGCAGGGCAACCACCGGGAAGCCATCGGGCTTTCCTATCCGACGAATATCCACCGCGTGCCCTCTCTGTGAGTAATATATTAGTTGGTTAATAATAGCATATCAGACGATGGAAGCAAGTCACTGAGGCTGAGGGAAAACTCGGGGGATGAGGGCGGGCGGGAAAGCGTCGAGCAGGGGCAGGGCTGCCCGAACCGTGGGCGCGCTGAGCGCGGTGCGCCATCGAAAGCTTGAGAGCAGGTGATATACAATTAATATTTGCTCTGAAGCATTGACCAAATGGCGACAAGAAAAGCGACGCAACGCACGGGGAAGCCGGAGACAAACGCACCGGATGACGCGCGGGAATCCATCCCGCGAGGTCGCATGGTCGACATGGCTTACGAGTGGATTGAAGAGGCGATCGTGACGTTGCGGCTCGCACCGGGTTCGACCTTGTCGGAGCTGCAACTGAGCGAGATGACAGGCTTTGGCCGAACGCCGATCCGGGAAGCCGTCCAGCGCCTGGCCCGTGAGCACTTGATCGTGGTGCTGCCGCAGCGCGGGCTACTCATTCCGCCGATGGACGTCGCCAAGCAACTGCGCTTGCTGGAGACGCGCCGTGAGGTGGAGCGCTTGATTGCCCGGAGTGCCGCGAAGAAAGCCACGGCCGAGCAGCGCGAGCACTTCACACGTCTGGCGAAGGAATTCAAGAGTTCGGCGCGCGGCGGCAAGGATGTGGAGTTCATCCGTGCCGACCGCGAGTTCAATGAATTGTGTCTGGTCGCCGCGCGCAACGAGTTCGCCGAGGGCGCGATGCGTTTGTTGCACGGACTGGCGCGCCGGTTCTGGTACTACCACTATAAGGAAGCGGCCGATCTACCCACGATGGCGCGCCTGCATGCGCAAGCCGCGGAAGCAATTGCCGCGGGCGAAGTGAAACGTGCCGGCGACGCAATCGATGCGCTGTTGGACAACATCGAGGCATTCACGCGAGCCACGGTCTTGGGCGAGCGAGCCTAATACCGGGGCCTGTCCGAAGGAGGAGGGGGCGGCGCTGCCGCCCCAGACTCAAATCGCCGACGGATGGCGAGCCAAGGGCGTCACCGAGATGTCCATGTACGGGAACAGGGGCAACTGGCTCAGCAGCGTGTGCAACTCGTCGTTGCTGTCCACATCGAAGACGCTGTAATTGGCATATTCCCCGACCACGCGCCAGATGTTTGGCCACTTGCCCGAGCGTTGCAGCGATTGCGAATACTCCTTTTCCGCCGCCTTGATACGCGCAGCCTCTTCCGCCGGCACCGTATCGGGAATCCGAACGATCATATGAACCAGGTACAGCATTTCACTCTCCTTGAATCGCGGGCGCAGTGCCCTTGACGGTTACAGGTGGGGCCACGCCGCGATGACCGTGGCATCCATTTCCCGAATTTGGCGTGACCGCCGATGCGCCTCGCGTCAGTCGAGCGCCTTGGCTAGGAACTTGCACAGCGCGGCCTCGAACTGGGCCGGCACTTCAATGTTCGACAGATGCGAAGCCGGCACCGACACCACCGTCGACCCGGCGATGGCGCGTTGCATGGCCTCGGCATCGGACACCGTCGTCACCGGATCGAACTCGCCGGCGATCAGCAGCGTCGGCACCTTGATGGACGAGATCTCATCTCTGAGATCCGAGCTCGCCAGAGCGTCGCAGCATGACGCGTAGCCTTCCGGTGCAAGCGCTGCAATCCCGGCCTGCGCGCGCGTCACACACTCCGGCTCGCGAGCGATGAAGCCCTCGGTAAACCAGCGCGACGGTGAGGACGCGGCCAACTCCGCCATCGCGGCCTTCCCATGCGCACGGACGTGCGTGGCGCGGGTAGTCCACCCGTCGGTCGTGCCGATCCGGGCCGCGCTGTTGCACACGGCAATCGCATCGAAGCGCGCCGCCGCATGCAGCCCCAGCCACAAGCCCGTGTGCCCGCCCATCGACACGCCGCAGAAGCTTGCGTGAGGCACATCGAGCGCGTCGAGCAGCGCTACGACGTCATCCCCCAATTGGTCAAACGTGTAAGGACCCTGCGTAACAACGCTGCCGCCATGCCCTCTCGTGTCATAGCGCACGACACGGAAGTCGCGCGCCAGACCCGGCACTTGCGCATCCCACATCTCCAGCGTCGTGCCGAGCGAGTTGCTCAGCACCAGCACCGGTGCCGATGCCGGGCCGGAGATGGCGACGCGAAAGCGGCCGTTTCTCGTTTCAATGTGGGTGTCGCCAGGCGTGTCGCGCGCCGTGTCGAGGATGGCGGACATACGGTGTCTCTCTCGGATCGGCGCGAATTGCGGCAACCGTGTGCCGCAATTCGATGCGCCTTAGGATTTGGATGGGAGGCCATTGGCTCGCAGGCGTGTGGTCCGTCGCAACACCTGACGGTCCGCAATGCGCAGGTCGCTCGCAGCCCCCGGCTTATTGCGCGCCGGTGACGACGCGCTGCGCGTCGCGACGATAGTGAGCGAGCTTGTCTTCGTCGATCGTGACGCCCAGGCCCACGCCGGTGGGCAGATGCAGGGCGAACTCGCGGTAGGTCGGCCGCTCGACGACGATATCGTCCTTGAGCAACAGCGGACCGAACAGTTCGGTGCCCCAGGCGAGTTGGCGAAGCGTGCAGAAGCAGTGCGCCGCCGCGATCGAGCCGATCGTGCCTTCGAGCATCGTGCCGCCATACAGCGAGACACCGGCCGCATCGCCAACGGCCGCGGCACGCAGCGTGCCGTAAAGGCCGCCGGCCTTCGCGATCTTCAACGCGAACACATCGGCACAACCGCCGCGCACGAGTTCAACGGCATCCTCGGCACCGAGGATCGCTTCGTCCGCCATGATCGGCACGACAAAGCGAGCGGCCAGGCGCGCCAGGCCGGCACGCTGCTCGCGCGGGATCGGTTGCTCGATCAGGTCGACGCCGGCGGCTTCGAGCGCGGCGATGCCCGTGGCCGCTTCCGCTTCGTTCCATGCCTGGTTGACGTCCACCGTGACGCGCGCACGGTCGCCCAGGGCGCGCTTGATCGCGGCAACGTGGGCCACGTCATCGCTTACGGCGCGCCGCCCGATCTTGAGCTTGAAGGTGTTGTGACGACGCTCGGCCAGCAGGCGCTCGGCTTCGTCGATGTCGCGTGCGGTATCGCCACTGGCCAGCGTCCAGAGCGTCGGAAGCGTCTCGCGCACCGCGCCACCCAGGAGCGTGACGAGCGGCACGCCAAGACGCTTCGCTTGCGCATCGAGCAGGGCCGTTTCCAGTGCGGACTTGGCGAAGCGATTGCCGCGCGCGATCTTATCCAGACGCACCATGGCCGCGTGCACATTGGTTGCGTCGACCTCGCTCAATGCTGGCGCGAGATAGGTGTCGATCGCGAGCTTGATGCCCTCCGGACTTTCCTCGCCGTAGGACAGCCCGCCGATCGTGGTGGCCTCGCCGATGCCTTCGATGCCGTCGCTGCAACGCAGCCTGACGATCACCAGCGTTTGCTTCTGCATCGTCGTCATCGCGAGCTGATGCGCGCGAATCGTCGGCAGGTCGACCAGAATGGCCTCGATGGAGCTGACGGTTGGTTTCATACCCGGGAAGTACAGTTGGACAGTGAATCGCAGTATGCAAGCCGCGTTATGTCCCTGTCCAAGACCGATGGCGTCTGGTTCAATACCTGCCGGGTATGGTGCCGATCAGGGTGAGCCGAGGTCCGAAGGCGGGAGGTGCTCCATGTTCCCCTCGGCGTAGAGGTCGTAGATCAATTCGAGCATGGCGCGAATATCGAGCGACTCGTCGAGCAATCGCATGCTCAGGATAATGGGCGATACGAGATTGGGATCGTCGAGTTCCTTATAGGCGATGTCGTCGCGCTTGAGGCCATTGACGCTCTGCGGCACGATGGCGATGCCTTCGCCGGCCGCGACAAGTCCCAGCGCAATCTGCAATTCCCGCGTCTCGTAGATGCGCTCCGGTTTGAGTGCGCGATCGTGGAAGGCTGCAAGCACCTGATCGGCGTAGCTCGGGCGAGGGGCTTGAGGAAAAATGATCAGCGTCTCCGACACGAGGTCATGCAGCGACAACACGAGTTTGCTCTCGATCAACGGATGCCCGAGCGGCAGGGCGACGATCATGCGTTCCTCGCGCAGCACCACACGACGAATGCTCGGATCTTCGTGACGAATGCGGCCGAAGCCGACATCGATGCGACCCTCCTTGAGTGCCTGGATCTGATCCATCGTCGACATCTCGTGCAGGCTCAACGCGACCGTGCTGTTCTCTTCGCGAAAACGTCGGATGATCTTCGGCAGCATGCCGTAAAGCGTCGAGCCGACAAAACCGACCGAGAGACTGCGATCGATCTTGCCCACGCGCCGCGTCATCGATTCGAGTTCGGAGGTTTGCGCGAGCAACTGCACGGCGTGCGAATAGAAAAAGCGCCCTGTATCGGTCAGTTTGAGCGGACGCGAGTCGCGCTCGAACAGTTGAACGCCGAGCAACTCCTCGAGTTGCTGAATCTGGCGACTGAGCGGCGGCTGTGCGATATGCAGTCGCGCGGCGGCGCGCGTGAAGTTGCGTTCTTCGGCAACCGCCACGAAGTAGCGCATATGACGCAACTCAATATTCATTTCATACCTTTCAGATATCGCGCCGATACTAAATCAGTGTTGGACGGTGCTATACCCCGTCATTATCCTGACTTCATGCTCTGCATCAGTGCTCGATTATACCTAGCGCGTATGGACGATGAATGCTTGATGCACGGGTTAACCCCAGCAAAATTCGAATAGAGGTAGGAGAAGACATGAGCGTGAAAGTATTCGACACGAGCGAAGTGCAAGCGCTGTTGAGCGCCGCTGCCAATCTCGGAAATCCCACTGGCGATGCGCGCACCAAGCAGATCGTCCATCGCTTGCTGAGCGACCTTTTCAAGGCGATCGACGACCTCGATATCACGCCGGATGAGATCTGGGCTGGCGTCAACTATTTCAACAAACTGGGCCAGGATGGCGAGGCGGCACTGCTGGCCGCGGGTCTTGGCCTCGAGAAGTATCTCGACGTGCGCATGGACGCCGAGGACCGGGCCGCCGAGATTGAAGGCGGTACGCCGCGCACCATCGAAGGCCCGCTCTATGTCGCCGGTGCGCCGCTGCGCGACGCGGTGTCGAAGATCGACCTCGATGCAGATGCCGACGCTGGCCCGCTGGTGATTCGCGGCACGGTGACCGGCCCTGACGGTCAACCGGTGGCGGACGCCATCGTCGAATGCTGGCACGCCAACTCGAACGGCTTCTATTCGCACTTCGATCCGACCGGCGCGCAATCGCCTTTCAATTTGCGCGGCGCCGTGCGCACCGATGCGCAAGGCAAGTACGAATTTCGCACGCTGATGCCGGTGGGCTACGGTTGCCCGCCGCAAGGCGCCACGCAGCAACTGCTCGACGTATTGGCCCGGCACGGCAACCGCCCAGCCCACGTGCACTTCTTCGTGACCAGCGAACCGCATCGCAAGCTTACGACGCAGATCAACATCGAAGGCGATCCGCTGATCTGGGACGACTTCGCGTACGCGACGCGCGAGGATCTGATCCCGCACGTGATCGAGAAGACCGGTGGCGCCAAGCTCGGCCTGAAAGCGGACGACTACAAGGAAATCGTATTCGATATCCAGTTGAGCCCGCTCACGCACGGCAAGGACAACCAGATCGTCCATCGCCTGCGCGCTTCGGCGGCGGCCTAACCGTTCGCCACGGCGGCGGCGCCGGCGCGCAGCCGCCTCTCTCATCGTTCCAACTTTGATACCGGCGCGATCGCTCCCTGGCGGGGTGCGCGCGCGGGGAGAGCCCCCATGTCCTCCATCACCCAAACACAAGCGCAACTGGACGCGCTGCTCGACACGGCCGTCCAGGACGACAAGCAGGCCGGCGTCTTCCGCTGCCGCCGCGACATCTTCACCAACACCGAATTGTTCGAACTCGAGATGAAGCACATCTTCGAGGGCAACTGGGTCTATCTGGCGCATGAAAGCCAGATCCCGAACAACAACGATTACTACACGACGTGGATTGGCCGTCAGCCGGTGGTTGTCACGCGCGACAAGAACGGTGAGCTGCACGCGGTCATCAATGCCTGCGCGCACAAGGGGGCCATGCTGTGCCGTCGCAAGCACGGAAACAAGGGCAGCTTCACCTGCCCGTTCCACGGCTGGACGTTCTCCAATACCGGCAAGCTGCTCAAGGTGAAGGAAGAGAAGACCACGCAGTACCCGGTGCAATTCAATACGCACGGCTCGCATGACCTGCGCAAGGTCGCGCGCTTCGAGAGCTACCGCGGCTTCCTGTTCGGCAGCCTCAACCCCGATTCGATGCCGCTCGCGGACTATCTCGGCGAGACCCGCGTGATCATCGATCAGATTGTCGACCAGGCCCCGGAAGGGCTGGAAGTCGTGCGCGGCAATTCCTCGTACGTCTACGACGGCAACTGGAAGATGCAGATGGAGAACGGCTGCGACGGCTATCACGTCAGCACCGTTCACTGGAACTACGCGGCGACCATGGGCCGACGCAAGGACGAGGGTACGAAGGCCGTCGACGCCAACAGCTGGAGCAAGTCGGTGGCAGGCGTCTATGGCTTCGATCATGGCCACATTCTGTTGTGGACCAACACGATGAATCCGGAAGTTCGTCCGGTCTACGCGCATCGTGACGAAATCAAGGCCCGCGTCGGCGACGTCAAGGCCGATTTCATCGTCAACCAGACGCGCAACCTCTGTCTCTACCCGAACGTGTTCCTGATGGACCAGTTCAGCACGCAGATTCGCGTGGTGCGTCCGCTCGCCGTCGACAAGACGGAAGTCTCGATCTTCTGCTTTGCGCCGAAGGGCGAAAGTGCCGAAGTGCGCGCCCACCGCATCCGCCAGTACGAGGACTTCTTCAACGTGACGGGCATGGGCACGGCCGACGACCTCGAAGAGTTCCGCGCCTGCCAGGCGGGTTATGCCGGTACCACGGCACTCTGGAATGACCTGTCGCGCGGCGCACCGCTTTGGATCGACGGACCGGACGACAACGCCAGAAAGATGGGACTGACGCCGCGCCTGTCGGGCGAGCGCAGCGAAGACGAAGGGTTGTTCGTCTGCCAGCACGAATACTGGGTCGAAGTAATGCGCGACGCCGTGAAGAAAGAACAAGCGGAGGCCACGGCATGAGCTTCGATTACGCAACGATTTGCGCCGCGCTGTATCGCGAAGCCCGTCTGCTCGACGATCGTCAGTGGGACGAGTGGCTGGCGTGCTACGCCGCCGACGTCACGTACTGGATGCCGGCGTGGGACGACGACGATCGACTGACCGACGACCCGCAGAGCCAGATCTCGCTGATGTACTACCCGGATCGTGGGGGGCTGGAGGATCGCGTGTTCCGCATCAAGACCGAGCGTAGCAGCGCGTCGATGCCCGAGCCCCGCACCGCACATACGGTCGCGAATGTGGAAGTGCTGGCGCAGCGCGATGACGAGGTTGACGTGCGCTACAACTTCAGCACGCTCAGCCATCGTTACAGGGCGACCGATCAATTCTTCGGCACGATGTTCGTCACGTTGCGCCGGGCCGGCGATGCGCTGTTGATCGCCAACAAGAAGATCGTTTTGAAGAACGACTATATCCGTCAGGTACTCGACGTCTATCACGTTTGACGTTGCCTATCGCATCAGGACTGGAAGTCGAGGAGGCTATATGTCCAGCTACAACGTAGCGCTCAATTTTGAAGACGGGGTGACCCGCTTCGTCGAATGCAAGGCCGGCGAAAAGGTGCTCGACGCGGCGTTTCGCGCCAAGATCAATCTGCCGATGGACTGCTCCGACGGTGTCTGCGGCACCTGCAAGTGCCGTGCCGAGAGCGGCAGTTACGACATGGGCGACGACTACATCGAAGACGCCCTGAGCGCCGACGAGAAGGACAGCGGCCTCGTCCTCACATGCCAGATGGTGCCGCACAGCGATTGCGTGATTGCGGTGCCGGCCTCGTCCACCGCGTGCAAGACCGAGCAGAGCCGCTTTGCCGCGACCGTCACCAAGGTCGAGACGCATAACGACGCGGCGGTCGTGCTGGAACTCGATGTGGGTGCCGCAGCGCCCGTGTTTCTGCCCGGCCAGTACGTCAATATCGATGTGCCCGGTAGCGGCGTGCGTCGTTCGTATTCGTTCTCGTCTGCTCCGGGAGAATCGCGTATCGGCTTTCTCATCAAGAAGATTCCGGGCGGGGTCATGAGTTCGTGGCTCGATAGCGCGCAACCCGGCAATGCGCTCGAGATGACAGGCCCGCTCGGCAGCTTCTATCTGCGAGCTGTCGAGCGTCCACTACTTTTCCTCGCGGGTGGCACGGGGCTGGCGCCGTTTCTGTCGATGCTCGAAGTCCTCGCGCGAACACAGTCGCAACAGCGCGTGCATCTGATCTACGGCGTGACGCGGGATCTTGATCTCGTCCAGGTCGAGGCGATCGAGGCTTACACGGCCAAGCTGCCGAATTTCACCTTTGCCACGGTGGTGGCGGACGCCGAATCGAAACATCCGCGAACGGGTTGGGTGACGCAGCACATTCCGGCCGATGCGCTCAACGATGGCAACGTCGACGTGTATTTGTGCGGACCGCCGCCGATGGTCGATGCCGTGCGCAAACACTTCGATGACAACGGCGTGAGGCCCAACAGCTTCCATTACGAGAAATTCACGCCCAACGCCGCAATGGTGGACGCATGACGACGCAACGATTTGCCGGCAAGGTGATGGTCGTGACCGGCGCGGCACAAGGCATCGGCCGGGGAGTCGCACTGCGCGCGTCGGCCGAAGGGGCGAGGGTGCTCTTCGTGGATCGCGCCGAATTCGTCGCTGAGGTGGCGGCCGAAGCGGCTGGCGGGGCAGGCGAGTCGGCCGGCTTCGTCGCCGATCTCGAGACCTACGAAGGCGCTGCCGCGGCCATGGCGTTCGCCAACGAGCGCTTCGGCGGCATCGACATCCTGATCAATGGCGTGGGCGGGGCGATTCGTATGCGTCCGTTCGCCGAGTTCGAACCTGCGCAGATCGACGCGGAGATTCGCCGCTCGCTGATGCCTACGCTTTACACCTGCCACGCGGTGCTGCCGTACTTGCTCAAGCGTGGCGGCGGCACGATCGTCAACGTGTCGTCGAATGCGACGCGGGGGATTCGCCGCGTGCCCTATTCCGCTGCGAAGGGCGGGGTGAACGCCATCACGCAATCGCTGGCGATGGAATATGCCGAGCACAATATTCGCGTCGTAGCGACCGCGCCGGGGGGCACCACGGCGCCGCCGCGCCGGATTCCGCGCAACGCCGCGGGCGACAGCGAGCAAGAGATCGCCTGGATGAACGAAGCGGTCGCACAGGTGACCGAATCGACGTTCTTCAAACGTTACGGCAGCCTAGACGAACAAGTCGCGCCCATTCTCTTCCTGGCCTCCGACGAAGCTGGATACATCACCGGAACGGTATTGCCTGTCGCCGGTGGCGATACAGGCTGAAGTCAGACGCTGCGAAAGCGTGGGAGGGGGCGTTGCGCAATAAGCTTGGCGCTGCCCGTCGGTCCAGGGGAGCCAGCAAAGCGAGCCGCTGCGGTGAAAGTACGACGGTTGGCATATGATGGGAGGCCTTTGACTCCCCCGGAACGATCTTCACATGCAAGTTTTCGTCGACGCTGACGCCTGTCCCTTTGCCGTCAAGGAGATATTGTTCCGGGCCGCGCGACGAGAGGAAGTGCAGGTCACGCTGGTCGCGAACCAATTCCTGCGCACGCCTCCGTCACCGTTCATCAAGGCGATTCAGGTGCCGGCAGGCTTCGACGTGGCGGATGCCCGCATTGTCGAGCTTGTCGTCCTGGGCGATCTGGTGATTACCGCGGACATCCCGCTTGCCGCCTTGGTGCTCGACAAAGGGGGGCTGGCGCTCGATCCACGCGGGAATTGGTTCACGCGTGAAAACATCGACGAACGACTGAGCATGCGCGACATGATGGATCAACTGCGCAATGCGGGCATCGAGACCGGCGGTCCTGCCCCCTTCAGCGCGCGCGACAGTCAATCGTTCGCTGGGCAACTCGATCGCTTCCTTGCCCGTCATCGCGCGTCGCGCCGGTAAGCGGTCCGTGCCGGAACGCGCAAAAAGCGCGCTTACTCCGCTTCCGAACTCGCCCGCAACAGTTCGCCAAACCGGGTGTTGCACCATCTCATCACGTCGTTGGGCTCTCGACCAAAACGCCAGAGCATGCGCACAGGCAGTTGCGGTAGGCCGAGATCGTCGCAGCGCAGTTCGTGAAGATCCTCGTACTCCGCAATATCGATGGGCAGCACGGCCCAGCCAAGTTTGTCGACTACCATGCCGGCGATCACGTAAAAACTGTCCGCCCGCCAGATCGACGGGCTCAGTTGCCACGGCGTGAAATCGTCCATTTGCAGCAGAATCTGACGGTACTTGGCCAGATCGCCGCGCGTGACCTGATCGCGGTAAGCGAGCGGATGGTCGCCCGCGACAAAGACCCCCTGTACGGCAGAGCCCACATACTTGTGCCCAAGCGCCGAAGAGATCGCGCCGCGATCCACGTGAAAACCGATGTCCGCGCGCTGCTTCTCCACATACTCGGCCACTTCCGTTGAGGTTCCGTTGAGCAACGTCAGCTCCAGATAAGCGAACTGGTGCGCGAGATCGCGCACCAGTTCGCTCACGGCCTGATACGGCAACGCTTCGTCGATCGCCAGCGACAACTGCGGCTGCTCGCCGAACGCCAGCGCATTGGCTCGATGGTTCAAGCCCTCGGCCTGACGCAGCAACTCCTTCGCCTCGAGCAACATCACCTCTCCCTGTGCGGTGAGTCTCGCGTTGCGACGGCTACGGTCGAATAGTTCAAATCCCAAATCAGCCTCGAGCAGCGAAATCGCCGAACTCAACGCCGATTGGGCTTTGCCGAGTCTTCGGGCGGCAGCCGATATCGATCCTTCCTCCGCGGCAGCCACAAAGTAGCGCAATTGCTCTATTGTCCAGTTCATTCATCCATTTTATCGATAGGTTCCAACTTTTTCTAACAGAAATTTCGCGGCAGAATCGCGCTTCTCCAATGTAGGACGCCAGATTGAATCGCCAACATAGGCGAGGCGGCAGACGACCGGATCTTCCGGTCCGGTGGTCTCGGGGACTGACCCCTTCGCGCAATGCGCACCTGCCACCCACGGCAACCCTGGAGAGATGCGGGCCCCCGGTACCCCATCCGTGGCTGCGCCATGGGTCGACGTCGCGCACTGAGCGCGGTCTCGACACCCCGACCGGTTGTCGTCAATCCAACGTACTTACATGTCATCGAATATTCATTACCGAACTCGCTTCGGATGGCTAACCGGCCTGTCAGCCAGCCTGATCGCCAGTGTTCTCGTTCTCGCCGCCTGCGCCGACCGAGATCCAAAGGACGAGGCCGATGCGACGCCGGAAGCCGTCGTGCGCGTCGTCGAGCGCCGTGCACAGACCCTCACGACGCAGCAGCCGGGACGTCTGGCCGCCTACCGCAGCGCCGATGTGCGTGCGCGTGCGGGCGGGGTCGTCGTCGAACGCCGATACCAGGAAGGACAGACCGTCGCCAAGGGCGATGTGCTCTTCCGCATCGACCCGCAACCGTTGTCGGCTGCGCTGGACGCCGCACGCGGTGCACTCGCCAAGACGCAAGCTGAACACGACGCGGCTCGCGACAAGGTCGAGCGATATCGCGGCCTTCTGGAAGCGCGCGCCATCAGCGCCCGGGAAGATGCCGAGTCTCGCTCGGCCGAAGCGCGCGCGCGCGCGGAGGTGTTGGCCGCTCGCGCGGAGGTCCGCAAGGCGGAACTCAATCTCGGCTATACGCGTGTCGTCTCGCCCATTGCGGGGCGCGTGCGCCGTGCCGAAGTCACGGAGGGCGCGCTGGTCGGTCTCGACTCGGCCACGCTGCTCACACGCGTGGAGCAGATCGATCCGATCTACGTGAACTTCTCGCAGCCGGCCGCCGAGGTGTATGCCATGACGCGCGATTTGCGCACCGGCAAGCTGCAGCACGGCAACGCGTCGGCCGCGCCTCCGGTGCATGTGACGCTGCCCGACGGCCGTGAATATGCGCTACCGGGTCAATTGCTCTTTACCGATCTGGCGGTCGATCCGGGCACGGACACCATCGCCATGCGCGCCGTGCTGCCAAACCCCGACGGCGTGTTGTTGCCGGGCGCGTTCGTGCAGGTGCGCCTGCAGGGGGCGGTGAATCCGAACATCGTGCGCGTGCCCCGCGAGGCGCTCACGCGCACGGCCAATGGCGCCGTGGTGCGCGTGATCGACGCACAGGGCACGGTGCGCGACACGAAGGTGCATGCGGATGAGATCGACGGCCGCGATTGGCTGGTCACGGAGGGCCTTGCGGGCGGCGAGACGATCATCGTGCAGAACGTCGCGCAGTTCTCCGACGGCATGCACGTCAAGGTCAAGGCCGAGGCCAAGCAGACGGACGACACGAAGGCCAAGCCGGTGATGTCCCGCGACGCGAAGCCGAAAGACAATGGCGGACCGGTCGAGCCTGCGCGCGCCGGACCGGCCTCCCACGCGGAGACGCAATAATCATGGCTCGCTTCTTTATCGATCGCCCGGTCTTTGCCTGGGTGATCGCCCTGTTGATTACGCTCGTTGGCGTGCTCTCCATCCGTGCGCTTCCGGTGGCGCAGTACCCCGACATCGCCCCGCCGACGGTCAGTGTCTGGAGTAGCTATCCGGGCGCGTCGGCCAAGGTGGTCGAAGACGCCGTGACGGCGATCATCGAGCGCCAGATGAACGGCGCGCCGGGGCTGATGTATACGTCGGCGTCCAGCGGCAACGGTCGTTCGTCGGTCAATCTCACCTTCCAGCAGGGCACCAATCTCGATCTGGCCGCCGTCGAGGTGCAGAACCGCTTGAAGACGGTCGAATCGCGTCTGCCTGAAGTCGTGCGCCGCGATGGCGTCGTCGTCGAGCGCGCGGCTGACAATATTCATATGGTGGTCACGCTGGCGTCAGCGAATCCGGCGATTGGCGAATCCGATCTCGGCGAGATCGCCGCGGCGCAGGTCATCAACCAGCTCAAACGCGTGCCGGGCGTCGGACAGGTGCAGTTCTGGGGCACGGAGAAAGCAATTCGTATCTGGCCCGACGCAGCGAAGCTCGTCGCCCTCGACCTGAGTGCTTCAGACATCGTCTCGAAGATCCGGGCCTACAACGTGCGCGTGACCATCGGCGATATCGGCGCAGGCTCGACGCCCGCGTCGGCCCCGATCAACGCCAACGTGGTGTCGGAAGGCTCGCTTTCCTCGCCCGAAGCCTTTGCAGCGATTCCGTTGCGCGTGCGTGCCGACGGCTCGGCGATCCGGCTCGGCGATGTCGCTCGCGTGGAATTGGGCGCGGCCGATTACGCTTATTCGTCGCGCGTGGACGGCATGCCGGCCAGCGCGATGGGCATCAAGCTCGCCGCCGGCTCGAACGCCGTTGCGGTGATGAAGGCGGTGCGCAAGGTGATGGACGATCAATCGGCGCTTTTTCCGGCCGGTGTTTCGTACCAGATCCCGTACGAGACCGCGTCGTTCGTCAAGGTTTCGATCCAGAAGGTCGTGAAGACGTTGCTCGAAGCCGTGGTGCTGGTGTTCCTGGTGATGTACCTGTTCATGCAGAACCTGCGCGCCACGCTCATTCCCACACTGGTGGTGCCGGTCGCGCTGCTCGGCACCTTCGGCGTGCTGCTGGGACTCGGCTATTCGATCAACACGCTCACGATGTTCGGCATGGTGCTGGCCATCGGCATTCTCGTCGACGACGCGATTGTCGTCGTGGAGAACACCGAACGCATCATGGTGGAAGAGGGCCTTTCGCCCTATGCCGCCACGGTCAAGGCGATGAAGCAGATCAGCGGGGCCATCGTCGGGATCACGGTGGTGCTGGTCGCGGTGTTCGTACCGATGGCGTTTTTCCCCGGCGCGGTGGGCAACATCTACCGTCAGTTTGCAATCACGCTCGCGGTGTCGATTGCTTTCTCGGCGTTCCTTGCCCTCTCGCTCACGCCCGCGCTGTGCGCCACGCTGCTGCGTCCGATCGCGGCCGGCCATCACGACAAACGCGGTTTCTTCGGTTGGTTCAATCGCACTTTCGCGCTGGGTACCGAGCGCTACACACGGACGGTGAGCAAGACGCTGCGCCGTCCGTGGCGCGCGGTGCTGGTGTATGGCGCGGTGCTGATCGCCGTGCCGCTCGCGTTCATGCGTCTGCCCTCGTCGTTCATTCCCGACGAGGACACCGGCAGCTTCATGGTGATGGCGTCCGAGCCGCAGGGCGCCACGTTGCCCGAGGCGATGTCGGCGCTCGAGCGCATCGAGCACTATCTGATGCAGCACGAGCCGGTCAAACACGTCTTTGCGCTGGGCGGATGGAACGAGTTCGGGTCGGGCCCGGGCGGCGGCATGCTGTTTGTCACGCTCAACGACTGGCACGAGCGCACGTCCGCACACGGCGAGGTGAGCGCCATTGTCGAGCGCGTCAACGCCAAGTTTGGCGGACAGCCCGATCGCATGGTGATGGCGATGAACAGCCCGGCGCTGCCGGAACTGGGTTCGTCGAACGGCTTCAATCTGCGCTTGCAGGACCGGGCCGGTGTGGGTAAGGACGCGCTCACCGCCGCGCGCGACACGCTGCTCAAGAAGGCGGCGCAAGATCCTGTGCTCAAGAACGTGATCTTTGCCGGTCAGGGCGACGTGCCACAAATCGACGTCGCCATCGACCGGCACAAGATGGAAGCGCTCGGCGTCAAGATGGACGACGTCAATACGACGCTCGCGACGATGTTCGGCTCCGACTATGTCGGCGACTTCATGCTGGGCGCGGAGAATCGCCGCGTGATCGTGCAAGCGGACGGACGTCAGCGCGTGTCGCCCGAGGACGTGGGCAACCTGCGTGTGCGCAACGCGAATGGCGAAATGGTGCCGCTTTCGGCATTCGTCTCGCTCAAGTGGAAGCTCGGCTCGCCGCAGCTCAGGCGATACAACGGCTACCCGTCGTTCACGATCCAGGGCGAATCGGCACCGGGCAAGAGCAGCGGCGAGGCGATGGTGCGCATGGAGCGATTGATGGCCGACCTGCCCAAAGGCATCGGTTACGAGTGGAGTGGCCAGTCGCTCGAAGAGCGCATCTCGGGCGCACAGGCGCCGGTGCTGTTCGCCTTGTCGGTGTTGGTGGTCTTCCTCGCGCTCGCGGCGTTGTACGAAAGTTGGGCGATTCCGGCGGCCGTCGTCATGGTGGTGCCGCTTGGTGTGATCGGCGCGCTCGGCGCGGTGAGCTTGCTGGGCATGCCCAACGACATCTACTTCAAGGTGGGGTTGATTGCGACCATCGGCCTGTCGGCGAAGAACGCCATCCTGATCGTGGAAGTCGCCAACGACATGACGAAGCAGGGCATGGCTTGGCTCGATGCGGCGGTCGAAGCCGCGCGTCTGCGCCTGCGCCCGATCGTGATGACGTCGCTGGCATTCGGCTTCGGCGTGGTGCCGCTGGCTATTGCCTCAGGCCCGGCATCGGGCGCACAGCGCGCCATTGGTGTGGCGGTGCTCGGCGGGATCGTGACGGCCACGGTGCTGGCGATCTTTCTGGTGCCGCTGTTTTTCCTGTGGGCCGGTCGCTTCGTGCGCCGGCCAAAGACGAACGCGTCGGGCGATGCCGCACCGGCCATCGAGGGGAAGGTATGAAGATGTTTCGACCCCGCTTGCGCGGGATAGCCGTGCCCGGCGTGTGCTTGCTGGCGTTGGTCGGCGGATGCACGCTGGCGCCGACCTATGAGCGCCCGGCGGCGCCGGTGCCGACCACGTACGAGGCGGCACCGTCGGGCACCGGTGCGCGTCTGGCGCTCGCCGAACCGCTCGCGGCAGACGCGGATTGGGCCGACGTATTCACCGATCCCGCCTTGCAGACGCTGATCCGTCGCTCGCTCGCACAGAATCGCGACTTGCGTCTGGCGTCGCTGCGGGTGCAGGAAGCGCGTGCGCTGTATGGCATCGAGGCGGCCAATCTGCTGCCCAGCGTGCAGGCGGGCGGCGCATTCTCCCGTCAGCGGTACTCGGGGTCGGCAGGCCTGCCTGAGGGCAGAGGCGCCGCCGCAGGTTACGTCGCCAACGACTTACGGGCGACGCTGGGCGTGAGCGCCTTTGAACTCGATTTCTTCGGGCGCGTGCGCAGCCTGCGCGATGCGGCCCTGCATTCGTATCTGGCAAGCGAGGAAGCGCAACGGGCGGCGCAGGTGAGTCTCGTGGCGGAAGTGGCCACGTCCTACATTGGGCTGGTGGCCATCAATGAACAGATCGCCTACGCGCGCGAGGTGCTGGCGGCGCGCGAGGAGGGCATTCGCGTGGTTCGCCTGCGCGCCGAGCGCGGGCTGATCGACGATCTCGACCTGAATGCCGAGACCACGCAGGTCGAAGTGGCGCGGGCATCGCTCGCCGAGCGCGAGCGGCAACGCAGCGAGATCGTGCACGCGTTGCAGGTTCTGACCGGCGATGTGAATGCTAAGCCAGTCGCGGCGGCATCGCTCGACGACGCATTCGTCGTGCCCGTGGCCGCCGGATTGCCGTCCTCGTTGCTGATGCGTCGTCCGGATATTCGGCAGGCCGAAGCGCAACTGCGTGCGGCCAACGCGGATATCGGTGCCGCTCGCGCGGCGTTTTTCCCGTCGATCAAGTTGACGACGGACGTCGGTACCGCCAGCGCAGGCATTGCGGATCTGTTCGGCGCGGGCACCGGTGTGTGGTCGTTTCTGCCGCAAGTTACCGTGCCGATCTTTGCGGGCGGGCGTCACCGGCAAGGTCTGACTCTGGCGAACGTGCGCAAGGAGATGGCCGTTGTGTCGTACGAGCGCGCGATTCAGACGGCGTTTGCCGAAGTGGATGACGCCTTGGCCGCGCAAGGGCTGCTATCGCGCCAGTTCCAGGCGCAAAAGCGCGTGTCGGACGGCGAGCGCGAGCGGCTTCGTCTGGCCCATCATCGCTATACCAACGGCGTGGCGAGCTACCTCGAACTGCTCGACGCGCAGCGCAGCGCATTTCACGCGGCGCAACAGTTGATCGATGTGAAGCAGCGGGTGCTCGTCAACCATGTGGCGCTGTACCGAGCGCTGGGCGGAGGATGGCAACCGGAGAGCGGCACGTCCTGAGATGGTGGGCGGCGGGACCGCATGGCGGGCAGCGCATTGACATGGCGCATCGATAGCGTCTCTTGGTAAAGTCTTGGCATGCCACCACGGTTCATAAGGAAAACTTTGAGATGCGCCGCCTCAATCTGGATCAGCTTCATACGTTTTCCGAAGTCCTCGACGCGGGGAGTTTCTCCGCGGCCGCCGCGCGGCTCGATCTGTCGCAGCCCGCCGTGAGCTTGCAGGTTCGCCAGTTGGAACAGCGATTGAACGTCCGGCTGGTTGAGCGCGTGGGCAAGCGGCTCAAGCCGACGTCCGCCGGGCTGACGCTGCTGGACCATGCCCGCCGCATCGAAGCTGTCGTCGAAGACGCCATGCATGCGCTGTCCAGCCATGCAAGCGGCGAAGTCGGTGAAGTGGCGATCGGCACCGGAGCGACGGCCTGCATTCATTTGTTGCCGCCGATACTGCGAGCGATGCGCAAGCGCCACCCGATGCTCGACATCCGCGTGAGCACCGGGAACACCGACGACGTGGTCGCCGCCGTGACCGAGAACCGGCTCGATATCGGTCTCGTCACCTTGCCCACTGCCGGGCGCAGCCTGCATATCCGGCCCGTATTGCGCGACGCGTTCGTCGCCATCGCGCCGGCAGGCGACTCGCACTGGGCGACGGAGGTCACGCCGCAGATGCTCGCCGCGGCACCGATGGTCGCGTTCGAGCCGGGGAGCAGCACCCGGTTGTTGATCGATGAATGGTTTCTCCAGGCGGGATTGCGCGTGCGGCCGGTCATGGCGCTGGGCAGCGTCGAAGCCATCAAGGAAATGGTGGCGGCCGGCTTGGGTTACAGCATCGTGCCCAGGCTTTCCGTCAACGCGGCGCACTACCGGCGGGGATTGCGTGTCTCGACGCTCACACCGGGGTTGACGAGAACGCTGGCGGTCGTCATGCGCCGCGACAAACCGCTGACACCGGGGTTGCGCAGGGTCGCGTCGGCACTTGAGGCGTTGGGCGATGCCGCCTGATCGCGATGTGATGGCAACGCGGAAATGATCGGTAATTCACGGTAAATCAGTTTGTGGCCCGGTAACGTAGAATTGCCAACCGTGACCGCATAAAGATAGGACTACCATGCGAGAATACGGGAAATTTGCCGGAAATCATTGAGAAGCGCGCAATTCGCAATGCATCATCATCTTTATCGATATGAAGGGCTGCTCGGTGCCCGCTCGGTCGATGCACTTGACGCCGAGTTTCAGAAGCTGACGCAATCCCTGGGATATGAAGCGTTGTTCTATGCGCCGCTGTCACCGCGTCGCGAACGGGAGGCCGCTGCATTCCAGATGGGGGACCAGCGCATTACCTCGCAGGGAATGCCTAGCCGGCACATTTTCACGACGTTTCCGGCCGCCTGGATTGAGCGCTATCAAAGCGTGGGATATGCCGAAGTGGATCCCGTATTGATTGCCGCGAATTTGTCGCCGCTGCCGATTCTCTGGCGAACCTTCCTCGCACAGGCGCAGCCGCACCCCATCTTCGCGGACGCGCGCGCACACGGCCTCGGGTCCGGGGTGTCGATTCCGATCTACGGTGCGACCGGCGAGCGCGCGATCTTCAGTGCCGCGACGGCCGCGTCGCCGGAAGCCTCGGCCGAGCACGAAGCGCGCATGCTCGGAGAGATTTATCTGGCGGCAGTGTATTTTCACCAGGCGATTCAGCAGCTCGACATGCAATGGGTGGCGAGTCGCAGCACCGGCAAGCTCAGCCCGCGTGAGATCGAAAGTCTGCTGTGGGCGGCGCGCGGCAAAACCGCGTGGGAGATCGGTTTGATTCTGCGCATCTCCGAGCATACGGTGACGTTTCACCTCAATAACGCCAAGCGCAAGCTCGGTGCGGTCAATCGGCACCAGGCCATTGCCGCGGCGATCAGCAGCGGGGCGATATCACCCTGAGGTATCGTCGATGCCGTCATCTCCCGTGAGCGTCCTCGACGTGACGCTCGCGCGGCCGCTTCGCCTGCCATCCCCGTCCCGGTTTTGTTTCGTTTTCGCGTAATTCCTTCATCGGATTGCGAGGATTTCACAGCGTTTGTGAAACAGTGTGTTGTCGCTTTAGGGCTGGTTCATTAATGAGGGAAAACTATAATTTACCTGTGGCGAAAACTGATTGAGTGCGGTTTTCGTGTCCATGCGTAACCGATGAACGATAAAAAGGAGTTTTCCATGAAAAAGAACCTGTTGAGCGCTGTCGCCCTTGTTGGCTTGACGATGGCTGCCGGCTCGGTATTCGCCGAAGGTCAGGCGCAAACGAGCGGTGTCACCCGCGCCCATGTGCGCGCCGAACTTCAGGCAGCCCGTGAACTGGGTCTCTCGCCGGTGACGGAATTCAACTTCCCGTACACCTATGAGCAGTCGGTGCAATTGCAGAACCTGACGGCCCAGATCGAAGCGCGCAATCAAACGGCGACCCCGGCCGCCAACTGAAGGTGATGCGATAACCGTCGACAGGTTATCGATGGCAGTGCCTGGATTCGCCGACGGCCCGCCCGACTCGCGACCGAGTCTCGCCTGCGCCGCGCGAATCACCCCCACCGACGCCGTAGTGCGTCCTACCACAGCCCCGCCCGAGGATTCGTTCCCGACGGGGCTTGTGTGTTTCTGGAGGCACGGCGTCGCGAAGACGCCACCTGCCTAATCTCAACGGGGGGATGCCGAAGATGCCGTGGAGGTTGCCGGCGTGTTGCCGCCGCCGGCCGTCCCAGCGGATGCCACTGGCGACGCCTTCTCGTGACTTGCACTCGCCGCACTCGATTGCCAGCCCCCGCCCAACGCCAGGAACAGATTGACCTGGTCCAGCGCGACTTGTGTTTCGGAGGCGGCCAGCGCGGCCTCGGCACTGGCGTGCGTGCGCTCGGCGTCAAGACTCGTCAGATACGGCGCGCGACCGGCCTGGTAGAGCTTGTGGTTCTGTTCGGCGGCGGTGCGCGATTTGTCGCGGGCATCGCGCAGGGCGTCGTCGCGCTGCAGCTCACGCGTGTATGCCGAGAGCGACGTCTGCGTTTCCTGCAGGGCCTTGAGCACGACGCCGTCGAAATGCGCGAGCGCGGCATCCGCCCCGGCTTCCATGCCCTTGATGTGCGAACGCACGCCGTTGGTCGGCAGCGACCACGTGATCATCGGTCCCACGCTCCACTGCTCGGTGCGGCCTTGCCCGAAGTGTTCCAGGACACCGCTCGCCCCGACCGACGCGCCAATGCGGATCGACGGGTAGAGATCCGCCGTGGCAACGCCGATCTTCGCCGTGGCGGAGGCGAGTTCGCGCTCGGCCTGACGCACGTCGGGGCGGCGCTTGAGCAGCGCCGTGCCGTCGCCGACCGGCAGCGGTTGCGCGAGTTGAGGAATGCGGCGGCACTGCGCCGCACTTGCGTCGAGCATGCCCGGAACCTTGCCGAGCATCACGGCCAGCCGGTAGGTTGCCGCGTCGTGCTGCGCCTGGAAATGCGGCAAGGCGGCGCGCAAGGTGTCGGCCTGCGCCTGCGCGCGCAGCAGATCGGTTGGCTGATCCCGGCCGGCATCGACAAGCTTGCGCGTAATCGCCACGCTCTTTTCCTGCAACTTCAGTTGTTCGTTGGCGATGTCGAACTCGTGGTTGGCCGCGCAGCCTTGCACATAGGCGCGCACCGTTTCGGCGGCCACGCTCACACGCACGACGTCGAGGGCCGCCTGACTGGCTTCGGCGGCGGCCAGCGCGGCTTCGTCCGCGCGCGCGAGTTTGCCGAAGAAGTCGATCTGATACGAGATGGACAGGGCGGCGGCGGCCAGATTGACCACCGGCAATTTTTCTTCCTTCAGGAAGCTCTCGCCGGAGATCTGGGCGCGGGCGGCTTCGGCTTGCACGCCGCCTTGCGGCAGATTCTCCGATTCGACTTCGTGGTACATCGCGAGCGCGCGCTGCACGTTGGCGGCGGCTACGCGAATGTTCGTGTTGGCGGCCAGCGCCGTTTTCACGAGTGCGTCGAGCTTGGGGTCGTCGTAGAGTTGCCACCAGTCGTCGGGCACGGCGCCGATCGAGACACCGCGTTGCGCTGCTTTCGCGACGGGGCCATTGGCGTCGGGCGAGCGCATGAGCGCGTGGTCCGGAAGATGATAGTCAGGCCCGACGGTCGTGCAACCGGCAACGAGCGCGGTGGCCGCTGCCACGGCGCTCATCAGGCATACGCGTGATTTCACCGCTGGGCTCCCGGTTGGGCGGACGTGGCCGATGTGGCCGACGTGACCGACGAAGGAGATGACGTCGACGATTGCGATTGACCGGCGGTGTCCTGCTGACCCTCCACGACCGTCACGGTCGCGGTGCGCCCGGCGACCAGACGCATGTCCTTGGGCACATCGTCGAGCGCAATGCGCACCGGAATGCGTTGGGCGAGACGCACCCAGTTGAAGGTCGGGTTGATGTTGGGCAGCATCGACGCACCGCTCGTGCGGTCGCGATCCTCGATGCCGGCGACGATGCTCTGGACATGGCCGTGCAGCATCTGGCGCTCGCCCATCAGGCGCACCTCGACCTTGTCGCCGATGTGGATGCCGCGCATCTTCGTTTCTTCGAAATAGCCTTCCACATGCAGCGAGTTGGCATCGACCATCGAGAGCACCGGGCGGCCGGTGCTGACGTAGTCGCCAACCCGTGGCAGGCGATCGTTCAGGTAGCCGTCGGCGGGCGCGAGCACCCGGGTGCGCGCGAGGTTGAGTTTCGCCAATCGCACGGCGGCGTTCGCCTGGGCTACCGCCGCCTCGCCCGATTCGACCTTGGCCTGGCCGGCTTCGACGACTTCCTTGGCGACCACTTCCGTCAACTGATGGTTGCGCGCATTTTCGCGGCGCGCCTGTGCGAGCGTGGCGCGCAGCGCCGCGACGTTGGCCTCGGCCTGCTGCACTGCCAGCGTGTAGCGGTCGGGGTCGATCACGAACAACAGATCGCCACGGTGCACCGGCTGATTGTCCTTGACCTCGACATCGGTGATGAGGCCAGAGACGTCGGGGGCGACCTGCACGATGTCGGCGCGAATGCGGCCGTCGCGCGTCCAGGGGGCGACGGTGTAGTAGTCCCACAGATGCAGCAGAACGTACACCGCGACGCAAGATACCGCGAGCGTCAGCGCGACGGGGCCGATGGAGCGAAATTTCAGTTTCATGGTTGGCAGGCGTGCGCGATGGCGACAATGCCGCCCAGCGCGATGATGTACACAGCAAGGTTGAACAGGGAACGGTGCCAGACGAGCTTGTAAAAGCCCAGGCGCGCGAGTACGAAGCGCAGCGCGCCAGTCAGGACGAAGGCCACGACCATCAGCACGAGCAGCGTCGGTACGAACACGCCGTAGATATCGATCTCTCCGCTCATTGAGCACTCCCGGGGCGTACGGTGGGGAACAGCGCGACGTGGATGTCCATGAGCGACGCGCGCGCGCTGCGCGCCGCCTGGTCGGTATGCGCCACCATCGAGCGCACGGCACCCAGCAGTTTGTCCTGCAGTGTGGCGTCGGGGGTGCTTACCGACTCGTCGAGCCGCGCCTGATAAAAGCGCGCCACATCGGTGAGCACGGCCTGAACGGCGTCGCGCTGCGATGCATTGAGATGCGGCAGCTCTCGCTGCAACGCCAGCGCCGAGAGTTCAACGCGCACTTCGGTAAAACCATCGCTCGACGTTTCGCTCTCGCTCGCAGCCAGACGCGGCACGAGCTGGCCCAACCGATCGAGCAGACGCGTGCGCAGACGGTTATGTTCGGCAACGGAGCGCCCGAGCGCGTTGCGCGCGATGTCGCGCCAGCTCGAATGAATCAGCCGGCGCATGGCAACGCGCGTCCCGAAGGGGCGCGTCTGCAGTGTCCAGAGCAAGGCGAACAGCACGCCGGCCAGTCCGGCGAGATTGCCGTTGAAGAACGCCTGGAAGTCGGCGCTGTATCCGCCCTGAATGCCCACGAAGCTCGCCGTATTCACCGCGACGAGCATGGCCACCATCGTGAAGCGCGGTTGTGGAATCAGCGTGCCCAGCAACAGATACGGAATGGCGAACAGCGCGACGAGCAGCCCGAAGTCGTGCGCATTCGTCAGGATGAAGAACACGTACACGGCGGCGAACACCACGCATACGGCCGTCGCCCAGAAAAACGAGCGGATGAACGGCGCGGGCTCGTCCATCGCGGCGAAGAAGCAGCAGGCCACGGCACCGAGCGAGACGCCGGCGGCGCCATCGTTCCATCCGGTGTAGATCCACGCCATGCCCATGAGGAAAGTGCACAGTGCCGCCGACACCGTCGAGAACAGCAGGAGACCGTGGTCGTAGTGGCGCGCGCCGCCCAGCTCCCAATGCTGGAAGGCGGGCGTCCATTCACCCTCGCCCTCGTAATGCTTGCGCTGACCGAAGCGGCGCTGCAGCGACGCGCAATCCTGCCAGAGCTGTACAAGTGAGCGCAGACGGTCTTCGGTGGCTGCGACCAAGGCACCATACCAGTCCGAGGCCTCGCCGGCCGATGGCGCCGGGCTCAGTAAATGCGCCGGGGCGGGCATCGGCGCACCGCGACGCAGCCAGGCGACCACGTCGGCCATCTTCGCCTCGAGCGTCTCGGGCGCGCCGCTCGGGTGCTCGCGCAACGCCTGCACGAGCGACGCGACCGTCGAGAGCACGGGCATCATCATCGTCATGCGCCCGCGCAATTCCTGCGCATCGCGCACGCGTTCGGACGTGTCGGCGTCATACGAGAGCTGGCTGATCAACTGGTCGAGGGCCAGAATGTCGGCCGCCATGCGGTGACGGCTCATGTGGCGCGTTGCCTTGCCGTCGGGGTCTGCCGAGAGCATGTCGGTCGTCCAGCGCGCGGCGTCGGTCAGCCAGCGCGCCGAGCGGTCGTGCAGGACCTTGGCCACGCTCGTGGGCAGGACCACGGCGCCGACCACGCTCGCACAGACGATGCCGAGGATGATTTCTTCGGAGCGTGCCACGGCGATATCGAAGATGACGCCAGGCGTGTTGACGGCCGGCAGGGCGATCAGCGGCAGCGTGTATGAGGCGAGCAGGAACACATAGCTGCGCGGCGAGCGATGCAGCAGCGAAATATAGAGCAGCGTGCCGGTCCACAGCCCGACGGCCGCCATCAGCAGCTCTGGCGTGTTGACGAGCGCCGGCACGAAGACGACGGACGCCGCGGCGCCGAGCAGCGTGCCGAACACGCGATACAGCGCCTTGGAGCGCGTGGCGCCCGTGAGCGGGTGCGACACGATATAGACGGTGGCCATCGCCCAGTACGGACGCGGCAGGCCGAGCGCGAGCGCGATGTAAAGCGCCAGCATCGAGGCGAGGAACGCCTTGATCGAGAAAATCCAGTCGCGGGAGGAAGGCCAGGTGAGCACGGTTTACTTCTTGGGGGGAGCCAGTGCGAGGATGGACCCATCGGGGCCCGCTGCGCGAGAGAGCACTTCGAACACGCGCAACACCGCTTCGAAATCCTCGCGCGGAATGTCGGCGAACACCTTCGCGCGCAACTCGCTGAGTTCGATTTCGAGCTTTTCGGCGAGCGCTTCGCCAGCCGCGGTCAGACGCAGCGCATTGGCGCGGCGGTCACTTGCATCGACTTCACGCAGCACGAGACCGGCCCCGCACAACTGATCGAGCAGTCGCACCAGGGACGCGCCTTCGAGCCCGACATATTCGGCAAGCTCGACCTGCCGCACCCCTTGGCCAAGCCGGCGGATGAACAGCAACGGGCCTGCGCTCGCCGCCGAAATACCGTACTCGGCGATCGCGCCCTGCGATAACTGGCGCCACTGTTTGCCTGCCAGCAGCAGATGGCTGGTAAAGACGAAGCGGAGCGATTCTAGGGAGGTCATGGAAAAGATTATATGTTAACTAATAATTAGGATGCTAGTTAATGCGCTATTGCGTCAGATGGCAGGATCTCCGCAAACCAAGGCCTGTATTGGCTTTGCGGAAGATCCTTGCGCCAGTTGCCAGCGCTTTGGCGGGCGGTTTCGGCGACGTTCGCGCGTTTTATTTCTGATGAGGCGATCTCAGGCGCCCCGGCGCTCGCTGCCGTTGCCGGCGCTTTCTCGCTCGGTTTCCCCATCGGACGGGCCGCCCGCCGCCTCGTCGATTCGCTTCATGTTTTCGAGAAGCTTAAGCAGATAGTGCAGCGTGTGAGTCATGTCGCCGGTCGAGAATTCATCGAGCGCCTGCGCGTAATAGCCGTGGATGCGCGGCACCGCCTCCCGGTGCCAGACCTCGTGCCCGTGCTCGGTCATGGTGATGCGGCGCGATCTCCGGTCGCGGCCGTCCGGCGCGCTGGCGATATGGCCGTCGCGCTCCATGCGGCCGATCAGGCCCGACAGATTCTGGCGACTCACCATCAGATAACGCGCGAGATCGCCCACGCTCATGCCGTCGGACACCTCGGGGCGCGAGAGGGCGCCAAGTACGGCCCATTGCTGCGTCGTCAGCCCCAGGCTTTCGACCGCCCGCGTGCCTGTTTTATGCAACATGTTTGCGCATTGATAGAGCCGGAAGAACAGCCTGTTCGCCAGCTCCATTCGCGTTATTTCTGCATTATTGCTAGGGTTTTCCATATCAATTTCTCCGCTTCCGCGTGCTTGCGTATCGCCGATGTCGCGTCTAGTATACGTCAACATATTGACGTAATTTGATGGGTGGGCCGGAATCTCCGAGGTCAGCAAGGATACCGCGCCCCCCTGTGACTCTGGAGGCGAGACATGCAGCGATTCGAGGGCAAGACCGTCATCGTGACGGGCGGTGGGGGCGGGATCGGTGGGGCGACGTGCCGCCGTTTCGCCAGTGAAGGCGCGGCGGTGGCGGTCTTCGACCGCGATCTGGCGGCGGCCGAGCGCTGCGCAGGCGAGATCGTGGACGCTGGTGGGCGTGCGCAAGCATTCGCGTGCGACATCACAGTGCGTGAGCAGGTCGACGCCGCCGTCGCGGCGGTATCGGCGGCGTTGGGGCCGGTGGACGTTCTGGTCAACAACGCCGGGTGGGACATCTTCAAGCCCTTCACCAAGACGACACCGGCGCAGTGGGAATCGCTCATCGCCATCAACCTCGTGGGGGCGCTGCACATGCATCACGCAGTGTTGCCGGAGATGGTGGCGCGGCGCAGCGGACGCATCGTGAACATCGCGTCGGACGCGGCGCGCGTCGGGTCGTCGGGCGAAGCGGTGTACGCCGCCTGCAAAGGCGGGCTCGTCGCGTTCTCGAAGACGCTTGCCCGCGAGCATGCGCGCCACGGCATCACCGTCAACGTGGTGTGCCCGGGGCCGACCGACACGGCACTGTTTGCCGATTACAAGGAAGGCGCGGGCAATCCGGAAAAGCTGGTCGAAGCGTTCACCAAGTCCATTCCGCTCGGCCGCATCGGGCAGCCGGACGACTTGCCGGGGGCCATTGCCTTCTTCGCGAGCGACGACGCCGCGTTCGTCACCGGTCAGGTGCTGAGCGTCTCGGGCGGCCTCACGATGTGCGGTTGAGCCAGGCCATTTTCCGATCTCTCTTATCGATTTCACCATTGGCGCGCGTCACGGCTTTCAGCGACACCCAACGACCGCGAGCGACGCGCAGCGGCAAGGAGCGAAACCATGCAATACGAAGACATCCTTTATGAAGTGCGCAACGGTGCGGCGTGGATCACGATCAACCGTCCGGACAAGATGAACGCTTTTCGTGGGCGCACCTGCGACGAATTGATTCACGCCATCAACAAGGCAGGCTATGACCGCGAGATCGCCAGTATTGTGCTTGCCGGCGCAGGCGAGAAAGCATTCTGCACCGGCGGCGATCAGTCGGCGCACGAAGGGCAATACGACGGGCGCGGCACCATCGGGCTGCCGATGGAGGAACTGCACAACGCCATTCGCGACGTGCCCAAACCCGTCATTGCCCGCGTGCAAGGCTATGCCATCGGCGGCGGCAACGTGATCTGCACCTTGTGCGACTTCACGATTGCGTCCGAGAAGGCCGTGTTCGGTCAGGTCGGCCCGAAGGTCGGCTCGGTCGATCCGGGCTTCGGTACCGCATTTCTCGCGCGCGTCGTCGGCGAGAAGAAGGCGCGCGAGATCTGGTATCTGTGCCGTCGATATCCGGCGGCGGAAGCGCTGGCGATGGGGCTCGTGAACACAGTCGTGCCGCACGATCAACTCGATGCGGAAGTCCAGAAGTGGTGCGACGAGATTCTGGAGCGCAGCCCGACGGCGATTGCGATTGCGAAGCGCTCGTTCAACATGGATACGGCGCAACAGGCGGGCATCGCGGGCATGGGGATGTACGCGCTCAAACTCTATTACGAGACGGAAGAGTCGCGCGAAGGCGTGCGTGCGTTCCAGGAGAAGCGCAAGCCCGAGTTCCGGAAATACGCCAAATAAGCGAGGCAAACGCCATGCACAATCCGTATCTCGACGACGATCTCGTCGCGCTGGCCGAGCACACGCAACGTTTCGCGCAGGCGCGTGTCGCACCGGGCTTTCTCGAGCGCGACAAGACACGTGTGCTCGATCGCACGCTCATGCGCGAGATGGGCGAGCTTGGCCTGATTGCGCCGGAGCTGCCGGAAGCGTTCGGCGGGCAGGGCATGGGATGCCTCGCGGCCGGCGTGATTCACGAAGCGATTGCGCGCGCGGACCTGAGCCTCTCCTACGTGAATCTGCTGGCCTCGCTCAATGGCCAGATTCTCGCGGCACATGGACAGCCCGAGGTCGTCTTGCCCTGGTTGCGAAAGCTCACGCGCGGCGAGACGCTGCTCGCCATCGCGCTCACCGAGCCGCGCGGCGGATCGGACGCCGCCAACCTGCGCATGCGGGCCGAGTTCGACGCAACGCACTACGTGCTCAATGGGGAAAAGACGTCCATCTCCGCCGCGGACCAGGCCGATGCCGCCGTCGTGTTCGCGCGCACGGGCGACGTGGCGTCGGGCGCGCGCGGCATCTCGGCGTTCCTCGTGCCGCTCGACCTGCCGGGCATCACACGGCAACGCTTCGATTGCCACGGCCAGCGCGCCATCGGCCGGGGCTCGCTGTTCTTCGAAAACGTGAAGATCCCGGTGGATCACGTGCTGGGGGCGCCGGGCGAGGGCTTCGTGCAAGTGATGCAGGGCTTCGACTTTTCGCGCGCACTGATCGGCTTGCAGGTGCTGGCCGTCGCCCGCGCCTCGCTCGACGAGACGTGGGAATACGTGGCGCATCGCGAAGCGTTCGGCAAACCGCTGTCGGCGTTTCAGGGCGTATCGCACCCGCTGGCCGACTTCGACACGCAGGTCGAGGCGGCGCGTCTGCTCTGCCTTCAAACGCTGTGGCTCAAGGATCGCGGCCTGCCGCACAGCGCCGAGGCGGCCATGTGCAAATGGTGGGGGCCGAAGCTCGCTTACGACGTCATCCATCAGTGCCTGCTGATGTTCGGTCATGGCGGCTACGACCGCGGAGTGATGGAGCAGCGCTTGCGCGACGTGCTCGGTTTCCAGATCGGCGACGGCACCGCGCAGATCATGAAGACGATCATTGCACGCACTCGCGCCGGCCGGCAGGCAGTGCCCGTTTGACCGAACGGCGGCTGGCGTTTGAGTCAGGGCATGGACAAGACCTTAACAGCGGGACATCCGCGACAGCACAGGAGACGATGCGATGGAGTTCGATGCGGTATTGCTTCCCCCTCGACGTGAGCACAGTGTGGCGCGCGGCTGGTGGCCCGAACGCACGATCAACGACGCGCTCGACGCGGCGCTCGCGGCATGGCCCGACAAGGTGGCGCTCACGGCAGTCTCGACGGCGACCGGCCAGACCACGCAACTGACCTACGCCGCGCTGTCCGATGCCGCGGAGCGTCTTGCGCTCGGCCTGTTGCGTCGCGGCGTCGGCCGCGGCGACGTGGTCGCTTGCCAACTGCCCAACGGCTGGCCGTTCGCGGTGACCTACCTGGCGTGTGCCCGCCTCGGCGCGGTGATCAATCCCCTCATGCACATCTTCCGCGAGCGCGAACTGTCGTTCATGCTGCGCCATGGCGAGGCGAAGGTATTCATCGTGCCGGAGCAGTTTCGCGGCTTCGATCATGCCGCGATGGCGCGCGCGTTGCAGCGCGAACTTGCTGCGCTCAGCCATGTGATCGTGGTCGGCGAGGCCGCGACAGGCGACAGCTTCGATGCCGTTCTCATGGCGGGTGAGCCGGCGGCGAGCGACGCCGAGCGGGCGCAGATGCAAGCGTCGCGTGCGCGCCCGGACGACGTGATGCAATTGATGTACACGTCCGGCACCACGGGCGAGCCGAAGGGCGTGATGCACAGTGCGAACACCACGTTCTCGAACATCGAGGCCTACGCGCAGCGCATGCGCCTCGGTCGCGACGACGTGATTCTGATGGGCTCGCCGCTCGCGCACCAGACCGGCTTCATGTACGGCCTGATGATGCCCATCATGCTCGGCGCGACTGCGGTCATGCTCGACGTGTGGGATCCGGTGAATGCCGTGCGGCTGATTCGGGCGCACGGGGTGACGTTCACGATGGCGTCCACCCCATTTCTCTCGGATCTGACCAAGGCGGTGGCGGCCAGCGGCGAGACTGTGCCGAGCCTGCGGGCGTTCCTGTGCGCGGGGGCGCCGATTCCCGGTCCGGTGGTCGAGCAGGCGCGCAAGGTACTCGGTGCGAAGATCGTATCCGCATGGGGCATGACCGAGAACGGTGCCGTCACGCTCACGCGTCTGGAGGATGACGACGCGCGCGCGTCCACGACGGACGGCTGCCCGCTGCCGGGCGTCGAGCTACGGGTGGTCGATGCGGATAATCGCGACCTGCCGACGGGTGAGACCGGCCGCTTGCTCGTTCGCTCGTGTTCGAATTTCGGCGGCTATCTCAAGCGCGCACAGTGGAACGGCACCGATGCCGCCGGGTGGTTCGACACCGGCGACATGGCGTGGCTCGATGCCACGGGCTACGTGCGCATTGCCGGGCGCAGCAAGGACGTGATCATTCGGGGCGGCGAGAATATCCCCGTCGTCGAGATCGAGGCACTGCTGTACCGGCACCCGGCGATCGCGACGGTGGCTATCGTCGCGTATCCGGACGAGCGGCTCGGCGAGCGCGCCTGTGCGGTCGTGGTGCCTCGCCCGGGACAGTCGGTCGATCTGCCCGCGCTCACCGGCTTCCTGGCGTCGCACAAGGTCGCCCGGCAGTATTGGCCGGAACGCCTCGAAGTGCGCGAGGCGCTGCCCACGACCCCGACGGGTAAGATACAGAAGTTCAAATTGCGCGAGATGCTGCAGGCGGACGAGTAAACACCTGCACGCGGCGCGGCATTCTTCAAGGATGAAAGGTCGATGACATCAAAGGGACTGGATAGCGAATCGTTCGAGCTTTTGCTAGCGGCGGTGCAACGTTTCATACGCGAGCGGCTGGTGCCCGCCGAAAACGACGTGGAAGAGCACGATGAAGTGCCCGCCGCCCTCGTCAACGAGATGAAGGAGATGGGCCTGTTCGGCCTGTCGATCCCCGAAGCGTTCGGCGGCATTGGGCTGTCGATGACGCAGGAAGTGCGCGTGGCCTACGAGTTCGGGCAGACGTCGCTGGCGTTTCGCTCGGTGTTCGGCACCAACGTGGGCATCGGCTCGCAGGGCATTCTGATGGACGGGACCGAGGCGCAGAAGCGCGACCTATTGCCGCGCGTGGCGAGCGGCGACCTGATCATGTCGTTCGCGCTCACGGAGCCGGACGCGGGTTCGGACCCGGCCGCGCTCAAGACACGGGCCGTACTCGACGGCGACACCTATGTGCTCGATGGTGTGAAGCGCTTCATTACCAACGCACCGCGCGCCGGGGCGTTCACGCTGATGGCGCGCACGGGCGGCGAGGGCGCGGGCGGTATCTCGGCCTTCATCGTGCCGGCCGACACGCCGGGCCTGTCGCTGGGCAAGCCCGACAAGAAGATGGGGCAGCGCGGAACGAAGACGTGCGACGTCGTGCTGCAAGGCGCGCGCGTGCCGGCGGCGAACATCATCGGCGGCGAGGCGGGCAAGGGCTTCAAGACGGCCATGAAGGTGCTCGACCGTGGGCGCTTGCATGTCGCGGCGCTCGCGTGCGGCATGGCGCAGCGAATTCTCGACGAGTCCGTGACGTATGCGCGCGAACGCAAGCAATTCGGGCAGCGCATCGGTGACTTCCAGCTCGTACAGGCGATGCTCGCGGACAGCCAGGCCGAACTGTACGCGGGATGGTCGATGGTGCAGGACTGCGCGCAGCGTTACGACGCGAAACCCGAGGGCAAGCGCGATGCCGATGTCAGCACACGGGCCTCGTGCGCCAAGCTGTTCTGCACCGAGATGGTCGGGCGCGTGGCCGATCGCGGCGTGCAGGTGCATGGCGGGGCCGGCTACATCAACGAATACAAGGTCGAGCGCTTCTATCGCGACGTGCGCCTGCTGCGTCTGTATGAAGGCACCACGCAAATTCAGCAACTGATCATTGGGCGCGCCCTGATGCACGACGATTGAGGCGGCATCGACGATCCACGGTGCGCTAACGTGTTCACGCTGCGCATCAAGGTGGTGCGCGCAACGTCAGCGCCGCACCGCCTTGCACTGCTGCGGTGCAGCAGATTCGGCCAGACTTTCGGGCATTTCCCATAGACAAAACACCTGTCCTGCGTTGCTGAATAACGCTTTGCCGACGTTTCTTCGATGTCTGGCACGCTTGTTGCATAACTGTGTGTGCCAGCGGCAAAGACGTCGCCGGCCATGAATTCCGGTACGGTGTCAGGCGAGAGCGCCTGCGACGTACCCACAGGACAACGGCGTCCCTCCGTGCTTCGGCATGGTCGGACGCCGTTTTGTTTTTCGGGCGCTGCAAGCGCTGCAACAGGAGAAGACAGCATGCGCAAACCTCGTCTGGTCGTCATCGGCAACGGCATGGCCGGCATCCGCACGCTCGAAGAGCTGCTGGAAATCGCACCGCATCAGTACGACATCACCGTATTCGGTGCCGAGCCGCATCCGAACTACAATCGGATCCTGCTCTCGCCGGTGCTCGCCGGTGAGCAGTCGTTCGCCGACATCGTGCTCAATCCGCTCGACTGGTATGCCGAGAAGGGCATCACGTTGCATCTGGGCAAGGAAGTCACGCAGATCGATCGACCGCGCCGCGTCGTGCGTTGCGCCGACGGCACTGAGGCGCCGTACGACCGTCTGTTGATCGCCACCGGCTCCAGCCCGTTCATTCTGCCGGTGCCCGGCAAGGATCTCGATGGCGTGATCAGCTATCGCGACATTCGCGATACCGAGATCATGATCGAGACGGCGAGCATGAAGCGTCATGCGGTCGTGATCGGCGGCGGTCTGCTCGGTCTGGAGGCGGCCAACGGCCTCAAGCTGCGCGGCATGGACGTGACCGTCGTGCATCTGGCCGAGACGCTGCTCGAGCGCCAACTCGACAGTACGGCGGGCAAGTTGCTGCAACAATCGCTCGAAGCGCGCGGTCTCGCGTTCCGACTGTCGCATCAAACGGCGGCGATTCTCGACGACGGCAACGGCAGCGTGCGGGCCGTGAAGTTCAGCAACGGCGAAGAAATTGACGCTGACCTCGTGGTGATGGCCGCAGGAATTCGGCCGAACACGACGTTGGCCGAAGCGGCCGGTCTGTATTGCGCTCGTGGCATCGTCGTGTCGGACACCCTGCAAACCTATGATCCGCGCATCTACGCTGTGGGCGAATGCGTGAGCCATCGCGGCGTGGCCTACGGACTCGTGGCCCCGTTGTTCGAGCAGGCCAAGGTCTGCGCCAACCACCTCGCGCTCATGGGCATCGGCAGCTATCGCGGCTCGGTGCTGTCGACGAAGCTCAAGGTCACGGGCATCGACCTGTTTTCGGCGGGCGACTTTCTCGGCGGCGAAGGCACTGAGGAGATCGTGTTGTCCGATCCCGCGAGCGGCGTCTACAAGAAGCTGGTGATTCGCGACGACAAGCTCGTCGGCGCGTGCCTGTACGGTGACACGGCTGACGGCGCCTGGTACTTCAAGCTGTTGCGCGATGGGCGTTCGCTGGGCGAGTTGCGCGAGCGCATCATGTTCGGCGAGTCGAGCGTGGGCGACGTTGGCACGCAAGGGCAGAACCGCGCGTCGGCCATGTCCGATACCGATGAAGTGTGCGGCTGCAACGGCGTGTGCAAGGGCACGATCGTCAAGGCGATTACCGAGAAGGGCTTGTTCACGCTCGACGAAGTCAAGAAGCATACGAAGGCTGCCAGCTCGTGCGGTTCGTGCGCCGGGCTGTGCGAACAGATTCTGATGAGCACGCTGGGCTCGACCTACGACGCGGCACCGAAGGAGAAGGCGGTGTGCGGTTGCACGGATCTGTCGCACGCCGACGTGCGTCGTGCGGTGCGTGAGCATCACCTCACGTCCCACCGTGCCGCCTTCGACTTCCTCGAATGGCGCACGCCCAACGGGTGCGCCACGTGCCGTCCGGCGCTGAACTACTACATGCTCAGCACGTGGCCGAAGGAAGCCGTGGACGATCCGCAAAGCCGCTTCGTCAACGAGCGCGTGCACGCCAACATTCAGAAGGACAACACGTTCTCCGTCATCCCGCAGATGAAGGGCGGCGTGACGAACTCGAGCGAGCTGCGCCGTATCGCCGACGTGGCGGACAAGTACCAGATTCCGATGGTCAAGGTCACGGGCGGTCAGCGTATCGATTTGCTGGGCGTGAAGAAGGAAGATCTCGTGAGCGTCTGGCGCGACCTCGGCATGCCGTCGGGACACGCCTACGGCAAGTCGATCCGCACCGTGAAGACGTGCGTGGGCAGCGAATTCTGCCGCTTTGGCACGCAGAACAGCACGCAGATGGGCATCGATCTCGAGACCATGCTCGCGAACATGTGGTCGCCCCACAAGGTCAAGCTGGCCGTGTCCGGCTGCCCGCGCAATTGCGCCGAGGCCGGGATCAAGGACGTGGGCGTGATCGCGGTCGATTCGGGCTGGGAGCTGTATGTCGGCGGCAACGGCGGTATCAAGACGGAAGTCGCGCAGTTCCTCGTCAAGGTGAAGACGGCCGACGAGGTCAAGGAGTACACGGGTGCGTTCCTCCAGCTCTACCGCGAGGAAGCCTATTACCTCGACCGCACGGTGCATTACCTCGACCGGGTTGGCCTCGACTACGTGAAGCAACGCGTGGTGAACGATGCCGCCAATCGGCGCGCGCTGTACGAGCGGCTGCTCTTCTCGCTCGACGGACTGCCCGACCCGTGGCAAGCCCGCATCAACGGGGTGCAAGCCAATGAATATCGTCCGCTGACCTCGATCGTGCCGGTGAGCGTCGAACCCGCGACTGTTTGAGGAGACCAACATGACGCAATCCAAACCGATCTGGTTGCACGTCTGCGATGTGGGCGCGATCCCGCGCCTGGGTACGCGCGTGCTGTCCCATCCGAGCGGCGACATCGCCCTTTTTCGCTCCGAGAGCGACAAGGTCTTTGCGTTGCGCGACAAGTGCCCACACAAGGGCGGGGCGCTCTCGCAGGGCATCGTGCATGGCGAGAAGGTCACATGCCCGCTGCACGCCTGGAACATCGACCTGACGACCGGCGAAGCCTGCGCACCCGACGTGGGCTGTGCAGAGCGCTTCGCCGTGCGGATCGACGCGGGCGAGGTGTATGTGTCGCTCGACGAGGCGATCGGTACCGAGGCGAGCGCGGCGACGGCTGCCGCTTGACCCGCTACCCCCGCCCCCCTGACCCCTCGCGATTGCCGGAGCCCCCCATGACAACCCTCACGCAAACCACCTGCTGCTACTGCGGCGTCGGTTGCGGCATGCTCGTCGAGAGCGACGATGATCGCATCGTCGGTGTGCAGGGCGACCCGGCGCATCCGGCGAACTTCGGGCGACTGTGCAGCAAGGGCATGACGCTGCCGCTCACCGCACAGTCGCTTGCCGGACGCGTGCTGACGCCCGAGCTGCGCACCACGCGCGACGCCGAGCGCACGCCCGCCAGTTGGGACGACGCGCTGGAGACGGTGGCGTCGCGCTTTGCCGACGTCATCCGCCGGCATGGCCCGGACGCCGTCGCCTTCTACGTATCGGGACAGTTGTTGACCGAGGACTATTACGTCTTCAACAAGCTCGCCAAGGGGTTGGTGCGCACCAACAACATCGACACCAACTCGCGACTGTGCATGTCGAGCGCCGTGAGTGCCTACAAGATGGCGCTCGGCGCAGACGGCCCGCCCACCTGCTACGACGATCTCGAAGCGGCGCGCACCGTGCTGTTCGCAGGCAGCAACATGGCCTACGCGCACCCGGTGCTGTTCCGTCGACTCGAAGCGGCCAGGGCGGCCGATCCGTCGATTCGCTGGATCGTCGTCGATCCGCGCCGCACCGACACGGCCGCGATGGCCGATCTGCATCTGGCCATCGTGCCGGGCACCGACGTTGCGCTCTTTCACGGCATGCTGCACCACCTGATCTGGGAAGGACGCATCGACCGGCGCTACATCGATGCCCATACCGAAGGCTTCGACGCCCTCAAGAAGGTGCTGCGCGGCTATACGCCGGCACTCGTGGCCGATATCTGCGGCATCGAAGAATCAGCGTTGCGTCAGGCGGCCGACTGGTTTGGCGAGAGCCCGGCGGCGCTGTCGCTTTACTGCATGGGTCTGAATCAATCGAGCCATGGCACCGAGAAGAATCTCGCGCTCATCCATCTGCATCTGGCCACCGCGCAGATCGGACGCCCGGGTGCCGGGCCGTTCTCGCTCACCGGTCAGCCCAATGCGATGGGCGGCCGTGAAGTCGGCGGGTTGGCCACCATGCTCGCCGCGCATCGCGACATCGGCAACGCGGCGCATCGCGCGGAGGTCGAGCGGCTTTGGGGCGTGCAGGGGCTGTCTGACAGGCCGGGCCTGCCCGCTGTGGAGATGTTCGACGCCGTGCGCGACGGCCGTATCAAGGCGATCTGGATCGCGTGCACGAACCCCGTGCATTCGATGCCGGACAGCGCGCGCGTGCGTGAAGCGCTCGCCGCTGCGGAGTTCGTGGTGGTGCAGGAGGCGTTTCACCAGACCGACACCGTTCCTTATGCCGACGTGCTGCTGCCGGCAACGAGCTGGGGCGAGAAGGCGGGTACGGTCACGAACTCGGAGCGGCGCATCTCGCGCGTGCGAGCCTGCGTCTCGGCGCCGGGAGAGACTCGGGCCGACTGGTGGATTGCCAGCGAGGTCGCCCGGCGTCTTGCGCCCAAGCTCGACGCGTCGCCCGAACCGTTCGCGTTCTCGTCCATTGAGACCATCTTCGACGAGCATCGCGCGCTCACCGTGGGACGCGACCTCGACATCGGCGGTATCGATTACGCGTTGCTCGAGCAGCGCGGACCGCAACATTGGCCGTTTCCGGCCGGCGCGGCGCAAGGCGTTGCGCGCCGCTATGAAGACGGCGTGTTCGCTACGAGCGACGGCCGTGCTCGTTTTCATGCGTTCGAATACCAACCGGTGGCGGAGCCGATCAATGCCCGCCATCCGTTGCGACTGATTACCGGTCGCCTGCGCGATCAGTGGCACGGCATGAGCCGGACGGGGCGTGTGGGGCAACTGTTCGAGCACGCACCGGAACCGGCGCTCACCATGCATCCGGCCGACGCGGCGCGTCGAAGCCTGCGCCCGGGGGATGTCGTGCGGCTGTCGAGCCGTCGCGGCGAGCGGGTGCTGACGCTGGCCGTGAGCGACGATGTCGCCTCGGGCACGGTGTTCGTACCAATGCACTGGAGCGGACAGTTTCTCGGCGGCGGGGGCGTGAACGACACGACCCTCGGCGCCGTCGACAAGTATTCGAAGCAGCCCGAATTGAAGCACGCCGCCGTGCGCGTCGATCCGCTCGCGCTGCCTTGGCGCGTGGCGGCGGTGCGGCGCGGCGACGCCTTGCAATTGCACGCGGCGGTGCAGCCATTGTTGGCCGAGCGGCGCTTCGCGACGGTGCGCCTGGAGGGCGACGACCGGATCGTGGTCATGGCCGCCGACAACCAGCCGGACGCCGACTGGCTGGAGCGCTTGCACACGGCACTGGCCCTGCCGCGCGACGAATCGCTGTTGGAGTATCGCGATGCGCGCCGGTCGATGACCAAGCGTGTGGCATGGCGCGACACCTTGATCGATGGCGTGCTGGTGGCGGGCAGTGAAGCCGATGTCGCGGCGTCGACGTCGCTACTCGCGCGTGTTCGCGAAACGTCTCCCTGGACACGCGCGCGCCATGCGGTCTTCGTGGCCGACAGCGGGCCGGCGGTACCGCGCGATCGCACCGTGTGTCAGTGCAAGTCAGTGACGGCGTCGACCATTAATGCGGCGATCGGCGCGGGAGCGGACGTCGCGCAGCTCAAGGCGAGGCTCGGCTGTGGGACCGTCTGCGGCTCGTGTGTGCCGGAGTTGCAGCGCATGTGCGCTGCGCCGGTCAACGCCGCGGCGCAGCCGTTCGCGACGAATGTCGCTTGAGCCCGGGGCATGGGCAGCGCATCGTGAACGCACCGACTGGATTTGAATTGGGCGACATGCAGGACATCGAGGAATTGAGGGAGAACGATCATGAAGAACGGCAAAGTCACCCTGCTGAGCGCCGGTCCCGGCGCGCTGGATCTGCTGACGTTGCGCGCGGCACGCGTGCTCGGCGAGGCGGATGTGCTGCTCGTCGACGATCTGGCCAATCCGGAGATCGCCACGCTCGCGCCGCGGGCCCGCGTGATTGCCGTGGGCAAGCGCGGCGGCTGTCGCTCGACGCCACAGGCGTTCATCGAGCGGCTGATGTGTCGCTTTGCGCGACGCGGCGCGCACGTGGTGCGCGTGAAGGGGGGCGACGCGCTGATGTTCGGGCGTGCGGGCGAGGAAATCTCGGCGCTGCGTCGCGCGGGGGTGCCGGTGGAGATCGTGAGCGGGGTGTCGTCCGCGTTCGCGGCGGCGGCCGGTCTGGGCATGTCGCTTACGCATCGCGACCACTGCGCGGGCGTGACGTTCGTCACCGCGCACCGGCAGGACGGCAGTGCCCCCAACTGGGCGGCGCTGGCGGCGACCGGCACCACGCTGGCGATCTACATGGGCCTGCATCGGGTCGAGGAACTGAGCGAGACGCTACTGGCGCATCTCGATGCGGCAACCCCGGCGGGGGCGGTGCAGTGGGCGGGCTCGCCGCAAGAGCGGCGCATGGTCACGTCGCTGGGCCGGCTGGCGGCCGACGTTCGCGCCGCGGGGTTTGCCAGTCCGACCGTTCTGCTCGTGGGCGGCGCGGTCGGTGAAGCGGCGCTCGCGGCGGGCGAACCGGGCGTGGCGACAGGTGTCGATGACGGGGGTGTGGCCGGAGACATTACGCGCGAAGTCATCGCCAGAGCGGCCTGATGCGTTGTATCGTCACTACGTATACTGAGTAGCGCGTGTTCGATTAGCACACGAGACGTCGCCGACGGGGCGCAGCCGATGCTGCCTCGCCACGGCGACGTGGATGGAATTTCACTGACTGGCCGAGCGCATTGGCCCCCACGAACTTGCCGAAAACACCGGATGCCGGGGACGTCGATCCTCAGGCCGACACGCCCCGCAAACCCGCAGTGCCTGCCGCCCCTGTCACCACAGCCGGGGCGCACGGCATGCTGCGCGTGCTGCTCGTCACGGATACCGACAAGCCGATTGGCGATTTGCGCGCGGCGCTCGCGCGTCTGGGGTGCGAGATGCTGGTGGAAGTCGCCAAGCCGCAGGCGTTGCCGCGCGTGGTGGAGAGCGAGCGCCCGGACGTCGTCATCATCGATACCGAATCGCCGTCGCGCGACACGCTGGAACAACTCGCGGTGATGAATGCGGCGGCGCCGCGTCCGGTGCTGATGTTCTCGGCCGACGGCAATCAATCGCTGATTCGCGCGGCCGTCGATGCCGGGGTGACGGCATACTCCGTCGAGGGACTGGCGGCAGACAGGCTCGCGCCGATTCTCGAAGTCGCGCTTGCGCGCTTCGCCCATGAGGAGAAGCTGCGCGCACGACTGGCCAAGGCCGAGACCGAACTGGCCGACCGAAAGCTGATCGACCGCGCCAAGCGCCTGCTGATGGACCGACGCAAGATTTCCGAGCAGGAGGCCTATGCCATCCTGCGCAAACGGGCGATGGATCAGGGCGAGAAGCTCGTCGAAGTGGCGCGCCAGCTCGTCTCGATTGCCGAATTACTGGGATAGACACTGCTCATGTCGACGTCATCATGGTTGGCTTCTGACGCGCAATTGCCGGACGGCGCGCCAGAGAAACGTCATCTGCGCGTGGGGTTCATCGCGCTGTCCGATGCGGCGCCGCTGATTGTCGCGAAGCGTCTGGAGCTGGGGCACGAGCATGGACTGACCCTGGAGCTGAGCCGCGAGTCGTCTTGGGCCGCCGTGCGCGACAAGCTGCTCACGGGCGAGCTGGATGCCGCGCACTCGCTGTATGGCCTCGTGTACGGGGTGCAGTTGGGCATTGGCGGCCCGCGTGAAGACATGGCCGTGCTCATGGTCCTCAATCGCAACGGGCAGGCGGTGACGGTCACGCCGTCGCTCGCCGAGGCGATGGCGCGCACGGGCGACCTGCGCGCGGCGCTGGCGTCGCTCGGGCGCAAGCCGGTCTTCGCGCAGACGTTCCCGACAGGCACGCACGCGATGTTCCTCAATTACTGGTTTGCCGCGCAGGGCATCGATCCGCTCAACGAGATCTCCAGCATCGTGATTCCCCCGGCGCATATGGTCGCCGCGATGGAAGAGGGCGGGCTCGACGGGTTTTGCTGCGGCGAGCCGTGGCATGCCGTGGCCCAGGCGCGTGGGCTCGGGCGCACGGTCGTGGTGTCGAGCGACATCTGGCCGAATCATCCTGAGAAGGTGCTGGCCTGCCGCCGGGACTTTGTGTCGCGCTATCCGAAAACGGCACAGGCGCTGGTGCGCACGCTGCTCAGCGCGTGCCGCTGGCTGGATATGCCCGGGCATCGGGCGGAAGCGGCGGGATGGCTGGCGGAGCCGGCGTGGGTCGGGGCGCCACGCGACCTGATCGCGGCGCGTCTGCTGGGCGACTTCGGTCGCCTGCAGGGACGGCACGCGTTGTTGCCCGTGAGCTTCTTCGACGGGGGCGTGGTGAATTACCCGCATCCTTCGGATGGCATGTGGTTCATCGCGCAATATCGTCGCTGGGGGATGGTGGGCGATGCGGCGGTGGCCGGTGCCGCGCAAACGGCGGCAGCGGTGAACCAGACGGCGCTGTTCGAGGCGGCGGCGCGTGCCGAGGCGGTGCCCGTGGTGGCCTCGCCGGCGCGTGAGGTGCTTTGCGACGGCAAGGTCTGGGATGCAGCCAGTGCCGCCGATTTACGCGCTTACGTGGACGGGTTCGATATTCGGGCGCGGTGATTTCGACGCGCCGGGTTGGCGCTTCAAGCCCGTGATGTTCGTGATGTCCGTCACGCCCGTCAAGACAGCGAAGTCGACGGGCGTCGGAACCCGATCAGACCTTTTTGACGAATTCGGATTTCAGGCTCATGGCGCCAAAGCCGTCGATCTTGCAGTCGATATCGTGGTCGCTGTCCACCAGCCGAATGTTCTTCACCTTGGTGCCCATCTTGATCACGCCCCCCGAACCCTTCGGCTTCAAGTCCTTGATGACGGTCACGGTATCGCCATTTTGCAGGAGCGTTCCGGTGGCATCGCGATAGACGCGTTCGGCCGGTTCCGCTGAAGCGGTAGCCTGCGCCGACCACTCATGCGCGCACTCGGGACAAATGTAGACACCCCCGTCTTCGTATGTGAATTCGGAGTTGCATTTCGGGCAAGCAGGCAAAGTACTCATGTCGATGGGTCCTGAACGGCCGATGAAGGCCATCAAAGCGCAGGATTATAGCGCTGCCGGATGATTTCCCCGGCAGCGCCATCCCCTTCGCCAGCGTAGGGATCACGTTCGCGCTTCGATGACATCCCTAATTGATTCGGGAAAGCAGATTGCGGACACTTGAACGATCGATAATGCAATGTCGACGTCAGTCCCGCCAACGTCCCCCCTGTCCGTACCCTATGGTCGACGAGACCCGCTTCCCAATTCGCAAGGAATGCCCACCGGGTGCCTGCACCTGTGATCGGGAAAGCCTCATGCAAGACCCGCACGGTGATCGCCGCATCCTGCTGTTGACGCAGACGGAGGAGAAGCGGCTGATCGCGCGCATCGAAGCCGTGACCAGTTACGCCGATCTTCAGCGCGTAGCTGACCTGATGCAGGCCCAGCTCGGGATTTCGTTGCAGATCGCGCCGAGTGTGAATGAAGTCCGGACGGTCCGCGGCATCAGTATTCGGTTGGCGGCAAAACCGGGCCTTTGCCGGAAGATCCAGGCGTCGATCCCGGCCGCGGTTCGGCGCTGTCTCGATAGTCGTCCGGGTATCGCTTACGCGATCCTGGATGCCCACGATTTGCTGGGTGGCGGTCAATGACGCCGTGACGGCGGGGCTCGGTCACGCTGGGCGGTCTTCCTCGCTTGTCGAGCACGCGCATGCACAATCAGCGACTTGCACAAGTTGCGCATCGCAACTATATTGGTTGCGATGCGCAACTGATAGGGGTTGAGATATGGATATCGTCGATCTGCCTGGCAAGCCTCGCGAAGCGGAGATTCTGGAACTCCGCGACTTCTCGCGTCGACTGGTTCGCGAACTCGGCTTCATGCGAACGACGCTGGCCGACAGCGATCTTGCGCCGTCGGCGGTTCACGCCATCATCGAGATCGGGGCGACGCCCGGGATCAGTGCCAAGGACCTTGGCAACCTGCTGCGGCTGGATAAATCGAACACGAGCCGGCAAGTGGCGAAGCTCGAGGCCAGCGGGCTCGTGAGGCGCACGACGGCAAGCAACGACGCGCGTGCATCCGAACTCTCTCTGACCGAAGCAGGTCAGCGGCTTCGCAGCAAGATCGACCGCTTTGCGACCGATCAAGTGTCCAGCGCGCTGCGGCGCATCGTGCCCGCGGATCAGGCGGCCCTGGTCCGGGCGCTTGCCCTGTACGCGGACGCGCTCGCACAGGACAACTCGGCCAAAGGCGCGATCGAGGGGGAAGTCTCCGCCCAAGTGGTCGAAGGCTATCAGCCGGGGTGTATCGGCGACATTGCCAGCCTGCACGCGCGCTTTTACGCGGAACACTGGGGGTTTGGGGTGTTTTTCGAGACGAAGGTCGCAACGGAACTGGCGGCGTTCGCCAGCGCGTTGCCCGCCGACGGCAAAGCGCTGTGGCGCCATGTCGAGAATGGGCGCACGCTGGCCTCGCTCGCGATCGACGGCGACCATGAAACGGGTGTCGCGCATTTGCGGTGGTTCATCGTTGACGATTCATTGCGTGGGTCCGGGGTCGGGCGGCGACTGATGTCGGAGGCGATGGCCTTTGTCGATGCACGCTTTCGCGAGACCTACCTATGGACGTTCAAGGGGCTGGATGCGGCACGGCATTTGTATGAGTCGTTCGGCTTTGCATTGACCGAGGAATCCGAAGGTGAGCAATGGGGGAGCCGGGTCGTGGAGCAACGGTTCCGCCGTCGCGCGGGCGGTGCGACGGCGCTGGGCTGACTTCCCCGGGCAGCCGACGCGCAATGCAGCGTCGAAGCACGCCTTTGCGATGGGATGCATCGGCGTCGCAGAAGCCGCCGCCGTCCCACTGCCATCGCGCCGCAGCCATCCCTATGCAAAGGACGCGACGCAGCCAACCCGACACAGGTATCTCGCCGCTGCCGTCTTGCCGCTACGATCCCACCACAGCCATCCCTGCGCAGCTATTCCACCGCAACGATCACGTGTGCCTGAATTTTGCCGGCCACCGGACCGTCGCCGTGACGTTGGGCTATCGCCGCCGTCGCCCGGTCTGTGGCGAGTTCAAGCAGGCCGGGGTCGCGCGCTTCGATCTCGTTGCGCAGCGGCGTTCCGAGGCAATAAGCAGTGGCGGCGTCGCGGGCCGATGCCGCATAACTCACTTTCTCGTGCGTCTCGATCTCAATGTGGACGAAACCGGCGCGGCTCAGATCCTCCCGGATCCGTGTCACGTCGTAATAGCCGTGAGGTGTGCGGGCGAGAAACCTTGGCGGGTCATGCGGGAACAATGCGCCGACGGCTTCGGTGACCTCGTCGGCGAAGGCGTTAGCTTCGATGCGGTCCCAGACGCTGAAGATGAAGCGTCCACCCGGCCTCAGCATACGACGCGCCTCGGTATAGCCGGCAGCGCGGTCGGGGAAGAACATCGCGCCGAACTGGCAGAAGACCACATCGAACGACGCATCGTCGAACGGCAAGGCGAGCGCGTCGGCCTGCTGCCATTCGATCCGAGCGTCGGCCGGTTGCCTGTCGGCGGCATAGTCGAGCATTGGCTGATTGAGGTCGGTCACCACGTAGCGCGTGTCGGGGCCGAGTTTCGGGGCAAGCGCTCGCGTTACGGCGCCGCTGCCGGCTGCCGTCTCCAGGATCGACCTGGGCGAGGTGGCCGCGACAAGCGCTGCCGTATCGATGGCGTAGGTGTCGAAGATCAACGGCACCATCAGCGTGTCGTAGCACTTTGGAATCGACCCAGCAAACACCTTGTCGCGCTCGGCCATGATGCCCCCTTGAATGGGTTGACGCGGGTCTAGGGTTGCCCCGCCGGCCTTTTATTCTAGGTGGACCAAGGCCAGGCCGTAGCGGCATTCGTTGACGAGGAGGATCGTGCGAAATGACAAAAGCCCGTCGACCTTGCGGCCGACGGGCTTTCGAATTTGGTTGCGGGGACAGGATTTGAACCTGTGACCTTCGGGTTATGAGCCCGACGAGCTGCCAGACTGCTCCACCCCGCGTCTGAGAACTGAATAATACGAGAGTTCCGCGCATCGTGTCAAGCATTTATGACATTAAATTTATGGACCTCGGAAAAACATGCGCGACGTGTGCATTTTCGCCGCATCCCGCGCGCACGCCGTATCACTCGGAAGTCAACGTCGTGGCGGCGCTCACCAGCGGATCGTGGCGCCCGCCTGCACGGAGTTGGAGAGCGACGCCGGGTTCAGGCCGCGCTTGTAGCCGACGTCCAGATCGAGGTCCTTCGTCGGGCTGTAGATCGCGCCGACCAGCGCGTAAGCGGGCTTTGTCCGGGTCGTGGCGTCCGGATTGGTCGCGAGACCGATGTCGGCAACCAGACGCACCGTGTCCGTCGCACTGAAAAGCACGGCCGTGGACGCGTTCCACAGGCTCTGTCGGTTGCCGATGCCATTGTTGTTCCACGTATAGCCGGCGTTGGCGAGGAATGTCCAGCGATCGAGGTTGTATTGCATCAACAGATTCGCGCCGGTGGTTGCGCGCCCGTTGCCGAGGCCGCGATCCTGGCTGGCTGTCGGCAGCGAGACGAACGGCTTGAGGCCGAGGCTCCACTGATCGGTTTCGAGAAAGCGCCATTTGGCTTGCAACTGGAGGTCGGTGACGCCGCTGGTCCAGCCAGCGCCATCGGGTCGCGTGCGCTGGTAGGGCGCCTGGATGGCGACGTCGAGGTTGGGCATCACGCCGTACGTCAGCGTGTTGTTCCATTGTTGCTGGCGGGCGCTCGGCATGGTTATCCACTCGCTGTTCAGCTCGAGTTGCCAGTTGCCGGTGTCCTGTGTGCCGGTGTCGTCCGTTACAAGCGGGTTGGTGGCGTGAGCGGCAAGCGGCGCGAGCGCTGCGGCAAGCATCAGAAACTTCTTCATTGAAAACTCCTGCGGGGCGATGGGTGTGTCCCGGTGCGAAGGTCTGGAAATCCGTCGCGCGGATCGTACGGGGGGCATGTGACACGGTCAACCGAAACTCGCCGAATGTGCGGTATTCGAGATTCGCGTATTGGGAGCGTTGCTCGTTGGCGGGGCTGCGTGGTGGGAGGCAGGGAGGTAGAGACGTAGAGGCGTGGAGACGTAGAGAGGTAGAGAGGTAGAGAGGTAGGGAGGTCGGGAGGTCGGGAGGTCGGGAGGTCGGGAGGTCGGGAGGCAGGGAGGTAGAGACGTAGAGGCGTGGAGACGTAGAGAGGTAGGGAGGTCGGGAGGTAGGGAGGTGGGGGATAGAGACGTGGAGACGTGGAGAGGCGCAGAGGTGGAGATGCGAGGAGGAAGAGGGGGAAGAGGGGGCACGAAAGGGACGCCGAGGCTGCCTACGTCGTGTATCGAGTGGTAGACTTCGGGCCCATTTGTAGCGGGGCCGGGCGCACCGCCGCCGACTCACCATGCAAGCCAGAAGTCATCTCATTTTCGGTATCGGCGCAACTTGGCTGATGCATCGCACTGGGTGGGCCGCCAGCGTCCACGCCTGGCCCTTGACGCTCGTTGGCGCATTGCTGCCGGACATCGATCACCCGAAGAGCATGCTGGGACGCCGAGTCGCACCGGTGTCGCTCTTGGTCTCCGGTCTTTTCGGCCATCGCGGCATGACGCATTCGCTGCTGCTGCCGATCCTGGCGGTCGTGGGCTGCCTGTATGGCTGGGGCCATGTGCCGGTGTGGATGCTGGCGTTGGCAGCCGGGTATTTGTCACATCTGCTGGCCGATTGGCTCACGCCGTCCGGCGTGCCGCTGTGCTGGCCGTTGCGAACGCGCTTCCGTTCGCCGCTTTACGTGACGACCGGGTCGGCTGCGGAGTGGTGCGTGGCCGCGGCGCTCGCGTTCGCCATGTGGCGATGGTGGTGAGTGCGGGGCGGACGTGCCGGCGGAAGCCAAGGAGGAAGTGAGCGCGGTGGAGGCAGAGGAATCAGCGGTAGCGGTGTCGGCTGACACGGCTGACACGGCTGACACGGCTGACACGGCTGACACGGCTGACACGGCTGACACGGCTGACACGGCTGACACGGCT